>JAVWJP010000012.1:0-35392 GCA_036638975.1 Hydrogenoanaerobacterium sp.
ATAAATAAAGGAAAAATTGACAAATCTCATTGCTGAAATCTGTCAACTTATCTTGGAGCTGTTAACGCGATTCGAACGCGTGACCTCTTCCTTACCAAGGAAGTGCTCTGCCACCTGAGCTATAACAGCAAGCATATTTTTTAGACTGACAATGTAATTTATTATACACATTTAAAGATATTTTGTCAAGCACAATATATATTTATAAAGTACCTTTACAGTGCCTTGCGCCTAGCGTAAGACATTAGTTTTTTTACAAAAAACGGGGCGGCTAAAATTTCGCCGCCCCAAAATAAACTTATTTACAGCAATTACGGTAGTAATATAGAAAAACTAAGGAATTGCTTGCATTATGGAATTGGTCTTGAAGCTGCTTCGCAGGATAATTACCAATTCATGCTATTTATGACTGCAACAGGAACAGCTATATTATTTAAAATATCTGTCAAGCAAGCCCTTAAAGCCGCAACCATGACGTGCCTCGTCCTTTGCCATTTCATGTACTGTGTCATGAATAGCATCAAGCCCAAGCTCTTTAGCGCGTGTTGCAATTTGCTTTTTACCTGCACAAGCACCGTTTTCAGCATCTACACGAAGCTGCAAATTCTTTTTGGTATCTGGGAAAACCACCTCGCCCAAAAGCTCGGCAAACTTTGCTGCGTGCTCGGCTTCTTCATAAGCGGCCTTTTCATAGTACATACCAATCTCGGGATATCCCTCGCGATGTGCCTGACGCGCCATAGCAAGATACATACCGACCTCTGTGCATTCGCCTGTAAAGTTCATTCTAAGACCCTCTAGAATCTCGTTATCTACGCCTGCTGCAACACCTACTCTGTGCTCATCTGCCCAGTACATCTCTGTAGCTGTTTTTTCAATAAATTTTGAAGCAGGTGCTTTGCACTGCGGGCAAAACTCCGGTGCCGCATTACCTGTGTGAACATAACCGCAAATTGTGCATACATAAGTTTTCATAATATTTCCTCCATTTTTAAAATAGTAATAGTTCTTGTTTCTAATATAGCACATGATACAGCAAAAAGCAAGCACTATATTTAATTTTTTTGCTAATACCAGTATAACATAATAATTTATCTAATAATATAAGCAAAATGTTAAAAAATTAAACAACATTATCGTAAACTTGCATAAACTTTCTTTTCTTCACTCACCGCCTGCGGCGGTGGGTGAACCGGCTGTTGCTTTTCGTAAACTTGCATAAACTTTGGTTTTCTTCAATCGCCGCCTGCGGCGGTGGGTGAACCGGCTGTTGCTTTTCGTAATTTTGCATAAACTTTCTTTTCTTCACTCGCCGCCTGCGGCGGTGGGTGAACCGGCTGTGGGTGAAGCGGCGGTGGGTGAAGCAGCTATGTGTGAAACAACGTGAGTAGAATGGCAATGAGAGAACAGCGTGAGCACAAGCTAATATTGTAAATAAAAATAATTTCCCTCTGCATAATTTGGAAAAGACAAGCAATAATAATGTTAAAGTGAGGTGACAATAATGTCAAAAAGCCCAGAAAATAAAAAAAGCCAAGCCCCGCAAAGCAGTTCTGAGGACAAAGCAAAGCAACCCGCCAACAAAGCAAACGGCTCTGTAAACAGCAAAAACGGTAATTCATCTGATTGCACAAGCAAAGCCGACGATTGCAGATAACATAACGTTAGCTTTAAAGCAAAAGCTGCCGCCACAGTTAAAACCTACTGTGGCGGCAGCTTTTTATATTGTAGCAGTGCAATTATATTTTATAAATTATAAGCGATATCACACAAAAAATTATTTTGTTTTATCATTAATAGCCTTAAAACCCTCGCCCAGTATTTCTCCCGCTTCGGCAACAATTATAAATGCGGAGGGGTCTATATTATAGACAAGTGTTTTTAAAAGATGAAACTGGTTTTTTCTTACTGCCGAAAGCACAACGGTTTTTTCGCTACCGGAATAAGCTCCCCTGCCAGACAGTAAGGTTGCGCCTCTGTCCAAATCGTTTATGATAACCTTTGAGATTTCTTCGTTTTTTTCCGAAATTATAAACACCATTCGTCCAACATCTATGCCATAAAGGACAGAATCAAGTACCCTTGAACAAGTGAACAATGCTATCATACCATAAAGAGCAGATTCAAGCTGACCATAAACAAACGACGACGTTATAAGCACCGTACAATCAACAAGCATCATGGCGCGTCCTATGGGCAAAAATGGGAATTTGCGCTGTAAAAGCCGTGCCGCAATGTCGGTTCCGCCCGTTGTTGCGCCACGCATAAAAATAATAGCAAGCCCCGCGCCTATTCCAACACCGCCAAAAAGCGCCGCCAGCAGTGGGTTGCTTATATACGGCGGCAGCAAAACAGCCGAAGCATTAAGGCAAACAGACATAATTGCAACGCTTTTAATGGTTTTTAACGTCATTGATTTGCCCAAAAATTTATATGACAGAAAAAGCAAAGGGATATTTATAAGAAAAGTAACTGTACCTATCGGCGCAGAAAAAAGGTAGTTTATAAGTGTCGCAATACCTGTAACCCCGCCGGGCGCAATATGGTTTGGTGCGGTAAACATTGACACGCCCACCGAGTATAAAATCGAGCCGCCAATATCAAAAAGAATATCAATAAAAAGCACCTTTAGCTGCTGTGCTGTAAGCTTTTTCACTTTGCAGGTTCCCCCTTTACAGCCAGCACCTGCACCGCCTGCGCAAAAAGCTCTTGCAAACGCTTTGTATTGCCGCAAAGATAAAGATAGCCAAAAAGCGCCTCTAAGCCTGTTGCTCTGCGGTACTCCGAAACATCGGCGTTCTTTGGCGCATGAACCCCGCTGCTGTTGCGCCCGCGCCTCATAATATCGGCTTCGTCCTCTGTAAGACATGGCAAAATAACCTCATACACACGCGATTGAAACGAAGCCTTTACCATTTCCACCGTTTTTTTGTGCAGCTTTGCAGGCGGCATACTGCCCACAGATATAACCTGCTCACGCGCAAGCAACTCATAAACCACATCGCCCATAAACGCAAGCGTAAGCGGGCTTAACTGCTTAGGGTTTTCTGTTTGCTTCACAAAATCTAACATAAATTGCCTCCCAAGGGTTTATCTTAAATATTCAAACTCAAAATTAAGAATGCTCACGGTATCACCGTCTTTTATACCCATTTCATCAAGTTTAGCTATAATTCCGCTGCTGCGCAGCACGCGCTGGAAGTACTGTAGAGATTCATAATCCTCCATGTCAACTCCGCCAAGCGAGCTTGCCAGCCAATCAGCATCTACAATATAGACACCGTCCTCAAGCGTTACGGTAAACTCTTGCTTTGCCTTTGCCAAAAGCTCCTCCTGCGGTATTTCTTCCTTCTCATAAAGCTTTATCGGCGGTAAAGTATCAAGCACCTGAGAAACCGCATATATAAGCGGTTTTACACCCTCACCCGTTGCCGCCGAGATGGGGAAAAACTGTAGCCCCTTGCCCTCTATATATTCTTTAAAGACGTTGATTTGTTCTGTGCTTGCAAGGTCGCATTTATTGCCTGCAACTATCTGCGGGCGGCTTGCCAATTCCTCGTTAAAGCTTTTAAGCTCCAAATTTATTTTTTCAAAATCATCTATAGGCTCTCTGCCCTCTATACCCGAAACATCGACGACATGAACATTAAGACGGCAACGGTCCACATGGCGCAAAAACTCGTGCCCCAGCCCTATGCCCTCCGACGCTCCTTCTATAAGCCCCGGAATATCTGCCATGACAAATGATTTATGCTCGTCAACGCGAACGACTCCAAGCACAGGGGTAAGCGTTGTAAAATGATAATTTGCAATTTCGGGTTTAGCCTCGCTGCAAACCGAAATAAGGCTGGATTTTCCGACATTTGGGAAGCCCACAAGACCTACATCGGCAAGCAGCTTTAGCTCTAAAATAATATCAAATTCTTCACCCGGCAGCCCCGGCTTTGAAAACCGCGGTACCTGCCTTGTTGGTGTGGCAAAATGGCTGTTTCCCCAGCCGCCCTTGCCTCCGCGCGCAACAATCTGCGGCTCGGTGGTTGAAATATCGGCTATTACTCTGCCCGTAACAGCGTCCTTTATAAGTGTACCCGGCGGTACGCGAATAATAAGGTCCTCTGCTGCTTTACCGTTGCAGCGTTTAGTTGCCCCCGGCTCTCCGTTTGCCGCAAAGTAGCGCTTTTTAAACTTAAACTCAACCAATGTGTTTACGTTGGTATCAAGCACAAACACAACGTTTCCGCCGCGTCCTCCGTCACCGCCGTCCGGTCCGCCCGCCGCCACATATTTTTCGCGATGAAAAGCTACAGCTCCGGCCCCGCCGTTGCCTGCTTTAATTTTTATCCTTGCGATATCAACAAATGCCCCCATGTAGGTCACCTACCTTTCAAAATAAAAAAGCCCGAGCGTTATAACTCGAGCTTTTTATACATATAGTAATAAATTACTGTTCTGCGTAGACACTAACCTTTTTGCGGTCTTTGCCCCAGCGCTCGAATTTTACCTTGCCGGTTACAGTTGCAAACAAGGTGTCGTCAGAGCCGCGACCGACATTAACACCCGGGTGAAAATGTGTCCCGCGCTGGCGAACGAGAATATTCCCCGCCAAAACGAGCTGACCGTCACCGCGTTTTACACCAAGTCTTTTTGCCTCGGAATCACGACCGTTTTTTGTAGAACCAACGCCCTTTTTATGAGCGAAAAATTGCATACTAATTCTTAACATTTGTTACACCTCCGAAATTATCAGTTTAATATTTTTCGGGTAAGTTTCTTCCAAAAGCTGTACTTGCAAGCAAAAAGCACATATAAATGCGTTTGCATCTTGCCTGTCGCAGTCATTTGGCAGGGTTAATGAAATTTCATTCTCCTCTACAACAACATCTGCCGCAATCTTTAAGATTTCGGTAATGCCATTGACGGTAAGCTGCAAAGCAGAAGACACGCTCGCACAGATAATATCTTGCCCGTAGCCGGCAAACATGGCGTGACCCGAAACTGCAAACGCCACATACCTGCCGTTTTTTAAATGAAATTTTGCAGAAATCATATTTTTTACCCCTTACAGAGCAATATCTGCGATTTCAACCTTTGTGTATGGCTGCCTGTGTCCCATGGTTCTTTTAGAACCTTTTTTAGACCTGTAAGTGAGTATTGTAATTTTTTTGCCCTTGCCGTTTTTGATAAGCTTGCCTGTAACCTTTGCACCGCTTACATAAGGTGCGCCAACTACAAGACCATCGTCCTTGCCAACAGCAACTACTTTGTCAAAATCCACATTGCTTTCGGCTTCTGCCTCCAGCTTTTCGATGTAGATTACATCGCCCTGCTGTACACGGTACTGCTTACCGCCGGTTTCAATTATTGCATACATAATTTGATGAGCCTCTTTCTTTCGTTCTCGCTACTAGCGGGCGGCGCTTCGCAAAAAGCTTTACGAGGGCGCACTTATAGCCTGTAATATGCGGCTTTTATATGTTATCACAAAACAAACGAATAGTCAAGAAAAAATTAAGCCTTTGCCGCCGCAACAGTGTTTTTAAGCAACATTGATATAGTCATGGGGCCAACCCCGCCCGGAACAGGCGTTATAAACGAACATTTCGGCTCTGCCGAGGCAAAATCCACATCTCCGCAAAGCTTACCGTTCTCGTCCCTGTTCATTCCCACATCTATGACAACAGCACCATCTTTTATCATGTCGCCTGTTATAAACTTCGCTTTTCCCACAGCCGCCACTAAAATGTCGGCGCGGCGCGTAAGCTCGCACAAGTTTTTTGTGCGCGAGTGGCAAATTGTGACAGTGCCGTTTTGGTGCAGCAATAGCATAGCCATAGGCTTGCCGACAATATTACTGCGCCCTACAACCACACATTCTTTGCCGCAAACATCTATACCCGTTTCGGCTATAAGCTCCATAACTCCGGCAGGAGTACATGGCAAAAATTTATATTTACCAAGCATTATTCTACCAACATTTTCTGCACCGAAGGCGTCCACGTCCTTCATTGGGGAAATTGCCTCTATTACGGCGTTTTCGTCCAGGTGCTTTGGCAGTGGCAGCTGCACAAGTATCCCGTTTATTTTAGAATCCTCATTAAGCCTATGTACAAGCGCTAAAAGCTCATCTTGCGTGGTTTGGGCAGGCAAGGCATATTTTTCAGAGTAAATTCCAACCTCTGCGCAAGCCTTTTCTTTGTTGCGCACATAAACCTGTGAGGCAGAATCGTCACCGACTATTACAACCGCAAGCCCCGGAACTATACCGTTTTTTGCAAGGGCAGCAACCTCGGTCTTAATGCTTTGCCGCACTTTTGCAGAAACTGCTTTTCCGTCAAGAATAACCGCCATATTAATGCTCCGTTCCGCCGATATGCGTCGGCACAAAAGTGTTTTTTATTGATATCGGTTAAAATAGTACTTTAAAAGTTCTACTCGTCAGTTTTATCGTCAGCTTTTTGCGGCTCGCTTATAATATCGGTTTCGGCTGCTTCGCTCTTTATGGGTGCAGCTTCTTCTGCTTTGCCTACTATAATTTCATCATCATCTTGTTCTTTTTTTTCGTAAAAGCTGCCCGCTAAAATTTGCGCGGCTTCGTCTGTTTTTACATAAAGCTTTAAGTACTCAGGGTCATTTGCTTTTTTTATCTTGTTGCGAATAATAATCCAAAGCGTAACAGCCACCAAAACAGCGATTATAGAAAGCATCTGAGAAACTCTAAACTTGCCAAGCATAAGGCTGTCTGTGCGCAAGCCCTCAATAATTGCTCTGCCGCAGCCGTACCACACGGCATAAAGCAGCACCAGCTCGCCGTCAAAGCGGCGGCGCTTAGTAAACAGTGCTATTGCTATAAAACCCAAAAAGCACCAAACAGATTCATAAAAGAATGTTGGGTGAACAGGCATGGAAGGGTCTACAATTACGCCAAAGCCTGCCAGTTTTTCGGCATTGCGAGTAAGATAATTTTCTATAACGGGCCCTGCCATTCCCCACGGCATGGCAGTATTTGCACCAAAGGCCTCTATATTTATAAAGTTGCCCCACCGCCCTATGGCTTGCCCAATTATAAGCCCGCCAACAGCGAGGTCTAGCATAGGCAGTACTCGAACCCTACGAAAATGGCACATTATAAGACCGACTATAACGCCGCCTATAAGCCCGCCGTAAATGGCAATGCCGCCCTCCCAAATTTTAAAAACATCTATTAAATTATCTTTGTAATCTGCCCACGAAAAAGCAACATAATAAATGCGCGCGCCAATTACTGCACCAATTACTGACACTAAGAGGACATCTATTACTCTGTCGCCATCTAGCCCAAACTGTTTTGTGCGCAGCATAACATAAGAAATGCCAACCAAAAAAGCAATGGCCATAATGACACCGTACCACGCTATAGAGTAGCTGCCCACTTGAAAAGCGATGCGGTTTAAGTGAAACTCCAGCCCAAGCCCCGGAAAGGTTAATAATTCTCCCATAGTTTAAGCCTCCAATAAAGTCATTATCACAGCAATCCAACCGACGCTGCACCTGTTTGTAAAAAGCCGCAATACAGATATGCCGCTTTAAAGCTACAGAGGTAATATTACAGAAATAGCACTGTATTTGCGCAAGAAATTTTCTTTAAGCCGCAGGTTTAACTGCTCAACGGTGCAATCGGCTATAATATCTATAGGCTCATATACATTAAAGCCCCCAAAATGCGATTGCATAAGCTCCCCCGCAATATCATCAACGTTGTTAAGCATTCTTACATATCTACCGTAAATTGCTTTTTTACTGCGCAAAAACGATTTTTCATCGAGCCCTGTGCGCTGCAAAGCTTCAATCTCGTCACACACAGCGGCATACACAGCGTCCGGCTCGCGGCTTTCGCCCGAGAACATAACCGAAGCAAAATCGCGCCCTGTAAAAGCCTCTGTGTCAAACGACGGGTTTATAAGCCCCGCATCGTAAAGCCTGCGGTAAAGCGGAGATGCCTCGCCTGCTATAATCTCCAAAAGTATCTCGTCAAGCACCTGATTAAGCGTATTCTCGCGCTTTGTACCCGCCTTTTCTTTAAAGCCTATGTTAAAAAGCGGCATGGCAACTGGCAGCTTCATCTCTACACGGCTTGCCTTTACTTCGCGCGGCTCGTCCGGCACTTCTGCCTGTATAGTTATCGGCTCTGCCTGCTTTAATATGCGGTCTGCCGCCTTTATGACAGCATCAATTTCAAAATTGCCCGCTATTGCAAGCACCATATTGTTGAGGTTATAAAAAGTATTGTAACAGCGGTAAAGCAGCTCTGCATCTATTTTTGCTATAGATTCCACAGTGCCTGCAATATCTACCCGCACCGGATTATTACTGTAAAGCACACCCAAAAGGTTAAAGAGCACCCGCCAATTCGGGTCATCATCATACATTTTAATTTCCTGCCCTATTATGCCCTGCTCCTTGCGCACTGTTTCTTCTGTAAAGTACGGGTGCGTCACAAAATCCAGCAAAATGTCAAGTGACTGCTCAAAATTATCTGAGCAGCTAAAGAGGTACGCGGTTTTATCAAAGCTTGTAAAGGCATTTGCAGAAGCACCTGTTTTGGCATAGCGCGAAAACGCGTCACCGTCCTCGCTTTCAAAAAGCTTGTGCTCCAAATAATGTGCAATACCTGCGGGGACTGTAACAAAGCCATCGTCCGCATCGGTTTTAAAGGTTACGTCTATAGAACCTATTTCGGCGGCAAACAGTGCATAAACCGAGCTAAACTGCGGTGTAGGGCACAGCAAAAGCGTAAGCCCGGATGGGTGCTTTATGCGCACATAGCCCTCGCCCAGACGCTTTGAAAATATTGTTTCTTTATTCATGCGCCTGCGCCTCCTTTGATGTTAAAAAGTACACTGTGTCAAGCTTTATGCCCTGTGCGGCGTGCATAATCTGCTCGCGGGTCACCTTTGCAATTTCCTTTGCATTCTGCGCGGGAGATTCATCTGTTCCTGCTAAAATTTGTGTCAAATACCAGCTTTCCACCCCGCCCAAGGTATCGGTAGATGATTTTAAGGCGTTTACAAGTGCAAGCTTTGTATTATCAAGTTCTTCGGCTGTAAATTCGCCGTTTTTCATAACCTCAAGCTGTTTTAATATTTCTTTTTGTGCCTTTTCTTTGTTTTTGGCTTCTACACCGCTGTCAACAAGCATAGAGCCTGTGGGCTTGTCAAGGCGCGCCGCACAGTAGTAGCAAAGGCTTTCTTTTTCTCTGACGTTTAAAAACAAACGCGAAAACGGCGTGCCGCCGTAAAGTGCGCTCATAAGCTTTGCCGCATTTGCATCTTCGCCCGCTTTTATATCGCCAGTGCGAAAGCCCAGCACCAGCTTACTTTGGCTAAGCTCCATGTAATCGGTCTGCTGCATAAGCTGCCCACGCGCCGCTTTAACACTTGCCTCGGTACGAACAAATGGTGTGCGCTCCAATGCTTCAAAGCGCTGTTTGAATATCTTTTTAGCCGGCTCCGGGCTGCCACAGCCAACAAATAATATTTCTACAGACGCATTTTTAATGGCGCTATGATAAGCCGCTGTTGCGCTTTTCGGGGTAATTTTTTCTGCCTGCTCTTTTGTACCATACCGCTTTATGCCAAAGGCTTCGCCTTTAAAAAGCAGCTCGCGGCAACGGCTTACAGCGTAATCGCGCTTATCGTTTATTTCGGATTCTATAGTGTCTATAAGCGACTGCTTTTCAAGCTTAAAATCTTCTTCATCAAAAACTCCGTCAACAAAATAAGGCGAAAGAAGAAGCCCCGCCGCAAGCTCTGCACACTTTTCGGTAATAGCCTCTCCGTCTATAGTGTATCGGTCGTCAAGCGTTTGGATTGAAACATTCAGTATTTGGTAAGCACCGTATTTTCTAACGTCTGCATCAAGAGAAGCACCGTAAAGCTCGCATAAACGCTCGTTAAGACGGGTAAAATCGGGACATTCGCAAAAGCGCTTGCGCAGTATAAACGGTACTATAGCCGTGTCGGAAACGGTTTCTTCACAAAGCGGCAGCACCAAGTTGCAAGATATCCTGTTAGATTTGAATTTGGCATCGGTTACAGTGCTCCAAAAAACTCCGTTGCAAAGCTGTGAGCGCACCATGCTGTTATTCATTTGGTCATCTCCCATAAGGTTTTTATAGTCAAATTAAATTTATTGATTTTTATCTAGGTCGCGTGCTACGCACATGCGTAAATAAAACTATCTGTGATAGTTTTATTTAACACAGCTTTTATTATAGCACAAGCCGTTACTTTTCGCCATATAATATTGGCATTTTTTAACGCACTATTTGTGCCGACACATTAACCTCAAAGGTAAACTGCGGCAAAAAAAGCCTATAGCTTTCTTTGTTTGCGGTGTACCAATCAGGCTTTCTTTGTCCGAGTAAATTTGCAAAAGAGAATATATCAGCCCTATAGGTTTTAAGGCACACTCTTAAAGCACCCTCACAGCGCTCCTTTACGCTTGCTTCAAGCAGGCTTCGCATTTGCGCCCTGTCGTTCCCCATTTGTAAGCGGCTTTTAAGCTTGATATCCGCTTTAAAATGCGGCACTCCCCTTTTAAGCTCCACATTATATTTGGTTTTTGCGCTTAAAACCTCTGCCGTAATGTCACCGCCGTCCTGTATATCCAACACAATTTGTGCGTTTTTCATTTCGTTTTTAAGCAGTAACGCCCCCCAGCTCTCATCTGGGGTAAGCACGCCGCAAAGCATATTATTACTAAAAACAGCGCTGCCGTGGCTCTTTGCAAAATCCGCATCGCCATTTTTTAACAAAAAAGGCACAGCAAAGCCTGTACAGCCGTTTTGCCTTGCCGCCTGTGCCTGCATAAGCCGCCCGCGCAGTACTTTACCCTCGGCATTGTCCAACATATTTTTTATTACAACAGCTGTCATTCTTCCATCATTTGTTTTAGCCGCAAGCAGCTCCTCAGCGCTGCCGCTTGCAAGCACTAAATCTACATTGGGACGTGCTTTAAGCCCCTCTCCAAAAAAATCCATCAGCTCTAAAAGCTTGTCTGCCGCCGTTTCCCCCAATATTATAACCTTCGTCTGCCCGTAAAATATCTCTCGCCCATGTATAAGCTCCGCCGCCGCAAGCGCCTGAGCTATGCTGCCGCCGCGCGCCGTAAGAAGCACCGCATTTTTTTCGTTTGCCTGTGCCGCTTGTGCCGCCTCCCCCTGCGGGTTGTAAATTTGCAAGCTAAGTAAATACTCGCCGTTTACTGTGTCAACCCCTATGCCCTCAACTATGGCGCGGTTGTTTATTGCAACAGGCTTCATACAGCCGGTACAAAGCAAAAGCGCCGTCGCACCCGCCAAAAGCTGCAAAGCAATTGTACAAGAAAGCGCCCGGGTTGCCTTGCCTACACGCAAAAAGACCTTGCCAAGGCAATATGCCGCAAAATAAAGATAAACACCTATTTTTAAAAAAGCCATAAAGCTCCACAATACAAGATGCAGGCTGTCTAAGCGCTGAAAAACCGATATCTCAGCAAATGCCGCAAGAGAATAAAACGGGAACTCCTGTGTACCTGCGTAGTCACCCAGACCAACTGCAAGCAGCATGACAAGGTACGAAAGCAGCAGAGAACCCCCAACAGCCCATATAATAAAGCTTTTAGTCACAGTGCCTTTTACATTTTTGGCAAGCAAAAGCCACAATATTACATCAAAATTAACCACACAAAAGCTTAAAACAAGGCGTAAAAAAGGCATAACGCCATCTAAAAACGGTGCTTTAATGTAAAAAAACTGTGCCTTTGGCAGGATTGCAAATGAAACGAAAAGAGTAAAAGCCAAAAATGCAGCAAATATAGCGCTGCCCATACGTGCAATAGGCTCAAGCCCCAAAAACGCCGCATAACCGCAAACCGCCGCTATAGTAAAGGTAAAGAACAAGGGCGAGGTTTTTTTAAAAGCGGCGAGAGTAAAAAGCTTTGCAAAGCTGCCCGCCGTAAAAGCCGCTGCCAAAAGGCAAAAAACGCACAATATTGCCGCAGTTAATTTGGCAAGAGGCACTCCGAAGCCACCGATACCGTCAATAATATCTACACCGCTGCGCCTTAAAACAAAAAGCAGCGGTAAAAAAACCGCCGACAACACAAGATATGAAAGCGGCAGTGCCAGTAGAACATCTGTGGTATTTTGCGCTGTAGCGCCCGGTGCTATGGTAAGCAGCGAGAAAACGCGAAAAAGTACAAGCATTGATGCCGCCTGCCACGGGCTTATTATAGTTTTTCTCGTCAATGCTTCGCCCCCTTTTCATCAAGCTCACTGCCGGGGAAGCCCCCTATATTTAAAGTTTGCCTGCCCAGAGTCTTCCAAGAGGCACGCATAAAAATATCTCGCTGGTCAAAAAGCTTTGTGGGTGTTACAGGTGCTGTAGCGGGCACACCGTAGGCGCTTAGCGCGCAGAGGTTTACAAAAACAGCGCAAAACAGCAGTGTAATACCATACAGCCCCGCAAAACCACCTGCCAAAATAAACGCAAAGCGAAGCAAGGTGACAGGCTCGTAAAGTGACGGCACCACAAAAGAGCTTATTGCGGTGAGCGCAACTATCATAACCATAGGTGCACCTATAAGCCCCGCGCTTACGGCGGCATCGCCTATTACAAGCCCTCCGACTATTCCCACCGCGTGACCTATAGGGCGCGGCAGACGCAGACCCGCCTCGCGCATAAGCTCGTACAAAAAATGTATAAGCAACGCACCAAGCATCAACGGAAAAGGCGTAACCTCCTCTGATGCGGCTATATTTAAAAGCAGGGCCTCTGGTAAAAGCTCCGGATTAAAGCTTACAACTGCAACATATGTCCCCGGCAGCAAAAAGCTTAACAAAAATGCGGCGTATTTCATAATCCGTATAAACGCCGCATAAAAAGGACGGTGAGAATAATCGTCCAGCGTTTGAAAATTCTCATTAAAAAAGTATGGTGCAATAAGTGCAAATGGGGTTCCGTCCACAAGCACCGCCACACGCCCCTCAGATATTTTTGCACAGGAGGTATCAGGGCGCTCGGTGACACCGACATTTGAAAAAACAGATGCCGTATCGCTATCAAGAAAAGGCTGTAAATATCCGGAATCCAGCACAATATCAAGCTCGGCACAGGCTATGCGGCGACGCACCTCGCCTAATATTTCCGGCGAAACCATATTAGAAATATAGCAAAGGCAAACATCTGTTTTGCTCGTTTCGCCAACGCTGGTCATCTCAAAAACAAGCCGCGATGACTTGATACGGCGGCGTATAAGCGCCATATTTGTGCGTATAGGCTCGACAAAGCCCTCGCGTGAGCCACGCACGTTTACTTCTCCCTCCGGCTCGGAGACCGAGCGCGAAGCAAAGCCCTGCACCCCTGCCAAAACAGCGGTGTCAACTCCATCTATAAGAATTGCCACAAACCCGCTCATAAGCGCTTTAAACAGCACGCCAAGGGTTTGCGCGTTTTTTTGCTCCGGCGCTAAAACAGCATAATTTTGCAGCCAAAAAAGCAGCTTTTGCGGCGTAGAGCTTTGCAGCTTTAAACCCAAAAGAGGGCGCAGCACACCATTTAGCATATTTTGTGTGCTAACCATGCCCTCGAATGTTAATATTTCGGCTTTAATGCCGCAAATTGTAACCGATTTATTTACAAAATCGGCAGTATCCTTTAAATAATGGCGGATATTGTCCATGTTTTCGGAAAGGCTTTCGGTAATAGCCACGTCATCGCCCACGGGCTTAGAGTTTTTTACAAATTCGTTTGTCCTATCATCATTTTTGCTCAATAAAACACCACCATATTTCAGTAAATTATATAACCCCGCATATTCAAAAAAGCTTCGCAGTCTGCGGCACTGCAATTTTAAGCAAGCTGATATATTTATTACCAAATTTTCGGTTTATATCAGTAAATGGCATTAATATTAAATTTTAGAATAAAAAAAGCCGCCGTACACATAATAACGGCGGTGACTTAAATGTTTTTATCATAGCTAATTGAGGGGGAAAGCCTTGGCTATATTTTTTTTAAGGACTCTCATTTTGTATGTAATCATCATTTTTTCGCTAAGAATAATGGGTAAGCGGCACTTGGGCGAGCTTCAGCCATCGGAATTTGTCGTGGCAATTATGATTTCAAACATTGCAACGCTGCCTATAGAGGACACAAATATTCCTCTTTTAGCCGGAATTGTTCCCATTTTGGCGCTCGTCAGCTTTGAGGTTATTATTTCATCTTTGGGGCTAAAATACAAAGCCGTGCGCAAGCTTGTGTGCGGCAACCCCATAATTATAATACGCGACGGTGTACTCGACCAAAAAAAGATGCGTGAGCTGCGGTATTCTATAGACGACCTAATGGAACAGCTTCGCGGAAAAGATGTTTTTGACATTGCCGATGTCGCATATGCCATTGTTGAAACCACCGGACAGCTAAGTGTTTTTGAAAAATTCGCTGCACGCAAAACAATAAACGGTGACATTAAATTAGCCGGCACAATGTGTGACGACTGCCCGCCTATGGTGC
Source organism: Hydrogenoanaerobacterium sp. (assembly GCA_036638975.1). Classification (GTDB taxonomy): domain Bacteria; phylum Bacillota; class Clostridia; order Oscillospirales; family Ruminococcaceae; genus JAVWJP01. The sequence continues at coordinate 14,532 of JAVWJP010000012.1, forward strand.
TTATAAGTGACGGAGAGCTTATTGCAGACACACTTAACTACTGCAACCTGCGCCCCGCATGGCTTAAAAAAACCTTAGAGCACGAAGGAATACAGCAAAAAGATGTGTTTTTAATGACCTGTGACCGCAGCGCAAAATATCACCTTGTAATGCGCGACGGTAAAAAGAAAAAAGGCGGAGTGAAAAAATGAAGCGTCTTGTAATCTCGATTATAATGGTGGCTGCAATGATAAGCATGAGCGTTATGAACACTATCACACTTTACAACACCCGCGATGAGCTTACCGCGATTTTAAAAAGCATGGCACAAACAGTAGAGCATGACGGAGCCGCAGCGGTAAGCAAGGACGCCGAGGCCTTTACACTGCTGTGGCTTAAACACGAAAAAAAGCTTATGCAGTTTATAAGACACTCGGACCTAGAGCCTATAACGTGGAACTCGGCCCGTCTGACGCACCTTGCAAAGTACGAAGACACGGCCGAGCTTATGGCAGAGATAAACTCTGTTTATTTACAGATAAACCACCTGTGCGAAACCCAAACTCCCAGCTTACAAACCGTGCTTTAGACTTACACCTCTATAAGCTCATATTCTTTTTGCCCTATGCCCATTTTAACTGCGTGCTCTATCCCCACGCGCCAGTCTGTAACGGGGAAGGTAGCTGTAAAATGGTCGCTCCCCAGCGGTGCGTGCAGCTCGTCAAGCATACTTCCCAGCATAACCGGCTGCTTGTTGCAAAGCTCTACACAGGCAAGGTCCAAAGCGACGGGGTCAAACGATGCCAGCATTCCGACATCAGGTATAATAGGTACATCATTTTCGCCATGACAATCGCAATAGGGCGAAACATCTATTATAAGGCTGACGTGAAAATGCGGTCTTCCATTTAGCACTGCCGCTGTATATTCGGCTATTTTTTTATTTAATATGTCGCAAGCTTCATCATTTGCAGGGCACATGGCATCTGTCGGGCAAGCACCTATGCAACGCCCGCAGCCCACACATTTTTCGTGGTTTATGGTAGCCATTTTGTTTGTTACAGTAATTGCACCATGCGCGCACTGTAGCTTGCAGAAGCCACAGCCAACACAAACCTCTGTGTCTACAAATGGCTTGCCGCTGCTGTGCATCTCCATTTTGCCGGCACGAGAGCCACAGCCCATGCCTATGTTTTTTAAAGCCCCGCCAAAGCCAGTAGCCTCGTGACCCTTAAAGTGTGTAAGGCTTATAACTACATCTGCGTCCATTATAGCGCGACCGATTTTTGCTTTTTTAACGTACTCACCGTCCACCGGAACACAAAGCTCATCTGTACCTTTAAGCCCGTCGGCAATAAGCACATGACAGCCTGTAGAAAATGGGCTGTAGCCGTTTTCGTAGGCAGTGTCTAAATGGTCTAAGGCATTTTTGCGCCCTCCGACATAAAGCGTATTGCAATCGGTCAAAAAAGCTTTTCCGCCATTTTGTTTTATAATGTCAACTATAACCTTAGCATAATTTGGTCGTAAAAACGCCAAGTTACCCGGTTCTCCAAAATGAATTTTTATAGCTGTGTAGTGCCCCTTTAACGGTAAGCTTTCTATGCCTGCTTTTTTTACAAGGCTTTCAAGCTTTTGTAAAAGGTTGCTTTGTGCTGTGACACGCATATTGGTAAAATACACCTTAGAAGCTTCGCTCATTCAATATCGTCCTCCATTTTCATGCGGCAAATTATTAGTCATCTAAGTTTTGGTCTGCATTGATAAAATCCTCGTAAACAACATATCTGTCGCGTCCCGCCCGTTTTGCCGCATAAAGAGCGCTGTCCGCCTTCTTATAAAGCTCATCAAAAACGTTGCCGTGCCTTGGCACCATTGCAATGCCTATACTTGCCGATATTCCCACGTCATCATCTGACGCGTCCTTTGGCTTGAGCCCCCGCAAAACGTCGCAAAGCTCCTGCGCCTTAGCGGTTATGTGGTCCTCAGAATGGTCATCTTTTAAAAACACAACAAATTCATCGCCGCCGAGGCGTGCAACAATGTCGCTTGCGCGAAACAGCAGAACCATTTTACTTGCGACAAGCTTTAAAAGTTCATCGCCCGCCATGTGCCCATAGGTATCATTTATTCGCTTAAAGCCGTCTAAATCCATCATTAAAAAGCCATGCACCACACCCTGAGCATTTACAGACAGCAAGAACTCCGATACCATTTTTGCCGTAGCCGTGCGGTTATACAAGCCTGTTAGAACATCGTGCTCTGCATTGTGGCGCAAAGCAATCTCTTTTCTCTTTTTATCGTCAATATCCTTAACATAAGTAAACGCCTTTAAATCTCCGCTTGCAGGGTCTATCAGCAAATTTGTTGTACTCGAAACCCAACGCGGTCTGTCTCCTAAGTCTATACGGCGATATTCCAAATACTCTTGTGTAACATCGTTTTGATAATCTGCCTGCATATGTGTCAGGCTTGTAGCCTTTAAAAGCTCCTCTATGTCCTCGGGGTAAATATCGCGATCCACAAAAATTCTAAATTCTTTTTCGTACGAGAGCCAGTTGCTCTTTTCTCCGTTAGAAAATTGTCTTTGGTATTCATCTTTTGTAACATTTATTTCATAAATATCTATGGCATCAAGTAAAATAGCGTCACGATATTGGCGCTCCTTCTCGTAGCGCAATTCATTTTCTTTAAGCTCGGTTATGTCCTCTAAAATTCCCAACGCATAAACAGCATTTCCATCATCAAAAAGGTTTACGGCAGAAAGCTTGCACCACATATAGTTACCTGTTTTAAGGTAGAATTTAGCCTCGCAAACCGCATCATGCGCACCATTTTTTATATCACTGAAAATCTTTCTGAAATCCTTGATGAATTTTTTGTCTATAACCCCAAGCTGAAAAAGATACTCCGGAGAAATAGGGACATCTTGCGGAAAGTCAAACAGCTCTGAAACATCTGTTACAAATTCTATTGTACCCGTAAAGGCATTATACTCAAACACTATATTTGACGAATGCGAAATAGCAACCTTAAAACGCTCGTTACTAATCACAAGCTGATGGTTTATTTCATCTGTTTCTTTGTTTGCTTTATACCTGTAAGCAGCTATTAAAATTATCATAACAACAAAAATAAATGATATTTCGCCTATAAGAAGAAAAACCAGACGGTTAATTGGTTCTACCTGTTCATCTACCGCAGACTGTGGAATTACTTGAAAAATAAACCAATCATTAACGCCTATAGGCTGGTAAAAAGCCATTCTGCGCTCATTACCAACGCCATATGTAACGTACTCGCTTATTCCGTTTTGTATACCGTTGTAAAGCTTTTGATAAGTGCTGCCTCCGGCAAAGGTAGCAGTTTTAAAGAAATCCCACATATTTTCATATCCACCGGATAATGCGTCGCTGCTTTGAGAGCCCAGCACCTGCGCGCCGTCTTTTTTTACAATATGAGAATATCCACTGCCATTAAAGCTTTGTACTGCCGTAATTTTTAAAAGATTGTTTACCTTATACGCCGCATTTACCGCCCCGATAACCTTGCCGTTGCGCTTGACAGGCGCGTAGCATATAAAAACTTGCTCTCCGTTAGAGCGAGATTCCATCAAGTCTGTCATGCCCGCGTAACCCGATAAGGATTTTTTAAAATAATCTCTGTCAGAAATATCAATTTTATCACTGTTGCTCGCCCAGCTTTGTCCATTAGGTGTTGTAATGCGCATATTATCAAACGAGCTGTATTTTGTCATCTCTTGAATGCAGCTTAAAGCCTCCTGCGAATGTATGTCATCAAACATCTGTATAGCGCTTGCCGCCTCTTTTATAGAAGCAAGGGAGTTATCCATCTCTATTTTTATGCTTATAGCATTACGCCGCGCTGTTTCGCTAAGGCGCGTTTTGCTTATATTTAAAGAATAATCGGCACTGCCCGCAGTGAATTGAAAAAAAACAATAACACCAAACACAGCCAAAAAAATAATTGAAAGGATCTGCATAAGACTAATTGTTTTTTTGCTTTTTGAGGAAACTGTCATAGCACCGCGCCTCCAATTCGCCTAAATAAGCATAATAGAGATTCGACCAGTTTAATATTTATATTGTAACATAATTATTACGACAATAAAAGGGTACATTTCAAATTTAGCAATGAAATGCACCCCTTGTGTGCCTTTTACTTCTTATTTACTGCTTTACATTCGATACAGCCTCGTGCTGCTTAGGCTTGCCTGTAGTGCGAAGCTGCACAAAAATGCCCAATGCCGCAAGTAAAACCCCTGCCACCGTAGCAGCAGTCCCCTGCTGAAAGCCAAAAATGCCCAGCAAGCCCGCGGCTGCCGAAAGCCCCCCGCCTATACCCGTAGAAAGTACAACCACAGGGTGCACAAACTTTATAGCCAAAACGCCCACAACAACTGCCAGTACAAAACCCACCACCGGCAGCACCCAATGCAAAACCTCGTTTGTCTGGGCAGGCACAAGCAGTGTATATGCAAGGTAGCTAAGCCCCGCGCAAAGCACAAATACACCGGCAAGGTAAAGCTTATACGCCAAAAAGCCCAGCACCGCACCCGCTACAACAGCAACTATAGTTGAAACCTCAGGCTTTTTAGAGAAATGCTCGGTTATAGCAAATGCGACTATGCTACCAATCAAAAAGCCTGTAAGCGTACACCACACCTTTAAAAGCTTAAAGCCAAAAAAGCAGTTCAAAAAAGCCATTACTACCCCCAGTGCCAACCAAACGCCCTGCACACCCAAAACGAAGCTGTGAAACCCCGCCTGTATATTATTTAATATTCCCATGTTTATGCCTCCTACAAAGATTTTACAGAAATTACAGTAGCGATACAGAAAAACCGAAAATTGCTTTCATTATGAATTACAACCGGAGCAGCTATAATATCAAAAAAATATATAACTGCTATTTCTATTTATCGTAGCATTTGAGTGAAGCTACGTCAAGTAAAAAAACTGTCAATATGAATGATTTATGAAAAAATATGGCATAAAATGCTAAAATATCGTTTTCAAGGTTATTTGTATTGAATTATACCAATAAAAAGGTTACAATAATCGTTAAACTAACAAACGAAGGAGTGCTTATATTGGCTTGGCATAACGAAAGCCGCGACGACATACTAAAAAAGCTCTCAGCAGACCCTGCTGTGGGTCTTACAGATGATGCTGCCGCAGCTTTGCTTACCGAACACGGAGAAAACAAACTGACAGGCAAACCCAAAAAGACAACTCTGCAACGCTTTGCAGAACAATTTAAAGATTTTATGGTGATAATTCTTTTAATTGCCGCAGCTATTTCGTTTATCGTGGCATTTGGAGGACACGACAAAACCGAATTTTTAGAGCCTATAATTATTTTAGGCATAGTACTTCTCAATGCTACACTTGGCGTAGTACAAGAGAGCAAGGCAGAAAAAGCCCTTGAGGCCTTACAGGATATGTCTGCGCCGACAGCTAAAGTGCTGCGCGGAGGAAAGGTTGCAATACTCCCGTCGTCACAGCTTGTACCCGGAGATGTTGTACTTTTGGAGGCGGGAGATTTTGTCCCCGCAGATGCGCGGCTTTTAGAAAGTGCAAGCCTTAAATGTGAGGAATCGGCACTCACGGGGGAATCTGTACCGTCAGAAAAAGATGCAAATGCCGCTGTTGACGAAAAGGCTTCTCTGGGTGACAGGAGCAACATGATTTACTCCGGCACCTCGGTTGTTTACGGACGGGCACGCGCAGTAATAACCTCCACAGGTATGGACACCGAAATGGGGCTTATAGCAAAGCTTTTGGATAACGAAGCCGACGCTCAAACACCGCTTCAAGAAAAGCTTTCTCGTCTTGGCAAGGTACTTGGTGTTGTGGCACTTGGGGTATGTGCCGTTATATTTGTAATAGGGCTTGTTGACAAGCTGCCCATTATGGATATATTTATGACCTCGGTTTCTCTTGCAGTAGCTGCAATACCTGAGGGCTTACCCGCCATAGTAGCAATAGTGCTTGCAATGGGTGTGCAGCGCATGGTTAAGAAAAACGCCATTATACGCCGCCTGCCCGCTGTAGAAACTTTAGGTAGCGCCTCGGTAATATGCTCTGACAAAACAGGGACACTTACACAAAACCGCATGACACTTGTAAAGGCTTGGGCAAACGGCCCTGTTTGTGACATAAACGGTAGCGAAAGCGAACGCATAAAAACACTGCTTACACTAGCCACGCTTTGCTGTGATGCAAGTATAGAGGTTACAAACGGAAAAGAAACATATATAGGTGACCCTACAGAGGTTGCCTTTGTCGCTGCGGCGCTTAAAAACGGCATTGAAAAATCTAAGCTTACAACAGATTGCCCGCGCGTGGCAGAGCTGCCGTTTGACTCTGACCGCAAGCTTATGACTACCGTAAACATTATAAACGGCAAGCCTATAGCTATAGTTAAAGGCGCGTTTGATGTGCTTTCGTCGCGCCTTATAGACTTTAACGAAAGCGAAGCGGTGGAGGTAAGCACAGCTATGGGCAAGGACGCACTTCGTGTACTTGCAGTAGCCGTAAAGATACTTGACAGCGTCCCGCAAAACCCCTGTGTAGATGAGCTTGAGTACGGACTTAAATTTTTAGGGCTTGTCGGCATGATAGACCCGCCGCGTGAAGAAGCCAAAGATGCAGTAGCCGTATGCAAAAAAGCGGGTATACGCCCTATTATGATTACGGGTGACCATGTTGTTACTGCAAGCGCTATAGCGCGTCAACTTGGAATATTGCGCGATGGCGACGAGGCACTTATGGGCACCGCGCTTGCGGCTATGCCTGAGGAAGAATTTGACAAAAACATCACAAAATACTCGGTCTATGCAAGGGTTACGCCGGAGGACAAAATACGCATAGTAAAGGCATGGCAAAACACTGGCGCCGTTGTTTCTATGACAGGCGACGGTGTAAACGATGCCCCCGCGCTTAAAGCCGCCGACATAGGCTGTGCCATGGGTATTACAGGCACTGAGGTTTCTAAGGGTGCAGCCGACATGATTTTAACCGATGACAACTTTGCCACAATTGTACAGGCAGTACAAGAGGGACGCGGCATATATGACAACATTAAAAAAGCCGTACAGTTTTTGCTGGGGTCAAACATCGGCGAGCTTTTGACAGTATTTTTTGCAATGATATTTTGGAAGCAATCCCCGCTTTTGGCAATACAGCTTTTATGGATAAACCTTGTAACAGACGGCTTGCCCGCACTGGCTCTTGGTATGGAGCCACCGGAAAAAGACATAATGCAGCGCAAGCCAAAGCCAAAAAGCGAAAGTATATTTGCACAGGGGCTTGGTGTGCGTGTGGTTTTGCAGGGCTTTATGTTTGCCGCCCTTACCCTCACCGCTTTTAACATCGGTTTTACTGCCGGCGGCGTAACAGCGGCGCGCACCATGGCGTTTTTAACACTCGCCGTTTCACAGTTATTCCACGCATTTAACGTCCGCTCTACACACTCGATATTCTCGGTAGGGCTTATGAGCAACCCATATATGCTGGGTGCATTTGGAGTTTCGTTTTTACTGGTTGCCATTATAGCGTTTATACCGCCTATTGCCACTGTTTTTGGTTTGCAGCTTCTTACAGCGCCTCTTTACTTGACAGCTCTTGGACTGGCATTTGTCCCCGTAGTAATAATAGAGCTTGAAAAACTTGGGCGTTATCTCATTAACCGCTTTAAAAAATAGCAGTATCCATATAAAACAAATTGGGCTCTAAAAACCCCCCATTGCCTTTTGGCGATGGGAGGTTTTAATATATATTAAAAACTATTTTTTGTCCGTCAGTTTAAACTTGTTGAAGAGCTTGGTCTTGTCACCGGCCGCACCTGTCATAATAACTCTGCCCTCAAAGTACGAGCCCTTGCGTATCTGTACCGTATAGGCTGTAATATCGCCAACTATAACAGCTGTTTCGCCTGCTATTACTGCGCCCTCTGCCGATATATTACCCATTATACGACCATCTATTATAGCCTCTTTAGTTGTAAGGTTGCCCATAACCTGTGTTTGAGCGGTAATATTTATTGTACTTCCGCAATTTATATCTCCCTGTATTACAGCGTCCTCAAGCAAAATCTTTTCGGCTGTAACACCGCCCTGTATGCGCCCTGTAACGGTTAAATCTGCCTTACAGTTTATGTCGCCTATAAGCTCGCCCTTCATAGAAACCGCGCCGTCAGACTCCACCGTGCCGCGCACCACTGTTCCGCTTGAAAACACCGTGGTATTGACATCTTCAAAATTATCACGGAGAGAAACATATTCGGGCATAACTTCATCTTGCACTGTAGTTTCTCTTTTGGGCATTTCATAGGTAGGCTTAGCTATCCCCTGAGGGCTGTATGTAACAGGCGGTTCAACAGGCGGTGCTTTCTGCGCAGCATCGGGGCCCGCAAATGCCGCAGAGGGTGCCGCAGCGGCTTTTGCGGTATCTTCGTAAGGCGCAAAGCCGGCAGACTCCGCAAAAGATTCCGCATCTTTTGTTAAAGTAGGTGCTATTTCATCAGGTTTTTCAGCCTTCCATGCGTCAGCTTGGTCGCCATATACTGCTTCTTTCATCGCTCTTTTAAAATCATCACTAAATCCCATTTTCTTTTCCTCCTGAATTTCATTAAATGTCTACGAAAAGTGAACCGGTTTAATTCCGCTGGTAAGCTTTTCAAATTTATATCCCTTTGCCTGCAAAGATTCGATTATAATTGGGAGAGCCTGTGCAGTTGTTATCTTATTAGCACTGTCATGGAGAAGTACCACTGCATGTTTCTTTTTGCCGACTGTTTTTATAACGCTTTGTGCAATTTCTTCTTTTGTAGGCGGTATAAAAGCCGCATCTTCGCCGGAGGCATTCCAATCGTGATATATAAAGCCGCGGCTTGTCATTTCTTCTATAAGCTCCCCCGAAGCATCGTTGTGCAAAAGCCTGTCGTTGTTGGCGCCTCCCGGGAAGCGAAATAGCACAGGTGCCTCACCGGTAGTGTCTTTAAGTACTGTATAAAGCTTATCCATATCTTCTATAAAAGCGCTTGTAGAAGAATATATTTTATGGTAATCGTGCGAATACGAGTGCATTGCAAGGGTGTGCCCGCGCCGTACTATCTGCCTATAGAGGCTGTGTATGTATTCATCATCGCTGCCTAGGACAAAAAAAGTCGCCTTTACATTGTATTCATCAAGAATATTAAGAACTTTTTCGGTTATAGACGAGGGTCCGTCATCAAAAGTAAGGTACACCGTAGGTGTTTCACTAACCTGCACCGGCTCCATGCGCCAATCTACAAGCATATTGGAGCAAACGCTTAAAATAGGCTTTCCGTACGGGTTATAAAATTCGCCGGGTTCCACGATAAAATCTGAACTGGTTTCTTTTTTAACCACTTTGCCGGCTTTTGCCGAGTTATTTGTAAGCTCCGCTGAAGCTATATTTTGTGCTGCGGCGTCTAGCTCTTGAGAAAGCTCTGCCATCTGTTTTTGCAGGCGATTATTTTGCACAAACATAAACACCAAAATAATAGTAGGAATAATAGTAAGGCACAAAAGAAACATACGTATGCCTATTTTTATTCTTCGTACATTCTGCGCATTATACATGGCTGTCCTCCCTAAAAAACTGTGACATAAAACACCTGCGCTTTTTAAATTTATCTTGTTCTATTATATAATTTTTTTACTCGAATTGTCAAATCAAAATAGCGCAAAAAGTACTTTTTAGCCTAAAAAAAGTACTTTTTCAATAATAAACCTGCTTTTTGATAAATTATGTTTAAACTTTTGACATAATTAAAAAAACTAATCTTCTACGGCTTCTATAAAGCGAACCCCGTCTATATGTATAAAACGCAATTGCGAAAAAGCGTAGCTCGAGAGCGGTCTGCAATCGCTGTCGGCAGTATGCGCCGACACAAGGACATTATCGAGAGTGGGGGCAGGCGAATTTACCGCAATTATAAACGGCGTATGCCCAAACTCCTTACCCGACATGACAAGCTGCGCTAAATCTCCCGCCACTGCCTGCGATATATCGACCTCGTGCCCATATGGACCTGCACCCGTATTTGCGGTTAAAAAGTTGTAAAGGTACGGCACACCGCTCCATGCGGGTGCGCGTTCATCTAAATTTATGTAATACCAGCCAAAAGTCTTTGTATAGTTCATAACCCCCGCGCCCGCATACAGGCACTGCGAGGCATAGTTTGTACAATCTCCGCCTATTTCTTCAAAATTATAATAGGCGGGGTTACGAAAATACGCCCAAGTATGCGCATATTGTATGGCTTTTTCTCTGTCATAGGGCATCTCGCGTAAGTAATATTTCATATAGCACTCCCCTTTAGGCATATTATCACAGCATATGCACACAAGCATTAAAATGACACGGGTATTAAGTAAAACATTGAAAGTTCCTTTAAAAAATGCTATAATATCATTACTTTAATTTTTAGACATCTGCAAACATAAAAAACACAGTGGTTCTTTTTAACCTAATATTTTGTAATACACAAAGCACAAAGTTTTAAGGGGGTATAAATTATGGAACAGCAGATAATGGAGCTTACCTCGCGTATTCGTGAGCTGCGCGAGGTGTGCGGTTACACACAGGACGAGCTTGCAAGCGAGCTTGAAATTTCGCCCGAAACCTATCGCGGCTACGAAAGCAATGGGCTTGACATACCCATAAACATTATTTTTCAAATTGCAAACAAATTCGGGGTAGATTTTAACGAGCTGCTTACCGGTGAAGCAGGCAAGCTTGACAGCTACCACATTGTACGCGCGGGAGAAGGTAAAAATACCAACCGCTGCCCCGGCTACCACTTTAAAGATTTGGCATACCGCTACAGCCACAAAATTATGCAGCCGCTTCTTGTAACTCTTGACCCTTCCGATGCACCCGCCGCACTTATAACGCACAGCGGACAGGAGTTTAACATGGTACTTTCAGGTACTGTAAAAGTAACATTCGACAAAAAAGAAATGCTTTTAAATGTTGGTGACAGTATATATTTTAACCCGCGTCACCCGCACGGGCAAAGCTGTGTAGGCAACGAGCCCGCAACATTTTTAACCGTTATAGCGGAATAATCGAGAGGAAGTAGCACCGAATGTCTGTACTGGATAGATTTTTACCACGTCAGGATTTTAACTCTTATGAAGATTTTAAAGAAAATTACAGGGTAAATATACCCGAGGGCTTCAACTTTGGCTTTGATATAGTTGACGCATGGGCAAACGAGGACGAAAACAAAAAAGCCCTTGTTTGGTGTGACGACCACGACAACGAGCGTGTATTTACCTTTAAAGAAATAAGCCTGCTTTCTAACAGGGCCGCAAACTTTTTTAAGGCACACGGCATAAAAAAAGGCAGCGTGGTTATGCTTATTCTACGGCGCAGGTGGGAGTATTGGGTGGCTGCGGTTGGCTTGCATAAGCTTGGTGCAACGCTTATACCCGGCAGCTTACAGCTTGCCAAAAACGACCTTGTTTACCGTGCGAATGCAGCCCAAATAAGCATGATGGTGTGCGTTGACGACGAATATGTTGTGGCGCAGGTAGAAGCTGCACAAAAAGAAGCCCCCTGCCTTAAAAACCTTGCCTTAGCAGGTGGCAAGCGCGAAGGCTGGCTGCAATTCGACGAAGAAATAGCTAAATTCCCGTCCGAATTTGCACGCCCCACAGGCGATGAAGCGGCGCAAAACGACGATATTATGCTCATCTATTTTACATCGGGCACGACAAGCCACCCAAAAATGGTACAGCACAGCTTTACCCACCCGCTGGGGCACATTGTTACGGCAAAATACTGGCAGCGTGTGCAAGAAAACAAGCTTCATCTAAGTGTTTCAGACTCCGGCTGGGCTAAGTTCGGTTGGGGCAAGATATATGGGCAATGGTGCTGCGGCGCTGTCGTTTTTGCGTATGATATGGATAAATTTGTACCGCTCAAGCTGCTGGAAAAGCTGGAGCATTATAAAATAACCACCTTTTGTGCTCCTCCCACAATGTTCCGTTTTATGCTGCAAGAGGACGTTTCAAAATTTGATTTATCATCTATTAAAACCTGCTGCAATGCAGGAGAACCTCTAAACCCCGAGATTTGGCGCAAATGGCGCGATTTAACCGGAGTTTGCATGACAGAGGGCTTTGGACAAAGCGAAAGCACTGTGCTTTTGGCTAACTTCCCATGGTTTACTCCAAAACCCGGCTCTATGGGCAAGCCCTCTCCTATTTACGATATCAGGCTAATAAACGCACAGGGCGAGGAATGCGAAGACGGTGAAGAAGGCGAAATTTGCATTTTTGGAGTAGACAAAGAAATACCCGTGGGGCTTTTCCACGGGTACTACCACAACGAGCAGCAAACCAATGAGGCGCTTGGCGGCAAATGCTACAACCTAAAGGACGTTGCATGGCGCGACAATGAGGGCTATTACTGGTTTGTCGGGCGCAATGACGATGTCATAAAATGCTCGGGCTACCGCATTGGTCCATTTGAAGTTGAAAGTGCGCTTATAGAGCACCCCGCGGTTTTAGAATGTGCCATAACAGGCGCGCCTGACCCTATTCGCGGGCAAGTAGTAAAGGCAACAGTGGTTTTGGCAAAGGGCTACACTGCAAGCCCGGAGCTTATAAAAGAGCTTCAAAACCACGTAAAGCACAGCACTGCACCGTACAAATACCCTCGTATAATAGAATTTGTCGATGAACTGCCAAAAACTATCGGCGGTAAGATAAAGCGCGCTCAAATACGCAATCTTGACGAGGGCGGTAAAGAAAATACTAACGGCTAAAAATATATTACTGATAATAGAATGTTATAAATTTTATACTGAAAAAGTCGCACGAAAGTAAATTATTAGTTGGGAACTCGCTTATCAAAATGTAATTTGCCCCTACGCCCAAAAGTGTCCCTGTTTTTGTCACCATGGTGTTGCTGCCTATAAGAAACTCTACTGTTACCCTTTTACCTATTTGAGTAAGCAAAAAGCCGTTTAAATATTGCAGGCTCTGTTCGTTTACCGCAGTTGGCTGGTTAAAAAGGTTTATGGCGGTAAGCCCCGAAAGCTCGCCCATGCCCACCACCGGTTTTATCCCTGATGGACTTTGCGGTACATGAGCCACACCGTCATATACTTCTCCCGGCATATTTGCCATAAATGGCATAGTAGGCTCTTGCTGCCACTCTTGCGGGGGCGTTATGGCTTCTTGCGCCTGTGCTTGCGGTCTTGCACTCATTGGGTTTATCCAAGGGTTAGCTTTAAAATTGTTGCGTATGTTGTCGTTCATAAGTATGCTCCTTTTTTAATGTTACTATGTGCTTGCATAGCGCTCGGTTGGGATATAAAAGCAGTGCTGATTTACCCGCGTTTGTACTACACCTATTTTTTGCCCCGGCGGGAAATATGGCGGGCAGCTGCTGCTGTAGGGGTTAAAGAAAAAAAGCGAATTTGCAACAGCGCTAAGTCTTCCGCCTCCCAGCGCCCAGTCGGCTATTTCATAATGTATATCGTCTACGTTCATATTCCATATGTTTTGCGGGTTATATCCTCGGCGCAGGGTGTCTGTCATACAGTTAAACTGCCCTGTTTGTTCCATAATATTGCGCACATTTCCGCCATTGCTTATGCGAAAAAACTCTCCATACGGCACTGTGGCACGGTTCATTACAACAGTCGCTACAGCACGCATTCCGTCGTCACCCTCGCCGCCTGCCTCGCATTTTATAAGTCTTGCCAACATCTCTCTGTTGTCCATGGCTGACAGCCCCCTTTTTTGACTTAAATTATGCTTTAATATTATATGGTCAAAACGCACAATAGGTTACTAAGTAGGCAAAGGCACTATTAATAAAACAGTTCCTGTTTTATTAATTTTTATCTAAGTCGCGTGCTACGCACATGCGCAATTAAAACTAACATTAACTTATAGAATATCGGAGGAAAAATGGACAACGAAAATGTAGAACAAAAGCACACCAGACGTGTACGTTACAGCGGCACACACCCAAAAAACTACAAAGAGAAATACAAAGAGCTTCAGCCGCAAAAATATGCCGACACCATAGAAAAAGTTATAAGCCGCGGCAGTACACCCGCAGGTATGCACATATCTATATGTGTTAAAGAAATACTTGACTTTTTACAAATTAAACAGGGGCAAAAAGGGCTGGACGCAACCTTGGGCTATGGCGGGCACACGCGTGAAATGCTTAAATGCCTTGGTGCAAGCGGGCATATATATGCCATAGATGTGGACCCCATAGAATCGTTAAAAACAGAAGCTCGCCTAAGAAGCGAGGGCTATGGTGCAGATATATTAACTGTAAAGCAGATGAACTTTGCCGATATTGACAAGCTTGCCGCAGAAGTGGGTCTGTTCGACTTTGTGCTTGCCGATTTAGGTCTTTCGTCTATGCAGATAGACAACCCCGAAAGAGGCTTCTCATACAAAACCGAAGGCCCGTTAGATTTGCGGCTGAACCCGCAGAAGGGTATTTCGGCGGCACAGCGCCTAAAAACAATTACGCAAGATGAGATTGAGGGTATGCTTAAAGAAAATGCAGATGAGCCTTATGCTGATATAATTTCAGAAGCAATCACAGCCAAAATTGCTCTGGGGGCAGATATCTCTACAACGACGGAGCTTAGACAAATAATAGACAAGGCGCTTGAGTTTTTACCCGCAGACGAACATAAAGATGCGGTAAAAAAGACTTGTCAAAGGACATTTCAGGCGCTTAGAATTGACGTAAACAACGAATTTGAGGTTTTATACGACTTTTTAGAAAAGCTGCCAAATATAATGGCAAGTAATGGAAGAATTGCTATATTAAGCTTCCATTCGGGGGAGGACAGGCTTGTTAAAAAGGCATTTAAGCGCCTTTTTTCTGCCGGTATATACAGCGAAATTTCTTCCGAAATTATAAGACCCTCGGCAGAAGAATGTTACACAAACAGCCGCGCGCGTTCGGCAAAAATGCGCTGGGCAATAAGAACGTAAAAAAACGCACTCAACAAAAATGTTGTGTGCGCTTTTTATGCGTCGCAGCTCTATAAGGTTAGCCTTAACCGGGCATAGCTTACGCACGGTATGCTTTTATTTTTTATAATTCCTCTATTTTATCAGTCTGTTTTCGTTCTGCGTTTTATCAGCACTTGGGGTTGCCCTCAATCTGGCAGCCCACGGTGTCAAGCTTCATTAGAAGAATGCTTTCTAAAAGCGAGATGGCATTTGTCATGTCGGTAACGCTCTTGTTAAGGCACAAAAGCTGCTGCGGTGTCACGTTTGGCATAGAAACCATCTTTTGTATTTTAGCACCCTCGGCGTTGGCAATAGCACCTAAAGCTGCCTCTTGCAGCGCAACAGAATTAATGAGGTCGGTAATCTGCTGACGGAAATTGTTGGCGAAAATAATCGTAGAAGCGGGGTTACTTGAGGAGTTTGCCGTCACACCGTTGGGGTTTCCGGGGTTCACGGTGTAAGCATATTCAGCTTTTGCCACGTTAATAATCGGGTTAGGGTTTGGAATTGCCGTTACATTTACTTTGAAGGTTACAGTTACCGTCTGCCCGGGCAAAATAGTGTTTGTCAGTGTGATGGCCGTGTTTGGGTCACCTGTATACGGCGCGCTTACAGAAAGAGAGCCGGGCACCAGCACAGTACCGCTTGGCACGGGGTCGGTTATGACAACCTTGTCGGCGGGAACATTGCCTGTGTTGGTTATAGCCAGATTATAGGTTATAACGTCACCGATATAGCCTATGCTCTTGTCGGCGGCTTTTGTAACATTTAATTTTGCGGTAGAAACAGGAGTTGTCACCGTATTGCTTACGCCTGCTGCCGTTACACCGTTGGGCTTTGATGGGTCAACAGTGTAGGCATATGCGACATTAGCCGTGTTTGGCACAGGGTTTACAGGAGGCGCACCTGCACCCAGCTTAACCTTGAAAGTGATAGTGACAACGCCGCCTGCGGGGACAGAGCTAAGCAGCGTAATTGCCGTAGCAGGGTCGCCTGTGAATGGAACAGAAGCGGTCGTCGAGCCCGCAACATAGCTTGTTCCGGCGGGGATAATATCTGTTACAACCACATTGTTGGCAGCGGCATTACCTGTGTTGTGAAGTGTCACGGTGTAGGTTAGTGTGTCGCCGAACTGTGCAAAGGCGGGTGTTACAGACTTTATGACGTTGCCTGCTGTGCTTAGGTCAGCATAGCTAATTTGCGTAGAAACAGGGTTTGTGTTGCCGGAAGTGCCCCCCGGAACTACAGCGGAGGCAATATTAACTATTGGGTTATTGACAGGCGCAGTTGGTGACACCTGCACCTGATAAGATGCGGTAACAGTGCTGTTGGCGGGCATGGTAAGGGTAAGACCTGTTGCGGGAGTTGTGCCTGTATATGGCACGCTGACAATCAGATTGCCGATATAGGTCGTGCCGGCGGGTGGCGCATCAGTAAATACAACGCCCGGCAACGGGTAGTTATTGGGGTTTATGCCTGTGACTGTATAGGTCAAAATATCTCCGGGCTTTGCAAAGGTTTTATCCACACTCTTTTTAAAAATAGGAGGTGCAGAGTTTAAAATTGTATACTGTACAATATCCCCCAACGCCGGAGTAAAGCTTATGGGCAAGCTGCCTGTAGGGGGCACTGTGCCGCCCGCAGAAAGGTTTATAGCAGAAATTGTCTGGGTGTAGCCCGAAAGCGGCGTAACGCTGCCGGGTGCCATCTGCTCGCTTATGGTGTAGCTGTTGCCCGCAAGACCATACACAAATGCACAGGGGGACTGCATTCCAACCGCAGAGCCTGTGGTGGTAATTTGGTTGTTTGGTGTGCCCGCGATATTAACCACAAACTGGTCGGCTGAGTTTATGCGGTCACCGATGTTTTTGCAGACCTGCACCTTTGTGACGGCAAAGCCTATTGCCACGCCCTCGCGTCCGAATGACGAAAGTGAAAGTGTAGTCGGGTTCTGTGTGGTCGTCAGGTAAGAGGCGGCAATACCTTGATTTAAGCCGGTGATTACCGTAGTTTGTGTGCCTATACCTGCCAGCGCGGGCGGGTTTCCGCCTATGGTGGTAAATAGACTCCACGGTGTACCATTTGTAATCCAAGTCCAGTTTTCGGTATATTGCGGGAAGGAGTTTGTGCTTTCTGCATCAGCTACAACTGCTGTGTAGTTTGGGACAGGGTTGCCGTTGGGGTCCTTGACCACAATGTTACTAAGCACCAGCACGCTGGGGCTGCCATAAGCTGAAAGAAGCGGTGTACGCAGGGTGACATTCCCCAGAATACCGGTATATCCCGATGGGCCAAAATAACCGAAGCCAGGAGGGACAGTAGGAAGCGCGGTGTAGGGAACAAAGGACGATGACAGGGACGCGATATCAAAGGTGACGGTGCTGCCGTCATTTAAAGTTCCTGTAAGTCCGGTTTTAGAATCACCGGGGTTGAGGGTCAAATTACCAAAATTAAACCAGCCGATGCCGCCCGCAGAAGGACCGGAACCGGGGTTTGCATACGAAAATGACATAAAAGTTCTCCTTTACAAGTGAATTTGTTTAGACTGAATTATCGGCAGATTGTACTCTCAAACAAATCAAGCTTGGCTTGCAGCTGCATTTCCAGACGAGAAATTGCAGCAATTGCCTTCTTAACCGATGCGTTTACAGCCAAAAGCTGCTCCGGTGTTGCAGAAGAATTATCTACAACCGCCATGATTTTTTCGCTCTCTGCGTTAAGAATATGCGCCAATGCTGACTCCTCTGTGGCTACAGATTCGATAATATTGCCAACGGCTTCTTCACGAGTTATAGTGCCTGGCTTAATAACGGGCATTCCCATAAAAAATTCCTCCTAAATTTGGTTATAGCTGTTCCGGTTGTAACCCGAAACAGTAGAAATTGGTAATTATCCTGCGAAGCAGCTTCAAGACCAATTCCGTAATTCAAGCAATTCCTTGGTTTTTCTATATCACTACCGAAATTGCTGTACTATTGCAGATAGGATATCTGCCTAAAGCCCATTAAGGGCAAAATGCTTCATTTTTATCCTTTACAGCTTGAACCCCATAGGCTCGTTATTATTATATGCGTTAAGTGCGTTTATTGTTAAGCTGCAAAAACAAAAACTTGCAATTATTAACAAGCGGTGTTATAGTATTATAGTATCAAACTAAGAGGTTAAGCCACTTTGCAGTAAGAATCTGTGCATATTTATATGTTGCATACTATCAGCACCGGCAAACAGGCTGTGTTTGTAGCACTATCGCGGTTAGAGTAACATCTGACCGCGAATTTTGTATGTACACGGCAAAAAACACTGCTATTAAAATTACAGGAGGCAACAAAAATGAGCGAAAATTGTTCTCATAACTGCGAGAGCTGCGGCGAAAATTGCAGCGAGCGCAAACCCGAAAGTCTTTTAGAAAAGCCGCACGAGCTAAGCCATATTAAAAAAGTTATAGGCGTAGTAAGCGGCAAGGGCGGCGTTGGAAAGTCGCTTGTAACATCGCTTTTGGCTGTTTTAGCACAGCGCAGCGGTTACAAAACCGCAATACTCGACGCCGATATTACAGGGCCGTCTATACCGACGGCATTTGGTCTGCACGAAAAAGCACAGGGCAACGAGCTTGGGCTTTACCCTGTAAAAAGCAAAACAGGAATATCTGTAATGTCCCTTAACCTGCTTATGGAAAACGAAACAGACCCTGTCGTGTGGCGCGGTCCTATTATTGCGGGGACAGTAAAGCAGTTTTGGACAGACGTTATTTGGGACGATATCGACTATATGTTTATAGATATGCCGCCGGGAACAGGCGATGTTCCTCTGACAGTGTTCCAATCTATCCCCGTGGACGGAATTATAATTGTGGCATCGCCGCAAGAGCTTGTAGGCATGATAGTTGAAAAGGCAGTTAATATGGCAAAAATGATGAACATACCTGTTTTGGCACTGGTTGAAAACATGAGCTATGTCACCTGCCCCGATTGCGGCAAGCAGTACCGCGTATTCGGCGAAAGCCATATAAATGCCATAGCTGAAAAGTTCGGCGTAAAAAATATTGCAAGGCTACCCATAGATATAAAGCTATCCGCCGCCTGCGATGCTGGTGTTATAGAGCTTTTTGACGGCAACTGGCTTGATGGAATAATGGACGCCATAAGTAAATAATATTACAGCAGTGTGTTTTAACTTGTACTGCTGTTATACAACAACAAAAGCCGCGGCAGACTAAATCTGCCACGGCTTTTGCCTGTGTACGCCTTACTTTTATGACAAAGTAACTTATATCAATCTCCCCTAAAAAGATTAATATCACCTATTATATACCCAAAAGCTGCTTTTTCTTTGCGTCAAATTCCTCTTGCGTAATAATGCCTGCATCAAGTAATTCTTTAAATTTGCGGATATTATCGGCAGCTTGCTCTGCCAAAGGTATGACAGCAGCTGCGGGAGTTGGCGAAGCAGCAGCCGTTGCCGTTCCCCCATTCGCTATAGAGATTATACAATTGCAAGCAATGTTTGCCCTTGCAAGCTCTTCGGCAAAGCTGTGCTCATATTCCGCTATGGTATCACCGCAAATTGAGAGATTGCACAGTTCGTATTCTTTTAAATATTTGGTGTTTACTTTAAGTATCAAAAGAAGGTTTTCAAACCTGTCGTTTTCCTTACCTTTAGTTCCCCCAAAGGCCTCTGCCAACATACTAATACCACTGGCAAGCCCCAACGCCGGCGGCGAGTACGGTGTGCGCTTCATTCCGCGGCTCCAGCTTTCTACAGTGTTGTAACCTAAGCTCATTTCAAAGCCCTGCACATCTTCAAAGCGGAACACAGGCGGGTTTTCTTCACCCCACTGGCTTACAAAAAAGAGCTTTTTGTTGTCGTCTATTACAAATTCGTGCTCGTAATTAACGGTGCGGGTAGGTGTAAAGTTTTTAACCAGCTTTTGGTTTTCGTCGCGGTAGTTTATGTGCTCCTTTAGGTCGTTAATGCTCCAGCTTTGAACTAACACATCATCTGCCGCAATATTATCGGCGCATTTGCTGCAAATTGCCTCTCCGCCTATTTTTTTAGCCAAAAGTCGTGGCGTTGCCTTACCACAAATCGGGCATGGTTTAGCACTGTTTGAAAAAAGTCCCATAAACAGCTCTCCTCTTTATATAAATTTATGCGTTGCAGTACTTCTATTTTGCATTGGGAACAGAGTTTTCTTCATCTTTTGCTTCAAGATATTCGCACATTGAAAAGCCTAATGCCCTTGCAAGAAACGATGTTGGCAAGCTTGAAATAGACCGGTTAAAATTAGTAATGCTGTCGTTATACACAAGCCTGCTCTGACGTATCATACCATCGTACATATTAATGCTGTCAACATTTTTTTGAAATTCGCTATTTGCCCTTAGCTCAGTATATCGCTCTGCAACTGCCATAATACGCACCATCACCTGTCTAAGCATATTATTTTGTGCCGCTGCATCTTGCGCAGAGCTTTCTGCATTAATATACTGGCGCTGTTTTATTGTTTCAGAAAGCTCAGCATAATCAGATTCTGAATATTCTTTAATCAAATATATAAGCTCTGAAACAGCGTCCCATCTACCTGAAACCTGTACACCAATTTGTGCCATAGCGTTTTTCTTGTTTTCATCGAGCATCAAAAGTACACGTTTAGTAAGAATAAACCATACTACAATGGCAGTCAACACCACTCCGGCAAGAATATAAAGCATCATCTACAGCTTGCCCCCCAAAAGTTATTTTTCTGCCAATTATCCTACTACTATTTTATATTTATACTCGTATTCGCCCCATGTGACAACCATCTTTTTTGTGCCTGCCTCTT
>JAVWJP010000012.1:35492-55076 GCA_036638975.1 Hydrogenoanaerobacterium sp.
CTACAGTTTCGGGTTCTGTCAAAAGCTCGCAATCGGCAACCTTTTTGCTGCTTGCACCCTTAACATATATTTCGTATTTATACTCGTATTCGCCCCATGTGACAACCATCTTTTTTGTGCCTGCCTCTTTAAATTTATACGACGAATTAACCTTTGTGCCATTTGCCGTAAATTTAATATCTCCGTGCGTAATGTCCTTGGTCGAGCCGTCGCTGTAGGTTACGCGAAGCGAAATTTCTTCTGCCTTAAAGCGGTCGCCAACATTATAATCTACAGTTTCGGGTTCTGTCAAAAGCTCGCAATCGGCAACCTTTTTGCTGCTTGCCGCAGGTGATGCAGATGCCGTAGATGATGCAGATGCCGCAGGTGCCGCAGTGCTTTGCTCTGCCACGCCCGCTTTTATATTTGCCGCTTGAGAAGTCACGGATAACCTGCCTGTAGCATCTTTTACAAAAACGTATACATCTTTTTTAATACTGGGGTTTATAGAAATAAGCGCCGATTGGTCATTAGAGAGTACTATATATAAATAATCGGGAGATATTACATTAAGGCTTGTTATTTCTTTATAAACCTTAAAGGCAACTTCGTTGTTAACATATACACTTGACGTGCCCTCTGACCCGCTGTATTTATAGCTTATAGTCATATTCCCATAAGTAACAGCTGCCGGATTGCCATATCCTGTACCTGCGTAATTTACACTGCTTTCTGCTTTTGTGCCTGTTCCGTCCAAATTAACACTGTAATTTACGCCGCTTGCGCTGTAATAAACTCTGTCGCCTTTAATGCCAAACGGGCAATATGCTCCGCTTCTTTCTAAAAGCTTATTTTCTGTTATGGGCACTAAATCTAAGGCTTTGTCACCGCTTGGGGTAAACAAAACTTTTCGTCCGCTGCCGTCAAGATTATAGCTGACAATTTCTACAGGTGAATTTGCCTTGTCAAGGTTTGCATCTCTCACTACAATCTTATTACCATAAACTATAAACTGGTCCTCGCCTATGGCTATAGTTTTTATGCCCGAGCCGTTTAAGTTCATGCTTTTAATCCAACTGCTGCCTGCATCGGCATAGCTGCGCTCTACCCAGTAAATGCGTTCTGCGTGCACCTGTAAGTTATATATTCCGTTTGAAGTGTTTGTATATATTATTTGTTCGTTAGAGCCGTCCATATTTGAAGATGCTATAGCTTGTGAAACAAGTATATAATACAACCGGTTTTTATAACACACAACCTTTGAATTGGAGGAGATGTTTTCCGGAAATGCACCATATTTTATGGTGGAAGCATCGTACCCTCTTTGCTTAATATATGCAGAAAGCTTAGCTCCGGGGCTTGCAGCTCCATCTGCTGCAAAAGCAGTTACCGAAAATAATGTAGACATTATACATAAAGCCACTAAGACAGCAAGTAATTTTTTCATAGCTTTTCCCTCCGGTTATTTTTATTAAAGATATCGCAGATAGTTTTAATTGCATATGCACATAGCACGCGGCTTGATAAAACTAATAGAACAGAAGCTTGTTTTATTTTACAAGGTCTACAGTAATTTCTCCGCCCTTAGAGGTAATTACCGCCATATTGCTTTCGTAGGTTTTTCCAAAAATATCTGTTATTGCGTACTGATAGTAATAATCTCCGTCAAACAGTGTAGCTTCCTCAGCTATAACAGGGCCTTTTACCGTAAAGCTTTCGCCGTCAAATTCATATTCCTTCCCTGTTTTAAGGTCTGCCGCTACAAAGGTAAAGGTTACAACATCGCCGTCCTTTAGCTTTTTAACATCGCGACTGCTCATACCTGTTTCTCCGTCAATACCGTTCCACGTACCGATAACCTCAAATTTGTCTGTGCCTATGTGGTAAATCATACGTAAATTGGTTACCATGCCGTTTACTCTGACAGGGACAGTATACAGAATATAATCATCTGTAAATGAAAGTGCCTGCATCATGCAAAGCTTGCCTCCGATAATAGTCCAAACGTTTCGGAAGTTATCCCAATATTTTTTACCGTCATCGCTCATGTTTACGTCGTAGTCGCTGCCCAAATACCAAATGGCGTTTGTTTCCACATCGTGGTAAAACAAATCAAATGCCACTGTGCTTATAATGTCCTCGCCCTGGTCCACCGACAAAACAACATACCCATCATCGCTTATACCAAGCGAATATTTTAAAGTATAATCGTCGCGCCTAAGCGCCTGTGCAATGCTTACTCCGCTGAGAGCAATCTGCTCGTTCACGGGCAGCTCCTGTACTTCGTTTTGAGCCGGAGGAAATATCGGCTGATTTATCGTCACATCAGGCGGTGCTTTCCAATCGTACAGCCCTTCAAGGAAGCGCAAATATTCGCCACTTATCGCCGCCGCATTAGCGTAGCTATCAAGTTCTTCATCGTCTACCCCCAGTGGAACATAAACCGAAAGCCCGTTAGATTTTTGTCTGCCCTCGCCACCTATTTTATAAGGAATTGCGGCAAATAGGTTATCCAGCAGTACCTCGCCTGTTTTTGAGAGCACACCCTTGGCACATATTGCGAGGTCACCTAAGTCAACCATATTTGTATAGCCCTCATTGTCGTTGTTGCCCCCGTAGTTCTCTGCCTTAAAAATTGCCTGTGTAAGCGGTTGAAGCTTATTTGTCGATGCCGTAAAGCTTTTCATTTCCTCCGCCATTTTGTCAAAGCTTTGCACCAATGCCGGTATTTTAGAGAGGTCTGTCACCGACAGGGTTACAAGGCTTTCCATTTCGTCAAACTTGCATTTCTCATAAAAGCTGTCACATATTACCTTGCCAAGCTCAAGCCCGTTGGCGGTTGGCTTACTCGCAAGATAACTAAGCCATTTATTATAATCCCAGCCCGTACCCGGCTCAAGCTCTTGCGACGCCACCATGTACCGCGCGTATGGTGTCAGTGCCGCAGCTGTTTCTATGGTTGACATAAGGCAGGCATCAAAACCCACTGCCTCAAACTGTACACCCGCCATAGAAACCCCCTCGGCAAGCTCGCGCAAGTCCAGGCTATCCCACTCAAAAAGCTCATCTGCCGCTACTCCGGAAACACTGCCGCCGCCATGGTCCCAGACAACGCACATATATTTGTCGGCGGGGTATGCAGAAACTCCCCATTTTAGAAAATCCCCCAAAGTACTTGCTCTTCCCATACTGGCAAGCGGCTTGCTGTCAACTAGTTCAAATTTACCGTGGCTTACCTTCCAGCGCTCAAGCTTTTTCGGATTAATTTCGTCAAATGCCCATTTTTTTGCACCACCGGTTTGAAAAACAACATCTATTTTTTCTGACTGCGTAGCAGCAACCATCTCTTCAATATTCATAGATGCAAGTTCACTAGAACTTTCCAAATCGGTTCCGCATATATAAACCAGTACTGTCCATTTTTCTCCTTCGGGTTTGCTGTGAACTATTTGACTTTGTACAGAGGGAACAACAGCCTGCTCTGAAGATACTTCTGGCGCAGCCTGCTCTGAAAATAGTTCTGGAGCAGACTCGGGTGTTGGCTTGTCGCCACATCCGGAAGTTGACATTAAAATAATGACAAACGCCAAAAGAATCGAACAGATTTTTTTCATAGCTATCCCTCTTAGTAAAGCAACGGACAGACATGCTTGCCTGCCCGTTGCTTTTTTTAATCTTTTATTTTATAATTGTTTTTTTAGCTTGCAAAGCCTGCAACATAACCGCCATCTTGCATAGCAAGTACCAGTTTTGCACCCTCTACAGGAGCTGCTGCAAAGTCAATGCCCATAAATGTAATTTCATTACCTGCGGAATCGCCTGCTAATAAATCCCAAACAAGTGTATCCTCGGTAAAGGTCATTTCTGTAACGCCGCTCTTGCCGACAGTAAGTGGTTCTGAAAGCATATTTACGCCCCAGTCCTTGTTGTTTGCCGGTGACATTGCCAAGGTATGAAGGTCAGCATCTGTGTTGTTTACAATCTCTACTTTGATAGTCATTATCTTTTTGCCTTCGTAGTTTTTAACTGTTGCTTCCATCTCGTTAAGGAAGTTGTTACCTACAACCACCCCTTCTGCTAAGTTTTTAAGGGCTTCCGGTGTCAATAGGGCAGGGTCTGCATACAATGCGTCGTCCTCATTAACAGCGTCAATGACTGTGTTCATGGTGTCTACAAGACCCGGAACATTAAGGAGGTCTTCGTTGGCATTAATTTTGTCTATAAGCACCTGAAAACGGTCTGTCATTGCCGCAAATTTTTCTGCCGATGCCAATTGCTCCGGTGTGTATTCAGGGTTTTTAAGGTCTGCGGTAGGCTTTGGTGCAGCTTCCGGTGCAGCAGCAGGTGCGGGTGCAGCAGAAGAAGCGGGTGCAGCAGAAGAAGCAGGTGCAGCAGAAGAAGCGGGTGCTTTAGAACCACCGCAAGCTGTGAAAGATATTGCTAAGGTAAGGGCGAGAATAAGCGCTAAGATTTTTTTCATATTTGTAGTCCCCTTTTCATTTTTGTTTACGGTTTTACCGCTAACATAACAATAGCAGATTTTTTTAAGCAAAACCGTAAAAAGCGCGAAACGGCTTTTTTTCTTCCCCAATCGACCGACCGTAAGGTTTACAAAAAAAACCATAAAAGTAATTGCGCGAAAAGGCTTTTTTACGCCCTAAACAGCCCTTTCGTTAATTTTAAGGCTGTGTTACAATATTTATATAATGTATATTTATATAAATAGGGGGGCGGTTTTATGGGACTGGTGGCAGTTAGTGTACTTCAAACATTTTTCATCGTAATCCTATTATTCACTTTAATGCCATTACATCTGCCTAAAAAGAAAACTTTAATACTTCTTGGAGTCACTGTAACGGGAATATGTATAGTAGTAGGCATATTGTCCTTCCTATATGGGGCAGCATTTTTGCCACACTACGGCTACCTTATTGTCTGCATACCCCTTTATACTATATTGTATATATTCTCAAAGGCAAAAGGCTCTCGCTTTGTCTTTGTTGTCCTTACAGCTTTTATTTTCCAACGCATTATCAGCACTATACTGATGGTTGTGCGTGTCTATTCCGGCGGGTATACACCTTTATATTTTCTTATGAATCTTATTTTTTTTGGAGCACTTATATTTGGAGCACGATATTTGAAGAAGGATTTTAACGAAATTATTTTTGCTTATCAAAGAGAATTTAATTGTCTTTCGATTATACTTATACTTTTGCTGACGCTTGTTTGGATTTTTTCTCCTATTATCGGTCAAAACGAAGTTGACAGCGATATTTTACTTGTTTCCGGGCTACTGTATGTAACTATTGTCATGCTTTATATGTATATCGGAGTAAGCTTTCACAGCTTTTCAAAGGCGATTGAAGCCGAGCGCAGCGCTATTTCATTAGAACATCAAATGCAAGCGGCACATGATAACATTAAGCTCTTACAGGCTGCGCAAGAGCAGGCAAAGTTATATCGCCACGACCAGCGCCATCACATTATGCTGATAAGTGAATTTTTGGAAAAAGGAAATATTGAAGGCCTTAAACGGTATTTGATGCAGGAGAAAAAGGATATAGAAACAATGTCACCTAAAAATTATTGCATAAATGAAGCTGCGAATCTTCTTTTCTCCTCATTTACATCACAAGCAAACTCACTGGGCATATATATAGAGATTGACGCGCAAATTCCACAGTCGCTGACTATAAGCAGTACTGAGCTTTGCACTTTACTTTCTAACGCGATTGAAAATGCCATAACTGCCACAGCGCGTGTAAATGACGGCAGAGAGAGAAAAATAAAGCTGAAAGCAGTAATGTCTGACAGAAAGCTTTTGCTTTCTGTAGTAAACCCATATATGGGCACTGTGCATATGGAGGACGGGTTGCCGCAAAGCAGCGGTAACGAGCACGGCTTCGGCACTAAGAGCATAGCGACTATCGCCGAAAAATATGATGGGCTTTCTTCTTTTAACGCTGAAGACGGTATATTCACATTGCACCTCATAATATAAAGCTTAGCATAATTATATTATAGTGTAAGATAAATGCACAGGTAAAAATGTTACTAGCAGCTCATACACGACCATTCGCGTTACTAACACACTACTGGCAAAAATAGCAAATCTTAGCAAAAACAGTTTTGTTTTAAGAAGAGATAAACCCCGCGAACTAGCCTGTAGTGCCAGTTTGCGGGGTTTCTGTTGTGGTGGAGATGAGGAGAATCGAACTCCTGACCTCCTGCATGCCATGCAGGCGCTCTACCAATTGAGCTACACCCCCACATTAGGGTTGTTTTGTGCTGTCACATTTGCCGACTCGCTTATTATATCATATAGTTTTTTTCTTTTCAAGTGGTTTTTTGCATTTTATGTAGTTTTCCGTCCATAATAAATTTTGCGCATATTTTATGCCATCTATTGCTACAGCTTTGCTGGAAAAGCCCGCATATTTAAAACCTGCACACTGCTTATTAAAAAAATAGTATTAACATACAGGTTTACATTCAAATATACTAATGATATACTTACAATATTGATTTTTACAAGTGTCTTTTGCAAAAGGAGAATAAAAATGACAGACAATACAAAAAAATGGCTTAAACGCGGTATAATATTGCTGCTTGCATTAGCCGCTGTTTTTGCCACAATAAAGCTTTTTCCTTGGTTTTCGGCATTGGTAAGCGACGCATCTGCGCGTGAAGACCTTAAAGCTTACATTACATCTTTGGGGTGGCGCGGCTTTTTTTATATGCTTGGAATACAGGTACTGCAAGTGATTGTGGCGGTACTGCCCGGTGAGCCTGTAGAGCTTCTGGCAGGAATGATATTTGGGGCATTTGGCGGGCTCTTGGTGTGTATGCTGGGGCTTTGCATAGGGACTGCGGCAGTCTTTTTTACAGTGCGCGCGCTTGGCAAGGATTTTGTTACAAAGCACATGAACAACGAGCATAAAGGTCTGCTCGCATTTTTAAACGACAGTAAAAAGCTGGAGCTTTTAACCTTCATCTTGTTTTTTATACCGGGCACACCCAAAGATGTACTGACATATGTAGCACCTCTTACAAAAATAAGCCCATCACATTTTTTGGTGATAGCAACTCTGGCGCGCATACCCTCGGTAATAACCTCAACCTACGCCGGAAACACATTTATAAACGGAGAGCTTTATAAAACTGTTATAATGTTTATTTTAATGGGTGCACTTGGTATAGCGGGAATAATAATAAACAACTCTATAATGAAAAAAAGCAAAACCGAAAAAAATAATAAAAACAAAAAAAATAATAAAAACAAAAAATGAGCCTATTCAAAAGGCTCATTTTTTATTTTTATTGATTATATAATCTTCTATTTGCAATACAGGCATTGGCTTTGCAAAGTAATACCCTTGCACAAGGTCGCAACCAAGCCCCTGCAACAATATAATTTGCAGCTCTGTTTCAACGCCTTCAGAAACAGTTTTAATACTAAGCTTGTGAGAAAGATTTATGATGCTTTCAAGTATAACCTCAGATTTATGATTTTCTTGATTATCAAAAAAAGCCTTGTCTATTTTAATAACATCAACCGGCAAATCTTTAAGCAGAGAAAGTGACGAATAGCCTGCGCCGAAATCATCTACCGAAACCACAAAACCGTACTTGTGAAATTCGTTTAAGAAGTTTTTAATTACGTTAATATCGCAATCGACAAATGCGCTTTCTGTAAGCTCTATCTCTATATATTTTTGCGGCACACCATATTTTTCTATTATTTCATTAAGAATTTTTGCGGTATTTTCATTTTCTAAATGTCTGCGAGAAAGATTAACAGAAATTACAATCATCTCTCGTCCTTCGTCGGACCAACGCTTTAAAAGACGGCAAACCTCCTCAAAAACATAATAATCTATATTTATTACAAACCCATTTCGCTCAAAAAGCGGGATAAAGTCGTTAGGCGGTACCAGACCTTTACCTGGATACTGCCACCGCACCAAAGCCTCCGCACCAACCACGCGAGTAGACAAAAGCTCGATTTTAGGCTGTAAATAAACTAAAAACTCTTTGTTTTCTACAGCATACTTCATTCTGTCCTCTATCTCTTTTTCGGCGCTAAGCTTGTCGTACATAGATTGATTATAATATGTGTAGCTGTTGTTATGATTGGTTTTATGCGTTTTACTTGCAATATTTGCCCTGTCTATCACCGACACAATGTTGCTGTCCTCAGAACGGACAACACAAACACCGGCGCTTATAGTTATTTTGCAATTGGGGAATTTTTCTATTTTTAAGTTGTCTATTCTTTGACTGAAAGCTTTAAAACGCTCGCAAAAATTTTGTTCTCCGAAATCCTTCTCGAACACATAAAACTTGTCCGCCGTGCCACGGCAAAGCAAAGCATCTGGCGTTAAAGAAAGTTTAATTAGCCTTGCTAAATCGCACAATATCTCATCGCCAAAATCGTACCCGTAAAGGTCATTTACCAGCTTAAAATTGTCGATATCAAGCACCATAACAAAACGCGATGACTTTCCGTGCTGCAAAAGCTTTTGTGCTTCCAGCTTAAACTTGCTAAGGTTCATCTCACCGGTAAGCTCATCGACAAAAGCCAGCCTGTCAAGCTTTTTACGCGCACGATACATAAGGTAATAAATAACCCCAAAAAGCACAATTATACTCATCATTATAAACGGCGAATTATAGCGCAATGAATCTGAAAAAGATATTTGATACGGAACGCCTACTGTATATTTATAAATAGCCGCATCTATAACATCAGAGCTTAATGAGCCAATAGATTTATTAAGTATGGATATAAGTTCTTTTGGCGAGTTCTTTGGGGCGGCAAGGTAAACAATCATGTCGCTTTTTGCCATATTGGTTACAGAAAGAGAGTTGTATTTGTATGGCTTTAGCGCTTGGTCTGCCGCATAGGTGTTTAAAACTGCTATGTCCGCTTTACCGTTTACAACGGCATCAAGGCATTCCTCGTAGGTTTTATAGTAAACAATTTCTTTTATTATATAGTCTTTTTCCAGTTGGTTTTTTACACCTGCCCAGTCACCGGGCAATGCCATTTTTGCTTCTTTTGTGTTTACTGACTTACCCTGCTTTGATATGAATACAAGCTTTGTTTCTAAAATAGGCATAGTTGTAACAAGCCCATATTTATTCATAAAGTCTTCATCACCGATAAACCCCGACGAAAAATCGAGATAAGCACTTTGAGTTTTTTGCAAAACCTCCGAGTATGAATCCGTTTTTACATAATTAAATTTAAGACCGCTGTATTGCGAAATTTTCTCCAGCAACTCTATTGTTATACCTCTTGGCGTGTTTTCTGAATTATCATAAAATTCCACCGGTGCTCCGTCAATTTCATACCCCACATTAAGCACAGGCGCGTTTTGTATATAGTTTTTTTCGGCCTGTGTAAATGCTACATTACCTATCGCAGCTTTTTTGTAGTATTTGTCATACAGGTGCGCACTGTAATAAACGTCGCTGCGGCGTATTTTATCAAGGGCTTTGTTAAGCCCCTCAAGTACATAGGTATTGCCCTTTGTTGTTGGGAAGTAAAACTCATCGGCACAAAACTGCAAAACCACCTTGGTGTTCTTAGGCGCAAACATACTGCCGGAAACCATAAGGTCAATCTCACCGTTTTCAAGCGCTTTATCAAGCTCGTCAGCATCATCAATTATTTTAAAATTAAGGGTAATATTGTTTTCGGTGCAATATTGTAAAAGCTTAACATGGTAATAGTTACCGCTTGTAATTCCCACTGTTTTGCCGTCAATACTTTTTAAATCATCATAAAACACTTCCGAATTATCGTAGCGCATAAAGACAGAACCATATTCCGTGCCCATATCGTACTTTGGAAAATCATATGTAGCTTCGCGCGCGGGCGTCTTCTGCATTCCGCCAAACACATCTATCTCTCCGCGTTCCAGCTTATCCATGCCCTCTGACCACTCGCATGGAATAAATTCTATATTCCACCCGTTAATATCGGCGATATTGTGCATATAGTCGTACACATATCCATAAATATTTCCGCTGTCGTCATCAAAAACGCCATATCCTAAGCAATACCCCACACGAAAGTTAAATTTCGTATCGTTTTTAGCTGAAAAAGCCGGCAAACAAAGCGTTACACAGAGCACAAAGCACAATAAAGCAGTTACTATTTTTTTATGTTTCACTTTGTCACCTCCGATGTCACAGTTTAAAGTACAAAAACATATATGCACCGACTATTGTACCATGTTTTTCACTATATCACAATATGTTTTGTAAAATTTGTCTAATTTAAATATAGGCCTTGCTTTGTCCCTAAGCTGTATAAACAGACAAAGCAAAGCCCAATGCTTTTATATTAAATTTGCGAGGAAGAAATTTATTTTGTAACAATAACTACATCTAAATTACCTTTTTTTGCACCCTTTGAAATCGCCTCAGAAACAAGCTTTTTAAACGACCCTGAGGAATCGCTGGCACCCGCTATTGTATCAACCATTTTTGGGTCTTGCTGTTTAATAAGCATATTTTCAAGCTCGCTCATAAATTTTTCAGGGTAAGTCCCTGAAACGCCCTCCATGGCGGCCTTGTACTCTGCGTCCTGAGATTTTATAACGCCGTCTGTATTTACCGAGTCGTAATCGACACCTGTTATTTTACCCCCCGCAATGTTAATCTCCACATAGTCCTTCCAGCCGTGGCTGTCAAAATCGCTGTATTCAGCCTTATATGTGCCGTCCTTCATAGAAGCTCCGCAGCCTGTAAAAACCACGGCGCACAGCAGTGCTGCCAAAATGGCAATAAAAATATTTTTCATTAAAACCATACCTCCAAAAAAAATTATAGCTCTTGCGTGTATATAGCATTTGCTTTTTACTTTTAATTTATTCATTTTGCAGTTCTTAACTATCTTGTGGTATACTATAATATGATATTTGAAACCCATGTCAAGCTTTATTGTAATTAAATTTATGGCAGGTGAATATATTTTGCGCCTTACAAAACACAATGTTTTTGCAGCAATAATGACCACTTTTTTAATTGTACTGCTTTTTGCACTGGCTATATGGGCAAACCCCGCAACCGAAGTACGGACAGACTTTTTAATGGATACCTTTATAGAACAGCAGCTTATAGGAAGAAACGCAAAAAAAGCAGGCAGCGAGGTTTATGCGGCTTTGCGCGAGCTTGAAAACGAGCTTTCGCTTTACAACGCCGACTCTGAAATTGCGGCGGTAAACACTGCGGCGGGCAAAAGCTACGTAAAGGTTTCGCCGCAAACTTATGCCCTTTTAAAGCGCTCGTGCGAGCTTTCGTCGCTCTCTTGCGGTGCCTTTGACATAACAATAGGCTCGCTTACAACGCTTTGGCACAGCGCCAAGGAGGCAGGAATACCGCCTACAGCGGCGCAGCTTGCAGAACCACAGCGGCTTGTAGACTACAGGAATGTACTTTTTGACGACAGCACAGGCTCTGTAAAGCTTGCCGAAGCCGGAATGGCACTTGACCCGGGCGGTATTGCAAAGGGCTACGCCTGCGAAATTGTGCGCAAAATTTATGAAGAAAACAAGCTTCAAACCGCACTGATTTCTATAGGTGGTAATGTCTGCACATACAAAGCTCCGCGTGGTAAAAGCTACTATCGCGTCGGGATAAAAAACCCAGATGTAAACGGTGAAAACCCGTTGCTGGTTCTTAACACAAAGGACGAGGTTATAGCAACCTCCGGTGCTTATGAAAGATATTTTACTTATAATGGCATAGTTTACCACCATATTATCGACAAAAAAACCGCTATGCCCGCTCAAAGCGATTTACTATCCGTCACCATTGTAACAAGTGACGGCACACTTGCCGATTATCTCTCTACCACACTTTTTGTGTTAGGGAAAAAAGCTGTCCTTAAAGCTATTGCAGAAGAAGGCACTGCGCCACAGTTTATGGTGCTCGCCATAGACAAAAATAAAAACATTTATGCCTCAAGCGGTCTTTTACGGCGCTTAGAGCTTTTAGACGATAAAAATTATCGCTTCGCAGCAGATTTATCTTAAAAAAAGCGGGCAAAATAGTCACATACAGGGGTGACTATATGAACAAAAATTTAAAAGAAATTGTAAAACCCATAACAGCTTTAAGCGTAACCTGCCTTGTTGTTGCATCACTTTTGGCAGTGACAAACTTTTTTACGGCACCCGTAATAGCACAAGCGGGTAACGCAAGAGCGCTTGCCGCGCTTAGCTTGGTACTTCCGCAGGGCGAAGGCTTTAAGCCTCTCAAAGCCGCATTTACAGAAAACACAAGCACCATTTACAAGGCAGAGAACGGTGCGGGCTATGCAATTTCAGCAATGGCGACGGGGTATCACGGCGAAATTGAAGTTATGTTTGGCATAGACAAAAGCGGCAAAATAACAGGTGTCGAGGTACTTGAGCAGAGCGAAACAAAGGGTCTTGGAGATAAAATTACAACCGAAGAATATCGCAGACAATATTACGGTAAAGTCGGCAAGCTTGTAACCGTAAACAGAACCGCCGAAAACGAGAACGAGGTTTCGGCAATAGCGGGCGCTACTACATCTTCAAAAGCTATGACAGACGCCGCAAACGCAGCACTTGCGGCATACGAAAAAGTTAGGGAGCTGTAGCTGTGAATACACAGAAAAAAAACAACAAGTTAATATTTTTAAACGGGATTTTAAACGAAAACCCTGTCCTGGTACTGCTTTTAGGCACCTGCCCTTCTCTTGCCGTAACATCTGCGGCAAGCACCGCACTTGGTATGGGGCTTGCAACAAGCTTTGTCTTGGCAGGCTCCAACGTGGCTATCTCGTGTTTTAAAAAATACATTCCGCAAACAGTACGTATACCCTGTTATATAGTCATTATAGCAGGTTTTGTCACCATAGTAAAACAAATTATGGCTGCATATTTACAGCCGCTTTATCTTGCACTTGGCGTGTTTTTAAATTTGATAGTTGTAAACTGTATTTTGCTTGGACGAGCAGAAGTATTTGCAGCTAAAAACAATATAAAATCATCATTTTATGATGGGCTTGGCATGGGGCTGGGCTTTACCGCAGCACTTTTTTTAATAGGAACAATACGCGAGCTTTTTGGCAGCGGCAGCTTTATGGGGCTTACGGTCACGGCAAATATCATCACACCTATGAGCATTTTTACAGCCCCCTCTGGCGGATTTTTTGTTTACGGCGTGCTTATAGCGCTTAGTGCCGTTTTACAGCGCCATTTTGGTAAAACCCCACGCAAATGCTTTGGCTGCGACGGCTGCAAGGGGGGTATATAGCTTGGAGCTTGCAAAAAGCCTTGGTGCAGTACTTTTCGGCGCTGTTTTAACCCAAAACTTTGTGCTTTCGCGCTTCATGGGCATTTGCCCCTTTTTAGGTGTTTCTAAGCAGCTAAAGCCCGCTTTTGGCATGGGCATTGCTGTTATATTTGTAATGCTCGCGGCAACGGCGGTTACTCACCCTATCTACAGTTTTTTGCTATTACCGCTTGGACTTATATATTTAGACACCCTAACATTTATTTTGGTAATAGCTGCTTTTGTACAGCTTGTAGAAATTATACTTGGCAAATATTTACCCGCTTTGCATAATTCTTTTGGCATTTACCTGCCGCTTATAACAACCAACTGTGCCATTTTAGGCGTAACGCTGCTTAATATTCAGTATGAATACGACTATTTAACCTCGCTTGTCCACGCATTTGGCGCAGGGCTTGGCTTTATGCTTGCAATGGTGCTTTTTGCCGGCGTACGCGGGCAGCAAAACGGTGCGGACGTACCAAAAGCCTTTGCCGGTACCCCGCAAGCACTTGTAGCCGCAGGTATAGTTGCACTTTCGTTTATAGGCTTTGGTTAATAATAGCAAAAAGCACTTGCAACTGTAAAGTCACAGGTGCTTTTTATTTGTGCGGGTACAATATTGAATCTATTATTCCATCACTCATTTTGTCGGTATAATCAAAAAGCTTACCTGTACCTATCGCAACACATTCTTCGGAATACGGCGCCAGATATGCCTCTATTTTAAGCACCCGCTTTACAAGCTCCGGCAAACCGTTCAGCTTAGCTCCCCCGCCTGTAAGCACTATACCGTTGTTTAAAAGGTCGCCCACAAGCTCCGGCGGGGTGCGTTCTATCACAGAGCGTACCGTCTGCAATATCTGAACAATCGGTTCCATTAAAACTTCACGCACATCACTGCGCTTTATTATACGCTTTTGCGGCATACCGGAAAGCAGGTTGCGCCCTTTAAACTCCATTTCACATTCAACAAGTCGCGGCGCGACACTTCCTACACCTATTTTTATACTCTCGGCAGTGTGGCTGCCTATTAAAATATTATATGAATCTCTGACATATTTTATAATAGCATCATCAAACTTGTTACCCGCCACCTTAACCGATGCCTTAGTAACTATACCGTTAAGCGAGATAACCGCAACATCTGTTGTACCTCCGCCAATATCAAGCACTATATTACCGTTTGCACGAGTTAAGTCTATACCCGCTCCTATAGCTGCGGCAACAGGCTCCTCTACCAAAAACACCTTGCGTGCACCAGACGAAACTGCCGCCTCTATAACCGCACGGCTCTCTACACCTGTAATGCCCGACGGAACACATATGGCAACTCGTGGCTTAACCACACTGTTTTCGCAAACTTTTTTTAAAAAATATTTAACCATTCTTTCGCACATATCATAGTCCGCAATTACACCGTCGGCAAGCGGGCATATCACATCAATTTTTGACGGCGCTTTACCAATCATACGCGCCGCCTCTATGCCAATGGCTATTGTTTCGCCTGTCTGCGAATTTACCGCCACAACAGACGGTTCTTTTAAAACTATACCTTTGCCATCTATATATATAAGTACAGATGTTGTACCTAAATCAATGCCAATATCGACATTGCCCATGCTTATCCCCCCAGATATGCAAATTTTAACGCACTATAGTATTATAAGTATATATGTTTTTTCGTCAGGTTTCAACATGTTTTTTTGTATAATTATTTGGAGTTTCTAAAACAACAGCGGCATAGACTGTTTTAGCCCCCGCTTTGTGCAAAACTCTTGCACATTCTGCAATTGTAGCGCCTGTCGTTGTTATATCATCGACCAGTAAAATTGTTTTTTCGGCTGCAATTTTTGGGTTTTTACACGCATAAACATCTTTTACGTTTTCAAGCCTCTTTTCCCTCGGCAAAAAATGCTGCGTTTCGTTTTTTTGCGTTTTTTGCAATATGTCTGCATCGCATGGCAAGCAAAGGTGCTTTGCAAGCCGCTGTGCTATGTACTCTGACTGATTAAACCCGCGTTTGTGCTTGTCAGAAATATATAACGGCACAGGCACTACAATATCTATACCCAGCCCACAGCAGGCAGACTCTATACAAGCCTCAAACGGGCGGCGCAAGGCGGCTTCGTACGCGTCTGTACTGCGGCAAAACTTAAACTTTTTCATAAGCTCTGCACCTGTTCCGCTGTAAGCAAAAGCCGCAAACACACCCTCAAGCTCACCGCCGCATTGACACCTTGGGCTTTCGCGCAGTAAAAGCGTTTTTGCACACAGCAAGCACAGCTCATCTTCGTCTGTCTGCAAAAGCTTTCCGCAAGAAGCACAGCACGGCGGGTAAATAAGCTTTAACAGTGCGCTTATAAAGCCTCTGTCTTTTTTGTCACTGCTCATCGTTTTTTTGGCGTTCTATACCACCGTGTTCTTTTTCAAACGCCCTTATTCCCTCTCTGATATAATGAATTATCTGCCCCGCATTTGAACGCCCCTCGTATTCCGCTATATAACCAAGCTTATAGTGCAGCTCCTCGTCAACCTTAATACCTAAATGTTTATCTCTGACCATATACTCACCTCTTGTAGTTTATAAGTACATAATAAGGTTAATTTAAGTATAAACGGGTAGAATATACTCAATTCAAGTATAAAATATATTAATACAAGTACATAAACAAGCGCCCCTGCACTGTGGCAAAGGCGCTTGCTTTATGAGTTTTAAAATTATTTTACGTTTTTTTTGGGTGATATTTCACAATTATTTTTTCTTTGCAAGTGGTCCATCTGACACTATCAATTCTCCGCCCACGCTGGTTTCAAAATATAAATATCCGTTTTCGTCCATTGAATAAGCGGTTTTTGCAAGCCTATCATATATGTTTGAATGTGTATCATAAGAGTAAAAACCGAGTTTCTTTGTGTCAAAGCCTTTTAAATCTGCTTTAACAGCAAGCTTTATCGGCATACCAAAGCTACCCTGCTGTGCAAGACCTACCACAGCTATTTTATTATCAAAATTACTAAATCTTGCCAATGTTGCCTGTGTTTCGGCTTCGCCCAATCTTACACCCAGATTTATATTGCCCTTAAGGTTTGCAGCAAGGGCAGGGTTTATATATAATCTTGCCAATACAAAGCCCTTGTCATCTACGGTATCGGCTTTAAGCATAATCCTGCCTCCCGCAGCTTCTGCGGCTTTTGCCATATCCATAAGTGTCGTTACTGCAATGCTCTGCGCATTTCTAACGCTAACATATGACGTTATACCTACCAAAGACTCTCCGGCTGCCAGCGCCTTTCTTTTATCATCATCAATAGCGGACTTAGTTTCATTGACAACCTGCCATGGTAAAACCTCACCGCTTACACTAACGTTTGAACTTTGATATGGGAGTATAGTAGCAGATGTTGGAGCAGTGTCAATAGCTAGAACGTAGCCGTAGAAAGCCGCCCAGCGCGCATATATTGTGGTGTCCTCTTTAAACACACAGTTTTTAGGGATAGACATGCCGCCTGTTGTGGGTGTTGTATACCAGCCTTCAAAAGTATAGCCGGTGCGTGTTGGGGTTGGCAGCTCTGTAAGCAGCTTGCCATTGATATCTGTTTCAGCTTTTACAGGTGTAACCTCTCCGCCCATGGCATCAAAGCTTATTATATGTGAATTAATATCTAAACGAATATTATTTGTATCGCGCTTAACAGAAATTTTGCGGCTCTTAACAGCGTAATCTTTGCTTGTTACTATGCACGTATACTCACCCTGAGAAAGATTAAACGTAGCAACACCCTTTGCGTTTGTTACTGCACTACCCACCGTTTTATCGCCTTGCTTTATTAAAATAGTGGCATTGGCATATGGCACACCAACTGCATTTATGTAAAATGTTGTTGTAGGTGCCGGGTCAACTATAACGGTCGGCCTTACAAAATATATACCTACAAATTTATTCTGCACATTATTATTACCATAATTTACAGTAACGTCAATTGCATAAGTTCCGCTTTCCACAAAATCTCCGGCATCGTTCTTACCGTCCCAGAACAAATCGTTTATAGAGCTATATTTATTAACTCGTTCACCTCTTGCAGATGGAGGTAGTTCTAACGCATAAATCCAATTTAAGCGCCCCGGCATATTATCGGCAAGTGTTCTTACGCACTCGCTTGTGTCACCATTAATAATTCTGCAGGTGATCAAAGCCGCAAAATTAGGGTCCTCGCTCACTATTTCTTCTTTTTTAAGCTGTAATCCTATGCGCAGCTCGCGGCTATCGTTTTTAGGCCCAAATGTAGCTGCCGGGTAAGGGGTTCTTATAGAAAGCTGGTTGTCATCGCGACCGGATTCACCAAAAAGTGCAAGCGGCACCGTCACCATGGCAGCCCCCTCTACCTGTGGGCGAATTATCACTATAACATTTCCGGATAGGTTTTTATCTGAAAGATTTTCATTTATCGGGAAGGTTATTGTGTTAAAGGCATTTGGCTTAACAGCTATAACGCTTGTATGAGCATTCGGAAATTTTTCAGAATAGTCTATTGGCAAGCCTGTGCGCTTGTACAGCATAAGCAGAGCATCATCAGGGGATATAATATAACCCCTCTCAAGGCTTGAAAAATTGCCCGCTTTAAAGCTTAGAGAAACGGTTTTACCGTCACCGTTGACTCTCGCACTTGCATCGGTAATAAGAGCGCCCAGGGCGGTTGAGTTGTTTTTGTATGAAAGAAACGTTGTGTAATCGCGCTCCGGATATGCCCTCACATGAGCACCTAAATCTGTATTAGCTGTCCACTTGTAAATTTCTGCAAGTGTAACCGTGCCGTCGTTATTTGTGTCAGCAGGGTATGTATTGTAGCTTTTGTCCGTGTAGCTTTCCCCCGCACCCGCTGTCATTGCTAACGTAAAAAAGCCGCCATTAACTTCATCTCCCTTTGAGAATGTGTAGCGCGAAGATGACAAAAGCAGCTTGTATTTGTCAGAATTTTTACCGCCGTCCTCAAATGCACCTCTTGAGCTATTGCCCGCGAAGGTCTGCATAAAGTTGTTTGCAAATCTATTGTCGGACATACTTTTAGATGCCATAGCACCCGAAAAACAACTGTCAATCATTATTATATACGTGCCGGGGCAGCCATCAAGTATTTCTTTAAGCAAGCTACTTGAAATAGATGTTTCGCCATTCAAACACAGCTCAGAATCTTCACCATTCTTGCCAATATTCCTGCCGTGCCCGCTGTAGTAAAAATAGTTAATGTCGTCCTCATCGCTGCCCGTATATGCCTCCTTAACATTTGCAATGAAAGTGTGCATTGTTTCAGCCGTTGACATTTTCGTTGCAACATCAAATTTTACAATGTTTTTTTCACCGGAGTCAAATTGGTCCGATTTTGCCAGCATTGCCCCTACGTTATCTACGTCAGTAACCGGTGCTTCACCTAATGAGTTTAGGTTGCCACGGCAGGTGGCTGATATTAAAAGCGCACGGCTCTGCACACCTCCATTTGGTTGCGGAGCTATTCCCCAGCCGGAATCCACCACCCAATGTCCGTTTGAATCTATAGCTTTTTCTCCTACCTGTGCCATTACTGTAATAACGCTTGAGAATACCATTGAGAAGCAGAGAATAAGGCAAAGGGCTTTTTTAAATATGGTTTTTTTCATGTGTTACTTTCCTCCTCACTTTTTCTTTACGAGTGGTTTATCTGTTATTATTATTTCTCCGCCCACGGTTGTTGTAAAATGCAAATATCCGTTTGTATCTATGGTATATGCTGTTTTTGGAAGCTCTGTATAAATATTTGTCTTTTTGTCATAAGAGTAGAATTTAAGGCTCTTTGTGTTAAGCTCTGTTAAGTCGGCTTTGACCGCCACCTTTACAGGTACATCAAAGCTACCCTGCTGTGCAAAGCTTAGAACTGCTGTTTTGTTATCAAAGAATTTAGAAAAATGCTGTTCGGTCGCCTGTGTTGAAGCAGCGTCTGTTTTAACGCCTAGCTTTATGTCACCTTTAAGCTTTGCCGCCGCTGCGGGGTCTATATATAATCTTGCCGTTACAGCACCCGACGCGTCTACGGTATCTGCTTTAAGTAGCACACTGCCGCCGGCAGCTTTTGCGGCTTTTGCCATATCTGCAAGTGCCGCTGCCGTAATGCTCTCGGCATTTTTAACACTGACCTCTGCCGCTGCATCTGCCGCAGACCTGCCCGCAGCCAGCGCCGCTTTTGCCGCAGCCTCCACAGCTGCTTTAGCTTCGTTCTTAACGTCCTCGGCTTTAACCTCACCGTTTGCCG
>JAVWJP010000013.1:0-22280 GCA_036638975.1 Hydrogenoanaerobacterium sp.
GCATGTGCGTAGCACGCGATTTAGATAAAAATTAATAAAACAAGAACTGTTTTATTAAAACTATCGTAGATAGTTTTAATTGCGCATGTGCGTAGCACGCGACTTAGATAAAAATTTATAAAACAGGAACTGTTTTATTAAAACTATCGCAGATGGTTTTAATTGCGCATGTGCGTAGCACGCGATTTAGATAAAAATTAATAAAACAGAAATTGTTTTATTATATGTAATCTGGGGGGGAGTTAAAATGGAACAGTTAAAAAAGACATGGAAAACTTTAAGCCTCATTTTACTGCTTTCTATACTCATTTCTGCAATTATTATAACAAAAATGCAAACCTCCGCAAAAAAGAGTGAAAGCGAGCGCATTTCATATGTCACATTAACACAGGCAAGCAAGCTGCAAACTTCAATTAACAGCCTGTTCCAAAAAACTCAAACGTTAAAGCTATTAATTATTCAAGGCAACGGCATGATAGCTAATTTTGAAGAAGTCGCGGCAGAGCTTGTCAACGACCCCTCCATACGCAGTATCCAGCTTGCTCCTGACGGTGTTGTTACATCAGTTTACCCCGTAAAAGGCAACGAAAACGCTTACAAAGATTTATTCTCAGACCCAAACTGTGCCAAAGAAGTAATCATGGCGCGTGACAGCAACAAGCTTACTATGTCAGGTCCCTTTGAAGTTTCGCAAGGCGAATTTGTTGTAATAGGGCGTCAGCCTGTTTTTTTAAAGGACACCGACGGTAAAGACAAGTTTTGGGGCTTTACCATAATAGTGCTCGATTTACCTAAGGCATTAGCACCCTCCGGACTAAACCTGCTTGTGCAAGAGGGCTACAACTATAAGCTGCACCGCGTACACCCCGATACCGATGATGTACAAGTTTTTTCAGAATCATCTGCAGCACCTCTTACCGATGCCATAAATATTTCTTTTGAAGTACCAAATTCAGTATGGACATTGAGCGTAGAACCAAAAATAGGTTGGATAAACTATGGCGACCTCGTGTTGCAAATATTTTTAGCAATAATGATATGCTCACTTGTTGTTTTTGCCTCGTACATGATGATTTCTCTTAATGCACGGCACAAGGAGCTTGAGGCTCTTTCGGTCACCGACACCCTAACAGGGCTTTATAACCGCAGAAAAATGCAGGACGTCCTTACAGAGCGCTGCACAAAAACTGCATTTCCGTTTTTACTGTGCTATTTTGACCTAAACGATTTTAAAGGAATTAACGACGTTTACGGACATGATGCAGGCGATTATTTTTTAATCGCCTGTGCCGACCGCTTTAGAGAATGCTTAAAGCCCGGCGAAATGCTGTTTCGCGTAGGCGGAGATGAATTTGTCGCGATTTTAAAGCAAGGCAGCGGACCCAACGACTGGGAAAAACGAGTGGAGCAATTTAACAATAAGCTTATAGAGCCTATTGTAATGAGCTCATACAAGCTGCCTATTTCGGTAAGTATAGGCACAGTGCTTTTCCCGCAGGACGGCGAAGATTCAGAACAATTGTTGCAGGTTGCCGACGCCATGATGTATGGAAACAAAGCAGAGTATAAAAGCCGCCGCGCGGCCGATAAAAAAGCGGAAACACAAACGAACTAAAAAGGTAGTGTTAATATGCCCGGCTGCCAAAATATTAATATAGAAAGCGGTATGCCCACGGTAGAAGCCGCACGCGCGCGGCTTTCGCAAGGTCTGCGCAGTGCAAAGTCGCAGGGCTTTACAGTTGCACGCATTATACATGGCTACGGCAGCACAGGCAAGGGCGGGGCTATAAAGCAAGATGTTCAACGCACTTTACAGCAGAAGCGTGCATCGGGGCAAATTCGCGCATTTGTAAAGGGCGAGGACTTCTCACCCTTCGACGCCTCCGCACGGCTTATAATTGAGCACTGCCCGCAAATGTCGCGCGACCTTGACTATAACAGACAAAACCACGGCGTAACAATAGTACTGCTATAAACTACTTTAAAAGGGTGAAGTTATGCAAGTAGCAACAAAAAAGGCACTGTTCCACCTGCCCAAACGAGCATGGTCAGCAGTGCTTTTGCCTATTTCATGGGTTATTTTAACTCTTACAAGCGCAAATATCTCTATAGCCGAGAACTTTTTTGCACTGGGTTTTTATAAATTCATATCACAGCTTATCAGCAAAATAACAGGTTTTTTACCGTTTTCTTTGTTGGAATTTGGTGTTATAGCGCTTATTATATTGCTATTTGTATTTATTTATATATTTATACGTAAAGTTGTAAAAAATAAAGGTAACCGCGGTGCAATTGTTAAACACTACGCGCTTAATTTACTTTGCATATTTAGCATTGGTTTTTTCATTTTCACACTGCTGTGCGGTGTAAACTATAACCGCCGCCCATTTAGCAATTACAGCGGTCTTACCATACAAAAAAGCTCTGTAAACGAGCTTAATTCCTTATGCAGAGAGCTTGCATCCGAGGCAAATTTGTTGCGCTCTCAAATTAAAGCAGTCGATGCAAACGGGGTGACAATAGCATTTGAAAACGGATACAGCGAGCTTTCGCAGACAGCACGGCAAGCCATGCAGGGTCTGGGCAAAAAATACCCTGTGCTCGACGGCTATTACCCGCCCGTAAAGCCTGTTTTTTTCTCAGGCTTTATGTCAAGAACGCAGCTTACAGGCATATATTCGCCATTTACAATGGAGGCAAATGTAAACACAGCCTGCACCGAATATACCATACCCGCAACAATGTGCCACGAGCTTTCTCATCTGCGGGGTTTTATGCGCGAGGACGAAGCCAATTTTATAGCCTACCTTGCGTGCGAGCAGTCACAGGACATTCGTTTTCGTTACAGCGGCACAATGCTGGCGCTTGTATATGCGGGCAACCGGCTGTACGAGGCTTCACCAAAGCTTTATGAAGCATTGCAGGCAAGCTACAGCCGCGGTGTTGCAACCGACATGACGGCAGATTATTATTACTGGAAGCAATTTGACGATACTGTTATAAGCAACACCTCCGATGCTGTAAATGACGCTTACCTAAAAGCAAATAACCAGCAGGACGGCACTGAAAGCTATGGACGAATAGTTGACCTACTGCTTGCAAAACGAAGACTAATGCTTAATTAACGTAGCATTGCACTTATAGAATCTCA
Organism: Hydrogenoanaerobacterium sp.; assembly: GCA_036638975.1. Lineage (GTDB taxonomy): Bacteria > Bacillota > Clostridia > Oscillospirales > Ruminococcaceae > JAVWJP01. The sequence goes on from JAVWJP010000013.1 coordinate 3,152, forward strand.
AACGCCCCTATGTGCGCAACATCTAAAATTGCGTACATAAGGGCGTTTTTTAGACATATATATTTTTAAGCTTTGTCGGCTTCAAAAACAATTCCGGCAGATTTCCTTGCGTCACACAAAAGCTGCATCACAGCTTCGCTTTGCTCCATAGCGCGCTGTACCGCATCATTGTCACGGTTTTTTATAATCCTTACAAAATCCGCCGCTTCGTACACCATAGGGTTTTCATCTTGTGTAAGCGATATATCATTTACAGCACCGTCAGCCTTGGTAAGTGTAAGCTTACTCAGTTTTCCGGGAGAACCAAAAACTTTAACACAGCCGTTTTCGCCCTGAAAAATTGATTCCGCATTTACAAAGGTATCTTTACTGAAGCTAAGCGCACACACCATGCTTTCATATTGCAGCAGCACCTCCCCCGAGGTATCAACGCCAAACTCTTTACTATTGCATAATGCTGTAATTCTCTGCGGCTTTCCAAAAAGGGCAACGGCAATATGTGCACAGTAAACACCCAAATCGTACATTGCGCCGCCGGAGTATTGTGTACTGAAGATGTTACTGCGTTCTCCCTCGCGCAGCAGTGCATAGCGAGGCGAAAATATGCTGAAATCTATCCTCACAAGGTGCAAGGGCGCAATGCTGCAAAGAGCATTTTTAAGCACCGCCATGTTTGGCATGGATAAAACCGTAATAGCCTCTAAAACCATAGCGTTTTTCTCTTTTGTCTTACGCTTAATTTCGTTAAATTCCCGCATATTTGAAACAAAGGGTTTCTCGCATATAACTGCTTTACCCGCTTCTATTGCCTGCAACATATACTTATAATGCAAAGAGTTTGGCGCAGCAATATACACAACGTCAACCTTGTCGTCTGCCAAAAGCTGTGCATAGTCTGTGTAAAAAGCCTCTGCCCCATGCGGCTTGCCCAGCGCACGGGCTTTCTCCTCGCTGCGCGAAAATACCCCATATGGCAAAAGCCCCGCGGTGCGGTCGGCAGCATTTAAAAATTTCTCGGTTATCATGCTTGTGCCAACCGTTGCCAGCCTAAGCTGTGCGTTATCGCTCATATTATATACCCCACAACCTCTATCGGTTTGCCGTTTTGCAAGTAAACACGCGGTATTCTTTTTGAAATTTGACAGGTTATTTCATACGGTATTGTATCTGCAAGCTTTGCTAAAGAATCCACTGTTATCTCACTTCCGCCCTGACGTCCGAATACTGTTACATCATCGCCGCGCTTCACATCTTTAATACCTGTTACATCAAGCATAAGCTGGTCCATACATACCCGCCCCAGCACAGGTGCACGGCAGCCGTTTACAAGCATACACGCCTTGCCCGAAAACGCGCGGCTGTAGCCGTCAGCGTAGCCTATAGGCACAACCGCCACCGTCATATCGTTTTTTGCGGTAAAAGTTCTGCCGTAGCTTATCTGTGTACCCGCAGGCACATTTTTGACCGATGCCACAGACGAGCGCAGCGACATTACAGGCATAAGCTTAAGCCCCGCACCGCAAGTTCCCGATGGCTGTATGCCGTAAAGTATAATACCCGGGCGCACCATATCCATGTGCATTTCAGGGTAATCTATAGTGGCGGCACTGTTGGCGCAGTGGCAAAGCTCAAGCGCAACACCCCGCGCTTTAAGGGCGTTTACGGCAAAAGTAAAGCGGGCAAACTGCATATGAGTGTAATTTTTAGAATCCTCGTCACAGTCGTCCGCACTGGCAAAATGAGTAAACGCGCCGACCACGCTCAAGCCCGAAAGCCTGCTCGCAGTCACCACGTCCTCTAGTGTATTGCCTATGTTTTCGTCGTCGCACATAAAGCCCAAGCGTGTCATGCCTGTGTCAAGCTTAACATGGCAGCTTACCTTAACTCCGCTTTGCTGTGCCGCCTGCGACAGCGCCTGTGCATAGTCCGGTGAATACAGCGACTGCGTTAAACCGGCGGCGGCAAGCTGTGGGGCAAGCTCTGCGGGGGTAGTGCCAAAAATAAGCACAGGCTGTGTAAAGCCTGCCTTGCGCAGTGCCTCGCCCTCCTCGATATTTGAAACGCCAAACCAATTTACGCCGCATTCCACAAGCTTTTTTGCCACCTGCTCGGCTCCGTGCCCATAGGCATCTGCTTTTACAACGCCCAACATCATACACCCGGGTTTTAAAAGTGCGCGAATTGCCTTTACGTTATAAGTAAGCGCATCAAGGTCTATCTCTGCCCAGCTGCGTCTTAAATAATCGGTCATAATAAAGCCAGCTCCCCTTTTTTATCTATACACTTCATTATAAGCGGGAAGCTGCAAATAATCAATTAAAATATTGCCCTGCCTTTAAGTGCGGTTGTAGAGCTTTTGATAAAAGCCAGAGTGCTCTAAAGCCTTGCGGAACAGAGGTGCCAGCGCAACCGCCGCCACAACAGCTATAATAGCATTTACCAGTGAAGTTCCGCCCTTGTAGGCAGCATCAAGCAAAACCGTTTGCCAAGGGTTTCGCATAAAGAAAAACCCCGTAACTACATTTTTGGCAGTGTACAGCACAGTGTACGAAACAGCGCCGCACAACGCCGCCACAATGTTTCGCTTTAAGCTTTTTGCCTGTGCATCGCCGCCATAGGCTATTTTTCCGCATACATATGCCATTATGAATTTAAAGACCAATGTAAACGGCGCAGATGTCGCCCAGTCGCTGAATAAATCAAAGAACATCGAGCCCAACCCCGCCGCCAGCCCGCCGCGCTTTCCACCCAGTATAAATGCCGAAAGCAAGCAGAACACATTACCAAAATGCAGCATGGTTTTCCCGATAGGCGTAGGAATTGTTATCCTAAAATTAGTTACGACATAAACCACCGCCGCCATAAGTGCAACAGCCACTATGTCATAGATTGAAAAGCCTTTTTTTGCTTCTAAAGCCTTTTCCTGTTTCTCGTTTTCCATCACATTCACCTCAAAAAATATTTTTCTCTGCTTAAATATTACTATGTCACAAGCCGTTAAAGCAAAGGCGGCTTAAATGACTGTTTGGGCTTGTGTTTTGTTAATTGTGCGCTAATTTTCATCTTTTTAAGAATAAATATAGTCTAAAACGCCATAAAGTACAGGGTTGCAAATTTACTGCTTTTTGCTAACACACGCAAGATATACAAAAAAAAAGATATCAACTCGCGACAGTTGTGCAAAGAGTAGAAAACTATAGCTATAAAAAATATGTGACACAGAGTGGTTTTTTGTGCGCAAATGTGTTAAAATTATCAGTGATTAAATATTTAAAAGTTGCAGGCAAGCTAAGCCTTATGAAAAGAGGGTTTTTACATGAAAAAATTTATATGTGCCGCACTGGCACTTATGCTTGCCGCAGGGCTTACAAGCTGTGGCAGTACTCCCGCAAAAAAAAGCGAATCCGAAAACAGCAGCGAAAGCATCAGCAACAGCAGCGAAAGCAGCAAAAGCGAGAGCACGCCGCCGCAAAGCGACACGCTTGTCATTTATTCTCCGCTTCCACCAAAGCTTTTGCAAGCGGCCGCCGACAATTTCAGCGCGGCAAGCGGCATCGAGGTAACTATAATAAGCGACAGCTCTACGGCGCTTTTAGCGCGCATTGCGGACAAAGCAGAACCAAAGGCTGATGTACTTTTTGGTGCGGGAGCCGAGGTTGTGCGCGCCAATTCGCAGCAATTTACACCATATGCCGGTACAGAAAACGGTGCGCTGGACCCACTGTTTTTGCCCGCTGATGAGCTTTACACTCCGCTTACGCCAATGCCTATAGTGCTTATGTACAACAAAAGCCAAACGACACAGCCCCCCACAGGCTGGGCCAATATAATAAACAGCTCTTACCGCGGCTGGGTGGCTTTTGCAAGCCCGTTTTCGTCCGGCACCTCTTACACCGCCTTATGTATAACACAACAGCTTAAAAAAGTGCTTGGCAGCGAGTACCTTAACAGCTTTTGCACAAGCATAGCCGGCAAAATGCTGCCCGGTATATCCGATGTATATAAGGGTGTTGCAAACGCCGAATTTGCCGTAGGCGTAACACTCGAAAGCAGCGCGCAAAAATATATTGATGCGGGCTACCAAAACGTTGGTATAGTTTACCCCGAGGAAGGCACAACCGCAGCCTTAGAGGTAAGCGCCATTGTTGCAGATACAAAAAAAGAAGCGGACGCCCGTAGCTTTATAGACTATGTAAGCGGAGCTGAATTTCAAAAATTGCTTGTAAGCGAATATAAGCTGCGCACTGCGCGTAATGACATTGCAGACCCTGAGGGGCTTACACCGCGCAAGAGCATTAAATTTATGGCTTACGATATGGAAAAAGCGGTAAACGACAGAAGCACCTTGCTTAAAAAGTTTAACGAATATGAGAAAAAAGCAACGGCAGCACTTGACACCTCAAATTAGCACAAAGCTTTTATAGCGGCAAGCGATTCTATAATCATTATTAACTCAACCAACTAAAAACGGAATTGCTGTAGAAACGGAGAAACTAATGAAATTATACGATTTACACACCCACACAACTATGTCAGACGGCAGCCTTACAGTAGACGAGCTGTTGACTGAGGAAGCTGCACGCGGCTTTGGGCTTGGGGTAAGCGACCACCTTTTTTGCTGCAAGCTGCTTAACCTAAGAGATGTAGAGCACTATTTGGACGAGCTTTCGCGCCGCGATGTCTTTCGCGGCTTAGAGGCGAACATCGGTGAAAACTTTACACTTCCGCAAAAGCTTAACAGCAGGCTCAATTATATTATTGCAAGCGTCCACACCGTGACCACACCGCAGGGTACTCCGCTTTCGCTGGGCCCTTACTTTTGTGCGCGCGCAGGTGACGAGGGTGCACCGCCTTACACACAAAGCTTTACACACGACGAAGCAAAATGGTATCTTACACAAATAACCGATATGCTTGAGTATGATTTTGAAAACCAACGCGTAGATATTTTAGGACACTGCACGGTGAACCCGTTTTACGATACGCTTATTGGCGAGGCTTGGCTTGATGGCTGGGAGGACAAAGTAATATCTCTTTGCGTAAAGCACAAGGTTGCCATAGAGATAAGCGGTCTGTGGTGCTGTCCACCAAAAAAGATGGTTGAAAAAGCACTTTTAGCAGACGCAACCGTCAGCTTTGGCAGCGATTGTCACATTAAGGCGCACACAGCAAACCTAGCTTACCCGCAAGAGCTTATTAAGCTTTTTAACATAACCGATGACAAAATATATACCCCAAAGCGGCAAAAGTAAGGGACTGAATTATTAATGAATTTTGTACTTGCACCTCACGAACACGAAAACCCTATTGAAAACGGGCTTCATGCCATTTTTACAATGCTGCTGCCGGAGCGTTGGGCAGAGTTCTTTACCCATTTTATAGGCGATTCCATAAACATACTTTTTATTTTATTTGTGGTTATGTTTGCCGTTTCTCTTTTACAAACCTATATTCCCTTTGACAAGTTAAAAAATAAATTAAACGCCCTCGGCGGCATAGGCGGCATGGCATTAGCACTGCTTTTGGGCGTTTTTTCGCCCTTTTGCAGCTGCACGGTTGTGCCATTTGTAATGGGCTTGCTCTCTGTAGGTATTCCGTCGCAGGTGGCGCTTTGCTACCTAAGCTCGGCCGCACTTTTAAACGGCGGTACGCTTATAGCGCTGTTCTCTACATTCGGTGTAAGGTTCGGGCTTAGCTACCTCACTGTTGCCATTATTATAACCGTGCTTTCGGCTGTGCTTTCGCGTCCTTTTGCCGGTAAAGAAAACATTTTAAGCTACAGCATAGGGCATCACCACGGCAGCCATATTCATACCGAGCACTGCGCCGATGACGCCTGTCTTCACCATAAGCCCACAGGGCGTATAGGCTATGCCGTGCAAAATGTAATGCACATCTTTAAAGAAACCTGGGTGTATATGCTTGCCAGTGTTGCCCTTGCCAGTGCCATTTTAAGCTTTGTTCCCGCCGAGGCTTTGGCGGGGCTTTTGGGCAAACAAAACGTTTTTTCTCCGCTCTTGGCCGGCATTGTGGCAGCGCCTATTCACGCCGATGTTTTTTCGGCACTTCCCCTGCTTCGCATTTTAGCCCCTATAAACCCGTCCTCTGCTATGGCGTTTGCGCTTGCGGGAATGGCGGTTTCCATACCGGAGGCAGTACTTTTAAGCCGTGCCTTTAAGCCAAAAGCGGTGGCTGCTTATCTTGGCATACTAACGGTGCTTTCAGTTGCGGCAAGCTATATTTTACTTGTAATATCTAAGTTCTTGACAATATTTTAACGACAAGTTAGTATATACGTATTACACTTTGCGTTTGGAGGATTTGATGTGACGGAAAAACCTGTTTCTATCTCGGTTGTGCGGCGGCTTCCGCGTTACCACCGTTTTTTAGGTGAGCTCCTTAAAAATGACGTTCATCGTATATCGTCGCGCGAACTTTCGCTTCGCATGGGGCTTACAGCCTCACAAATACGTCAAGATTTAAACTGCTTTGGCGGCTTTGGGCAACAGGGCTACGGCTATAATGTAGAGGCTCTTTATAACGAAATCGGGCATATTTTGGGTCTTGACCGCTGTTATAAAACAATACTTATAGGCGTTGGCAACCTGGGTCGCGCCGTTGCAAACCATATGCCGTTTGACGGCAAGGGCTACCGCTTAATAGGTCTTTTTGATAACAACCGCGCCATCGTAGGCGAAATTGTCCGCAACATCGTTGTAAACGACATGGACTCGCTGCAAAGCTTTTGCAAAAAATACAAGCCGGAGGTTGCCATATTGTGCACCCCTCGCGACGCTACACAGCACATTGCCGACACGCTGGTAGAGCTTGGTGTGCGCGGTTTTTGGAACTACTCTCATTACGATATAACAATGAACCACCCGCAGGTGGCTGTAGAAAATGTCCACCTAAGCGACAGCCTTATGACGCTGTGTTACAAAGTAAACAACCTGCCCGACCAACAGTAAATTAGCCAAATTTACAAATTGTAACCAAAAAAACCGTCTATTGTGTACAAAATGTAACTGTGTAGTAGTTACATTGTAGCTGTGAGTTCACACTTAGTTCATACATTTACGGTATTATTAAATCAAGCCAAAGTGCAACCGATGCTAGAGTGCACTAGCGGAGGTTTGGCAAAAAAGTACGGGTTCCTCCATAACCCAACTACGATAATAAAAAACAAGATAAAAAAGCGATGACAATAAAATGTCGTCGCTTTTTATGTTATATTATGCTATAATATACAAAATAACTTGGCTGCATTGCCAATTTTCTTTTGTAAAGCATCGTTTCCGCATATTCTGCGTTTTAAACTTATAACTACAATACACGGAGGTAAAGCATGAAGAAAAGTTTTGCCGTGCTTGAAGCGCACATGGAAGCACCCGACATAGCAAGCCTTACCCTGCAAGCACCCGAGCTTGCGGGCATATGCCGCCCCGGGCAGTTCGCCCACATCTACTGCGGCGGCGGTGTCTACAGCCTAACCCGCCGCCCGCTCTCAATATCTGACGCAGATGGCGAAAGCCTAAGCTTTTTGTTTCAGGTAAAGGGCGAGGGTACACAATGGCTTGCACAGCGCAAAAAAGGTGATACCGTAGACATTGTCGCCCCACTTGGCAGCGGGTGCTATACCCTGCCGCAAAGCGGCAAAATAATTATAGCGGCGGGCGGTATAGGGCTTGCTCCTGTTATATTTTTGGCACACGAAGCTGTTAAAGCGGGTCTTGAGGTGCTTTTGGTTTTTGGTGCGCGCAATAAAGATAATGTTTACTCCGTCAAAAAACTTGAAGCCATGGGGGTTACCGTGCAAATTGCTACAGAGGACGGAAGTATGGGGGAACGTGGTTTTGTAACTGCGCCACTGGAGCGGGTACTAAAAAGCGAGCTACCCGCCGCAATGTATGCCTGTGGGCCTCATGCCATGCTTGCCGCCGTTGCAAGGCTTGCGCAAAGCTACAAGGTACCATTGCAGCTTTCTTTAGAAGAGCGCATGGCTTGCGGAGTTGGCGCTTGCAAGGGCTGTGTCGTAGCTATAAAGGACGATGCGGGCACACACTACAAAAACGTGTGCAGCGACGGGCCTGTTTTTAACGCCGGGGAGGTGTTTTTTGATGAATAAAATGCTTTACCGCGGTCCCGGTCCGGCAATGCCTCCGCGCCCTAGCACGAGCGTCAATATAGGCGGAATTATAATGAAAAACCCTGTCATGCCCGCCTCCGGCTGCTTTGGCTTTGGTGAAGAATATGCCCCGTACGTAGATTTAAACTCTCTTGGTGCAATAGTTGTAAAGTCTGTGACTATGGACGAAACCATAGGCAACCCGCCCCCGCGCGTATGCGAAACACCGGCAGGTATGATAAACGCCATAGGCTGGCAAAACCCGGGTGCAGACGTTTTTATAAACGAAAAGATGCCGTTTTTGCGCCGTTTTAATACACCTGTAATAGTTAATCTGGCAGGTAAAACAGTAAAGCAATATGCCGAGCTTGCCGCAAAATTAAGCACTGTCGAGGGTCTTGCGGGCATAGAGCTTAATATTTCGTGCCCAAATGTAAACGAAGGCGGCGTGGCTTTTGGCACAGACCCGCGCCTTGCAACCGAGGTTATTAGCGCAGTGCGCGCCGCTACAGGGCTGCCGCTTATAGTAAAGCTCTCGCCAAACGTAACCGATATAACCGTTATGGCAAGAGCCGCCGAAGAAGCCGGTGCAGATGCGCTTTCGCTGGTAAACACCTTTACGGCAATAGCCATTGATATTAAAACGAGAAAGCCTATTATAGGCAACTTTACAGGCGGTCTTTCCGGTCCTGCAATAAAGCCCATTGCCCTCTACATGACATACCGTGTGGCACAGACGGTTAAAATACCTATTATAGGCATGGGCGGCATTTTGCGCGCCGAGGACGCTATAGAATTTTTACTTGCAGGCGCAACGGCAGTTGCCGTAGGCATGGGCACATTTGTAAACCCAACTGCAATGCCTGAAATAATTGCAGGCATAGAAAAATATATTACCGACAACAATTTTAACGATATACACGAAATTATCGGCGGGCTTATAAAATAACGATATAACAAAGCAGCGCCGACAAGACACTGATACCCCCCACCGCCTGCGGCGGTGGGGGGTAAACTCTGCATATGCTGTGCGTACGAACAAACAGCAGTACCGACAAAAGCATCAGCCAATTACCACCGCAAATTTTACTTACCGAAAATCTCTATTATCATATGAATAAACAGCAGCGCCACCGATAGTATTATTATCGGGCGGATAAAGCGCTCGCCTTTTTTTATGGCAAGCCTTGCGCCCAAATAATTGCCGCAAATTCCGCATATGGCAGCGGGAATACCGACAGCGTAAATGACATTACCGCTTTTTATGTACACCGCAAGAGCCGCAGCATTTGATGCCAGATTGACAACCTTTGCATTGCCCGAAGCATTTATAAGCGAAAAGCCCAAAAGCCCTGTAAAAGCCAGCGTCAAAAAAGTGCCAGTGCCCGGTCCAAAAAAGCCGTCATACACGCCAATAGCAAAGCCTATTCCAAACGCCATTATGTAAAGCTGTGCGCCCGTCTTCTTTTTTTCGGGTCGCTCTCTGCCAAAGCCGCGGTTAAAAAGCAAAAATATTGCTACAAGAGGTAAAATTATCAGCATACAATATTTTAAAACTTCTTCGTCCAAAAACACCACCAGCTTTGCCCCTCCCCACGCGCCTATTATAGCGCCGACTACAGAGCTTGCAGCAGAGCGATATTCGACATAGCCGGACTGCGCATACTTACCCGCCGCTATAAGTGTGCCAAAGGTAGAGCCAAACTTGTTTGTGCCGTACACAAGATGTATGGGTATGCCCGCATAAATATAGGCAGGCAATGAGATTATCCCACCGCCGCCCGCTATAGAATCTATAAACCCCGCCAAAAAAACCAGCGGACATACAATGAGAAGTGTTACAGCGTAATTTTCCACTAGGTCACCCCTTTTTTATTCTGCTTTATTTTTACCGCCGCTCTGCCGCAGTACATCTTCGGCAAGCCGCTCTAAATCGCTATAAGTACAAAGGGTTCCCGCCGCCTTGCGGTAAGCCGCCGCACCATGTATTCCGCTTAGGTACCATGCGGCGTGCTTTCTCGCCTCGCGCATTGCAGTACCCTCTGTTTTATATCCGCAGGCCAATCGCACCTGCTTTAGCATTATTCGCATTTTTTCTTCTATATCCGGCGGCGGCAAAATAGCTCCGTCTTTAAAATATGCGGCTATCTGTGCAAATACCCACGGGTTACCCAGTGCGCCGCGCCCTATCATAACAAGGTCTGCACCGGTCTTTTCGTACATCTCTGTACAGCTTTTTATATCTTTAATATCTCCGTTTGCTATAACCGGTATGCACACCGCTTTTTTTACCTGCGCTATAATCTCTGCGTCCACAGGCGGCGCGTACATTTGCTCTCGCGTGCGCCCGTGTACAGTTATGGCAGCCGCGCCGTTTTGCTCGGCAATTTTTGCAAGCTCCGTCACATTTACATTTTCATCGTCCCAGCCCTTGCGCAGCTTTACGGTAACAGGCACAGGCACAGCCTTAACCACAGCCGCTATAATCTCGCCTGCAAGCGCGGGGTTCCTCATAAGTGCGCTGCCCCCTCCGTTTTTTGCTATTTTAGGTGCGGGGCAACCCATGTTTATGTCAATAATATCGGGGCAATAGCTAAGCGCCAGCTCTGCCGCCTGCGCCATAGTTGACGGGCTGTCGCCAAAAAGCTGTATAGCAGTAGGGTGTGCCTCGCCTTTTGTAACAAGCAGCTCTGCCGACTTTCGGCTGTTGTAGGTAAGCCCCTTGCTGCTTACCATTTCGCCAACGGCATAGCAAGCGCCAAATTCGCGGCATATTTCTCTAAATGCCTTGTCTGCAACTCCCGCCATTGGGGCAAGCGCCGCAGTGCGCAAAATTTGCACCCCGCCTATATTTATAAATTCATTCATTAGTTTTCACCACAGTCCTTAAAGCTTCTTTGTCCATTTTAACAAATGCAGAGTAAATTAACAACGCCTTACGCATAATAATTCTTGACTTATTTAATGCGGTACCCTATAATAATAGCACAGGGTAGCAATACCCCAAATGTTATGAGGCTCTGTCGTAAGACAGAGCCTCATTCTTTAAAAAACGCCCCCACATAAATAACAAAAGTGAGTGATATTATGAAAATGCTGGTGCTTGACGGCAACTCCATTATAAACCGTGCTTTTTACGGAATACGTTTGCTGTCGGCTAAGGACGGCACATACACAAACGCCATATATGGCTTTTTAAGTATACTGCTAAAGCTTACCGCCGATGTTTCTCCCGACGCTGTTGCAGTCGCCTTTGATTTACGCGCGCCAACCTTTAGGCACAAGCGCTACGATGGCTACAAGGCACAGCGCAAGGGTATGCCCGAGGAGCTTGCGCAGCAAATGCCAATACTTAAAGAGCTACTGGGCTACTTAGGGTATACACTGGTAGAAAAAGAGGGCTTTGAGGCAGACGACATTTTGGGTACTCTAGCCGCCGCCTGTGCCAAAAACAAAAACGAATGTGTAATTGCAACAGGTGACAAGGACAGCCTACAGCTTATAAACGAATACGTAACCGTGCGACTTGCGGGTACAAAAATGGGACAGCCCGAAACTGTGGTTTATGACGAAGCCGCATTTCGCGAGCGCTACGGGGTAGAGCCATTGCAGCTTATAGACTTAAAAGCGATTATGGGTGACAGCTCCGACAACATACCCGGAGTAAAGGGCATAGGCGAAAAAGGCGCTATAGATTTAATCTCGCGCTACACCTCGTTAGAAAACATCTACGAAAATCTTGAAACAATCGACGTAAAGCCCGCCATTCGGCAAAAGCTGACGGACAGCCGCGACATGGCATTTCTTTCTAAAGAGCTTGCCACCATATTTTGTGAAGTACCAATCTGCACAGACTTTGAATGCTACAAGCGCGCAGAAATTAAGCACGTAGAAGCCGCCCGCCTGCTGGCACGGCTTGAAATGTACAAAATGACAGAGCGCCTTGGTGTAAACCCCGCCGCCGCACCCGCCGTGGACGGCAGTGAAGGCGAAGCACCCGCAAAGCCCGCACCGCTGCTTACCGTGGTAACGCCTGAAGAAATGCTGCCACTTCTTGCCGACAACCCCGACGCTGTAATAGATTTGCTTTGCATTTTTGAAGATGACAGCTTTAAAGGCTGTGCAGCTTTGTTTAAAAACAAGCTTATGCTTACAGAGAGCCGCACGGTTTTTAGCCGTATTTTAAAAGGCGGCTGGGGGCTGCGCACCACAGGCTGCAAACAAATTTACCGCTTTGGCTTTATAAATAAAACCGATGTACTACACCTTTGCTTTGATGCAGAGCTTGCGGGCTACCTTGCCAATCCAAACTCTAAAAGCTACAGCATACAAACTCTTGCTCAGGGTGCGGGGGCACAAACTGCTGTGCTGCACGGCGAGCTGACAGAGGCATTTGCGGCAATGCAGGACGACATACTTGTTTTTACCTCGCTTTGCGATAAAATGGCGGACGAAATTAAAGCAAGCGGGCAGGAGGAGCTGCTCTACAATATAGAAATACCTCTTGCACAGGTGCTTGCATCTATGGAAATCATAGGCTTCGAGCTTGATACAACGGCACTTACCGCTTTTGGCAAGGAGCTTGACACAGACCTTGCGCGGCACCAAAAACAAATTTACGAAAGCGCAGGACACGAGTTTAACATAAACTCGCCCGCTCAAATGGGCGAAGTGCTTTTTGCAGAGCTGGGGCTACCCGCAAAAAAGAAAACTAAAACCGGCTATTCTACAAATGTTGATGTTTTAGAGGGGCTTGTGGGCAAGCACCCCATAATCGAGAGCATTTTAGAATACCGCAAGCTAAGCAAGCTTAAATCTACCTATGTCGATGGGCTTTTAAAAACCGTACAGGCAGATGGGCGCATACACACAAGCTTTCAGCAAACCGAAACCCGCACGGGGCGCATAAGCTCCACCGAGCCTAACCTGCAAAATATACCCGTCCGCACCGAAATCGGCAGTAATCTGCGCAAGTTTTTTTGTGCAAAAGAGGCTTGTGTGCTTGTTGATGCCGACTACAGCCAAATAGAGCTGCGGATTTTGGCGCATATAGCACAGGACGAAAATATGCTTGAAGCGTTTCGCACAAGGCTTGATATTCACACACAAACGGCTTCTCAGGTTTTCGATTTACCCCCGCTTTTTATAACCCCTACAATGCGCTCGCGCGCTAAGGCTGTAAACTTTGGTATAGTGTACGGAATATCGGCATTTTCGCTATCGCAGGATATAGGCGTAAGTGTTGCAGAAGCGGACAGCTATATTAAAGGCTACCTTAAAACCTACAGCGGCGTTAAAAAATATATGGACGAAATCATCGTTTTTGGGAAAGAACACGGCTATGTCAAAACGCTGTGGGGAAGAAGACGCTACTTGCCTGAGCTTGCAAGCAGCAACCACAATCTTCGCAGCTTTGGCGAGCGTGTCGCAAGGAATATGCCTATACAGGGCAGTGCCGCCGATATCATAAAAATAGCCATGGTGCGTGTATATAAACGTCTAAAGGACGAAAACCTTGCCGCAAAGCTTATATTGCAGGTGCATGATGAGCTTTTGGTTGAAGCACCGGCAGAAGAAGCCGATATTGTCAGAAAAATTGTAAAAGAAGAAATGGAGGGCGCGGCGGCGCTTTCTGTGCCGCTTACAGCCGATACAATGACCGGCAAAACCTGGTACGCCGCCAAGGGCTAAAGAGATATTGCGCCGCACTTGCAAAGCATACAAAATTATACTATAATTATAAAAAAGAATTATTATAAAGGGAGATAGATAAGTGGAAATCGAAGGTCGAAGTATCACAATCGCAGCAATGGGCCCCGAGCATATTGAACGTTTGGCGCAGATAGAAACCGAGTGTTTTTCTATGCCATGGAGCTATGACGCGTTGGCGGCAGAGCTTTCTAACCCGCTTGCAGTGTTTTTGGTTGCCCTGTGCGAAGGCGAGCCTGTAGGTTATGTTGGCATGACACAGGTTATTGACGAGGGTTATATGGCAAACCTTGCGGTCACAAATGGCTTTCGCCGCAGCGGTGTTGCACACGCGCTTTTAACAGCGCTTATGGCACACGCAGAGGAGCAGAAGCTAAGCTTTGTTACATTAGAGGTTCGCCGCTCGAACACAGCCGCACAAAGACTTTATGAGAGCTTCGATTTTAAACCCGTTGGGGAACGTAAGAATTTTTATGTAAATCCCGTTGAAGATGGGCTGATTTTAACGCGCACTTTTTGAGGTGAAAATACATTGAAGATATTAGCTATAGAATCATCTTGCGATGAAACCGCCGCCGCTGTTGTAAAGGACGGACGCGAGGTGCTTTCTTCCGTTATAAACTCGCAGGTGGACGAACATAAAAAATACGGTGGAGTTGTGCCTGAAATAGCCTCAAGGCGCCACACCGAAAACATTGCGGGAGTTACAAAAAAAGCTCTTGCAGACGCAAATTTAAGCCTCGACGATGTAGACGCAATTGCCGTCACCTACGCGCCGGGGCTTATTGGCGCTTTGCTTGTCGGGGTAAACTTTGCAAAGGGGCTTTCTCTTGCCACAGGCAAGCCGCTTGTGCCTGTGCACCACATACGCGGGCATATTGCAGCCAACTACATTGCGCACCCACAGCTTGCCCCGCCATTTTTATGCCTTGTTGCTTCCGGAGGTCACAGCCACATTATAGAAGTAAAAAGCTACACCGACTTTAAGGTTTTGGGGCGCACACGCGACGATGCGGCGGGCGAAGCCTTTGACAAAGCCGCACGCTGCATGGGCTTTTGCTACCCCGGCGGAATTTATATTGATAATGCGGCAAAAAGCGGCAACCCTAAGGCATATAAGCTCCCATTCCCAAAAATAGACGGCAGCCCCTTTGACTTTAGCTTTTCGGGTCTTAAAACCTCGGTTATAAACATGACGCACAACGCACAGCAAAAGGGAGAAAACCTTAATATAAACGATTTGGCGGCATCTTTTCAGTACACCGTCTGCAAAATTCTTACAGACCGCCTTATGCTTGCAGCGCATAAAACAGGCTATAAAAATATTGTTGCGGCAGGCGGAGTAAGCGCAAACAGCGGGCTTCGCGCAGCTCTTACGCAGGCGTGCAGTGAAAACTCGTGTACACTTTTTGTCCCGCCGCTTTCACTGTGCGGCGATAACGCCGCCATGATAGGCTCACAGGCGTATTATGAATATAAAGCGGGGAATTTAGCCGATATGAGCCTTAACGGCTGCGCCTCTTTACCGATTTGTGAATAAAAAACGCCTAAATGAGTCATACTTTAACAAAAGTTTAACAAAGTTTTAATTTTACCTGTTTTGCAATTGAAATTTGCAAAAATAAGAGTTATAATGTATTTGTGGAAAATTTGGTTTAACCGGTTATATGCCGGTGAAAGGAGATAGAAAAATGGCGCTTACCAACAATAAAAATGTACTCACTTGGGTAGATTCCATGATAGCACTATGCAAACCCGACCGTGTTGTATGGCTTGACGGAAGTGAAGAACAACTTAACGGTCTACGCGACCAGGCTGTTTCTACAGGCGAAATGGAAAGACTTAACGAAGAGAAGCTTCCGGGCTGTATGCTTCACAGAACACTGCAAAACGACGTTGCCCGTGTAGAAGCCCGCACATTTATCTGCTCTCGCAGTAAGGACGATGCAGGCCCCACCAACAACTGGTGCGACCCTAAAGAAATGTATGCAAAGCTTACGCCAATGTACGACGGTGTTATGAAGGGCCGTACAATGTACGTAATACCTTATTCCATGGGTCCTATAGGTTCTCCGCTTGCAAAAGTCGGCGTAGAGCTTACCGACTCTATCTATGTTGTGCTCAACATGGATATTATGACTCGTATGGGCGAGGCAGCCTTTGAAAACTTAGGTGAAACCTCTAATGACTTTGTTCGCGGCTTGCACTCTAAAGCCGATATTGACCCCGAAAAACGCTACATCGTGCACTTCCCTGAGGACAACACAATATGGAGCATTAACTCCGGCTACGGCGGCAACGTTTTACTTGGCAAAAAGTGCTTTGCGCTTCGCATAGCTTCTTATCAAGGCAAAAACGAGGGCTGGATGGCAGAGCATATGCTGATTTTAGGCATAGAAAACCCAAAAGGCGAAGTAACATATATTTCTGCCGCTTTCCCCTCTGCCTGTGGCAAAACAAACCTTGCAATGCTTATTCCACCCGATATTTTGGCAAAGCAGGGCTACAAGGTATGGACAGTCGGCGACGACATTGCATGGCTTAAACCCGGCAAGGACGGCAGGCTCTATGCCATTAACCCAGAGAACGGCTTCTTTGGCGTTGCACCCGGCACCAATGTTAAATCTAACTTCAACGCACTTGCAAGCACAAAGAAGAACACCATCTTCACAAACGTTGTGCATAATATGGACGACAACACTGTTTGGTGGGAGGGTCTTGACAAAAACCCGCCGGAAAACGCTATAGATTGGTTGGGTAAACCTTGGAACGGCAAAACCTCTACCGAAAAAGGCGCAAACCCAAACTCTCGTTTTACAGCACCTGCTGTCAACTGCCCTTGCGTAAGCAAAGAGTTTAACAACCCCGAGGGTGTTCCTATCTCCGCTATGATTTTCGGCGGGCGCCGCGCAAAAACAGCTCCGCTCGTATATCAATCCCGCAGCTGGGAGCACGGCGTGTTCGTTGGCTCTACCATGGCATCTGAAACCACTGCAGCCGCTACAGGCGCTGTAGGCGTAGTAAGACGCGACCCTATGGCTATGCTTCCGTTCTGCGGCTACCACATGGGCGATTACTTCCAGCATTGGCTTGATATGGGCAAAACTCTTGGCGACAAGGCACCTAAAATCTTCAATGTCAACTGGTTCCGCACAGACGACGAGGGACACTTTGTATGGCCGGGCTTCGGCGACAATATGCGTGTTCTTATGTGGATAATAGACCGCTGCAACGGCAACGCTGACGCTGTAGAAACCCCCATAGGCTACGAGCCTAAGCCCGAGGACATAAATATAGAAGGGCTTGATGGCATTACAACGGCAACTGTAAAAGACCTTCTTACTGTTGACAAAGATCTTTGGGAAGAAGAAGCTGCGGGTATTCGCGAGTTTTATGCAAAATTTGGCGACAAGCTGCCTAAGGAGCTTGCAAAAGAGCTTAACACATTAGAGGCAAACTTAGCTAAATAATATTTTTTTAACGCTTTATTTTTCAGATTTTCTCATTGGTTTACAGCCGATGAGAAAATCTTTTTTTATTTTATAAATTACAAAAATGCTCAAAAATAATATTTTCATGGAGTATTTTACCGTTTTATTTGTAAAATCTCACAATTTTTTCTCTTACAAATTGTTGATTTGGTTATATTTTACTTTATTACCTCAAAACTATTGCAAATGCACACCATTGTATGATAAACTCTATTTGTACACAAACTGTTAATAGTATTACTTTAATGTGTACAGGGCTTACGGCAAGCCTAAAATAAAGACACATATGAGGAGGGCTTTTTTAATGGCAAAGCAAAATGTCAAAACAGAAAGCTGGGTTGAAAATTATTTTCAGCTTCAGCAGCACGGTACCACGGTAAAAACCGAAGTTATCGCAGGTTTAACCACATTCTTTACAATGGCATACATAATAGTTGTAAACCCCGGCATTATCTCAATGGGTGACGGTCAAATTTACAACGGTGTGTTTTTTGCAACTTGCATCTCAGCTTTCATCGGTACAGCTTTGATGGCATTTTTAGCAAAAATCCCATTTGCACAAGCACCCGGCATGGGGCTTAACGCATTCTTCGCATTTACAGTTATGCCTGCAATGATAAAAATTACAGGTAAAGACCTTACAATAATCGAGCAATATCAGTGCGCACTTGCACTTGTATTTATGTCAGGTCTTCTCTTTATCCTTATCACCGTTATAGGTGCCCGCGAAGCAATAGTAAAAGCTATTCCGCAAAACGTAAAGCTTGCTATAAGCGGCGGTATTGGTCTGTTCCTTGCATACCTTGGCTTACAGAATGCAGGCATTGTTGTCCCTGACCCTGCCGTACAAGTCGGGCTTATCAACTTTGCAGGCATAGTAGACCCCGAGCAGCGCATGAAGGTTATGGGCGCTATACTTGCAATCTTGGGTCTGTTTATCATCACAGCGCTTTACAAGCTAAAGGTTAAGGGCTCTATCCTCATTGGCATACTTGTAACAGGCGTTCTCGCCTACTTCCCCTTTGGCATTGCAAAACTACCCGATAGCTTTGCAATAAACTTTGGAGCACAGGCAAAGGACTTTATGGACGTTTCTTTCTTCCGTTTAGATTTTGGCACACTTTTTGCAGGCAAAAACCTTATGGAAGCAATAGCAACCGTTCTTGTACTTATACTTACCTTCTCTATGGTTGATATGTTTGACACCATAGGAACCTTGCTTGGTACAGCCAGTGCAGCGGGTCTTATGGACGAAGACGGCAACATGGAGCGCATGAAGCCGGCTCTGCTCTCAGATGCCATTGCTACAGCTTCAGGTGCTCTCCTTGGTACTTCAACCGTTACTACCTTTGTTGAATCCTCCTCCGGTATAGCCGTTGGCGGAAGAACAGGGCTTACCTCGGCAGTTTCGGCATTGTGCTTCTTGCTTTCAATAATTGCTGCGCCGTTCGTACTTTTAATTCCGGGCGTTGCAACTGCACCTGCACTTATTTTCGTTGGTGCATTGATGATAGGCGGAGTGCGCAAGATGGACTTTGACGATATTTCTGAAGCCATTCCGGGTTTCTTAACAATCGCCATGATGCCTCTTACATACTCCATAGCAAACGGTATTGGCTTTGGCTTAATCTCATACTGCCTAATCAAGCTCTTTACAGGCAAGGTTAAAGAAACATCATGGATAACATGGCTTATCTCATTCTTCTTTATACTTAAATTCTGCCTTGCAATCTAAAACAGATTTACTTGAGATGCTTTGTCCCTCCGCCTTTCGGCGGGGGGATATTTTAATTTATTCTGCCTT
>JAVWJP010000013.1:22380-54403 GCA_036638975.1 Hydrogenoanaerobacterium sp.
TCCCTCCGCCTTTCGGCGGGGGGATATTTTAATTTATTCTGCCTTGCAATCTAAGGCTGATTTAATCAAGATGCTTTGTCCCTCCGCCTTTCGGCGGGGGGATATTTTAATTATTCTGCCTTGCAATCTAAAACAGATTTACTCAAGATGCTTTGTCCCTCCGCCTTTCGGCGGGGGGATATTTTAATTTATTCTGCCTTGCAATCTAAAACAGGTTTACTTGAGATACTTTATCCCTCCGCCTTTCGGCGGGGGGATATTTTAATTTATTCTGCCTTGCAATCTAAAACAGGTTTACTTGAGATACTTTATCCCTCCGCCTTTCGGCGGGGGGATATTTTAATTTATTCTGCCTTGCAATCTAAGGCTGATTTGTTGTGTTCAGTCTATTGCTTTATCTGCATCTGTAATTAACAAAGCCACTTATTTTAAGCTTTTTGCGTGCAAAAAAGGCACCGGCTTTTGTAAGCCAATGCCCTTTTCATTTTTTTATTATGTATTAAACCTCTCCCGGGTGTTTTTCGCGCACTACGCGCAAAGCGGCGGCATCTGCCACAACAGTAAGGTTGGGGTGAAGCTGCAAAATTGATGCCGGAACCGTAGGAGTGATTGGACCATAAAGTGCCTCCTCCATAATATCCGCCTTGCCCTCGCCAGATGCCATAAGAAGCACGGCACGCGACTGCATTATAGACTTAATTCCCATTGTAATCGCCTGCTTCGGAACATCATCGACCGAAGCAAAAAAACGAGCATTTGCATCTATTGTCTTTTGTGTAAGGTCCACTATGTGTGTGTCCTTTTCGTAGTCCTCACTCGGTTCGTTAAAGCCTATATGCCCATTGTTGCCTATTCCAAGCACCTGTAAATCTACACCGCCCATCGCATTTATAAGCTTATCATAGCGCTTGCATTCGGCTGCCAAATCGGTTGCCATACCGTTTGGTACACTGGTATTGCTGCGCCCGATATTTATATGGCTAAAAAAGTTTTCGTCCATAAAGAAGTGGTAGCTCTGGTCGTTATCGGGTGTAAGCCCGACATATTCGTCCAAATTAACCGAGCGAGTTGTCTTAAAGTCTAAATCTCCCTTTTTATTCCATTCGATAAGCTGCTTGTACATTCCTATAGGGGTAGAACCCGTCGCCAAACCCAAAACGCAATTTGGGTGAAGAATAACTGTTGCTGAAACAACATTAGCCGCCTTACGGCTCATATCGTCATAGTCCTTTGCCTGCATAAGCTTTATCATTATTTTAACCCTCCCCAAAATTTTTTAATACACTTATTGTATCACTTGACACTCAATTTGTCCATGTGCTATTTACCGTATTATTGAAGTTATTTTATTATAGTACTGATACCTTTTTGAAGTGCCACAGTCCCTGTGCGCATAACTTCGCGTATACCATATGGACGAAGCAAATCTTCCAAAAGCTCTAAGCGGTCCGGAGTATCGCAAATTTCTATGGTAAGCGTAGTTTTAGAAAGGTCTACTATTCTTGCAGCAGTTATTTTAACAATGTCTATAATTTCGCTGCGCGTCGCACCCGAAACACTAACCTTCAAAAGCATAAGCTCGCGCGTTATAATATCTCCGGCTTCAAACACACGAACATGAATAACATCTACAAGCTTGTTAAGCTGTTTTTCCACCTGCTCCACAACAGAATCGTCACCGTTTACAACAATAGTCATACGCGATATTGTTTTGTCCTCGGTAACGCCAACTGCAAGGCTGTCTATATTAAACCCGCGGCGCGAAAATAGCCCCGAAATACGCGAGAGCACACCGGCTCTGTTTTCTACCAGCACAGACAATGTGCGCTTCATAAAAAGCCTCTCCTTTCGCCCGTTTAAGCCTAAAGCTTTGTAGACTCGTCAGGGTCTATTTTACATTCGAGCACAAACGGCTTGTCCTCACGCAAAAACTTTTTTACAGCTTCGTCAATGCTCTCGTTGTCTGCAATGCACAGGCTGTCTACCCCATACGCCTTTGCCACAGCGCAAATGTCGGGTATACCGCCAAGCTCTACAGCGGTGCAAGCTCCGTACTCACTTTTTTGCAGCTCGTGCACCATGCCAAGACGGGTATTGTTAAGCACCACCAGCTTAACCGCCACACCATGCTGCACAATTGTTGCAAGCTCCGGCAGCTGCATTTGAAAAGCACCGTCGCCGCACACCGCCACCACCTGTTTTTTAGGCTCTGCAAGCTTTGCACCTATTGCGGCGGGCAAAGAATACCCCATTGTTCCCATGCCGCCTGAGGTCAAAAACCTTCCGCTTCGCAGGTTTACACTGCGCGCCGACCATATCTGGTTTTGTCCAACGTCCGAAATATATATTCCATCGTCGTACATTGCATTTGACAGCTTTGTCAAAAAAGCATATGGGTTTACAAATCCGTTTTTTGCAGACAGCGGCAGCTGCGACTCAGCTGTCCTTGCTTTTTTTATATCGTTCAGCCATTGTAAGGTTTCAAGCTGCCCGCACTGCTCCAATATCTGCTTTATTATAAGCCCCGCATCGCCCACAAGCGGTATGTTTGTTTCCATATTTTTGCCTATCTCCGCGGGGTCTATATCTATATGTATAACACGTTTTTTACGGCTTAAAAGCGCCGGGCTTTTCATTGCTCTGTCGCCCACCCGTGCACCTATTATTATAAGCAAATCGGCACTGTTAAGCGCTTCATTTGCGTTTTTGCTCCCGTACATTCCAAGCATTCCTACGTACATTTCATGTGCTGTGGGCAACACTCCCAGCCCCATTAATGTAGACACCGCAGGCACTGCGCACTGCTCGCACAGCTTTTGCACTTCTTTTTCTGCGTGTGCGCCAAAGACGCCGCCGCCCGCACATATAAGCGGTCGCTTTGCCTCGTGCATAGCTGCCAAAACACGGCGCAATTGCAGTGCGTTACCCTTACTGCTAGGCTTATATCCGCGTATATTAGGCAACTCCGGTGCTTTATATTCTATCTCTGTATCCTGTATGTCCACAGGAATATCTACAAGCACAGGCCCTTGCCTACCGGTTGTCGCAAGGTAAAACGCCTCTTTTATTATACGCGGAATCTCGTCCGCATTTTTTATGAGAAAGCTATATTTTATAAATGGCGCGGCTGCCCCCGTTATGTCTGCCTCTTGAAAAACATCGCGCCCCAAAACCTCTGTAGAAACCTGCCCCGTTATGGCAACAATTGGGATAGAATCCATATATGCCGTTGCAAGAGCCGTAATAAGGTTTGTGGCACCGGGCCCGGAAGTTGCAATACACACCCCCGCCTTACCCGAAACACGCGCATAGCCGCTGGCGGCGTGCCCCGCGTTTTCTTCGTGCCTTACAAGAATATGCCGAAGCGAAGTTTCGCGCATTGCCTCGTAAAACGGGCATATGGCAGCACCCGGATACCCAAACACCGTTGTAACGCCCTCATCAAGCAGTGCCCTTGCTACAGCCTGTGCTCCTGTCATTGTAATGCCACCTCATTTTCTGTACGGTCTAAAAACCTAACGTTTACATTGTACAATAAACGCCGCTTTCTTTCAATAGATTATTTTATAATGTAAATGCACTATATGCAAAAAATAATGTATTTTTGCACACTATATAAATATACGGCAATTGACACAAGGGCACGGCGGCTGTAAAATGGGTTTATAACGCTTATAAAGACATCAAGTTTTTTGGCTTTTTAGCCACCGAAAGGATTTTAATATATGAAAACAAGAAAAATATTAGCGGCACTTTTAGCTTTTATTTTAATATTTGCAGTTAGCGCCTGTGCCAAAAAAAACGAGCAGAGCAGCAGCGACAAGCCCACAGAGGACTCGACGGAAAGCATAAGCGAGGAGGACACGGGCTACCCCGTGAGCATAGGAGATGTAAAAATAGCTATGCCGCCCGAAAAAATAGTTTCGCTCTCGCCCGCTACAACCGAGCTTTTATGCGACCTTGGTTACCGCGAAAAAATAATTGGGATAAGCGATTTTTGCAGCTATGAGGCTGAGGATATTTCATCGCTACCAAGGCTTGGCACTGTAGGCAGCACACAAACCGAGGATATTTTAAGCCTTAGCCCGCAGCTTGTGCTATCTGTATCTCCTATATCTGCAACGGCACAGGAAGCGCTTAAAAAAGCCGACATAACGGTGCTTGTACTGCCTCGTGCCAACAGCTTAGACGAGCTTTGCGAGCTTTACAAAAATATCTCAAAGATATTTGACGGCGAAAAAAGCGGGGGTGAAAAGGGACAGGCATTTTTTGACAAACAAAATGCCGTGCTTACCGCGATATCGGAAAAAGTGATGGCTTTAGAGAAACAGCCGGAAGCTGCCTATTTGCGCGTTATGCCGCTTACCCTCGCGACAGGCGACAGCTTTGAGGGAAGGCTTTTAGAAAAATGCGGCTTTAAAAACAGTGCGGCAAGCTATACCGGCTGGGTTTACCCTAAGGAAGCTGCGGCAGGTCTTATGCCGGACATAATATTTTACGACAAGACTATAGGGCTTGACGCCCTAA
Organism: Hydrogenoanaerobacterium sp.; assembly: GCA_036638975.1. Classification (GTDB taxonomy): domain Bacteria; phylum Bacillota; class Clostridia; order Oscillospirales; family Ruminococcaceae; genus JAVWJP01. The sequence continues at coordinate 26,908 of JAVWJP010000013.1, forward strand.
AAGCAACACAAATATACAGCACCACACCCGCCTATGCAAACGAAAAATGCTTTGAAACAGACATGGAGGTTTTTGAACGGCAGGGCAAGCGTATGTTTACAATGCTTGAAGAAATGGCAAAAAAAGCCTGCCCAAAAGCCTTTGAAAACTCATAAATAATTAAAGTGCAGCTATAAAAGCTTATGCAAAAAGCCCCCCGCCACTGGCGGGGGGCTAGCATTTTATATAACAGGTTTACTATGCAATGTACTTTTTAACGCTCTCGGGTAGCTCTGAGGCGTCACAGGAAATTGTAAAGGTTATAGAAGCCTTGCTGGATTCAACAAGAGCACCGAGTCTTATTATAAACTCTGCAAGCTCGTTATAGTCCCTTCCGCCTATCTTTAAGGTTCCGTCTACAAATATCTCTGAAATATCGTAGTTACCGGCAAAAATACCCGCTATAAAACCATAAAACGAATCGTAACTTTCAATCTTATAGTCTTCAATATCAATAAGCCGTACAGCGTGGTCTATGTCATATGTCATTTTCAGTCCCTTTTCAACGCACACTATATTACCCGTAGTTGTTTTTACCGCTGCGTTAATCTGGTCTATAAGTGTTTTGGTTTTACCGGAGCCTTTGTTTCCCACGATAAGCTTTATCATGTTTTATTCCTCCTAAGTTTTGTTGTATTTTAACCGCCTGCGGCGGTTTTGTGGCTTAGTGCAGCTTTGCTTCAAGCTGAGAACGCATATCCTCATAGCCCGGCTTGCCCAACAGTGCGAACATATTTTTTTTGTAGCTTTCCACACCCGGTTGGTCAAAGGGGTTTACATCTAAAACATAGCCCGAAATGGCACACGCTTTTTCAAAGAAATAAACCATATATCCAAACTCATGCTCGTTAATCTCCGGCAGCTCTAAAACTATATTTGGTACTCCGCCCTCGGTGTGCGCCAAAATTGTCCCCTCAAGCGCTTTGCGGTTTACAACCGACATATTTTGCCCCGAAAGAAAGTTTAAGCCATCGGCATTTGCAGCATCTTTTTCTATAAATAAGTCTGTCTTAGGCTTTTTTATGTCCACAACAGTTTCAAACAGAATGCGTTCGCCCTGCTGTATGTATTGCCCCATAGAGTGCAGGTCGGTAGAAAACGTTGCCGCCGCAGGGAAAATCCCTTTGTTTTCTTTGCCCTCGCTCTCGCCAAAAAGCTGTTTAAACCATTCCGACATCATGGTAAAAGCCGGCTCGTAGCTTACAAGCATTTCTATCTTTTTGCCCTTGCGGTAAAGTGCCTGACGCAACGCGGCATATCGGTAACAGTCGTTACTTGCAACATCATCATTATTAAGCTCGTCAACAGCCTGTGCCGCACCTGCCATTATAGCGTCAATATCTGCACCTGCGACAGCTATAGGCAGCAACCCCACTGCTGTAAGCACCGAATACCGCCCGCCTATATCATCGGCAATGGCAAAGGCTTCGTAACCCTGCTCGTTGCAAAGCTGCTTTAATGTGCCGCGAGATTTATCGGTGGTGCAGTAAATGCGCCCTTTTGCACCGTCTGCGCCGTACTTTTTCTCTAAAAGCTCGCGGAAGATGCGAAACGCCAAAGCGGGCTCTGTAGTAGTGCCCGATTTTGAAATAACATTTATAGAGATATCTTTGCCCTCACAAATTGAAAGCAGCTCGTTTAGATAGGTAGGGTTAATATTGTTGCCGGCAAAAAATATTTGCGGTGTATCTTTTTTGATATTGTTGTAAAAAGGCGAACGCAAAAGCTCTATAGCGGCGCGCGCGCCAAGGTAGCTTCCGCCTATGCCTATAACTATAAGTATGTCGCTGTCGCTTTTAATTTTAGCAGCGGCTTTTTTTATCCTGCCAAATTCCTCTTTGTCGTAGTCTTTAGGTAAATTAAGCCAGCCTAAAAAGTCGTTGCCCTTGCCGCTGCCCGCATTAAGTGTGTTATGTGCCGTTTTAACCTCGGGGTACAAAGCCTCGATTTCCGCCTCTGTCAAAAAGCCTTTTAGATAATTCGAGTTAAGTTTTACTGCCATTTTAAATTCCCCCGTTTCTATGTTTCCATTTTACAATATTACAGCATTATTTGCAAGTATCAATATAAAGAAACTTGCTAATTTATGCAGTTTTCACAAATTAGACATTATATTAGCATAATAAGCTTACCAAAAAGCATCTTCATTCCGTTTAGCATAGTCATTTTTTCTACTGCTTGTGCCGCTTTAAGGGTATATTCGGCTATGGGAGAAGCACCTAACACCACAAGAACTCTGCCCAGCACCTGCCCCTTTTCTACAGGCGCCTCCAAATCCGGCACAAGGCTTATGCGCTGCTCGAGCTTTTGCTCGTCACCTTTTTTCACCACAATATCGGCGGGCTTTTCGTAGGTGACATTAACCTCAGGCGAGGTGCCTCCCTTAACCTTTACGGGCGTAAGCTTCTCTGAAATACCGGGAAGCGCCGCCATTTCATAGCTCGCAAAGCCGTAATCTAAAAGCTTTCGTGCCGCCGCAAAGCGCTCGTCACTTGTCGGCGCACCCATAACAACCGCCACAAGGCTAAGCCCCCCGCGCTGTGCAGATGCCGCAAGACAGCTGCCCGCTCCGTCTGTAGTGCCTGTTTTAAGCCCTGTTGCGCCTTCGTAAAAGCGCACAAGCTTATTTGTGTTTACAAGCTGTGTAGCTCCGTCGCGCAAAGAGTCCATCCACACTGTAGAATATTTTTTTATTTTCGGGTGCTTTAAAAGCTCGCAAGACATCAAAGCTATATCGCGTGCTGTAGTTTCGTGCCCCGCCTCATCAAGCCCGCAAGCGTTTTTAAAGCTTGTGTTCTTCATGTTAAGCTCCGCCGCACGCTTGTTCATAAGCGCAACAAAATTTTCTTCGCTGCCCGCAACAGCCTCTCCCAAAAGCACAGACGCATCATTTGCAGAGGATATTGCCGCCGCCTTTAAAAGGTCATTTACACTCATCTGCTCGTTTGGCTCCAACCAAATTTGGCTGCCGCCCATTCCCGCCGCGTGCTCCGTACAGCTTATCATGTCATCAAGCTTTAGCGTACCCGCGTCCAGCGCCTCCATCGTAAGCAAAAGCGTCATAATTTTTGTCACAGAGGCAGGCGGCATAGGCTCGTCGGGGTTTTGCTCGTAAAGCTGCTGACCTGTGGCTTGCTCGTACAGCACTGCCGATTTTACATTCATGCTGATTTCGCCCTGCTGCAACGGCAGCAAAACCCCTGCTTCGCCCTCGTAGGCTTTTACGGGGCAAGGGCACAGAATAAAAAAGACAAATGCCAAAGTAAATGCCGCGGCTCGTTTTAAAGGCTTATACATAAAAAGCACTCCATTCGTTTTTTTGCATAATAATGCGCTTAAAGCTTAGGTAAAACGCCACAGGGGTATTTACACAGCTTCGGTTACCATTATATGCGCCAAAACAAAGAAAAAATGTGCCTTTATACATAATAGCCGGGCAGCATTTTTAAAATACCGTCCAGCTACTCATTGATGATTCTTTTTTTACGCAACTATGAAAGGCTTGATTTCTTCCATAAATGCTTCCGCTTTGTCACTGTAAACCTGCATTTTTATTGGCTTTGAAAGGTCTAGGCTAAAAATACCCATAATAGATTTTGCATCTATGGCATATCTGCCCGAAACCAGGTCAACGTCAAAATCGTATTTTGAAACCGAGTTTACAAAAACCTTTACATCGTTGATTGTGCTTAAAAGAATAGTTACTTCCTTCATAAAATATATTTCCTCCATTTCTATGTATGATTTATAAGGATAATCACCATAAATACAATATAACAGTACTCTCTTTTTAAGTCAACTGCTAATTGCTATTATCTCTAAAAATCATTATAATATTAAATATGACATATTATTTTTTGTACAAATTTAAAGCTTTTTACGGTTCAAATCTTTTCTGCTTCAAAAGCTAAAATAAACCCACTATAGACGGAGGACACAATGAGAGCTGCTTTTTACACACTGGGGTGCAAGGTAAACCAGTATGAAACCCAAATACTTGAGCAAATGTTTTATGGCGGCGGATACGATATTGTCCCCACAGACAGCCCCGCCGATGTTTTTGTAATAAACTCGTGCACCGTAACCTCCTCAGGTGACAAAAAAACGCGGCAGGCTCTGCGCCACTTTAAGCGCGCAAACCCCGGCTCTGTCGCTGTGCTTACAGGGTGCTTTCCGCAGGCGTTCCCACAGGAGGCGGCAAAAATAACAGAGGCCGACGTTATTACAGGCTCGTACAACCGCAGCGGGCTTTTGCACGATATAGAAAGCTTTTTGCAGACCGGAAGCCGCGTTATAAACATAACCCCGCACGAGCGCGGAGAAAAATTTGAGAGCATGACAGCAAGCAGGTTTTTAGACAGAACACGCGCATTTGTAAAAATACAGGACGGCTGCGAGCGTTTTTGCACCTACTGCATTATACCCATGGCGCGAGGTCCGCGGCGCAGCAAGCCTTTAGACGAGCTTTACGACGAGCTTACAGGGCTTGCCTCGGCGGGCTATAAAGAGGCTGTGCTTGTTGGCATAAACTTACCCAGCTACGGCACAGAAGGCGGCTCTGTTCGCCTTATAGATGCCATAGAGCTTGCCTGCGGAGTAAGCGGCATAGAACGCGTGCGTTTGGGTTCTCTGGAGCCTGAGGTTTTAACCGATGATGACATTGCACGCATGGCGGCACAGCCGAAGTTTTGCCCTCAGTTTCATCTTTCGCTGCAAAGCGGGTGCGATGCAACCTTAAAGCGAATGAACCGCCACTACAGCTCTGCACAATACGGCGAAATGGTACAAAAGCTGCGCAGCGCCTTTAATAATTGCAGTATCACCACCGACATAATGGTTGGCTTTCCAAACGAAACCGACGAGGAGTTTGAAAGCTCGCTTGCATTTGCAAAAAATATAGGCTTTGCAAAGGTTCATGTCTTCCCGTACTCTATACGAAAGGGTACACGCGCAGCCTCTATGACAGGGCAGCAAAGCCGTGCTGTTAAAGAAAAACGCGCCGCCGTAATGCTTGCCGCTATGGCAGAGAGCCGTAAAAGCTTTTTGCACACACAGCTTGGCAAGACCGAGGAGGTGCTTTTTGAAACAATTACAACTGCTCTTGGCACCGAGGGTTATACAAAAAACTACACGCCCGTGCGCGTCCTGTCACAAAAGAACATAAGCGGCTGTCTTTATCCCGTGCGCCTTTTGGCAGTAAGCGGGGAATACTGCATCGGAGAGCTTGTTGAACCAAATTTAATATAAATTTACAGGAGGTTAATTATGGCTGTTTACAGAGTTTACACAGAAAAGAAAAAAGAATTTGCCGTAGAAGCCCGTGCTCTGCTTGCCGATATACGCACCGTTTTGGGGCTGGAAAGCATAACGGGGCTGCGTGTGCTTAACCGCTATGATGTGGAAAACATAAGCCCGCAGCAGCTGGAGGCGGCAAAGCCTATAGTTTTTTCAGAGCCTCCGATAGATTTTATTTATAACTCGCTGCCACAGCTTGAACAGCCATACAGTGTCTTTGCCGTGCAGTATCTGCCGGGTCAATTTGACCAACGTGCCGATTCTTGCTCGCAGTGCATACAAATTATGACACAGGGCGAGCGCCCTCTGGTAAAAACCGCAAGAGTTTATATTTTAGAGGGTAAGCTCACGCAGGACGAGCTTGCAAAAATAAAAGCCTTCGTAATAAACCCCGTCGAAAGCCGCGAGGCGTCTATGGCAGAGGAAGAAACACTTGTAAGCACCGCCGAGGCACCTGCAAGCGTGCAAATACTTGATGGCTTTACAGAGCTTGATAAAAACGGCTTAAATACATTTATAAACGAGCATGGTCTTGCCATGGATTTAGACGACATAACACTTTTACAGGCATACTTTAAAAATGACGAAAAACGCGAGCCCAGCATAACCGAGATACGAATGATAGACACCTATTGGTCTGACCACTGCCGCCACACCACTTTTTCTACCAATCTTGACAGCATAGACATAGAGCCCGATTACATAAAAAAAAGCTGCGAAAAATATTACGACTGCCGTAAAACCCTTTATGCCGGCAAAAATAAAGCTGTCACACTTATGGATTTAGCGGTAATAGGTGCTAAAGAGCTAAAGCGCGAGGGGCTTTTAAAAGAGCTTGACGAAAGTGACGAGATAAACGCCTGCTCTGTTAAAATTGATGTGGACGTTGATGGAAAAACCCAGCCATGGCTTTTGATGTTTAAAAACGAAACTCATAACCACCCCACCGAGATAGAACCATTTGGCGGCGCCGCCACCTGCTTGGGCGGCGCTATACGCGACCCGCTTTCGGGGCGCTCGTATGTATATCAGGCAATGCGCGTAACAGGCGGGGCAGACCCCACAGTGCCAATTTCAAAAACCATGGCAGGAAAGCTGCCGCAGCGCAAGCTTACCACAACCGCGGCGGCGGGCTACAGCAGCTACGGCAACCAGATTGGTCTTGCAACAGGGCAGGTAAGCGAGCTTTACCACCCCGGCTATGCCGCAAAGCGAATGGAGCTTGGCGCGGTTTTAGGTGCGGCGCCCGCCAGTAATGTTCGGCGCGAATGCCCAAATGCCGGAGATATTGTTCTGCTTTTGGGTGGTAAAACAGGGCGTGACGGCTGCGGAGGTGCAACAGGCTCGTCTAAAAAGCACACTCTAAGCTCTTTAGAAACCTGCGGTGCAGAGGTACAAAAAGGCAACGCACCTGAGGAGCGAAAAATACAGCGTCTTTTTAGAAACCCCAATGCGACACGGCTTATAAAGCGCTGCAATGATTTTGGCGCGGGAGGCGTTTCTGTCGCCGTGGGCGAGCTTGCCGACGGGCTTATAATAAACCTTGATGCAGTACCAAAAAAATATGACGGGCTTGACGGCACAGAGCTTGCCATAAGTGAATCTCAAGAGAGAATGGCAGTGGTTGTAGATGCAAAAGATGCCGCCGAATTTATAAAGCTTGCGCAAGGCGAAAACCTTGCCGCAGTAGAGGTTGCGCTTGTAACCGAAGCGCCCCGCCTTGTGATGAACAAAAACGGTAAAAAAATAGTAGATGTTTCGCGCGCATTTCTAAATACAAACGGCGCGGTAAAGCACGCCGACGTTAAAATATCGGGCGTAAATACGCCAAGCTTTACAACAGCAGATGCAAGCGGCGACACAGCCGCACAGCGCTTTGCAAGCACTGTTTTAGATTTAAACGTAGTTTCGCGCAGAGGGCTTGAGCAAAGGTTCGATTCCACTATAGGTGCCGGCACTGTAAATATGCCCTACGGCGGCAAATGGCAGCTTACGCCCACACAGGCAATGGCGGCAAAGCTACCGCTTATAGCAGGCGAAACCACCGTTTGCTCGCTTATGTCATGGGGCTTTAACCCGTTTTTATCACAGCAAAGCCCCTACCATGGCGCTATATATGCCGTTACAGAGAGCATAGCAAAGCTTGTGGCGGCCGGCGGCAGCAGGCACAAGTGCTGGCTTAGCTTTCAAGAATATTTTGGTCGCACAGGCAATGACCCCACGCGCTGGGGCGCACCTTTTGCGGCACTGCTTGGCGCTTTTGAGGCACAGCTTCAGCTTAGCTGTGCGGCTATAGGCGGTAAAGATTCTATGTCCGGCAGCTTTGAGGGCATGGACGTGCCCCCGACGCTTGTTTCGTTTGCGGTTTCTACAGCAAGGCTTGACAATATAATAAGCCCCGAGTTTAAAAAAGCAGGCAGCAACATTTATTATATAGCACCCGAATATGACAAAAACGGCTTGCCTGATTTTGAAAGCGTTAAAAAAATATTTGACAAAACAGAAGCGCTTATAGCCGACAAAAAGCTTATCTCAGTATGGGCTGTGGGCTTTGGCGGTGTAGCCGAGGGTGTATTTAAAATGTGCCTTGGCAACAAGCTCGGCGCGCAGATTAGTATGACTGACAAAAGACTTTGCGAGTGCCGCTACGGTGCTTTTGTAGCAGAAGCCGCGTGTGAACTGCCGTATGAGCTTATAGGAAAAACCACAGCGGAGTATGAAATAACTGTTGGCGAAGAAGCTGTAGACCTTGTAAGCTTAACTCAAAAATGGCAGCAAAAGCTAGAGCCCATATTCCCCTGTACCGCCGTGCCAACACCAAAAATAATGCCCCCAACATATAGCTACAAGTGTACAGAGCGCAAAGCCCCCGCAATAAAAGTGGCAACCCCGCGCGTTTTAATACCGGTTTTTCCCGGCACAAACTGCGAATACGATACAGCCCGTGCCTTTGCAAAGGCAGGCGCAGAGCCTGAAGTATTTATAATTCGCAACCTAAGCTCTTCCGCCATAGAAGAAAGTGTTTTAGAGTTTACAAAGGCAATAGTCCGCTCTAACATCATAGCAATACCGGGCGGATTCAGCGGTGGTGACGAGCCCGACGGTTCAGGCAAATTTATTACGGCGTTCTTCCGCAGCCCGCATATTGCAGAGGCTGTACAAAAGCTTTTGGACGAGCGCGATGGGCTTATGTGCGGCATATGCAACGGTTTTCAGGCTCTTATAAAGCTGGGGCTTGTGCCCTATGGCAAAATAACACAGCCAACAGCTGACAGCCCCACACTAACCTATAATATTATCGGTAGGCATCAAAGCCTGCTTGTAAACACACGCGTTGCCGGCAATAAATCTCCATGGCTTATGTATTGCAACGTCGGCGACATACACACCACCGCAATTTCGCACGGCGAAGGGCGCTTTGTGGCAAGCAGCGAGCTTATAGAGCAGCTTGCGGCAAACGGACAAATTGCTACTCAGTATGTAGATTTAAGCGGGGCTCCAAGCCTAGATATTCGCTTTAACCCCAACGGCTCTGCCTGCGCCATAGAGGGCATAACCTCGCCGGACGGCAGAATCTTTGGCAAGATGGCGCACTCTGAGCGCATAACAAACGGCATTTATAAAAACGTACCAGGCAACAAAGAAAACCTTATGTTTAAAGGCGCTGTAGATTATTTTAAATAATAAACACAAAACCCCCAAAATTGCCTGCTAAAGCTTTTTTGGGGGTCTTATTTTTTTATTTTTTTATTTTCTCAAGCTTTGCGCGGACGGCGGCTATCTGCCGCTCTACTTCTTTTGGAGCAGGTCCTCCAAGGACATTGCGCCCTTCTATACAGGTTTCCAGCGAAATAGCATCATAAACGTCCTCGCCGAAAAGCGGGTGTGCCTTTTTAAACTCTGCAATGCTTAAAGCTTCAAGCGTGACACCGCTGTCTATACAGTAAGCCACAAGCTGCCCCGTAACCCTGTAGGCATCTCTAAACGGCAAGCCTTTTTTTACCAAATAATCGGCACAATCTGTAGCGTTTATAAAACCCCTTGCCGCCGCATTGCGCATATTCTCTTTAAGCACCTTCATTGTCTGCACCATTGGCAGCACGGTTGCAAGGCACAGCTTAACCGTATCCACAGCGTCAAAAATAGCCTCTTTGTCCTCCTGCATATCTTTATTATATGCAAGCGGCAAGCCCTTTAGCATAGTTAAAAGCGCTGTTAAATCTCCAAAAACCCTGCCGCTTTTTCCGCGCACAAGCTCGGTTATATCGGGGTTCTTTTTTTGCGGCATAATAGACGAGCCTGTTGCAAATGCGTCGTCCAGCTCTACAAACTTAAATTCCCAAGAGCACCACATAACTATTTCTTCAGAAAAGCGCGAGAGATGCACCATTATAAGCGACATTGCCTGTGCTATATCCACACAAAAATCTCTGTCAGAAACTCCGTCCAAGCTGTTTTCGGTTACACCGTCAAAGCCCAAAAGCTCTGCCACCCTGCTTCTGTCCAGCGGGTATGTGGTGCCTGCCAAGGCTCCGCTGCCAAGCGGCATAATATTCATACGGCGTTTAGCATCGGCAATGCGGTCAATATCACGTAAAAACATTTGAGCATACGCCATAAGGTGGTGCGCAAATGTAACAGGCTGTGCCCTTTGCATATGCGTATACCCCGGCATAACCGTTTGCGTGTGCTCTTGCGCCTTTTGACAAAGCACCTCTGTAAGGGCTTTTAGCTGCTTTATGACAGCCTCACATTCCCCGCGCAGGTACAGCCTTATGTCAAGTGCAACTTGGTCGTTGCGGCTGCGTGCGGTGTGCAAACGTTTGCCTGCGTCCCCTACTCTTGCCGTAAGCTCCGCCTCCACAAACATATGAATATCCTCTGCGCTGCTGTCCGGAAGAAGTCCTCCGCTTGCAATATCATCAAGTATAGAGCTTAGCCCCTCAACTATTTTTGTATAATCATCTGCACTTATTATCTTTTGCTGCTCCAGCATTGTTGCATGGGCTATACTGCCCTCTATGTCCTCTTTATACATACGAAAATCAAAACGTATCGACGAGTTAAAGTCATTTACGCGCGAATCTTCTTCTTTTTTAAAACGCCCTGCCCAAAGTGCCATATTACTGCTCCTTCTTCGGTTTTATCAGACAAAAGCAAGCGAGAAGCCTATCCTCGCTTGCTTTTATTCATGTATTGCTGCAAAAATTTACTCCGCAAGCCCTGTTTTTTCTTTCATCTGTGCCTGCACTTTTATAGGCAGACCAAACAGGTTTATAAAGCCCTCAGAATCGGCTTGATTATAGCAATGGTCCTCTCCAAAGGTTGCAATCTCCTCTGAATACAACGAATACGGGCTTGTTACACCGGCATCAATAATATTGCCCTTGTAAAGCTTTAGCTTAACTTCACCTGTAACCGTCTGCTGTGTGCTGTCAACAAAAGCCGATAGAGCCTCGCGCAAGGGAGTAAACCACTGCCCATAATAAACAAGCTCGGCAAATTTTATAGCCACCTGCTCTTTGTAATGCTGTGTGTCGCGGTCAAGGCATATTTCTTCCAGCTTTTTGTGCGCCGCATAAAGGATAGTACCGCCGGGGGTTTCGTACACGCCGCGGCACTTCATGCCTACCAGCCTGTTTTCAACCATATCCACAATACCTATGCCGTTTGCACCGCCAATCTCGTTAAGCTCCTCTATCATTTTTGCCATTTTTATTTTTTTGCCGTTTAGAGTTGTCGGTGTGCCTTTTTCAAAGCCTATTGTAACATATGTAGGCTTGTCAGGTGCGTTTTCGGGCGAAACTCCCAGCTCCAAAAAGCCCTCCTTGTTGTAATCAGGCTCGTTTGCGGGGTCTTCTAAGTCAAGCCCCTCATGCGACAAATGCCACAGGTTTTTGTCCTTAGAATAGTTTGTTTCCTTTGTTATATTAAGCGGAATACCGCGTTTCTCGGCATATTCTATCTCGTCCTCGCGGCTTTTAAGCTCCCATGTGCGCCACGGCGCTATAATGCCCATATCCGGCGCAAAAGCTTTTATAGCAAGCTCAAAACGAACTTGGTCATTGCCCTTACCGGTACAGCCGTGGGCTATTGCGTCGGCACCCTCTGCCTTGGCAATTTCAACAAGCCTTTTCGCTATTATAGGGCGAGCAAACGAAGTACCCAAAAGGTATTTACCCTCGTAAACAGCATTGGCTTTTAGTGTTGGTACTATATAATCCTCGGCAAAAACGTCGTTTAAATCCTCTATATAAAGCTTAGAAGCACCTGTTTTAATAGCCTTTTCATGCAGCCCAGTAAGCTCCTTGCCCTGCCCCACATCTGCCGCCACCGCTATAACCTCGCAGCCATAGTTTTCTTTAAGCCACGGTATAATAACCGAGGTATCAAGACCTCCGGAGTAAGCCAGCAGAACTTTTTTGTACTTTTTCATAATAATACACCTTTCGTTTTATCATTGCGCAGCAGTATGCAATACTTTTGCGTCTATACATTTATTATACTATAATTTTTGAATAAATCAAGTCTTTTTTGAATATTTATTCAGTTTTTATGTGTGGTCAAGTCCTTGCCTATATCTCTCCATCTGAACCTTAAAAAGCTGTCCGTTTGTGGGTGGCGTCCACGTAATGGCATTTGCTCCCGCTTCTATAGTGTTAAGAATGCTCTCATCTGTCGGTCCTCCCGTTGCCATTATAGCAAGCTCAGGGAACTCTGAGCGAATTTTATGCACAAGCTCTACCGTATTTGCAGCGGCAGAAACATTAATTATTGACGCGCCCGACTTAATGCGCGCGGCTATATCATCTTTTTCACTCACAACAGTTATAACCACAGGCAAATCTATTTCTTCACGCACAGCCGCCAGGGTTTCGTTGCTTGTTGGCGCGTTTAAAACTACGCCTATAGCCCCCTGAAACTCGGCATGAAGTGCCAAGTTTATAACGCGCTTACCCATAGTAAGACCGCCTCCCACGCCGCAAAAAACAGGTATATCGGCGGCAAGCATAAGCGATTGTGTTATTATGGGCTGCGGGGTAAAGGGGTAAACGGCAATAACAGCATCTGCATTTACGTTGCGGATAATAGAAACATCTGTCGTAAAAACAATGGACTTCATTCGTTTACCGAAAACCTTTATACCCGTACAGCGGCGAATGCTCTCCGGCACAACAAGTGAATGTTTTCGTAAGTTTCCTTGAAACTCAGGTATAAACGGTGCGCTCATAGCTTATCCCTCCATAATTTTTATCTAAGTCGCGTGCTAAGCACATACGCAATTAAAACAGTTTCTGTTTTATTAATTTTTATCTAAGTCGCGTGCTACGCACATGCGTAATTAAAACTATCTGCGATAGCATAATTATATCACTTAAAATTGGTATAATAATATCCTTTTTGTAACATTAAATTAAAAACTTGCTTAAAGGCATTGTGCCCTGCAAAAGTTTGATGTAAGCTTTAAACATCTACTGCTATTACTATAAACTTGCCATGCGCTGTAAAAAGCGTGGAGGAAATTACTATGACATTTTATGAAAAGGTGTATTCTGTTGTTATGCAAATTCCAAAAGGCATGGTGGCAAGCTACGGACAAGTGGCGCTTTTATGCGGCAGCCCGCGCGCCTCACGTGCCGTTGGCAGTGCACTGCATATAAACCCCGCCCCCGGCGTAATACCCTGTCACCGCGTAGTAAACCGCTTCGGCAGACTGGCACCCGCTTTTGCCTTTGGTGGAATTGATAAACAAAAAGAACTGCTTTTAGGCGAAGGCGTAAAAGTTGGCGACGATAATTTTGTTGACATGAAAAAATATGCTTGGCACGGAAACTAGAATTATTAATTCTAAGTTTATAACTAAATGGTTTTTATAATTATATTTTTTCCAAATTTTTTATTGATTTTTTGTTAATATTATGCTAAAATAGGCTCATTGTGGTCATTATTAATTTACCGAAAGCAGGCGATAACAGTTGGATTACCTGGAGCAAATAGCTAATTTGCTGAATTGCGGATATATGTCAGATATTAGACGTACCGTAATCACAGAGGCTCAAGCAACCGAAATTATAAAAATATCTTCGCCTGAATTTACGCTTGCCGATTATATTGACGCAGCTAATTATATTTTAGAAGATAATGCCGAATATACCAACATTGAAGATGCTAAGCAAGCTATAATAACCCGCTTAATGCACCGCGCATTATAGCTTGTTTTATTTTAACAGATGAAATCCTCCACCATGTGGAGGATTTTTTTGTCCACAAGTGCCTCTAGCTTTGTTCCCTCAGCCACATACTCCTCGGCAAAAATTTTGCCTTCTTTTCTTATCTCTGCTATAATAGCTGTTTTTTCGTATGGTATTATAAGAGTAAGGCGAAGCTGTGACGGCTCTAAAAGCTCCGATATTTTTTGCAGAAGCTCGTGCAAGCCGTAGCCTGTTTTTGCGCTTATAACGACATTATTGCCAATGTTTGAAACAGGCTCGAAGTGCTCTACCATGTCACATTTATTAAGCACCGTTATAGTCGGCGTACCCTTAGCCCCAAGCTCTGCCATCAAGGCTTCTGTCACCTCTATCTGCTCTTGCACCTCAGGGCTTGAAACATCGCAGACGTTAAGCAGAAGGTCGGCTTCCACAGCCTCCTCCAGGGTAGAACGAAAAGCCTCGACAAGGTGGTGCGGCAGGCGGCGCAAAAAGCCCACGGTATCAACCAGCATAACGCTGCGCCCGTCCGGCAGCTCTAAGGCTCTTGCCGTCGGGTCCAGCGTTGCAAAAAGCTTGTCCTCTGTCAGTACACCTGCGTCTGTAAAAGCGTTTAAAAGCGTCGATTTCCCCACATTTGTATAGCCCACTATGGCAACTGTTGTAACGCCGTCTTTTTTGCGCCGTGTACGAAGAAGCCCGCGCCGCTTTGTAAGCTCCCCCAGCTGCTCCTCCAACGCTTCTATGCGGCGATGTATATGCCTTTTGTCAGACTCCAGCTTGCTCTCGCCCGGTCCGCGTGTGCCTATTCCTCCGCCCAGACGCGAAAGACTTTTGCCCTGCCCGCCAAGACGCGGCAAGCGATAACGCTGCTGTGCAAGCTCCACCTGCAATGCGCCCTCCTTTGTACGTGCATTTTTGGCAAATATATCCAGTATAAGCATGGTGCGGTCTATAACGCCAACGCCCGCAGCTTCTGTAATATTTCTTATTTGGCTTGCCGTAAGCTCATGGTCAAATATCAAAAGGTCTATGTCGTTTTCGGCGCTAAAACCGCGCAGCTCCTCCAGCCTTCCGCTGCCTATCATAGTTGCCTTGTCGTAATCGGGTCGCTTTTGCGAAACCCTTGCAATAACCTCTGCACCTGCGCTCTGCGCAAGCTCGGCAAGCTCTAAAAGTGACGTTTCAATATCAAATTCTCCTGTGTCTACAGCCACCAGCACCACTCTCTGTGGTTTTTCTTCATTTTCATACATCATATCAGCACCATCTGTTTCTTTATTATATTATTAAATATTTTACGTAAAAACATTTATGCCGATATGGCATAGACGTTTGCGGCTATTATACCATAAAAGCAAAGCGTTATGGTATAATTTCGCATCGCCATAGGCGGCGAATGTAAATAAAAGTATAATAGACGTTTGCGGCTATTATACCATAAACAGTGCCTCCGGCACAGCAGCTTTTGCAAAAAAACAGTTACATTTATATAAGGAAAAACAATTTTAATTTTTTTAAACTTTTTTGTAAAGTAATCTTGACATTATTTGTAAAGCTTGCTATACTTTAATTGTAAAGCACACTGTACATTATATAAAGGAGAAATGATATGAAAAGCAAAATTCCGTCCCTAAGGCGAGAGCGCCGTGTAACGCAGGAGGAGCTTGCCGATGCAGTAAATGTTACACGTCAGACCATAATATCTCTTGAAAGTGGGCGCTATAATGCCTCGCTGATGCTGGCACATAAAATTGCAAGTTTTTTTGGCAAGACAATAGAAGAAGTTTTTATATTTGAGGAGGAATAGCTATGTCAGAAAAAAAATTTTATTGGAACAAAATGCCTTTTGTTAAGCGCACAAAAATACGTCTGGCGCTAAGCGCAGTAATAATATTGTCGGGCATAGGTATGTTTACGCTGGCGGTTTTGCTAAGAATGGGTAAAATATCAGGCTTTGAACTTAGCTCTATAATGCACAGCTTTTACACAGGTCTGGGCGGAGGCTTTTTAGGCGCCGGCACAGTAATGCTTATAAAAAATCTTCGTCTGCTTAGAAACAACGAAGAACTAAAAAAAGCCGAGCTTAAAGAAACAGACGAGCGCAACATTTTTGTAGCTGCAAGAACTGCGCAGTTTACATTTTTTATCTTTACCGCGGCGCTTTTTATATCAATTATAGTGGCTGGGCTTGTAAACCCCTTTGCCGCCAATGTTTTATTTGTTGTTTTGGTTGCTGCATTTTTAATTTACCTGCTTGTATATATTGTTTGTAATAATATATACTAAACTAAACTTATCAAGTTATCCGTTATGTTCACTAATTATTCATCTTAATGTTTGTGCAATATCACAACAATTTTTCTTTATAAGCTCTATAACTTCTGCTATTTTACATCTAGATTTTATTTCCAATTGCGGTTATAATTAAGATACAGAAGAATAGTAACAAGATGATAGATACTTATCGGGCATGGTCTTGTAAGTATAATGCAGCAATGGGAGGTTGTACAACATGGTAAAATTAGTTAAACTTGAAACTGCCGAGCAACTCCGCGAATTTATGAATATGGCTTGGGAATGCCCCGATGATGTCGGTGTGCACACTGTAGACAACCAAATAGCCGATGCAAAATCTGTTTTAGGGCTTATGAGCCTCGATTACACAAAGCCTGTTAAGGTAGTAACCGAAAGTGCAAGCTTTATGAAGGCACTTGACAAATGGGCGCCAAAGGACTAAAAAAATAAAACTTAAAACGCCGCTGCTCGCGCTTGATGTGGGTAGCGGCGTTTTTTGCTAATAATAAAATTTTTTTAACACAATGCCTCACAATTTGACTTTTACCATTTTGTGTATTATAATTAAAAAAAATTAAAATTTATCTCATTTACCATAAGTACTCAAATATTATCGGTGACATTAAAGAGCGCCTTGAGTTTTCACCTTGTAAAATCTGTTTACGAGTATTTTTTTAATTTTATATGGCACTGTAAGTTCCATATGGCTCGAAAGTGAGAATATTTATGCGAATTACCGAAAACGAACAGGAAAAACGCCGTAATACCATGATTCATACCGCCTATGACCTTTTTTACGAATATGGAATAGACGGTGTTTCTATGTCGCAGCTCGCACAAGCGTCTAATTTAAGCCGTAATTCTATTTTTAGATATTTTAAAACTAAGGCAGAGCTTGTACAGTGCACACAAATTATCCTTTGGCAAGAAATGATCTCCTGTATTTTGACAAATAATCTAAGTCAACTTAAAAACTCAAAAAATGGGCTTGAACAAGTTAAGCACCTCTTGTTCAGCTTTAAAGATTTATATAAAAACCACAGTAAATACCTATTATTCGCAGTAGATTATAAATTATTTTTAGTACGAAACAACATTGTGTTGTCAGAAAACCAAAACCACACCCTCATGGTGCCTATAATAGAAGCTTTTTGTTCGGCACTTGAAAAAGGACACAGTGACGGCTCTATAAATAATCTTGATTCCACTGAAGCACAGTTCTTTTTGGCGTGGTCCCTGCTGCGCAGCTTTGTAACCGAAATTGTCATATATGACAAAACTCACAGCGGAATTAACCCATGGGAAAGGCAATTTGAATTTATTTTGTGTAAAATTTTAAATATGCTGGAAGCATAATATAAAAAGCTGGAGGGGTAATATTGGAAAATGATAATTTGCGGGCAGCAGGTATAGCAATCGAGCAACCTGACACAAGCGAAATGGACGGAAAATATCTTACATTTTGGACAGACAAGCAGTTGTTTGGCGTACCTATAGCGCACGTTGTGCAAATTGTAGGAATGCAAAAAGTTACGGAGGTACCGGAGTTTCCATACTATGCAAAGGGCATTATAAACCTACGCGGTGCAATTATTCCGCTTATAGACGCACGGCTGCGCCTTGGCAAGCCCGAAGCCGAATATAACGAACGTACCTGTATTATTGTCACCAATATAAGCGAGCACTATGTTGGCTTTATAGTTGACGAGGTTGATGCTGTAATTACCATTGCCGATGAGCTTATAGCCCCGCCACCAAGACTTTCCGGCGGCACTGACGGCTATATTACGGGTGTCGGCAAGCTTGACGGCAAAGTCGTTTTACTTATGGATACCCGAAAAATTGTCGGCACAGATGAACTGGATTTGCTTACAAGCGCATCATAGTGCTAATTTACTTTTAACTTAATTCTAAATGTTTTTTATATTCTGTTTTAAGTTAAAACTAAATAAGCATAATATTTATAAATGACAGGAGTAAAAACTATGTTTAAAAATTTAAAAATAGGCAAAAAACTTATACTTGCATTCATTGCAGTCACTATAATTTCAAGCATTGCCGGCGGTGTCGGGCTTGTGCTTTTAAAGCAGCTAGATGCACAATACAGCGAAGCTCTTATTACAAACGGCTTTGTTCAAGGTGACATAGGAGATTTTAATACTTACCTGCAAAGAGCTGCCGCTATGACGCGCGACGTAATTATGCTTAAAAGCGATGCTGAAATTAAAAATGCCGAGGCAAACCTTGCAGAAGCAAGCAAGCTTGCAAGTGACGCACTTGAGGCTGCAAGACTAAACTGCCAAACACCCGAAGAAGTTGCTATTCTTAAAAAAATAGATGCGGCAGTTCCGCAATATACCGCACTGCGCGATAAGGCTGTTAAGCTTGGCGCAATGAATAAAAACGATGAAGCCCTTGTAATATTCCACAATGAAGCCACGCCTTTTTTAAACGAATGTTTTGCCGGAGGCAGAGAGCTTATGGCGCTTAACGTTGCAATGGGCAACACGGTGTCCGAAAGACTAACAAATACATCAAATGCCTCTATTATTTTGATGGCGGTTGTCATGATTTCGGCACTTATAATTGCAATAATTTTTGCAATATTTGTTTCGCGCAGCATTTCGCGCCCTGTAAAAGCGTGTGCTGACCGTCTGGTGCTGCTCTCTCAAGGCGACTTGCATTCACCTGTGCCTGCGGCAACCTCTACCGATGAAACAGGTGTCATGCTTAAAGCACTGGATTCCACAACAACATCTATAAGTACACTTATAAGCGACATTGGGCGTGGCTTGGGCGAAATGGCACACGGCAACCTCGATATAGAATCCAATGCCGATTATAAAGGGGATTTTTCAGAGCTTAAAACCTCTATTCTCTTAATTCTCTCATCATTTAACGATACTTTGGGGCAAATTAACCAGGCAGCTGACCAGGTTTCCAGCGGTTCTGACCAAGTTTCAAGCGGTGCACAGGCGCTTTCACAGGGCGCTACCGAGCAAGCTTCATCTGTAGAAGAGCTTGCCGCAACCATTACTGAGATTTCAGAGCAAGTAAAAAATAACGCCGAAAATGCAAAGAATGCAAGTTTAAAAACAAACGAAGCGGGAAGCGAAGTTGCAAACAGCAACCAAAAAATGCAGGAGCTTATTGTTGCAATGGGCGAAATAAGCACGTCTTCACAAGAAATAGGCAAGGTTATAAAAACCATAGAGGATATAGCCTTCCAGACAAATATTTTGGCGCTTAACGCAGCTGTAGAAGCGGCGCGCGCAGGTGCGGCAGGCAAGGGCTTTGCAGTAGTTGCCGACGAAGTGCGCAACCTTGCAAGCAAGAGCGCCGAGGCCGCAAAGGGCACAACCTCACTTATAGAAGGCTCTGTTAAGGCTGTAGAAAAAGGCACGCGCCTTGTGGACGACACAGCAAAATCGCTTATGTCAGTTGTTGAAAGTGCCGGCGGTGTATCTGTAATAGTAGATAAAATTGCAGAAGCATCGGGCGAGCAGGCAAATTCTATTGCACAGGTTACACAGGGCGTAGACCAAATTTCAAGCGTTGTGCAGACAAACTCCGCAACGGCAGAGGAATCGGCGGCGGCGTCCGAGGAGCTTTCTGGGCAGGCAGCTATGCTTAAACAGCTTGTCGGCAAATTTAAGCTTAAAAACGCTGCACCTTCGACAGAGCTAAACCAAGCTTCCGCCGAAGAAGCGGTACATAATGTACCTGCATACACAGGAAACAAATATTAATTTAAGCTTTTTTAGCCCGCATCTATAAGGTGCGGGCTATTTTTATTAAAAAATCCCCCGCCTATGGCGGGGGAAAATGAATCTTTGTATATTTTATGAGCGGTATAAATTAACCCTAAGCACACTTTCTATATTGCTTATTTTTGCCATAAGCGCCTGCGAAACATCGCCCTCTACATCTACCATTGTATAGGCATAATCTTTTTTTGATTTGTTTGTAAGATTATCTATGTTAAGTCCATCATCGCCTATTGCCTGCGAAATTTGAGTAATCATGGTAGGAATATTGCGATGTATAATTGCCAAACGACAGCTTCCGCTGCGTTCCATGCGCATATTAGGCAAGTTCACAGAATTTTTAATATTTCCGTTCTCCAAAAAGTCAACAAGCTCTGCCGCCGCCATCTTTGCACAGTTGTCCTCAGACTCCGGAGTGGAAGCGCCAAGGTGTGGTATTGCAACTATTCCGTCAACGCCCAGCATTTCATCAGTAGGGAAGTCGGTAACATATGCAGCAACTTTTCCGCTTGCAACTGCCGTCAATATGTCCTCAGACGAAACAAGGTCACCGCGCGCAAAGTTAAGTATGCGAACGCCGTTTTTACAAGAATCCAATGTTTCTTTATTTATCATGGCGCGAGTTTCGGCTGTAAGCGGGACATGAATCGTTATAAAATCGCAGTTCTTATATATTTCATTAAGGCTTTTTGCGTGAATTATAGCGCGAGAAAGTCCCCATGCGGTATCAACAGAAAGATATGGGTCATAGCCGTATACCTGCATTCCAAAATGACGTGCCGCATTTGCAACCTGCACGCCTATAGCGCCTAAGCCTATTACGCCAAGGGTTTTACCGTAAACCTCAGGCCCGACAAATGCGCCCTTACCTTTTTCTACCAGCTTTGAAACCTCCGCTCCCTTCCCCTTTAATGTGCGTGCCCAGTCTATCGCCGGTATAACCCTGCGTGCCGACATTAAAATGCCTGCCAAAACAAGCTCTTTTACCGCGTTTGCATTTGCCCCGGGTGTGTTAAAAACAACTATGCCCTGCTCGCTGCATCTTTCAACAGGTATGTTATTAACCCCCGCACCCGCACGGGCAATGGCTTTAAGCTCCGGCTCAAATTTAGTGTCCAGCATCGATGCCGAGCGCACAAGAACTGCATCGGCGGCTGTGTTTTCATCCACAAAGCGGTACTTGCCTTTGTCAAAAATATCTGTGCCCACAGGGCTTATTTTATTTAGGGTTTTTATAGTAAACATGGGTGTTACTCCTCTGTTATAATTTATTGTTTTTTTCAAATTCTGCCATAAACGCAACCAGCTTGTCTATGCCCTCCGGAGGCATAGCGTTATATATAGATGCCCTCATACCGCCCACAGAGCGATGCCCTTTGAGGTTTACAAAGCCCGCCGCGGCAGCCTCTTTGCAGAACTTCTTGTCAAGCTCCTCGTTGCCTGTTACAAAGGTTACGTTCATCATAGAGCGGTCCTCGCCCTGCACCGCCGCCTTAAACAGCTTAGAATTATCTAAGAAGTTATAAAGCACCTGCGCCTTTGCCGCATTGCGCTCGCGCATTTTTACAAGCCCGCCTATGTCATTTTTTATCCACTCAAGCACAAGCTTGCACATATATATAGAGTAGCAAGGCGGAGTATTGTACATGGAATCGTTCTCGACGTGAACCTTATAATTGAACATTGTAGGCGTAATATCGCGTGCATTACCTATTAAGTCCTCACGGATTATTACCACGGTAAGCCCCGCAGGAGCCATGTTTTTTTGTGCTCCTGCATAAATAACGCCAAATTTACTTACATCAAATGGCTCAGAAAGTATGCAGCTTGAGAGGTCTGCAACCAACGGCATATCGCCTGTATCGGGGATATATGGAAACTTTGTACCAAAAATTGTATTATTAAAGCAAATATGCAAATAGTCGGCATCGGCATCGAGGTCGGCACGGGTAACCTTAGGTACATATGTAAAGTTTTTGTCCTTAGAAGAAGCTATAACCTTAACCTCGCCGTAACGCGCTGCCTCCTCCATAGCTTTTTTAGAGAACTGTCCTGTTACCATGTAATCTGCTTTTCCGTTTTTGTTCATCAAATTAAGCGGCACCATGGCAAACTGCGAAGAAGCACCGCCCTGTAAAAACAGCACCTTATAATTATCGGGTATCTCCATTACCTCGCGCAAAAGACTTTGGCAATCGCATATGATTTTGTCATAAACGGGTGAGCGGTGGCTCATCTCCATTACAGACTGCCCCGAGCCTTCGTAATCCAGCATCTCGCTTGCCGCCTTGATAAGCACACTCTCAGGCAAAATAGAAGGTCCCGCAGAAAAATTGTATACTCTAGCCATAATGTATTCCTCCGTCTATTTTAAAAATTATATTACTATTATAGACCTTTTAATGCTTTAGTCAAATGAAATATGAAAGTTTTACACTTTCAACAGTTTTTTAACACTTTGGAGGTCTGTTTCTTCCGCATATTCATCAAAAACAACTGTATTTCCACTCAATACAGTTATTCTGTCGGCAATGCCCATTGCCTCCTCTGCATCATTTGTAAAATAGAGTATACCGCAGCCGCGCTTTTTAAGCATATTTACTTTTTGATATATTCGCATTTTTGCCTGTAAATCTATGCCGTTTGTGGCATCGACCAAAATATAAATATCACAGTCGCGCGCAATTGTCCTTTCAATAAGCTCGCGCTGAAGATACCCGCCTGTCATATATTCTGCATGGCTGAGCATTTGTGTGCCAAAAACATTGCCCAGCATTCGCCCCATTGCCTGCGTGCTCTCTTTAAGCTTTGCTTTAAGCACCGTTAACGCCCCTGTTTTTTGCCCGCCCGCACTGTCATAGCACTCCAGCCGCTTTTCGGTTTCTCCGTCAACAGCCGCAGCTATGCGCAAAGAGTTTGCCTCCAGCGGGCTTTGCAGCTTTACGGTTTTTCCAAGCACTATTATATCTCCGCCGTGCGGCGCAAGCCCCAAAAGCACGTGGCAAAGCTGCAACGCACACTGCCCCGCACCGCCAAGCACTGCTCTTATTTCTCCTCTGTACAAATTAAAGCTTATATCCTGCAAAAACTCGCCGCAAACATTATTAAGCTCCAGCAAACTTTCGCCGCGCTCCACAAGCTCCTTGCCGTAAATATCACCAACGCGGTAGCCCTCTGTTAGCTCTATCAAATCTGCCTCTGTAAGCCCCTGCACCGCCTGTACTGTCTTTATTTCACCGTGCTCTATAACGGCTACCCTGTCCGCCAAGCGCAATATCTCGTTTAACCTGTGCGTTATATAAATAACCGAAACACCCGCCGCCCGCAGGCTGCTTACTGCATTATAAAGCACCTCACATTCGTTGTCCGGCAAATGCGAGGACGGCTCGTCCATTATAATAAGCTTTGCATCAAACAAATATGCCCGCGCTATCGCAGCAAGCTGTTTTTGTGCGGGGCTTAGGCTCGAAAATTTTGAAGCGGAATTTAACTGTATGTTTAAAGCCTTAAAGCAAGGCTCGCATATTTCGCCCAGCTTCTTTGACGAAAAATTGCCGTTTTTATAATACTTACTGTTGCCAAACAAGATGTTATCTGCAACACTTAGCTGCTCAAAGCCCTTGTTGTTTTGCACTAAAGTAACAATTCCGTGCTCTACGGCGTCGGCGGGGGCCGCTATCTTTATTTCATTTCCCTCAAAGAAAATATGCCCGCTTTCGGCAGGCATAGAGCCATTTATTAAATTAATAACGGTGGACTTGCCGGCAGCGTTTTTACCCGCCAACGCAAGCACCTCGCCCTTATACACTGTAAGCTCTGCGCAGCGAATGTAAAATTCGCTCGTTATTCTGCGCGTAACGCCCTGCAACCTTAAAAGTTCCTGTGGCATAAAATATTATCCTCCCCATCACTCGCGCATGGCATTTATTATCTCGCAAAGCTTTTCCACATCAACATCGTTGTCCTTTTCAAAGCGTGTTTTATCTAAAAAAGCACCTAGCTTACGCACCTTTACAACAGGCAGGGTATCTTTGACATAAAGGGCGGTCTTGCGAAACGATGCCGTAAACACCACAATCTGCTCCATTTGTATGCTGTAAATATCATTCTTAGCAAAGCTTGAACGCAAAAGCTCCATGGCCGTTTCGCCCTCTTTAAGCGGGTTGTCAAAGCGTGTTTTAACATCTTTTTTCACAAATGCCCATTGCTCGTCTTTTTCTCCGCCATAATAATCGGCATTCTGAACCTCCGCATTGACAAGCAGCAGACCAAAAAAGCCAACCATAATATAATCCAAATGTACCTTTTTTGTACCGTCAGTCAAAGTAACATCGGCAAGCACCTTGTAGCTGCGTATAGCGGAGTAACGCCTAAGCGCACGCCAAACCATGCCGCGCTGCCCGTTTGGGCTTATATGCATCTGCCACAAAAACCATATCCCAAATGCCAACACCGCCAGCCCTGTTAAAACCATTATAAATATCTTCTCGTTCATGTTGTTACCGTCCTTTTTTAATATACATAAGACATAAAATATATACTTTTAAGTTTAACATAAAACAGTGTTAAAAGAAAGGACGTATGCTTCATATTTTATTGTATTTTTTTGTTATGAGCCTGCTACTCTGTAAAACTTGACTAACACAAAAAATAGTTTATAATTTAATATATATATCAAATGAATTTGTATGGAGATATTTATGAAAAAACTTCTTTCTATATTCCTTTTAACGCTTTTGCTTTTGTTCTCGTCTTGCTCAAACAATCGCCTCTCTGTTCCGGATCCTATCGAAGATAACAGCATAGCCTATGCCACAACCGAGCCTGAGCACCTCAGCGATATTATAGACCTTATTTACAAGGACATAACAATAACAGGGCAAACAAATGCGATATACAGCGACCTTTCCGACATTTTCCACCTAGATTCAACCATGGTTGAGGATTATGCGGCGCGCTACACCAATGGACGTTACGGAGTCGCAGACGTAGTTATATTAAAGCTTAAAAACCCCGATGATACCGCACAAAAAGAAGCTGTTATATCCGGTCTGGAGCAGCGGCGCGATGACCGAATAGCGGAATTTGAAAATTATGATGTGCACGATGCCTTTAATATTGCAAAAAACGCCGAGGTTTTTACCCGCGGAAGCTATGTAATACTGCTTATGCTAGCTGATACCGAAGATGCGCACACAATTATTTTAGAAAATATACCGGGTTAAAAAAACTGCAAAGAGGGTTTGTATGTTCAAAAAAAAGGACCTCTCGCACCGCGTATGGTTTATAGATGAAATGCGTGGTGTTTTTATCCTGCTTATGATTTTATACCACTTGCTTTACGACTTGGTATATATTTTTGGGGTAAATATACCTGCCTTTCGCTGGCAGACAACAGAATATGCACAGCTTTTAATAGCAGGGCTTTTTGTATTTATAGCAGGTGTTGCGTCGCGTTTTTCGCACAACAACCTAAAGCGCGGTGCACAATGCTTCGCACTTGGCATGGTGATGACTGTTGTTACATGGTTAGTCTTGCCAACGCAGCTTGTTGCCTTTGGCGTTTTGCATATGCTTGGGGCGTGCATGATGCTGTTTGTTTTGTTAAAGCCGCTTTTAGATAAGCTTCCGCCGTTGTGGGGGCTTATTTTTTGCGCCGCTATGTTTTTTCTTACCTTTAACACACAAATTGGCTACTGGGGCATGAAGGGGTGGGAGCTTTCTCTACCGCCACAGCTTTATACCACAGCCTTTTTGTTTCCGTTTGGCTTCCCATATCCTGGCTTTTGGTCGTCCGATTACTTCCCGCTTCTGCCGTGGATATTTTGGTATATAGGCGGCTCCTTTGCAGGAGTTTATATCAAAGAAGGGCGCTGCCCCTCATGGTTTTTTAAACCTCACAGCCGCCTGCTTGCATTAATCGGGCGCAATACCATTTATATTTATTTACTTCATCAGCCGCTAATTTATGGCGTTCTTTACCTGCTTTTTAACATCATAAAATAAACTGCAATTAAACATATAATCCGCGCGCTACACATATGCGCAATTACAGGCTTTCCCGAAAAATCGTCACTCATAATATCTTATTACAGAAATCACTCGTCCCAAAATACTAAGCTCGTCAACAATAATAGGCTCAAAAGTGTCGTTTTCGGGCTGCAACCTAAAGTGCCCATTCTCTTTATAAAAACGCTTTACAGTAGCTTCGTCTTCAATAAGCGCCACAACTATTGTGCCGTTTTCAGCAGTTGATACTTTGCGGGACACTATAATGTCACCGTCCAAAATACCTGCATTCATCATGCTCTCGCCTTTTACACGCAGAGCAAATAAATCTTTTTCACTGCCATAGCGCGTTTTATATGGTATGTATTCTTCAATTTGCTCCACAGCCAAAATTGGCATACCCGCCGTTACAGTACCCAAAAGCGGCACATTTGTTGTGTTGCCGCAGCCGGGCATTTTTATAGAGCGGTT
Organism: Hydrogenoanaerobacterium sp.; assembly: GCA_036638975.1. Classification (GTDB taxonomy): domain Bacteria; phylum Bacillota; class Clostridia; order Oscillospirales; family Ruminococcaceae; genus JAVWJP01. The sequence continues at coordinate 52,997 of JAVWJP010000013.1, forward strand.
AAGGTTTTGCTCGCGCTTAATATAGCCATCTTCCTCAAGCTGCTTTAAATACTTATGGACAGTTGAGGTAGATTTAATATTTAAGTCTGCACAAATTTCTCGTACCGACGGCGGAACTCCCTCACATATGCGCTCATTTATATACTCAAGCACCCCTTGCACTTTTTTATCCAGCACAAACATCGCCCCTTTCACCGGTTTTAATACTCATTTTCATCATTATAGCATATCGCCTCAAAAAAAGCAAACATATGTTTGTCAAAATGTAAGCATTTGTTTATAATAATTCCACTGAATATTAAACCTTTGTTTACAGCACCTTAACAAAGAAAATTTTATCTGTACTATAATATAAACATACCCTAACATAAACGCAGCCGCAGCGTTTTGGGTATACTCTACCCTCCTCAAGAAAACACACACCTCAAACAAATGAAGGCATCTGCTTTTAATAGCAGGTGTCTTTATGTTTTATTTAGTAATTACTACCCGCGGCAGAAACAGCCTGCCACAGGCAGACTGTTTGCGCGCACCCTTGGTGCGCTTGCTGCCTGTTCGATTCCTACGACTCATGCAAAAAAGAAGTAGCAAGACAAGCGCTGACCGTGAGGGAATCTACCCGCGGCAGAAACAGCCTGCCACAGGCAGACTGTTTGCGCGCACCCTTGGTGCGCTTGCTGCCTGTTCGATTCCTACGACTCATGCAAAAAAGAAGTAGCAAGACAAGCGCTGACCGTGAGGGAATCTACCCGCGGCAGAAACAGCCTGCCACAGGCAGACTGTTTGCGCGCACCCTTGGTGCGCTTGCTGCCTGTTTGATTCCTACGGACTCATGCAAAAAAGAAGTAGCAAGACAAGCGTCTTGCTACTTCTTTTTTGGTGACCCGTGGGGGAATCGAACCCCCGAAGCCGCCGTGAGAGGGCGGAGTCTTAACCGCTTGACCAACGGGCCATATAGTTTTTTAATTAAAAAAGCTGCCATATAATGCACTATCAGGCACAGGCAGCTTTTTTGGTGCGCCATCAGGGACTCTACCTACGCTGTAAAAAACTTGCTACAAGCAACTTTTTTGTCGCATTGTCTGCTAAAACAGACCCTGCTCCACAACTTTTCTCGTCCTTAATTTCATAGCAGTATGCTTTTTTGGTGCGCCATCAGGGACTCGAACCCGGGGCCCGCTGATTAAGAGTCAGCTGCTCTACCAACTGAGCTAATGGCGCATATTGCCTTTTCTTTAAAAGGTGTTACAAACTTACTGCCCCATTACTATTTTCCTTGGCTGGATTGACTGAACTGAAAGCGCTCAAACTTCGCTTGCGCTTGTTTTTGCTGTTCATTTCATGCCTACCAACTGAGCTAATGGCGCATAGTTCCAGAGAACACATTTGACTAAAAAGCAGCAAGCT
>JAVWJP010000014.1:0-53681 GCA_036638975.1 Hydrogenoanaerobacterium sp.
ATTTAAACACAATTAGGTTAATATTTTAATCTTGCAATGTTTGTATCGGTCGCAAAATTCATAAAATTATAAATAAACAAAATATCATCAAAGCTATTTTGTTCCATAAACTCACTTATTTTAAAAGGCACAGCGCGTAAATCAAGCACTGTCACTTCATCATAATTGTAAGTTAAATATGGCACAAAAGAGTTTCCGTAAGAATCTTTTATAACAAGTATACGGCTGGTTTTACCTTCTGTTTTGTTCAAATTGTTTTCACTTTTTATTATGGTTAAACCATTGTTGCCATAAAGAAAAGCCGCATATTTATCGCGTTTTTCAAACTGCGGTAAATTGTAAAGCCCTGTTATTTCCAGAGTGTTTTTGTCTGCATCAATAAGCTGTGTCTTTCCGTCAATCAAAACTGATGTTGTTGGTATATCAAAAAAAGTTACAATATCCGGCTGCGTCTTAAAAAACTTGGTTTTTGAAAAATAAGTTCCATAAAACTTTGGTACTTCTGTACCTTTAAGAGTGTTATAATCTACGGGCGTTTTGCCGCGAGATAAAATATAATCGTTATAAGCAAGGTACGCTCCGTAAGTGGTCCAGTGGTGGTCTGTCCTGTAAAAAATATAATTATCCTTATGTTGAAGCAAGCTTTCTTTTAGCGAAAGCGTTTTTGCGCCTGTAGTCTGCACATCGACATAAAGCTTATCAATAAGCTTAAACTGATCTGCAAGCTCCAGCCCAAACGGCAGCTTATCATTTAATATCATATATGAATTTGGTATTATTGCAAAGCTTATGGGCGCTTTTTTCGCATATTTTTCTAAAAAAGTTATAGTGTCGGCGGTGTTTTTGGATATACGCTCCTTATCGGGTCTATCGTATTTTTCAAACATATATCCGTCCTTGCCATAAACTATGGAATTGTTTTCTTGCTTTCCTATAAAATATTCAGACTTTGATTTTAAATCTATCCAACCGTCACGCAGTACAAACTGGTCGTTTATATATGTTTCGTATTTGGGAGAAAACTTGCCGTCTATAAGCGCCGTTAAGCTAAAAGAGGGGCGCTGAGCCAAAAAGCGATTTTCAGTTTCTGAAAATTCGCGTCTGTTTACAAACATATCGACTATAGAAAACACAGCTATAAAAGCAGCAAATAAAAGTACAAGCGGGTATTCAATGATTTTTTTCATACAGCACTCCCCTTTCTAAAATCTGAAGTACAAAAATGGGTTATATGTTGCATCTACAAGATACGCAACCGAAATTAAAAGTATAATTAAAAGTGTAATTATATCGGCCCATTTAACCTCTTGAATTTTTGCATAAAGCTTTGCAATAAGCGGTGTAGAGCAAAAAATTGCAGCAGCAAAGGTGACAAAATAGCTGCGCAAATAATATACCCAGTCGATGCCTCCGTCAAAGGCAAATAGCTTTGTAAAAAATATTGATAGCTGAGAAAGGTCGGTTATTGCAAAAAGTGACCAGCTTATCAAAAGCAAGAATATTACATAAATATGAGGCCATATTTTGCCGCGCTCCAGGTACTTTAAAAGCCATGCCTTTTCTACAATAAGCAAAATTGCAAACATCATTCCCCAAAAAAGAAAGTTCCAGTTTGCGCCGTGCCAAAAACCGGTAAGTGACCATACTATAAAAAGGTTAAGGTACATTCTTGCTTTACCCTTGCGGTTGCCACCAAGCGGAATATAGACATATTCACGAAACCACGAGCCTAGGGTTATGTGCCAGCGGCGCCAAAATTCTGTCATACTTTTAGAAATATAAGGTAGATTAAAGTTCTGTGGAAAATCGAACCCCAGCATTTTGCCAAGACCTATTGCCATAAGAGAATATCCGCTGAAATCGAAGTATATTTGAAGGGAAAAAGCGAGTATACCGAGCCATGCCAAGGGTGACGAAACCTGTGCAAAACCAAGCCGCTGCACCTCGTCCCAAAGTGAGCCTATATTATTTGCTATAAGAACTTTTTTTCCAAGCCCTATAATGAACCACCGAACACCGTCCTCTATTTGAACTAAGTTTACTGTCCGTGTTTTAAGCTCTCTGTTAATGTCTGTGTATTTTACTATCGGACCTGCTATAAGCTGCGGAAAAAGGCATACAAAAGCGCCAAAATCTATAATATTGTTTTCGGCTTTTACATCTCCGCGGTAGACGTCTATGGTGTAGCTAAGCGTTTGAAAGGTATAAAAGCTTATGCCCAAAGGCAGTGTCAGTTTTAAAAACTCTATTGAAAGCCCCGTTACCGCATTAAAATTTTCTATAAAAAAGTTAGTGTATTTAAAGAATACCAACATTCCTATATTAAAAAAGATAGAAAATAAAAGGCAAAGCTTACATATAAGCTTGTTGTCGCGGTGTCGTTCTATGCCCTGTGATGCAAAATAATCGCACAAAATAGAAGCTACCATAATTGGAAAGTATTTGAACTCGCCCCAAGAGTAAAAAGCAAGACTAAAAATTAGTACGGTAAGATTTTTAAATTTGGCGGGCACAATGTAGTAAACCAAAAATGTGATAAGCATAAAGCGAAAAAGAAACAAAATACTGCTAAAAACCATTTTCATTCTCCTGTCAAATAGGCACTTGTCCGTCACGGCACTTTTTATACTTTAACAAATTTCGCCATAAATTGCAACAAAAAAAGATAAGTAATAAAAATAAATAAATTGTGACAATATATTCCTATTCTACCACCAACTTGTAATGATATACAATTTTTATTTATAAAAAAACGATGCACAGCCTTTACGTTGTGCATCGTTTTGTAATGATTAAGATTATTCCTCGGTTTTTTCGGCTTCATCTGTTTGTTCAGCAGATGACTCATGTATAGGTGGGTCTAAAAGTGCTTTTATAGAAAGGCTTATGCGTTTTTTCTCTGCATCAATTTCGGTAATTTTTGCTTTTATCTCATCGCCTACAGAAAGAACATCAGAAACCTTATCTACCCTGTCATACGAAATTTGAGAAATATGGACAAGACCGTCAACACCCGGAAGAATTTGTGCAAAAGCCCCAAAAGGTGTAATTGAAACAACCTTTGCGGTTATAGCTGTGCCAATAGGATAATCTCTCTCTACAATAGTCCAAGGGTTGTCCTCGGTCTTTTTGTAGCCTAAGCTTATCTTTTTGGTTTCTTTATCTATGTCTTTTACGTATACTTCTAAAATTTCGCCAACACTTACAACGTCAGACGGGTGTTTAATTCTGTTCCACGAAAGCTCAGAGATATGAACCATTCCATCTACTCCGCCTAAATCAACAAAAGCACCGTAGGAGGTAAGAGATTTAACTTCACCCTTATATGTTTTGCCAATTTCAACAGTATCCCAAAATTCACTGGACGCAGCCTCGCGCGCTTTCATGGCAACATCTCTTATAGAACCTATTGCGCGTTTTCTTCCGCGTTCTTTTTTAAGGTCTATAACCTTAAACTGAACAGGCTTATTAAGCAATGTTTCAAGCTCTTGCCCGCGGGAAGCCGTAGCTTTAGATGCCGGAACAAAGATTTTAGAGCCATTGGAGGCAACTATTACGCCGCCCTTTACTACTTCTACAACAACACCATCTAAGATGTCGCCTGTTTCGTATGCTGCCTCAATTTTTTCCATACCGGCAATTTGGTCAAGACGTCTTTTAGAGAGCATAACTGTGCCTTCTACGTCATTTACACGCACAACTAAAAGGTCAATATGGTCGCCCTTTTTAACAAGGTCTTCCAGCTTTGCATTTGGGTCGTCGGTAAATTCTGCAAGAGGAACATAACCGGCATGCTTTGTGCCGATGTCCACTTGTATTTCGTTAGGTGAAATACCAACTACTAGTCCTGTCTCCTTCTTTCCGTTATATGTACTTTTGAAGGATTGATCCAGCAATTCCTCAAAACTTAATTCTTCGCCCAGTTCTTCTTTTGTAATCTCACTCATTGTTTTTCGTACCTCCTTAATTATGCAAGCGGGAGTCGAAGCCCCTGCTGTAACACCAACCGTAGTAACATTTGCAAAGTCATAATTTTTAAGCTCGGCAGCGCTTTCTATAAAAATTGTTTTTGCATTAGCACTGCATATATGAAAAAGCTTTGCGGTGTTAGAGCTTTCTCGCCCGCCCACCACAAGCATCAAATCACAGCTTTTTGAAAGCTCTAAAGCCTCCTGCTGCCTTTTTTCAGTAGCAATACATATTGTATCAAATATTTTGATATTTGTACACACTTTTTTTGCGATTTTAATGCATTTTTGCCATTCGTTTATATTAAAGGTTGTTTGGGCTACCATTACGCACAATTTTTTTGCGATATTTTGTATGTTTTCACAAATATCCTCAAATTCTTCTGCTGTTTTAAAAACATAAACAGCACCGCCGCAATGCCCTTTTATACCTTCTACCTCCGGGTGATTGTTATCACCGGCAATAAAAATGATTTTTTCGGCACCGCTTTCAGCTTTTACTATTTTATGGATTTTTGTTACAAAGGGGCAAGTGGCATCTTCATACAAAAGCCCGCGCAATTTAATTTCATCATAAATTTTTTGTGATACGCCATGAGAACGTATAACTACAGTGGCGCCTTGTGGTAATTCATCAAGAGAATTTATAATTCTTACACCTTTTTGTTTAAGCTCCTCTACAATTTGCGGGTTATGAATAATCGGTCCCAAGGTACAAACACAAGCGTTTTTTTCAGCCGTTTCAAAAGCTAAATTTACAGCTTTGTTTACTCCAAAGCAAAACCCTGCCGTTTTGGCAACTGTTATTTTCAAGCATTATCCTCCATAAGAGCCGCAATATCTATCATAATACGCGTTGTGGCAGCTTTAATATCAGAAGTTTTATTGTCCTCTATGTTAAGCTCGCTGTTGGGTATAATTTTACCGAAACGCACTGTTATTTTTGAGCGAAAGCATACAGGCTCGGTAAATTTTAAACCAACCGGCAGCACATCTCCGCCGGATTTGGAAGCTATCACTGCTATTCCGGACTTGCCTCTTAAAAGTTTACCGTCCTTAGAGCGCGTGCCCTCAGGGAACATAGCAAGAATTTTACCGCTTTGCACAATATTAATTGCATATTCAATTGCACCTGTGTCCCCCTTACCTCGCTCTACAGGAAAAGCTTCTAATTTACGCATTAAAAAGCCAAGCACAGGTATGCGAAAAAGCTCTATTTTCGCCATAAAATAAAGCTGGCGGGGTATCTTCCACGCAAGGTAAACAGGGTCCATATCTGTTCGATGATTAGAACAGATTATAAAGCCACCACAGCTTGGTATGTTTTCTGTACCTTCAAATTCCACTCTATGACAAAGCCACATTAAAACGGCGAGCAGGTTTCTTCCAAACCTAAAAAGCGCACTCATACAAAAAATTCTCCTTGTTATTATATATAATCTTTTATTATATTAATTATTCTTTCTATAGCTTGTTCTAAAGTATCTTTTGTGGTGTCTACAAGCACGGCATCGTCAGCTTGCATTAGCGGAGAAATATCTCTATGCTCATCATTGTAATCGCGCGTTGTTACATCGTGCAATACATCTGCTAAGTTTACATCTTTGCCTTTTTCTTTCAGTTCTTTCCAACGCCTTTTTGCGCGTTCGTCGGCTGTAGCAGTAAGAAATATTTTTACCGTGGCATTAGGCAAAACAACAGTTCCTATATCTCGTCCGTCCATAACTATATTATTTTCTTTAGCAAGGTTTTGCTGTAACGCAAACAAAAATTTGCGTACGGCGGGCAGCGCCGAAACGTCAGAGGCTGCCATAGAAACATCTGATGTACGAATTTTGTCTGAAACATCTTCTTCATTTATAAAAACGTGCTGCTCATTATTTATAAATTTAAGTGTCACAATAATTTCATCTAAAAGCGGCAAAATTTCTCTTTCACTTTTAATTTTCACATTTTTATTAAGTGCATAGTAAGCTATAGCGCGATATAAAGCACCTGTATCAGCATAAATATATCCAAGTTTTTGCGCAATAGCACGAGCTATTGTACTTTTACCTGCACCGGCAGGGCCATCTATTGCAACCGAAATCATATTAAACCCTCCATATAATTTGTTATAGCTAAAGACCCGCGTTTTCTCCTGCCAAAAAACCTGTGGAAAATGCTATTTGTAAATTATATCCGCCTGTGTATGCATCTACGTCTATAACTTCACCCGCAAAGTATAAGCACTTTACAAGCTTAGACTCCATTGTTTTTGGGTTTATTTCTTTAACACATATGCCGCCGGAGGTTATAATAGCCTCATCTATAGGGCGAAAGCTATGCGGTGTAACGGTTAAATGTTTAAGCAGCTCTGCAAAGGCGCGGCGCTGTTCTTTTGTTATTTGGTTTATTTTTGCATCTGGTGTAATGCCGGAAAGCTTTACGGTAATAGGTATAAGCTTTCGCGGTAAAAGCTCGCCTAAGCTGTTAATAAAATCTCTGTTTAAGTTTTTGGCAAAATCGCGCAAAAGCCTTGCGTCAAGCTGTTCTTCGCTAAGTGCAGGTTTTAAATCTATCTCTAATTTATAGCAGTTAATTCTTGATGCCTGCATATGACTTGTGGCGCTTAATACCAGTGGACCGGAAATACCAAAATGCGTAAAAAGCATTTCACCAAGCTCGCTGTATAAAACCTTATGTTTTTCTGTGTCAGTTAATGTAAGCGTAACGTTTTTAAGCGAAAGCCCCATTGCCTCGGCGCACCATGCTTCGTTTGTGACAATAGGTATAAGCGACGGTGACGGTGCTATAATGCTGTGCCCTACATTTTTTGCAAGGGTATAGCCATCGCCGTCAGAGCCTGTTGCAGGGTAGCTAAGCCCGCCTGTAGCTATTATTACACTGTCGGCGTTTATGCTTGTGCCGTCCTCCAGCTTTATGCCGTTTACCTTGCCATTTTGTAAAATAAGTGACGTACAGCGCCCGTGTATAAGCTCTGCGCCATTTGAATTAACGTGTTTTTTTAACGCGTCTACTATATCCACGGCTTTGTCAGAGCACGGGAACACACGCCCGCCGCGCTCTGTTTTAAGCGGTACACCGAGCTTTTCAAAAAAAGCCATGGTGTCTTGTGGTGAAAAACTGCTTATAGCGCTGTAAAGAAACCTACCGTTTACTTTGACGGCGTTTATAAAAGCCGTGTTATCGCAGTTGTTTGTTACGTTGCAGCGCCCCTTGCCCGTTATCATTACCTTGCGTGCTATGCGTTCATTGCGCTCTAACAGCGCAGTTTTAAGTCCCCTGCCGGCAGCTGCGCCTGCTGCCATAGTGCCTGCCGCACCTGCACCTACTACGAGAACATCATATTTTTTTAAGGTCAATATCGTTTGTCCCTTCTGTTTTTTCGTACACGTTATAAACGTCCCATATTTTTTCTAATCTTGAAAAAGTCGTTGAAATTTCGTTCTTTTTGCGTAAGCCCACCGCCACAATAAGGGCATTTATAAGGCTTAAAGGTGCTACTAATGAATCTACAAACGATGCCATGTCACTGCGTGCAAGCAAAAGTGTGTCCGATATCGCAGAAATGGGTGCTTCCTCGCTGTCTGTAATAGCTATAACCTTAGCTCCGTTGTCGCTTGCAAATTTAGCACCGTTAAAAGTTCGCTGAGAGTATCGCGGAAAAGTAATTCCTACAAAGACGTCACCTTTTTTAATGCGCAAAATCTGCTCGAACATTTCGCTGGAGCTATTGGTATTTATTACGCGTACATCATCGAAAATATGATTAAGATAAAAATACAAAAAATGTGCAAGCGAAGAAGCGCTGCGAATGCCCAATATATATATGGTATGCGCCGAGCAAAGTGCGTCAACTGTCGCAGTAAAGCTTTTAGTAGAGGCCTCATCAAGTGTACGCCGAATATTTTCAATATCGGAGCTTAGTACCTTTGCCAGCACGTCAGAGCCGCCTATTTGGTCATTTGTAACCTCCATACGCTGTACCGCAGTTAAACGATTGCGTATAAGCTCTTGCAAAGCACGCTGTAATTGAGGGTAACCTTCGTAACCAATTTTGGTTGCAAAGCGCACCACTGTAGATTCACTTATTCCGACAGTTATTCCAAGCTTAGAGGCTGTCATAAATGCTGCCTTATCGTAATGATTTATTATAAAATTGGCAATTGCCTTTTGACCTTTTGAAAAATTGCTCATAGATGAACTGATAAGACTTAATAAATCTTTGTTCAAAATATATCACCTCTTCATCTATTCTATGCCTAATTCTTGCAAAAATCAAGGATAATATGCAAAAATGGCATTAAAAATGCAAGATTGTTATTAAATCTTGCATTTTTAGAATAATAATTATTATGAAAGGTATGACACGATACCATCGCCAATGGCATTTGCCATATGGAATATACCCATTTTACTTGACATATCGTCAAATTCCAGCGGGTTACATATAAAGCCCATTTCTACTAATACAGATGGTGCGCAGCTATTTAAAGTTACACGGTAATAACTTTGTCTTGCCCCGCGAGAGGGTCTGCCGGTATAGCCGGTTACATAGCTCATAAGCTTTTGACTAAATGGTTTTGCTATGCTGTCATAATAATATATTTCGATTCCTGCCGGTTTAGAGCCGTTTTGGTTTGTACCTATACTATTGCAGTGCAAAGAAATAAAGAAATCGGTTTTATTTTCGTATGCGGGCGACATACGAGTTACAAACTCGGTTTTGCCGCTTTGAATAGTTCCGCTTCCGGTATAATACACTGTAGCACCCAAAGACTCTAAGCGCTTTTGTACTGCAATGGCGGTATCTGCTGTAATGTCTTTTTCTGCGGTGCCATAACCATTCATTATACCTAAAGCACCCGGGTCAGAGCCGCCGTGCCCTGCATCAAGTGTAATGGTTATGCCGGCGAGAGGTGTACTGCCGCCGGAAAGTGTTGGCGGGTATTTACAGTAAACAGTAGTTACATTGTCATTATATTCTACAACATAACCCCAAAGCTGGGAATCGGGGTAACGATTGAATTTGATAGTTGTAGCGCCGTTTTCTTCAGTGACTTCAGCACTGCTGAAAAGCTTGCTTTCATTTGTAGGAATATCACCGATACCGGAGGTATTTGGTAAAGTAATGATAAGTGCTTCGGAGCTGCGATATGTCTTTGCTATAGGCTGCGAGGTGCCATGTATGCTAAAGCGTTCTCCGCCGCTATCCGAGCTAAAGGTAACTTGGTTTACGTTGTTTTGACAGTTTAAATTAATTGGGCGCACTGTGTCTTTCTTAATCCAGCCGCCAACACTAAGCTTGTACATGGCGGCGTTGCTGTCAACTACATAGTCCATTGCTCCACGCTTTGCGGTGGCAACAAAACCGCTGTTTTCGTTACCTTTTGAAAAAACGCAGGCAGAAACCTCTTTTACTTGTATAGCAACCGGATTTGGACCGGAAGAAACGCCGCCGCTTTGGTTGCCATTGTTTTCGGGGCTGGCAGCCGAACCGCTACCTATGCCATAACTATTATCGCGCGTAATTGTAATTGTTTTTTCAGAACCGTCATCTTGTGTAAAAGTAAAAACATTGGCGCCATTTGCAAGCGACATATAAACGCCAAAGCTTCCGCTTATACCTCTGCGGTTAAATTTCTCTCCGTTCAAATATAAATCTTGACCCGGGTCTGAAGTACCTGTGATATAATAATTACTTGCATTTGTTCCAACATTTCTGCCCGGACGTGTAATTTCTAAGCTTCTTGAAACATCGGTAGAAACATGGTTTGTTATGTAATCAAAATCATCATATTCAGCGGCAAGGGCTGTAACGGTGCTGCCGCTTACCAAAATACACATGGCAGTTAAAAAAGCCGCTGCTTTTGCAAATCCTTTTTTCATCTGAGTACTCCTTTAATTTATTATTGACTAATGTTTATAGAAATATTTAACAAGTTCCATTTTATCATATACTCCGACAAAAAAATAGCTTATATTGTAAATTTTTCATTAAAGCTTGGATTGTGCTTTTTGCTCAAAGCGTTCTTTTTCAATAATATATCTTGTATGGATACCCTCGCCTATGCTTGTAGCTTCATCTTTTGCAGAAACTGAAAATTCTATTTTTTTACCGTCGACAGAAGTAACCTTAGCTGTTGCCCAAACTATCATACCTAAAGGCGTTGGTGCTGTGTGGCTGGTACCTATAAATGCGCCTACAGTAGTTTGTCCTTCTTTTAAAAAAGGCTTTACAGCCGCTGCTGCCGCTTCCTCCATCATGGCTATCATCATCGGTGTTGCAAAAACCGAAACATCTCCGCTGCCTACATTTTTTGCTAAATACTCTGCTACAACCGTTTTTTCTACAGTATATTCCGCATTTTTTATATCCACTGCTTTTTCCTCCAACATTTTCTTAGATATATCTGTCATTATACACTTTTTTACAGCACAAAACAAGCTTAACAGCCGGATAAATTAAAAGGTATATTTTGTTACATGGTTATAGCCCCGCACGCTTTTTTACTGAATATTACCTTATTGTTATAATCACAAAAAAGCTCATCTCCCTGAGCTATATTTCCATTTAATATTTCTTCTGCCAAAGTATCTTCTAGAACATTTTGTATTACACGGCGCAGCGGTCTTGCACCATATTTGCTGTCAAAGCCTTTTTCTGCAAGCAGGTGCAAAAGGTCATCTGTAAAATGCAGCTTAATACCACGTTTTTTAGCACGCATTTTTACACATTCCAATAAATTTACTGTTATAAGCTCTGTTTCTTTTTTTGTAAGTCTATGAAACACTATTGTATCATCTATACGATTTAAAAATTCGGGTCGAAAAACCTTTTTTAGTTCTCCCAGTACCTGAACTTTAACTTCATCATCATTTGGAACAGCATTGTTTTGGCTAAACCCCAACAATGATTTCTCAGTTATAAGCTGCGCTCCTACATTTGATGTCATAATTATAACGCAATTTTTAAAATTAACACTTTTACCCTGTGCATCAGTTAAAATTCCATCATCTAAAATTTGCAGCATTATATTAAAAACATCACAATGCGCTTTTTCAATTTCGTCAAAAAGCAGCACGGAATAAGGCTTACGACGAACTTTTTCGGTAAGCTGTCCCCCATCGTCATATCCTATATATCCCGGTGGTGAGCCTATTAAACGCGATACTGTGTGCTTTTCCATAAATTCTGACATATCAACACGAATAAGAGCCTTTTCATCGGCAAAAAGTGCCTCTGCCAGCGCTTTTGAAAGCTCGGTTTTACCTACACCGGTGGGGCCTAAAAATAAAAATGAGCCTATAGGTCTGTTTGGGTCGCCCAGCCCTACCCTGTTTCTTCTTATTGCGCGAGAAATTGAACTAACAGCCTCATTTTGCCCTATAACACGACAGTGAAGACGTTCCTCCAGTTGCAAAAGCCTATCAGATTGTTCTTCTGTGACACGGCTTACGTCTATTCCTGTTTGAAAAGCCACTACTTCTGCAACGTCACTCATACGCACCTGCTCACATTGCGCAAGCTTTAAATCTTTGTTTGGTAGCAGTGTTTTACGTAGCTTTACTTCGTTATCCCGCAGCTTTGCGGCAAGCTCGTAGTTTTGTGCTATAACTGCCATTTCTTTTTGCTGTACCAAAAGTTTTAACTGGGTTTCGTTTTGAACGGCTTTTTTTGGTACTGTAAAGCTTTTTAGGTTTACAAGCGATGATGCTTCATCAAGTAGGTCTATTGCTTTATCGGGTAAAAATTTTTCGGTAAGATATTGCACAGAAAACTGTACAGCCGCATTAATTGCTTCATCTGTTATATTTATGTGATGATGTTCTTCATATTTACATTTTAACCCATTTAATATTGCTATAGTTTCCTCCGCTGTGGGTTCTGATATCATTACACTTTGAAACCGCCGTGCCAACGCACTGTCATTTTCTATATGCTTACGGTATTCACCTGTAGTTGTTGCACCTATTACCTGAAGCTCTCCCCTTGCCAATTGAGGCTTTAATATATTTGCCGCATCTATTGCACCCTCTGCCGAGCCTGCCCCCACAAGTGTATGAAGCTCATCTATAAAAAGTATAATATTGCCTGCTTCATTTACCTCGTTTAAACAGTTGCGCAAGCGCTCCTCAAACTCGCCTCTAAACTTTGTTCCGGCAATCATACCCGAAAGCTCTACAGAAACCACTCGTTTCCCCTTTAAGCTTTCCGGCACCTCTCCACGCAGCATTTTTTGTGCCAAGCCTTCTGCAATAGCTGTTTTACCAACACCCGCCTCGCCTATAAGACAGGGGTTGTTTTTTGTGCGCCGCGTTAAAATTTGTATAACACGTAAAATTTCTTTGTTTCTTCCTATAAGAGGGTCTAAATTACCTTCGCGCGCAGCTTGTGTCAGGTCTTTGCTGAATTTGTCTAAATTTGGCGTTTTTGTTGGTTGTCCTTTGGCATTTTTAATAGGAGGCTTATGCAGAGCCTTAATAAAAAGCTCTGCTGTTATATCTCCGCCTTGGCTATCTATTACCTCGCGGTAAATAACATCAGGTTCAATACCCATGCTTTGTAAAAATCGTACGGCATAACAGCCGGGTTCTTTTAAAATTGCCATAAGAATATGCTCTGTACCTACATTAACTTGCGCAACAAGCTTTGCCTGTGCAGTTGCAGCTTCAAGTATATGTTTGCACCGCGGAGTAAAGTCACTTGGCGTTAGGCTTGACTTTATGCCTCTGCCTACAGCTTCTATAAGTTTATTTTTTAATATTTCTTCGCTTATTCCACGTTGGCGCAGCACCGAACACGATATGCCGCCGCCTTCTTTTAGTATACCCAACAATAAATGCTCGCTGCCAATGTAAGTGTGCCCCAACGAAGCCGCTTGCAGTACTGCTAAGTTCACGGCGTTGTTAGCCTTAGGCGTGTAGTTACTAAATTTAAAGCTCATGTTTTTCCCCCTGATTTTTGCTTCTTTTTTATAATCATATGCTATATGTTTTAATATTTGCCTATTTGTCTGCTTTATTCTATAAAAAACAGTGAAGATTCATATCTTGTTGTAACAGTTTTTTAAACGTAGCATAGTATGTGATGAAATCAATTTTAGGAGGAATTTTCTTATGTCAAACTGTTTCTTTGGTTCCAATAACAATGCTTGCTCATGGATACTTATTCTCATCGTAATTTGGCTTATTTATAGTTGCGGCAGCAGCAACGGCAACTGCGGATGCGGCTGCAACGATGATTGCCCAAGACCACAGCCACGCTGCTGCGAATAAGAGCAGAACGGCAAAAAACGGAGAGCACATGGCTCTCCGTTTTTTATAAATATGCTATTTTATAAGGCAAAGTTAATATGCAAAAGCTCATCTCTGCATATATTTAAGTATGTATTATAAAGCTTATCTCCTATTTTTATAATTGCGCTGTCATTTTCCATATCACAGCTTTCTGCAAAAGTGTTACCTATACAATTACTTGCCATTTTTGCATCACGAATACATAAAAGATAAAGCGAAAACGCACCGCTTTCTAAAATAGTATTGTAAAGTTCAGGAGATTTTTCTTTAACACATTTATGAAAATAGTTGATTGCGGTTTTTGCCGTGATAGAATCGGGGCAACTGTTTTCGAGAACAGTTACAGCCATAAATACGTATAAAATCTGCGCGTTAATTCTTATATTTTTGTCAGCAGCATATTTTTTACAGCAATGTACCGCTAAAATATCATCTGTAGTAAAAAGTATTTGTGAAAGACGGTTTCCAAGCTCATATGCCTTGTCAATGTTTCCGTTAGATTTTTGACGCTGAAATTCTGTTGCAGAAAGCTCTGCGTCATCGGGCTTTGCAGCAAATTTTGCTCCTGCTATTTTAACATCATTGTCTTCTGTCAACAAGTCTTTTGCCTCAAACACTGTAATCACACTCTTTTCTAACATTTGTTGCTTAGCTATTTAACAATTTTTTCAAGTGCCATTGCTAATTGGTCGGGGCAAGAAGTATTTTTAAAGCCACAATGTATCCCTTTTAATAAAGCAATTACTTCTTTTGCATCTTTACCCTTAACCAATGCCGCAACACCCTTTGTGTTTCCTGCACAGCCGCCAAAAAACTCTACCGAATTTATTATATTATCTTCTTCAATATCCAGCTTTATAAGTTGGCTGCACACGCCCTTTGGCCTGTATGTAGTTATCATATATATGCTCCTTTTATATTCGAGAAATACCCTCTTTTACAGCTTCTGCCGCAACAGCATTTGCCACGCCCTCCGCAACGCTTTTGTCTAACGCATCGGGCAAAATATGCTCTGCGTTAAGGTTTTCATTTGAAACCATATTTGCTATAGCGAATGCAGCTGCAACCTTCATGCCCTCGGTTATATCACTTGCACGAACACGCAAGGCGCCTTTAAAAATACCGGGGAAAGCCAGTACGTTGTTTATCTGATTGGGAAAATCGGACCTGCCTGTACCGACAACAGCCGCTCCGCCTTGCTTTGCTTCGTCCGGCATAATCTCCGGCGTAGGGTTTGCAAGAGCAAAAATTATAGCGTTTTTATTCATATCCGCAACCATTTTTGCAGTAAGAAGCCCCGGACGAGAAACACCTATAAAGACATCTGCTAACTTTATAGCGTCACATAAAGCACCGTGCAGCCCCTTTTTATTTGTAAGCTTTGACATTTCTTTTTGTGATGAGCTGAGCCAATCCGCCCCGTCATATATAATTCCGTCCTTATCACAAAGTATTATTTCGCCTAAGCCCAACTGTAAAAGTAGCTTTGCAATAGCCGTGCCTGCCGCACCTGCTCCATTTATTACTACGGTAATATCATCTTTGTTTTTACCCGTAACCTTTAGTGCGTTTATTAGTGCCGCGGCAACAACTATAGCTGTGCCATGCTGGTCATCATGGAAAACAGGTATATCACAGCGTTTTTTAAGCTTCGCTTCTACCTCAAAACAACGCGGTGCGGAAATATCTTCTAGGTTTATACCGCCAAAGCTTTTTGAGATATTGGCTATAGTTTCAACAATGGTATCTACATCATGGCTATCAACACAGATGGGAAAAGCATCAACATCGGCAAAAGCCTTAAACAGAGCACATTTGCCCTCCATCACAGGCATTGCCGCCGATGGACCTATATCGCCCAACCCAAGCACAGCAGTACCGTCTGTTATAACAGCAACCAAGTTATTTTTACGCGTAAGCTCATAAGCTTTTTCTTCATCTTTTGCAATAACAAGGCACGGCTCTGCCACGCCCGGAGTATATGCCAGCGCCAAATCCTCGCGAGTGTTTATCTCGGCACGAGAAATTATTTCGATTTTACCGTTCCATTCGTAATGTTTTTTAAGTGCTTCTGCTTTTATATCCATGATATTCACCGTTTCTACATTTTTAGCATCAAATTTCAACTTTCTTTTGCCTAAAAAGCTGTGTTAATGTTTCGTGCGGGGTGACACAGGTAGCAAGAGGCGACTGCGGGTTTGTATAAAAACCATGAAAATCCGTCCCGCCAAACTTTAAGATATTGTTATCGGAGGCAAGTTTTTCAAGCAATATTATATCTTCTGCTGTATTTCGCGGATGATAAGCTTCTATACCATCTAACAGTTCTTTAGATAAAAGTTCATTTAAAAGCTCAAAAGAATCGTACTCACGCGGGTGTGCCAACACAGCCAGACCCCCTGCCTGATGAATAAGCTCTAATACTTCATAAACAGTAGGATACTCTGTTGTTACATATGCAAGCCCTGTTTTATTGTTAAAAAGCTTATCAAATTCCGCACCAAACATTGTGTCTGCATATCCCAAATCCATAAGCGCGCTCATTATATGCTGTTTGTAAATAGACTTACTTCCGGCATAATATCTCGCAACAAAATCGGCAGTAACGGGGTAAAATTGTGAAACACGCTTTATCATTTCTATACCTGATTTTGTGCGGGCATCTAAAGTTTTGTTGCATAAGCCCTCAAGTCTGTCCGGCTTTTCAGGCATATAGCAAAGTATATGTACCTTGCGCCCTCTTTGCTCGTCGATGCACGAAAATTCTACGCCGGAAACAACATTTATGCCATAGCGTTTACCTAAAATTCCTGCACGGGTTACACCTGCCATTGTGTCGTGGTCTGTTATGGCAACAAAATCCAGCCCTGCACGCTTAGCAAAATAAATTACGTCCTCCAGACCCAAAGAGCCATCTGATAATTTAGTATGACAGTGTAAATCACCTATCATTTACTTCACCTCTGTTCTATTCGACATAATAACGTCAAATTTTTTCCATTCTATTATACAACGTATTAGTATAGATATGCAACTAAACATATAAAAATTCTTTTTTAAAAAAAAGGAGCAGAAATAAATCCGCCCCTTTTTTATTATAAAACAGCTTTATGAAAGACTTTTTTGCCCTTTTTAAGCACTAAAAAGCCATTTTTAAAGTCTTCTTTAGAAATCACCGCCATAGGGTCTGCAAGCTTGTTTTCGTCAATTGTTATTCCGCCTTGCTGTACAAGCCTGCGTGCCTCTGCTTTAGAAGGTGCAAGCCCTGTTTTTACAAGCAAATCTAAAACAAGTAATTTACCATCTGTAAAGTCTTCATCTGCAAGCTTTGTGCTTGGCATATTTTCACTTACACCGCCCATGCCAAACACTGCCCTCGCAGCTTCAAGCGCTTTGTCGGCAGCGTCCTCGTTGTGCACCATTTTTGTAAGCTCATAAGCAAGCATCTCTTTTGCCTTGTTAAGCTCGCTTCCCTGCCATTTTTCCATAGCTTCAATTTCTTCTATTGGTATAAAGGTAAGTAGCTTTAAGCAGTTTATTACGTCACCGTCATCAATATTGCGCCAATATTGAAAGAACTCATATGGCGTAGTTTTTTCGGGGTTAAGCCATACCGCGCCATTTTCGGTCTTACCCATTTTTTTGCCTTCTTTTGTAGTAAGCAGTGTAAAGGTCATTCCACATACATCTGCTTGCTCTTTGCGGCGAACAAGGTCTACACCGCCCAAAATATTACTCCATTGGTCGTCACCGCCAAGCTCAAGCCGACAGTTATGCTCACGGTATAAGTGCAAAAAGTCGTAGCTCTGCATAACCATATAGTTAAATTCTATAAACGAAAGCCCAACCGCAAGACGCGATTTAAAGCATTCTGCGGTAAGCATTTTATTTACAGAAAAACAAGTACCAATATCGCGCAGCATATCAAGGTATTTAAGCTCGCACAGCCAGTCGCCGTTGTGCTCTACTATTACATTATTCATATCTACAAATTTAGACATTTGCTGTACAAAGCAATCGGAATTATGATTGATAGCTTCCTTGGTAAGCATTGGGCGCATATCTGTTTTACCTGTCGGGTCGCCTACCATTGTAGTACCTGTGCCTAAAAGAAGTATAGGCGTGTGCCCTGCTTTTTGCATATGCTTTATAACTATAAGCTGCAAGAAATGCCCGACGTGCAGGCTGTCTGCCGTGGCATCAAAGCCTATATAAAATGTTATTTTTTCATTGTCAAGCATATCTTTAATTTTGTCCTCATGCGTCATTTGTGCAATAAGCCCTCTGCGTTTTAATTCCTCAAAAACTGTCATCAATCTTTCTCCTTTAAATTTTCATGCTTTTCTGCAAATTTTAACATTTCGTCGGCACTTTGCCGAACGGTTTCGGTAACGGGTTCTCCGCCTATAATTCGTGCTATCTCGTTTACTCTGCCGTCGCGCGTCAACGCATGGACATCGGTATATGTGCGCTCATTGTGCACGGTTTTTTCTATAAGCAGGTGGTTTGCCGCATAAGATGCCACCTGTGCTAAATGCGTTACACATATTATCTGACGCCCCTTTGCAGCCTGTGCCAGCTTTTGCCCTATCTTTTGTGCCGCGCGTCCGCTTACGCCTGCATCAATTTCATCAAATATAAGCGTACCTGTATTGTCCTTATCTGCCATAACGTTTTTTATACTAAGCATTATACGCGAAAGCTCGCCGCCGGAGGCTATTTTAGAAAGCTGCTTAGGCGGTTCACCGGGGTTTGTTGAAATCATAAATTCCATATTATCTATGCCGTCAGGCGAAAGTGCACCAATCTCGTCCTGCACCTCCAGACGAACAAATGGCATATCTAAAAATTTAAGCTCGTCCCCTACTGCCTGCATAAATGCCTTTGCACCGTCACGGCGCTTTTTTGAAAGAGCTTCGGCAAGCTTTTGTGCATTGTAAGTAACCTTTGCAAGCTTTGCGTCCAGTTCTTTTAAAAGCTCACCGCTGCGGTTAATGGAATTTAGCTCGTTTTTTGCATTCTCTAAAAACAAAAGCACCTCCGCAACTGTAGAGCCATATTTATGCTTTAGCTTGTAGATGGTGTCTATTCTTTCTTCAATCTTGTCAATATCGCCTGTATCAAGGCTTATCTCAGTGGTATAGGTATGAATGTCAGAGGCATATTCACGCAGCTCATAATATATTTCTTCTAAGCGAGTACCCATATCCACAAGGTCAGGGTAAAACCGTCCTGCATTTATTATAGCGTCCTTTGCAGTGGCAAGCAGTGGTACAAGACCATTTTCTTCGTCCTCGCTGCCATTCATTGCTACATCGGCATCGGTAATATTTTCTAATATTTTTTCGGAATTGGAAAGCATCTTTTTCTGAGCCAAAAGCTCGTCTTCTTCATCTGCGTGAAGCTCTGCGGCTTCAATTTCATCTATTTGATAGGTTAATAAATCTATTCTATAAGCTTTTTCGGTATCGTCCATGTTTAGCTGTGAAAGCCTTTTTTTAACTTCACATAAATTGGCATATTCATCTTTATATGCCAAAAGCTCTGCTTCTGTTCCTGCAAAACCATCTATAAGCTTTATGTGTTTTTGTGGTTCTAAAAGCACTTGGCTGTCGTGCTGCCCATGTATATTGATAAGTGTGCCCGCAATTTCTTTAAGTATAGAAACAGTCGCAGGGCGTCCACATATTTTGCAAGTAGTTTTGCCATCGGCAAAAAGCTCGCGCGAAAGCAGCAGTGTGCCGTCCTCCTCGGCCTCAAAGCCCAGTTTTTCAAGCATCGCTGTTGTATCGGACGAAAGCTCTGTAAACATAGCTGTAACAATAGCCTTGTCGGCACCGGTGCGTATAAGCTCGCGCGAGGTACGAAAACCTAAAACAGCACTTATCGAATCTATTAGGATTGATTTACCGGCACCTGTTTCGCCTGTAAATACATTAAAACCGGGCGTAAAATCTATAGATGTTTTTTCTATAACCGCTATATTTTGAATATAAAGCTGTGTCAGCATTTTACCACCTACTTTTCTATATAGCCTTTAAGCTCCTCTGTAAGTTTTTTTGCATTTTCCATTTCCCTTGTAAGAATAAAAAAAGTGTCATCACCTGACAATGTACCGACAATATTTTTAAAAGATAATAAATCTAAAGCGGCGCACGCTGCATTTGCCATACCTGTATGGCATTTAACTACCACTGTATGCCCCGCATAATCTACACTTAAAGCTGTTTGCTTAAATATAGAATGAAAGCGGGCGGCAGTGTCATTTGGGGCTTTTTGCGGGGCTGCCGTGTAGCGATAACGTCCGTCTGATGAAAGAGTTTTTATAAGCCGCATATCTTTTATATCGCGAGAAACGGTTGCTTGCGTAACCTGATAGCCTTCGTTTTTTAAAAGCTTGAGCAGCTGCTCTTGTGTGTCTACAACATTATTAATTATAATTTCTAATATTTTTTCGTGTCTTTTAATTTTCATTTGTAAGCCCTCTCCCAAGCATCTTTAAATTAAGGGTTTCATAAAAATCGCGTTTTCCAAAACAAATAAACTTTGCCGCAAGCTTAGACTTTCTAATTACAACAGTGCTGTCACGTCTTATTTTTAAAGGACGTTCTCCATCTGCCGAAAGAAAAAAGTCGTTTTCAGTATTAATGTATTTTGCACGCACCTCTAAAGTTTTTTCGGGAGAAAAAAGCACAGTGCGGGCGAAAAGAGAATGCGGGCAAATAGGTGTCATAGCGATTGACGCTATTGTAGGGTCTACCACAGGTCCACCTGCTGACATTGCATATGCAGTAGAGCCTGTCGGAGTCGAAATTATAACACCATCACCATGATAGGCACTTACAAGCTTGCCCATACAAGTGACATCTATATCTATCATGCGTGCAAGCAGACCCTTTGTTATAGCAATGTCATTTAAAGCAACACAAACCTGCTGCCCTGCCTCTGTATGCACAACAGCCTCAATCATAAGACGTTCTTCTATAGTATATTTGCCTTCTGCCAAAAGTGCAAGCCCGTCAAGCTCGTCGCATTCAAGCTGAGCCAAAAAACCAAGTCTTCCTACATTAATTCCCAAGACGGGTATACTATGCTTTACAGCGTGCTTGCAGCTATGTATAAGCGTTCCGTCACCGCCTATGGCTATAATAATATCCATATGGCTTATGGCATCTATAAACTCACAAAAATTTACGTTTCTATCGCTCACCTGTGTTTTATAAGAAGCATCTAAATAAGCTTCTATTCCCAGCTTACTTAACATATCCAGCGTTTTATTAAGGCAATTTACAGAGTTCTCTTTTTGCAGATTTGGCATTATAATAGCCTTCAAAATTTTCATTCCTTTGTAAGTTCATTATGTGCTTTTTGTACTGTTTTTTCTATAATTTCGTCTGTACAAGCTTGTGATGCACCGCCGTCATTTTTTATATATAACAAATATTCTATATTTCCCTCAGGCCCCTTAATGGGAGAATAATCAACACCTAATACAGAAAAACCGCTTAGAACTGCGAAATCTGCAACTTTTTTAACTACTTCACAATGAATTTCAGGCTCTTTTACAACACCTTTTTTACCTACTCGTCCTTTTCCTGCCTCAAACTGCGGCTTGACAAGGCACACCATTTCTCCGTCTAAACACAGCAGTGCCTTTGCCGTAGGCAAAATTAAAGTAAGCGAGATAAATGAAACATCTACACTTGCAAAATCTATTTTATCTGTAACTTCTTTTTGTGTAACATATCTAAAATTGGTGCGCTCCATGTTTACAACTCGCTCGTCCGTGCGCAGCTTCCAAGCAAGCTGCCCATATCCAACATCTATTGAATAAACCTTTACGGCACCATTTTGAAGCATACAGTCTGTAAAACCGCCTGTAGAAGCGCCTATATCCATACATATTTTCTCATTAAGCAAAAGATTAAAACTCGCCATTGCTTTTTCAAGCTTCAACCCGCCTCTGCTTACAAAACGCAGGGCTTCTCCGCGAAGCTCTATGTTGTCTTCAAGCAAAACAGGCGTACCTGGCTTGTCTGATTTTTGATTATTTACATATATTTTACCCATCATTATAAGTGCTTTTGCTTTTTCGCGGCTCTCTGCAAGCCCTTTTTCAGTCACCGCAAGGTCAAGTCGTATCTTCACTCTAAAAGCTCCTTTGCAAGGTCCTCGGCAGAAAGCCCAAACTTTTTTAAAGCGGACTTTACGGTTGCCTGTGGTACAAAAACTCCATCTATGGCACGAATGCGATAGCTACCGCGCCACCCATGTTTTTTAAGACGTGCCAAAAAATGCTCGGCAACCCCGCCTTGAAGTATACCCTCCTCGACAAAAAAAATATTATCATATTTTGCAGCAGCCTCAATACAGGCTTCATCTATAGGGCAAATACAGTTGAGCTTTAAAAGTGCTACCGCATTTTTTTGGTCTGAAAGAAGCTCGCTTGCGTGCCAAAGCTCAGCAAATTCTCTGCCATACGATATGGCAAGTGTTTTTGCTTTACAGTTACTAAAAAGCTTAAAATTATCGTCAGAACTAACTTCTTGAGGTAAACTCGGTTCTTTCCCTCTTGGATAACGTAAAGCCACGGGACCTGTGCAAACATAAAGTGCAGTATATAAAAAATGACGAAGCTCTGCATAGGTTGTTGGTGAATATACAGTAACATTTGGTATAGTTGAAAGAAAAGCCGTGTCAAAAAGCCCTTGGTGAGTTTCTCCGTCCTCGCCTACAATACCGGCTCTGTCTACACATATAACTATATGCCGCGGCTCTATGGCAGCATCATGTAAAATTTGGTCATAACAGCGCTGTAAAAAAGTAGAATACACTGCAAAAACAGGCTTCATTCCATTGCGCGCAAGCCCTGCGGCAAAGGTTACTCCGTGTTCCTCGGCTATTCCTATATCAAAAAACCTTACCGGAAGCTGTGAGGCAAATGCTGCAAGACCTGTACCGTATTTCATTGCCGCAGTTATTGCGCAAATACTGTCGTCCTCTGCTGCAAGCCGCGTAAGCTCGTTTCCAAAAACCGATGAAAAGCTGTCGGCAGGTGCAATATCGGGGCTGCCTGTTTCAATATCAAAGCTGGAAACTCCATGATAAGCGCCGGGGTTTTGCTCTGCAAAACAGTAGCCCTTGCCCTTTTGAGTTTCTATATGCAATAACACAGGTTTATTTAAAGCTTTTGCCCTTTGCAGTACCTCACATAAGCATTGCATGTTGTGCCCGTCTACAGGCCCCAAATAGGTAAATCCAAAATCCTCAAAAATTGTACTTTTGTATAAAAGGTTTTTTACAGCACTTTTAGAAGCGGCAAGTGCTGTATGCAGCGAGCCGCCCACTAAAGGTATAGCTTTTACTCCGCGTTCTATAACATCTTTAGCATTAAAATATTTGCGTGATGAGCGTATTTTTGCAAGATAACGTGCAAAAGCCCCAACATTGCGCGAAATAGACATTTCATTGTCGTTAAGTATAATTATTAATTTATCTTTATAGCGCCCTATATTGTTCATTGCCTCATAAACCATTCCGTTTGTAAAAGCGCCGTCACCTATAACCGCTATAACGTGTCCGTCTTCTTTTTTTAAGGCTTTAGCACGTGCCAACCCGCTGGCAACAGAAAGGGAGGTGCTGCTGTGCCCCGCTAAAAAAGCGTCGTGTATGCTCTCTTCGGTTTTGGGAAATCCGGAAATTCCGTTTTCTTGCCTTAGGGTATTAAAAGCTTCGCGCCTTCCTGTTATAATTTTGTGCGCGTATGCTTGATGACCAACGTCCCATACTATTTGGTCGGTTGGAGAAGAAAAAATTTTGTGAAGCGCTACCGTAAGCTCTACAACACCAAGGCTTGACGAAAGGTGTCCGCCGGTTTTAGAAACAGTGTCAATAAGCTCTGTGCGAAGCTCCTCACAAAGCTTATTCATCTGTAAATAGTTCATTTTTTTTATATCATCGGGGGAATTTACCCCCGCCAATAGTGACTTGTAAGCCAAAGTATTTATCCCCTTTTGCTGTAGCACTAAGTGCGTATAAGCTTTAATTAGACAGCTTTGTGCTTGTAATGCCATTAAAATAAAAGCACAGACTAAATAATGTTGTACTGTGGTAGTTTAATCTAATATTTTAAAAAATAAATAATTCTAAATTTCTTATTAAATAAAAGAACAATATTACATTGGAAAAGCAATTGCTATAAGTATACCTAAAAGAGCACCGCCAAGAACTTCCATCGGAGTATGTCCAATAAACTCTTTTAATGCCTTGTCCGGCATTTCCTCGGCAATATCAGCAGCACCATGTGACGTTTCATCGCCGTTTTCTTCGTCGTTCCAACCCCATGATTTAAACCCGAACACTATTTTATTCAGCACCTTTGCTTGCTCACCCGCCGCACGTCGTACGCCCATTGCATCATACATCACTATACCGGAAAGTGCTATTGAAAGTGCAAATATTGGCGATGAAAAGCCAAGCCTACGTGCAAAAGCCACCGTAAGCGAGCATACAAGCGCCGAATGAGAACTGGGCATACCACCCGCGCCAAAAAGACGTTCAAGCTCAAACCGCCTTGTAAAAATAAATGTAAATAACGTTTTTAAAAGCTGCGCTGATACCCATGAAACAAACGCAACATTAATATAATAATTACTTAGCAAAAGTTTAAACCATTCCATATGTTCATCCAATCTATCAGTTTTGTCTAACAGCAAGGCTATCCATCATATTGTATAAAAATTCATCAGAAAAGTCAAATTTGCTTATAATTGACTTTGCCTCATTTGTCAAAGAATAAACTGTATTTTTTGCATTCTCTAAACCATGCAAGCTGACAAAGGTTGTTTTTTTATTTTTTTCGTCCCCTGCAATATCAAGTATATCGTCAACTATTTGAAAAGCAAGACCGGTTTTATCGGCATATTCTTCGGCGAGCAAAATTTTGTCTTCGGACGCACCCGCCAATATACAACCTATTTTTGCAGCACTGCGTAGCAAAGCACCTGTTTTTTGCCTGTATATTTGTAAAAGAAGCTTTTCGCTTATCTTTTTATTGTCACTTAAAAGGTCTATCACCTGTCCGCCAAGCATACCGCACTCTCCCGCATTTTTTGCAAGCTCAAATGTGGCACGCAGTGCATTTTGCGGCGGCGCACTACTGCCGGCGCAAACTTCAAATGCCTTTGTAAGAAGACCGTCACCCGCCAGTAAAGCCGTTGTTTCTCCATATTTCTTCCAACAAGATGGCTTTCCGCGCCGCATTTCATCTCCGTCCATACATGGGAGGTCGTCGTGTACCAATGAGTAAGCATGAAGCATTTCCAATGCACAGGCAAACGGCATTGCAAGCTCTTGTGTGCCGCCGCAGGCTTTGCAAAACTCTAAAAGCAGCACAGCCCTTACTCTTTTTCCACCGCCTAATACGCTATATCTCATTGCGTCGGTAACACTTTTATAAGGCTCGTCAGTTTGTTGAAGATATTTTTCTAAGGCAAGCTCAATATCATTTATATACTGCTTTTGTTTATCATTATAATTTTGCATAGTGCCTCCTGTAATAAACTATTCTTCGCTAAATAAATCTTTAGACAACACTTCTACTTTTAACTTTGCGTTCTCTATTTCTACAGAGCACCTGCGTACAAGTGCCGTACCTTCTTCAAAAAGTAAAAGCGATTTTTCGAGCGGTAATCCTGCACCGTTGAGCTCGTCAACTATTTTTTCAAGACGTTCCAATGCTTGCTCAAGCGCAATGTCTTTTTTCAATATTATTCCTCCGTTGCTTCGGTAACTTGTGCTCTTAATGTACCTTTTGCAAGCTTTATGGTTATAGCTTGTCCATTTTTTACCTGTAAAGCATTTGTGAGCGGTGTTTTATTTAAAAAAGTTATTGAATAACCGCGCGCTAATACATTAAGAGGAGAAAGAGAATTTAAAAGTAACGACTTATTTGCTATATCACCCTGCGATTGCTCTATTTTATTTTGCATTGCATAAGAAAGAGCTTGTTTAAGCTTTATTAAATGCTCGCTTTTTATAGCTAAAAGCTGCGTGGGGCTTTGCAGGGCACGGTGTTTTTGGCAATAGCTCAGCCGTAAAAAAAGTCTGTCAAGCTGCATATTAATATTATCGTGCATAGCACCGTTTAAGTTAAGCAATCTTTCATAAATTGCAGTAAGCTCGGGCACTGCAAGCTCTGCCGCCGCAGATGGTGTCGGCGCACGCTTATCCGCTGCAAAATCGGTAAGAGTATAATCGGTTTCGTGCCCAACCGCCGATATAACAGGTATTACAGACGCGTAGACCGCGCGCACAAGCCGTTCGTTGTTAAATGCCTGTAAATCTTCTTCTGCACCGCCGCCTCTGCCCAGTATTATAACATCACACAGCAGCTTTTGGTTAAGCATTTGCAAAGCCGAAACAATTTCATCTGCTGCCCTTTCGCCTTGTACAGTGACAGGTGCAACAAGAACTGTAGCAACAGGGTATCTTCTGTCTAAAACATTTAAAATATCTTGTAGTGCTGCCCCTGTCTTAGATGTAACAACGCCTATGACACGCGGCATATATGGTAGCGGTAGCTTATGCTCTTGCGCAAAAAGCCCTTCGGCTGCAAGCTTTTCTTTAAGCTGCGCAGCACCAAGTGCCAATGCACCAACACCGTCAGGCTGCATATCATAAACATAAAGCTGGTAAATACCGTCTCGCTCATAGACAGAAACCGAGCACGATATTATTACCTTTTGCCCGTTTTTTGGTGTAAATTTAAGCTCTTTTGCATAAGTTTTAAACATGATTGCCTTTACAGAAGCCCCCTCATCTTTAAGTGAAAAATAAACATGACCGGAAGAAAAATGGTTTGAAAGATTGGATATTTCTCCCTTTAAAAGCAAGCCGGAAAGCTGTTTGTTATCTTCAAAAAGTGCTTTAACATAGCGGTTAAGCTGTGATACCGTAAGAAGATTACCATTTAACATAGGCACATCCTCGTGTATTTAAGATAAGTTAATATCGCTATGCCGACAGCGTTATCCGATGAAAGCTCGGGAGTTGCAAAAACCCCGCCCAGCCATTTGGTAATTTTAGACCTTACAATACTGTTAGAGGTAACACCGCCTGCATAAACACGCGGAATATCTCCATGCTCTAAAAGCACCGCCTGGCTCATTGCCAATATAGTTTCAGAAATATAATCTAAACAATATTTTGCAATTTCATTTTTTTCTGTGCCATTTTCGAGCATCGCTTTACACTGGTTTTCAAGCCCCGAAAGACAACAGTTCATACCCTTGAGTTGTATTCGTATATTGCTATTTACATCACAAGTAAGCGCAAGCTGCTCAAGCTCTTTCCCTGCGGGGAAAGCAAGCCCCAGCATAGCCCCTACACGGTCTATCGCCTGCCCCGCACTTATATCAAGCGTGGCGCTTAGCTGTGTTATTTCCATTATATTTTTAACAGAAGGCTTTACCAAAAGCCCCTCTGTAGTACCTCCCGAAAAATGAAATGCCACAAAAGGTTTTTGCAAAAGCTCAAGCCTGTCCGCAGAATAAAGTGCGGCCGCAATGTGCCCCGCTTGGTGCGAAAAAGGGTAAATAGATGCATTGCACTGTGCCGCAAGTACCTTTGCAAGCATTTCTCCCACAAGAAAACACGGCATATACGAGCCTTCAACATCGCGCGGTGCTGCCGAATACCCCACTGCGTCAAACCTGTATTGTTTGTCGCCTAAAAGCCCGTTTATTACCTCGGGCATTTGCTTGACATGGGCAAAAACAGCCTCGTTTTGGCGCAAGCCCAACTCGCCCTCGCGCACCGGCAAAAGCTTACGGCTATGTAAAACAGTGTCATTAGAGCTGTCATATAAAGCCGCAGATGTAGTATAATTACTTGTGTCAAGCCCCAAAAACAATCCCATTTTACAAAACCTCCGTTCTAATAACGATTGCATTTATAAAAAACAGCTTTTACTAAAAAAGAGCTTTATATTTTATTTTCATCAATATTTTTGTTTTTTGCTTCTGCTTCAGGCTTTTCTCCGCCGGTTCTACCGCGTAAAACAGCACCTAAAACCCCGTTTACAAATGAAGAATCGTCATCTGTGCCAAATTTTTTGGCAAGCTCTACGGCTTCATTTATAGACACCTTGTCCGGAATATCCTCGGCAAAAAACAGCTCGTAAACAGAAAGACGCAAAATAGAGAGCGCCACGCGTGAGATACGAGTCATCTTCCATTTAGTGGAGTTTTTTTCAATCTGTTCATCTATCGCCTGTGAATTATCGCAAAAGCCTGCGGCAAGCTTTAAAGCAAAGGAATCAACCTGTATATCTCGCCCTTCTTCTGCATTTGCAATTATAGTTTCCAATGAATCATCTTTGTTAAAGGTTTTTTCAAAAAGTAAAACGAACGCTTGTTCTCTTGCATCTCTGCGTGATAATGCCATGTGATACCTCCGTATAAACTAAAGCACACCCCTCTTAACAAAGAAGGGTATGCTCTTTTAGTTCAGCTAATTTTCGTCAAAGGATATGCCGGATACAAATACATTTACGCGTGACACAACTATGCCCGTCATAGTTTGAATAGCATCTTTTACACTCTTTTGAATGTTCTCTGACACTGTCGGTATTTTTGCGCCTTGCTTTAAAATAACATACACATCAATTACCGCAATATCATCTGTAATCGTTATGTTTATGGACTTTGCGCTTGGGCTTTTTGCCAAAAAAGTTTTAATATTAGCAGGGCACAGTGCCATTCCGGCAACTCCGGATATCTCTTTTGCGGCGGCACTTGCTATAGTTGCTATAACTTCCTGCGAAATTTTAAGGCTGCCCAGGGTTTCTCTTAAAGGTTTCTGTTCCATTAGCTTTTGCCTCCTGTTTTTACGACATAATATTATTATTGCGTTAATTTAACATAAGTTGTTGCTTTACGCAAAATAATTATAAAACGTTTGCACACTAAAAAATAATAGTCTGTTAAAGTTATTATATCATAAAACACGCAAGACACAACCAATTTAAAAGATTATTTTATGTTTTTTTACTTAGTTTCGGTTATAGATATGTTTTCTACGGGAATAGCTGTTTGCGCCAACACAACATCTTTAATTTTAGCAACATCTTCTTTTTGAAGCCCGCTCGCCTTTACTACAATGTCGGCTTTGTCATCGTTTATATAAACCATACAGTCGTCAAAGCCCTTTGCCTTTATAAGTCCCTCTACATTACCCTCGGTTTCTATAGCGGCGGCAAGTGCCGTTGCCTGTACTGCAAGAGATGTTTTCTCTGTATCTGTAAGCTCTGCATCTTTAAACATTTTTTTAATACTTGCAATAGCCTCATCTCGTGTTTTTGTGCGGTTAACTCGTGCCTCGCTAAAGAATTTTTTATCTGAAACTACCTGTACTTCGTTTGCATCTGTACTTACATACTTGCTGTCACCATAGTTTTTTCCTTTTTCAGATGATTCTGCCGCTGTTGCATCTGTCGCTATGAAATTCTCGTCTTTAGCGGAATATATCCAGTTAAGATAAACTGCAATGCCAAGGCTTAACACTAAAGCCGCTAATATAATGTGTCTTTTCCCCAATATCATGTTCATCATAAATGCCTCCTGTAATATTATTTGGTTGCCATTTTGGCAATGCAAACCTGGTTAGATGAAATTGCCAGAGCGGTTGTTACAGCCTTTATAAGGCGTTCTTCTGTCAAAATATCCTCTGCCCCCTCGCAAACAATTACAACGCCCTTAACCTTTGGCTCTATTCTTGTTTTTACAAGCGCCTCCTTACCTTTTCCGTTGTCAACAAGGATATAATTCTTTTCGCTGGTACCTTTTTCGTGTAATTTTTTCACTTCCTTTTCAGTAAAATCTTGTGTGACATCGGTGTTCTTTTTTTCGGAGTTAGCATAAACATATTCGGCGCTGTTTTCTAATGTCACAAGCACCCTTGCTTTGCCAACACCCTCTATGCTTGTTGCAATATCGTAAATCCTTTTTTCTAAAGCTGCTGCCGTTGCTTCTCCTGTGCTTACCTGCGTATCTGCCAAGCCCTCAAGGTCATTTTTTTGTGTGCTTCGCTTTAGCGTAATGTCCGAAAACAAAATAATCAGTATACCGCATACACCAAGCAAAACTATAAGCTTTATTTTTCCGTCACCTGCCAAAAGCTTTTTAAAAAATTCTTTTATTTCAGACATTTTATTCCTCCCGCTTTAGCTTAAAAACAGGCTTTATACCAAGGCTGTCGCTTAGTAAAGCAGTTATTTCAGCTTGTTTGTTTTTATCGTTTTGGCAAGTTACAATAGTAAGCTCTTTAATAAATATGCCGCGTTCATCATTTGTATTAACGTTTATATAAATTTCTTCGGGTACTGCATTTATTTCTGCCAGCTTACTATTTACAAAGTCTTTTACCGTGCTGCAAAAATCGTTTTCTATTTGTGCTTCTACCATAGCATTTAATACATCTGTGTTTTCTTCGGCTTTACTGTTTAAGCTGATATCCGCATAGCCCCAGTCGCTTCCCAAAACACCTGTAATTACAGGCGACAAAATAACACAAAGCAAAAAAACGCTCACCGTAACCTTGTAAGCCTTTGCAGCTTCTCCTGCCGGACAAAGCAAACATACAAGGCTGCCGGCAACTGCCGCCGCACACACAGCTAACGCCCACTCGCGCAAGGCGTCCATTTACCCCACCCCCATACCTGTAATAAGCATAATTGTTATTGAAACT
Source organism: Hydrogenoanaerobacterium sp. (assembly GCA_036638975.1). Taxonomy (GTDB): domain Bacteria; phylum Bacillota; class Clostridia; order Oscillospirales; family Ruminococcaceae; genus JAVWJP01. The sequence goes on from JAVWJP010000014.1 coordinate 30,018, forward strand.
ATAAAAAGTAAAGCAACAAATACTAAAATTGCTATAAGTAAGCTAAGTGCCGTTCCACAGGCTTTTAAAACGCGGCTCATCTGCTTTATACCTAAAACATCGCTTATAGCGGCACCAAGGCTACAGGCAAAATACCAAAGCAGGGTTTGTAAAAAAGAAGGCATAAATGTAAGCGCTGCCACAAAAACCGCATATACACCAACAGTGGTTTTAAGCAGCCGTAGACAGCCCTGTGCTGTCGCAAAAGCATCGGCAAGTGCCTTGCCTACCACAGGTACAAAGCTGCCGACTAAAAACTTACCCGCCTTTACAGCAACGGTGTCTGCCCCCGATGCAACCATGCTTTGCACACCCAACAAACCCACAAACACTGTTACAATTAAACCCAGTACCCATATAACCACTGTTTTTGCGCTTTCGGCAGCACCTAAAAGGTTCATATTGGGGCTAAAAGCACTTACTATACAAAAAGCCAGATAAATTGTAATGATAGGGACAAGCTTTGTTGCCGTAATTTTAGAAATTATTTCTGCAATAAGCAGTAAAAAAGCATTGTAGGTTGTAGCCGAAACGGGCTGACCGCCAACTGCAACAAGGCTTACAAACACAGGTATAAACGACAATATAAAATCGGCACAGCTTTGTATTGCTGCTGCCGTCATTCGCACAGCTTCTACTATAGGGTTTACCACGGCAGTACAGGCGCACAATACCGCAGTGACGTTAAAAACGTCTGAAATCCCTTTTTGTCCTATGCTTACATTAAGCGATTCAATAAGTGCGCAAAGCACCGACACGCCTATAACAGATGCCAATATGACAAGTGGCTTATGTAAAAAATCTATAAATATATTTAGCAGTGCCTTAAAAAAATCTATTGGATTAAGGCTTAAAAGTTTTTTGTAGTCTATATCATCAACACCCATATTATGCAGCAGCTCCTTTGCGTCCTGCGGTGTATTATCAAAAAGCTCTGCACCTCCCACAGAATCCAATTGTTCTTTTACTTTTTCACCTGTAATATCAGCTTCGGCAGAAAAGCACTGTGTAAAAAGCACGCAAAAGGTAAAAATTACAACAAACAAATGTTTCATAAATACCCCCGTTAAGCTGATAGCAAAGCAGCTACTATATCCATAAGTGCCTTAAAAAGCGGCAAGCTTATTACCAAAACAGCAAGCTTACCGGCAATCTCAACCTTTGTAGATATTGCCGATTGACCCGCGTCCTTACAAGTATCGCACGCTATTTGTGTAATATAACAAATACCTAATGCTTTAAGTAATATTTCTACGTATTCATATGGAACCTGTGTGCTTTTAAGTATATCTTCAAGCGACTCTAACACGGGTTTTATGCTATCCGAAATTGCCGTAAATATAAGTATGCCGACAAGCAGCGAAACAGCCAACGCATATTCGGGCTTGTACTGCTTCATTATAACAGCCAGCGCCGCACCCAAAACGCCCAAGCCTATTATTGCAGTTATATCCATATTTAAAACCCAAATACTGCTTTTGCAGTATCAAACAAAATGCTTATTTCGTTTATAATTATCATAAGCACCACAATAAGCCCGGCAAGAGTAGTAAGCATTGCCTGTTCCTCTCTGCCGGAGCGTATTAAAACTTGATTTAGCACCGCCACTATTATACCTATAGCCGCCACCTTAAATATTAAATCTACGTCCATTTTTGTACCCTCCTGCGTTTTTAAGTCACATCAATATTATGACAAGCCCAATGCCCGCCAACGCACCCATTGTGCGGTAGAGCCCCGCCAGCTGCTGCTTTTTTTCTTTTGCTTCTTTATGACGTTGCTTTAATATAAACTCTGCATAATTAAGCTCACTCAATGCCCCGTTTATATCTGTTGTGCCCAAAACGCTTCCCATATGCTCCAGCGCCTTTAGGTCTTCGCTTAAAAGCCCATCTTCTGTAGCTTTTTTTAGTGACAAGTGCCATGCTTGTGGGAAAGGTACTCCGCTTTTGCACATATCAGAGCAGGCTTTTAAAAATGGCAGCCCCGGTATTTCATCTGCCACAGTTCCTATAATTTCAGGCATCGGCGCTAATGTAAAACGAAGTTCGCTTGCTAAAACACCGGTAAGACTTATGGCGTCTTCAAGCCCTCGCACGCGGCTTAAAAGCTTAAACGAAAAAGCTGTACCGCAAAGTGTTGTACTTACAACAATTAAAACAAAGCCTAATGCTTTCACTCATTATTCACCAGCTCTCGTACTTCCTTTATTTCGCCCACACGCTCACAGCCATTTAAGAGCACTATGGTATCGAATGCACCCAAAGCAGCCAGCTCTTTTACAAAAGGCTTTTTTATAACCTCATCTATTGTTGCGGCGTGTACAGACGCTATTAGCTTTACGCCGCATACAGCCCCTGTTTTTATGGCATCAATATCATCTTCTCTGCCAATTTCGTCACAAATAATAATGTCGGGTGACAGTGTGCGTATGGCCATTAAAATAGCCTTTTTCTTGGTATATCCGCTTAAAATATCGGTACATATACCAACATCATTTTGCGGTACTCCCTGCCACATAGCCGCAAGCTCTCCGCGCTCATCTAAAAGAGCCACTTTTTTTATATTGCAAATTCCGTCACCCGCAAGCAAACGTGCCAAATCCCTCAGCATTGTGGTTTTACCGGAGCTTGGAGGACCGGCAAGCAGCATACCTTTACAGCCATAATTGCTATATTTAATGGCTTTTTCGGCACAACCGCGAATCTCCTTTGCTATGCGTATGTTAAGTGAAGATATGTCCCTCATGCCGCTTACAATGCCGTCGTTTATTACAGCAGTACCGCATATACCAACACGATGCCCACCCTCAAAGGTTATAAAGCCATCGGCTATCTCGCTTTGGTGAGTATGTACAGAGTAGCCGCAAACAGCCCTAAAAACATCAAATATTTCTTGTGACGACACAATAATACTGCTCTCGTTTGAACGCGGCGTGGTTTTTCCGCGCTCACCCAAAAACTCTATTTGTCCGTTTAGCGAAATTTGCAGTGGACGGTTTACACGCAAGCGCAGCTCTTGCGCAGCTAACTGTGTGGGTTCGTCCATTTTTAAAACAGCACTTTGTAACCGCAACGGTAGTATTTTGCAAAGCGCTTCAAAACGCTTTAGCATTTTTTTATTATCCAAGTTTTTTCACCTCTGTTTTTACTGTGACACTATATAAATATCCGCAATAATAAAAAATAAGTTACTTAATAATTATTAAGTTATACGCTGTTTTAGAACTAAAAAAATCTCCCGCAAATAAGCGAGAGATTTAAAAATAATTTTATTAACTTTTAGCTTTCTTTTATTTTTTTTATTATAAGCTCGGTTAAAACAGACGGGTTGCCCTTGCCCTTAGAAAGCTTCATACACTGCCCCATTAAAAATGCAGTAACATTGGTTTTGCCGTTTTTATAGTCATCTATAGTTTTGGGGTTAGCCGCAAGCACCTGATTGACAATATCTTCAAGCACAGCGGTATCTGAAACCTGTGCCAAGCCTTTTTCTGTAACTATATCCTTTGCGGTTTTTTGGGTAAATATAATTTCTTCAAGCACTGTTTTGGCGGCAGTATTTGAAATTTCGCCTTTTTCTACCATCACAAGTAAATCTAACAGCTTTTGAGGAGTAAGCGTTGTAGCCGAAATTTCTATATTTTTCTCGTGCAATATGCGGGTAATATCGCCAAGCAACCAATTTGAAATTGTTTTTGGCTGACAAAGCTCAAGTGCTATACAATCCTCAAAAAATTTATCGGTGCAAATGTTCTCTGTAAGCAAGTCAGCATCAAAGTGAGGCAAGCCGTATTCTTTCATATAGCGCTTTATTTTACTGTTTGGAAGCTCCGGTAAGCCCGCCTTTAAAGCATTTACATATTCCTCTGTAAGCACTATAGTAAGCAAATCAGGCTCCGGAAAATATCGGTAATCCTGCGCGTCCTCTTTGCTTCTAAGCAGTACATTACAGCCGTTAGGCTCGTCCCAGCGGCGTGTTTCCTGTAAAATAACTCCACCTGCTTCAAGTACTTCAATCTGCCGTTTAGATTCATATTCTATAGCATGAACAGCGCCGGAAAAAGAGTTTACATTTTTCATTTCTACGCGTGTGCCAAACTCATTTTGTCCTACGGGACGCACCGAAACGTTTACGTCACAGCGAATAGAACCCTCCTGCATTTTACAGTCCGAAACATCTATATATTGCAAAATAGCCTTAATGGTATCGAGGTATGCCTTAGCCTCGGCAGAACCACGCATATCCGGTTCTGAAACTATCTCTATAAGCGGTACGCCGCAACGGTTAAAGTCGACTAAGCTGCCTGCAAAGCTCTCGTCATGTATAAGCTTTCCGGCATCTTCTTCTATGTGTATACGCGTTATACCTATGCGCTTTGTATTGCCTTCGTCATCTAAAATTACATCAAGATGACCATGTTCACACAAGGGTATATCAAACTGTGATATTTGATATGCCTTAGGTAAGTCGGGATAAAAATAGTTTTTACGGTCTTGTTTACAAATACGGTTTATACTGCAATTTGTGGCGTGACCCATTTTTATGGCATATTCCACAACTTTTTCGTTAAGTGTCGGCAAGGTTCCGGGCATACCCATGCAAATTGGGCAGCAGTTTGAGTTTACCTCAGAGCCAAATTCGTTTTTACAGCCACAAAATATTTTGGTTTTGGTTTTTAGCTCGGCGTGAACTTCAAGCCCTACTATTATCTCATATTCCACTATTTTCACTTCCTCTTATAGTTTTGGGGCATCAAAAAGCCCACCATGAAGTTTTTCGTAAAAACGTGCCGTTTTAAAAAGTACAGGCTCGGCAAATTTTTGACCTATAAGCTGCATACCTATAGGCATTCCGTTTTTGTCTTTACCGCATGGTATAGAAAGCGCGGGAAGCCCTGCAATATTAACTGTAACTGTGCACATATCCCCCGCATACATCTGCAAAATATTATCTACCCGCTCGCCTATTTTATATGGGCCTGTGGGTGTTGTAGGCGTAATTATTACATCGCAATCGTTAAAGGCTGTGTCAAACTCACCCATAATGCGCTGCTGCAAGCGCTTTGCACGTTTATAATATGCGTCATAATAACCGGAGCTTAACACAAATGTGCCAAGCATAATACGGCGTTTTACCTCTGTGCCAAAGCCCTCGCTGCGTGTCCGCTCGTACATATCGGTTAAGTTTTCGTAGTTCTTTGCCCTGTAGCCATATTTTACGCCGTCAAAACGCGCAAGGTTAGATGATGCTTCGGCAGATGAAATGACATAATAAGCCGAAATTGCATAATCAGTAGAGGCAAGAGAAATATCTTTTATAACTGCCCCTTCTTTTTTTAATTCTTCCAGGGCACTATACACGGCGGTTTTTACACATTCGTCAACACCGTCACCAAAATACTCTTTAGGTACACCTATGCGCAAACCTTTTATTCCATCATTTATGCCATTTGTAAAATCCTTTTGTTTAAGCTCTACAGAGGTTGCATCGCGGTTGTCCTTGCCTGCTATTGCACTGTAAAGCATTGCTACATCTTCAACAGAACGCCCTATAGGGCCTATTTGGTCAAGTGATGAAGCAAATGCCACAACACCATAACGAGAAACAGAGCCGTAAGTTGGTTTAAGCCCTATCAACCCGCAAAAAGCAGATGGCTGACGTATTGAGCCGCCTGTGTCAGAGCCCAGCGCAAGTATAGCTTCGCCTGCCGCTACAGCCGCAGCAGAGCCGCCCGACGAGCCGCCCGGCACACGAGAAAGGTCGTGCGGGTTGGCTGTTTTTTGCAGCGCCGAGTTCTCGCAAGAGCCGCCCATAGCAAACTCGTCAAGGTTCACCTTGCCGGTTAAAATATAATCATCTGCTTTAAGACGCTCGATAACTGCGGCATCGTAAGGCGGAACAAAGCCGCGCAATATTTTAGAAGCACAGGTAGTTTCTACTCCCTTTGTGCAAATATTATCTTTTATTGCAACAGGTATACCCGCGAGCGGAGATAGTATTTCGCCCGCTGCAAGTTTTGCATCAACCTCGGCAGCCTTTTTAAATGCCGCTTCTTTTTGCAGTGTAATATATGCCCCAACACGACCTTCGGTCGCTTCAATTCTGTCAAAGACCGAGGTTGCAAGCTCTGCTGCACTGCACTGCTTTTGACGCAGCATCTTTGCAAGCTCTGTAGCTGTTTTGTTATAAAGCTCCATATTTTAATTCTCCTATTCTAAAGTATTAGGCACTACAACACACCCTGCTTGTACAGCGGGTGCACAGGCTAAAAGCTCCTCGCGCTTTACCGAAGGCATTATAATATCTTGACGAAGCTCCATTGGTCTTGATGAATCCACGTTGGTATAATCGCTTGTAAGCTCCGGCATTGTTTCTACCATTCCGATAATATCCTGCATTTGACCTTCAAACTTTGCTGCTTCGTCCTCTGTAATTTTAAGGCGCGCAAGCTTTGCAATGTGCATAATATCAATTTTCATTTTTATCAACCTCTGTTTTTATATTTGCAAGTCTTTTAAATTCTTCTTCATTAATAATGTTTATCCCAAGCGATTGTGCCTTTGTAAGCTTACTGCCCGCGTCCTCTCCCGCCAACAGGTAGCTTGTCTTTTTAGAAACGGAGGACGAAGTTTTGCCGCCTAATTTTTCTATTATAGCGCTTGCATCGTCGCGTTTTAATGTTGGTAATGTACCGGTAAGCACAAACACAAGCCCTGCAAAGGTGTCTTTTTCTTCCGTTTGATATGCTGTAAAATTAACACCTGCCGCCTGTAAACGCTCTAATAGCTCGTCTGTTTTTGGTTCTTTAAAAAATGCGCATACACTTTGTGCCATAACAGCGCCTATTCCGTCTATAGATGAAATATCTTCCTCTGCGGCGGCTGTAAGCTCTTTTATGCTATTAAAACGCTGTGCCAAAAGCTTTGCTGCCTTTTGACCTATGTTTTTTATACCAAGCCCAAAAATAAGGCGATATAAATCATTCTGCTTTGATTTTTCTATGGAAGAAAGCAAATTTGCCGCGCTTTTTTCGCCCATACGCATAAGCCCAGACATATCCTCTGCCTTTAAATAATATAAATCGGCAGCAGTACGCAAAAGCCCTTCTCCCACCAACAGCTCTATAACAGCAGGACCAAGTCCGTCTATATCCATAGCATCGCGTGACGCAAAATGTATAAGATTGCGCAGTAACTGTGCGGGACAGGCAGGGTTTACGCATAAGGTTGCCGCTACACCGTCTTCTCTTAAAGTAAAAGAGCCGCAGGCGGGGCAATTTGCGGGCAATCTATAAGTTTTTCCACCGCAATGCTCGGTTACAGCAAGCACCTCCGGTATAATCTCTCCTGCCTTACGAACAAGAATAATATCACCGACAGCTATGTTTTTTTCATCAATAAAGTCTTGATTATGCAGTGTAGCGCGGCTTACAGTTGTACCAGCAAGTGTAATTTCGTTAAAAACAGCCGTTGGCGTAAGCACACCGGTTCTGCCGACATTTACTTCTATATCCAACAGCTTAGTCGTTTTTTCTTCCGGCGGATATTTAAATGCTACCGCCCATTTTGGGTACTTTGCAGTATATCCAAGGGCTTCGCGCTCTGTAAAGCTGTCAACCTTAACAACTGCCCCGTCTATGTCATAGCCGTAACCTCCGCGGTTATCACCTATATTTTTTATCTCTGCTATAACAGCCTCTATATTTGTAAGTTTTTTATATGATGGAATAACGTTAAGCCCTAAGGATTTCATATAATCAAGGCTTTCGCTGTGGCAAGACAGCTCGTGACCCTGTAGCCTTTGAAGGTTAAAAACAAAAATGCCCAAGCCGCGTTCTGCAGTTACCTTAGAGTTTTTTTGTCGCAGGCTGCCTGCCGCCGCATTGCGCGGGTTTTTAAACGGCTTTTCGTCGTTAAGCTCTTGCTCTGCAACCAAAGCATTAAAGCTTTTGTGCGGCATATAAACCTCTCCTCGAGCCTCTAAAAACCGGGGCTGTTCCTGTAGCTTTAACGGTATGCTGCGTATAGTACGAAGATTTGCGGTAATTTCTTCGCCGGTGTTACCATCTCCGCGGGTAGAGCCACGCACAAAAACACCGTTTTCGTACTCTAAAGAAACCGAAAGCCCGTCAATCTTAGGTTCTACAACATAGGTTGGCGCGGCAATGCTCTCTCGCACACGCTTGTCAAACTCGCGAAGCTCATCTTCTGTAAAAACATCTTGCAGGCTTCCCATTTGCACCTCATGCTTAACACCGGCAAAGGTATTAAGCACCTCGCCGCCAACACGCGATGTAGGCGAGTTTTCATTTTTAAGCTGCGGATATTGTGCTTCTATATCTATAAGCTCATGTAAAAGCTTATCATACTCAAAATCGTCAATCTCAGGGTCATCAAGAACATAATAGCGGTGACTGTGATAATTAAGCTCCGCAGTAAGCTCCGCGACACGTTTTATGGCTTCTGACAGGTTCATTTCTGTTACACCTCCTGCAAGATAAACATTTTTATAGTATATCTAAATACTGAAGCCTGCTAAAAGCCGCAGTTATAGAAAATTTTGTTTTTCAAAGATTGCTCTACGTATTATAGCATATTTTATGCCAAAATGGTAGGCTATTTATTCATAAAATTGCTTTGAGCGTAATCGTTTATTTTAGAAATATTATTTCTTTCGTCACCTGTTACAGTTGTAAAAGCCCCCGGTACAACTCCTACAATAATTGTTTCGGCAAGGCAAAGATTTGTAGAAACCTTGGTTTCAGAGCTGTATCCAGGCACTAAGGCTGTAATTGAAATAGCTGTTGTTAATATAAGTCTGTGCCTCGTTTGGTTAATTCCGGCACTGTCAAAGCTATTTTGAATATCACTTTTGACCGTGCCAACGTGCAATACATGGAACGTAATCATTGGCCCGCGACCCGAAAAAAACTGTCCTCCAAACAGTGTGCCCAATGGTATTTTTAGGTTTTGTGCTTCTAATTCACTAAGGCTATTTACAATTGCCTCGGTAATTCCTATTTTTAATCGGTTAAGCTCCAGCATATCTGTTTCTACCGCTGTTATTTCTCCCTCGCTGTTTTTACTTAGCCGTACAAGTGCCGAATACGTAACATTTTGACGAGAAAGCTCCTCGTTTGCGGCATTATTTATTGCAGCTATGGCATAAAGCTGTGCCTGATATGCAGCCATTGTTTTTATAGCGGGGCGAATTTTCATATCTAAAAGCACCAGGCATAAAAGTACTGCGGTAATTATAATCATTATCTTAACAATATTTGCGCGTTTTTGTCTTTGTTTATAATTTTGCAAAAAAACACCCCCATTACATTAATAATATTCGGAGATGCCTATAAAAGTGCCGAAAATTAAAAATGTCACTTCTGTCATATAGGCAAAAGCAACATTATTTTTTATAAAAAAGACCCGAATCTGCCAGAGAAACAGCTTCATCACCGGCAACTATGATGTGGTCTAAAAACCTAATATTAACGCTTGTCAGTGTAGTTATAAGCTGATTTGTCGTGTTAATATCATCTTTTGACGGCAGTGCAAGCCCGCGCGGGTGGTTGTGTGCCAAAATAACCGAGGTTGCGCCCAGCTTTATTGCGGCTTCTACTACACTTCGCGGGGTAAAATTAACCGAGCTTATGTCACCGCGGCACATAAGCGGGCAACCTAACACCTTGCTTTTATTGTCAAGACACAGTAAATATATAAGCTCTGTGGTTTCGCCTATAAACTTTGGCAGCAAAAAATTTATACTTTCATCGGTACTGCGCACTAAAGTACCTATTGTATTTTTATCATCTAAGTAGACTTTACTTATAGCGGGAATAAGCTTTATAAGCACCGCCGAGTTTTCTCCTATTCCATCAAGCTTCATAAGCTCCTCAACAGGTGCATCAAACACGCCGGAAAGCGAGCCAAATTCCTCCATAAGCCTATGGGCAAGCTCGTTTGTGTCTTGTCTTGGCACAGAATTAAAAAGAAGTAGCTCTAAAACATTATGTTTTTCAAAATTATCAAGCCCGTTTTTTATAAAGCGTTCTCGTAATCGTTTGCGATGCCCCGCGTGAGGGTTATCCATCGGTGCCCCCTCCCTTCTTTTTAAGCCGTAAAAGCTTGACATTGTTGTAGATTATTTTTTATGATATAATGCTATTATCTTTTACAAATTACACTAACAAAAACATGGAGGTATTATGCGGAGCTTTAATATAAACAAAAATGACAGCGGGCAAAGAGCGGATAAATTCTTGACAAAAGCGGTACCCCGCCTGCCGCAGACACTTCTTTATAAATATTTGCGCATTAAACGCATTAAACTAAACGGCAAAAAATGTGATGCTTCGTGTAAGCTTTGTGAAGGAGATTTACTGGAGCTTTATATAAATGATGAATTTTTTGAAGCTGCTTCTACAGAGTATGAATTTAAGCTTGCACCCGCGGTGCTCTCTGTAATATATGAGGACAAAAACATTTTGCTGGTCGATAAAAAGCCCGGTCTTGTCGTACACGAAGATGAAAGCGGCACACCGGACACATTGATAAACCGCATTCAGCATTATTTATTCTTAAAAGGTGAATATAGCCCTGAAGAAGAAAGCTCTTTCGCCCCCGCATTGTGCAACAGAATAGACCGAAACACGGGCGGAATAGTAATAGCCGCCAAAAATGCTTCGGCACTGCGCATTTTAAACCAAAAAATAAAGGAACGCGAGCTGCAAAAGCTTTATCTTGCAATTATTCACGGTCAGCTTACACCAAAAGCTGCAACATTAAAAGCATATTTAACTAAAAATGACAACGAAAACCGTGTTATTGTTACAAAAGAAAAAACCTTGCAAAGCCGCACTATACTTACAAAGTACAAGGTACTTGAAGAAAACAAGCGCTTTTCTCTTTTAGAAGTAGAGCTTTTAACAGGACGAACTCATCAAATAAGGGCACATTTTGCATTTTTGGGACACCCGCTTCTAGGTGACACAAAGTATGGCACCGCCAAAGAAAACAAAGGCAGCGGTTACAGCTATCAAGCACTTTACGCTTACAAATTAAAATTTTTATTTACAACAGATGCCGATGAGCTTGAATATTTAAACGGTAAAGAATTTACAGTTCCACAGGTATATTTTGCAGAAGAATTTAAACAAGGCAAAATAATATAACAAGCTTTTACAGGCTTCCCTTTGACGAGAGTGCGTTGCCTGACGCATTTATCTTAGTGGCAATATTTAAGCTGTGCGCCACCGCTTTATATATTGCCTCTGTTTTATGGTGGTCGTCTTTTCCGTACAAAGCATTTATGTGCAAGGTAATTCCTGCATTATTTGCAAAGGACGAAAAAAAGTGTTCTGTCATACAAGTTTCATATTGTCCCATCATCGGAAAAGCAAAGTCTGCATTAAACACAAGCCAGCCCCTGCCGCTAAAATCTAAGCTGCACCATGCCAGTGACTCGTCCATAGGCACTACAAAGCTTCCGTAGCGCTCTATGTTTTCGCGATTTACAGCACGAGCTAAAGCCTGTCCCAGAACAATTCCGACATCTTCTATTGTATGATGGCAGTCAACCGCTAGGTCACCTTTTACATTAAGCGTTATATCAAAGCCAGAGTGCACCGCAAACGCCGTAAGCATATGGTCAAAAAAACCTATGCCGGTATTTATTTTTGCTTTTCCGCTTCCATCTGCATTAAGAATGATAAAAATGTCGGTTTCTTTAGTAACACGTTTAACTTCTGCTGTTCTCATAGTTATATCCCCTTATTTTAAAATATGTTTAAATTCGCGTAAAAATTCCTTGTTATCCTCAGAGCTTCCAACAGTTATACGCAAATACTCGCCCATTAAGCGAACAGCTATAGACTTTTTAAGAAGCTCCTTATATACGGCTTCGGCATTTTTCATCTTCATAAAAATAAAGTTTGTACAGCTTTTGTATACACATACAATATTGCTGTTTACTTCCGCTAAGCTTGAAAGCTCATTTTGCAAAATATTGCGCTGTATTAAAATTTCTTTAACAGCACGGGCAAGCAGCATTTTCTCCGAAAGTATTACTTCGCCTACAGCCTGTGTCAGTGAATTTACGTTATAGGGCGATTTTACTGCCTTTAAAGCCAGTGTAAGAGCCTCGTTTGCAACGGCAAAGCCTAAGCGTATACCTGCTGCACCCACTGCCTTAGAGCAAGTTTTAAGCACTATCAAATTATCGTAATCGTTCACACAGTTTAAAACCGATTCATTCCAAAAATCCATATAGGCCTCATCAACAACAACAAGCGCATCTGTGCCTGCAACTATTTTTAAAACCTCACTGCGCGTAAGCCCCAGCGAGGTTGGGTTGCAGGGGTTTGAAAAAACAAGCAGTCTTGCGTTTGTTTTTTTTATGGCGTCCAGCACCTCATTAGGCGCTATTGTAAGGTCTATATGCTTGTTAAGGCTTTCTACTTTACACTCGCTAAGCGTGCCATAAGCGCGATACATAGAAAAATCGGGCTCCAGCGTAAGCATTGCTTCGCCTTTTTCTAAAAAGCCTGTTACAATAATACTTATCAGCTCGTCCGAGCCGTTACCCGCTGTAACGTCCTCTTTTTTTATGTCGTGTCTTGCGGCAAAAATACGGCAAAGCTCTGTCGCATATGGGTCCGGATATCGGTTAAAATCTAAATTTGCAACAACGCTCGAAAAACGCCCCGCAAAGTTATCGGCAAAGTTTATAAAGCTTTCGTTAGCGTCCATTTTTATTTTATATATGCCATCAGTTGGCTGATAAGGTGTAATATTTTTTATTTTATCATTAATTTTGTACGACAAGCAGTCACCCTCTTTTTTTATTATTCTAATTAAAAGTTTTTTAAAATCTTACTTTTATAGAGTTTGCGTGGGCCGTAAGCCCCTCTTTGTCTGCTATAAGCACAACATCGGCACTTGCTTCTTTAAGCGCTTCCTCGGTGTAATATATAAAGCTTGTACGTTTAATAAAGCTATCTACCGAAAGCGGAGAGAAAAACCTTGCTGTTCCGCCGGTTGGCAAAACATGGTTTGGGCCTGCATAATAATCCCCCAAAGGCTCCGGCGAAAACTTGCCTAAGAATATAGAGCCGGCGTTGTCCAGCTTACCAACATATTCCATAGGGTTATTAAGCATTACCTCTAAGTGCTCAGGTGCTAAGTTGTTTGCAAGCTCTACCATTTCATCATTTGTGCGGCAAATAATTATGGCACCGTAATTTTTAAGAGAATCGGCTATAATATCGCTGCGCGATAGCATTTGCACCTGCTTTTTTAGCTCATCTACGGTTTTATTTGCAATGCTCTCGCAAGTTGTAAGCAATATAGCAGATGCTATTCTATCATGCTCCGCCTGACTCATCATGTCGGCAGCCAAATATTTGGGGTCTGCTGTTTCATCTGCCATAATTAAAATCTCACTCGGTCCCGCTATCATGTCAATATCAACGGTACCATATAACAAACGCTTTGCGGTTGCCACATAAATATTACCGGGTCCCACAATTTTATCAACCTTAGGTATAGTTTGTGTGCCAAAAGCAAGTGCGGCAACAGCCTGCGCACCGCCTGTTAAAAATATTCTGTCAACACCGGCAATGGCCGCCGCTACAAGAATATCTTTATTCGCCTTACCGTTTTTAAGCGGAGGCGTAACCATAATAAGTTCTTTAACCCCTGCTATTTTTGCAGGTACTGCATTCATCAAAACCGAAGACGGGTATGCGGCTGTGCCTCCGGGCACATAAAGCCCCACCCTGTTAAGCCCGCGCACCCGCTGCCCCATTATAACACCGTTTTCTTTTGTATCAATAAAGCTTTGATGTTTTTGTCTTGTGTGAAACTCGGTAATATTAGCCATTGCGTTAAGCAGGGCTTCTACAAACGAAGGCTCTGCTTCTGTCAAAGCATCGCTTATTTCCTCGCGCGAAACCTCAAGAACCTCGGGGCAATGTCCGTCAAACTTCAAAGTATATTCACGCAGTGCATCATCTCCGCGCGCTTTTACGTTGTCTATAATATCGCTAACAACAGCGCTTACCTTTTTGTCGGTTTCGCAGCTGCGTTCACGCAAACGTTCTATTAAAATAAACTCTGCACTGCCGTCTGCCTTTGTTATACTTACCATGTTTACACTCCTTTTATATTGGTGCTGTCTTATTATGATACCACTAAAAAGAGTTACGTGTCAATAACTCTTGTACTTGCGCATTGCTTAAAAAAAGCTCATTTGGCTGCTTTCGGGTAAATCTCCCATAGCACCGGCAGCATCAAGCATTTCTACAGTGCCCTTGCCAACGCCGGCCCTTGTGCCAACTTCTTCTTTAGAAAGATACGTGCCGCCGCGCCCTGCCTCCTCCAACGCCTTAGCCGCTGTTTCTCCCAAGCCGCGAAGGGCACAAAATGGCAGCCGGATTTTACCGTCCTCTACAATATACCGCGTCGCGGTTGAAAGAAACAAATCTACAGGTAAAAATTCTATTCCCCGCGCCATCATTTCGTTTACTATCTGCAAGGTGTTGTATTGGTCGTCCTCTTTTGTAGTACGCTCATTTCCTCGCATTTTAAGCTCTGAAAGCTTCATTTTTACCGCACCTCTGCCGCGTATAGCAGATTCTGCATCAAAATCGCCCCCACGCACAGTAAACATTGCGGCGTAGAACTCTACAGGACGGTAAATTTTATACCAGCAAAGCCGTATAGCACCAATTACATATGCTGCTGCGTGTGCCTTTGGAAACATATATTTTATCTTCATACAGCTGTCTATGTACCACTGCGGAACACCGCACGCCTTCATCTCGTCAATATATTCTGCCGTTAAAAGTGTAGTAGCCTTGCCTTTACGCGTAATTTCCATAATTTTAAACGCACTTTTGGGTTTTAAACCCTTGTGCAAAAGATATGTCATTATGCTGTCGCGTGTTCCTATAACATCTGCTATGGTGCAAGTTCCGTTTTTTATAAGCTCCTGCGCATTGCCAAGCCAAACATCTGTACCGTGCGAAAGCCCCGAAATTTGCAGTAAATCAGAAAAATGCACAGGGTGTGCGTCCTCCAGCATACCGCGTACAAACGGAGTTCCCATCTCCGGTATGCCCAGTGTACCCGTGTTGCAGTCTATCTCCTCGGCGGTAACGCCTAGTGCCTCCGGCGAGGTAAAAAGGCTCATAACTTTTTCATCACTAAGCGGTACATCAAGCACCTTTACACCTGTAAGGTCCTCTAAATGCTTGTACAGTGTAGGTACATCGTGCCCAAGCTCGTCCAGCTTTAAAATTGTATCATGCAACGAGTGGAAATCAAAATGTGTTGTAAATACGCCGGAATCGGCAGAATCGGCAGGGTGCTGAATCGGCGTAAAATCGTAAACTTCATAGTTATTAGGCACAACCACCATTCCGCCCGGGTGCTGCCCTGTTGTGCGCTTTATACCTGTGCAGCCGTTTATAAGGCGCTGCTCCTCCGCCTTATGTACGACACGGCCTTTTTCCTCAAGATATTTTTTAACATAGCCATAAGCGGTCTTATCAGCAACGGTGGCAATTGTTCCTGCTTTAAAAACATGGCTTGTACCAAAAAGCTCCTCTGTATAGCGGTGTGCGCGCGACTGATATTCACCAGAAAAGTTAAGGTCTATATCCGGCGCTTTATCGCCGTCAAAGCCCAAAAATGTTTCAAATGGTATGTCGTGTCCGTCACGGTTATATGCAGTACCGCAAATAGGACAGTTCTTTTCCGGCAAATCGAAGCCTGAGCCGACAGAACCGTCTGTTATAAACTCGCTATGCTTGCATTTAGGGCATACATAATGCGGTGGCAATGGGTTTACCTCCGAAATACCTGCCATAGTTGCCACAAAAGACGAGCCTACAGAGCCACGCGAGCCAACAAGATAGCCCTCTTTTTCAGATTCCCAAACAAGCTTTTGCGCAATAATATAGAGCACGGCAAAGCCATGCTTTATAATAGAGCCAAGCTCGCGCTCCAAGCGGTTTTTTACAATTTCGGGCACATCTTCGCCATATATTTTTCGCGCCTTAGTCCAAGTGATATTTTGCAAATCGTCCTCACAGCCATCAATTGTAGGCGTATAAGTGCCGTCGGGTATAGGCTTTATGCCATTATCTATCATATTTGCAATAAGGTTTGTGTTGGTAACAACAACCTCATACGCTTTTTCTTCACCCAGATACGCAAATTCCTCAAGCATTTCATCGGTTGTACGCATATAAAGCGGTGCTTGTAAATCGGCATCTGAATATCCCATGCCTGTCATTAGTACCTGCCTAAAAATATTGTCCGTTTTTTGTATCATATGCGCATCTGTCGTTGCAACCACGGGTATAGAAAGCTCATCTCCGAGGCGCACTATTATCTTATTATATTCCTGCAAGGCTTCATGGTCCTTTGCTGTGCCGTTGCGAATTAAAAATTCGTTATTTCCTATTGGCTGAATCTCTAAAAAGTCATAAAATCTTGCTATCTCACACAGCTCATCGTGGCTTTTGCCATCTAATATACTGCGAAAAAGCTCCCCCGCCTCGCAGGCGCTGCCTATTATAAGCCCTTCGCGCAGCTCTAAAAGGTCGGTTTTTGGTATGCGGGGTTTTTTATAAAAATAGTTTATATGTGCTCTTGAGATTAATTTATAAAGATTTTTAAGCCCTGCCTGGTTTTTAACCAGTATAATTTGATGATAGGAAGGCAATTTTTTATAATCGTCCTCCATTCCGTTATCATCGACAAAATAAGCCTCAACGCCATAAATTGGTTTAAAGCTTCCTCCGCTTTTTTGTATTTTTTTAACCGCTGCGGCAACATCGGGGAAAGCCTGAACAACGCCATGGTCTGTCAGCGCAAGCGCAGTTTGCCCCCACGCGGCAGCTCTTGCGACGATATCGGAGGCAGGTGCCATTCCGTCCATAGATGACATATTGCTGTGGCAGTGCAGCTCTATGCGCTTTATCGGAGCATCATCTGTATAAATATACTTAGAAACAAGGCTTATATCGCGTGGGCGTATGGAATATTCTTTGTCATATTTATCATACGAAACTTCTCCGTTTACTAAAATAGTTACGCCTTTAACTATACTTTCGTAGGGCTTTGCCTTCTCTTTAAGCTCTATAATTTTCAGCATATTGCTGCCTGTATAATCTGTAAAAAACACCGACATAATGATGCGGTCGCCGGCACGGGTTTCGCGGGTTTCCACCTCAAAAACATCTCCCCAAACAGTCACCTTTGTGCTCTCTGGGTTAAGCTCGCTAAGCGGCTGCGGAGCTGCCTTTACAGGCTTACCTATAATTGCTTTTATTGTAGAAATATCATACGGAAGTGCCTCTTGCCCGTTTGGCTTTGCGGCGGGCTTAGAGCGCTTTATGTCGTCGCTTTTTGCCGCTGTGCGTTCTGTATTGTTGCTTTCTTGCACTTCATTTTCGCGCAAGACAACTCTGTCGCGCTCTACGGCTTCGTTAAAGCTTTGTGTATGCTCTGATATTTCGGTTTCGCCTGTAAATCGCACCTCACAGCTTACACCAAATTCATCGTGCAAAAGCCTTGCAATTTTCCCTTCACAGCCAAGGCTTGCCAGCATATCCCCTCCGCCGTGAATAAGGCTTATTTCAAACGCGTCATCATCACAAAGCGTTGCCTTTGCATCATTAAAAAAGCCATTAATTATCGTGCCGCCGTGACTAAGCTCTTTTTCTATATTATTAAGGTAATCTCCGCTTAAAAGTTCTTTTGGATATTTTGCATTTATACGTACACGGCTTAGCTTAAAAGCAGACCTAATATTATTTTCAGCCTCAAAAATAAGCTCTTTTTCTGCAATATCTGTCATGTGCATTTCAAAGGACATTTCGCGTGCTTCTTTTTTAAGCACAATATTTAAAAGCACTGCATCTAAAAAAAACAGCGGTGCATTTTGCGGGGCAAACTTTAAAAACATATCCCTAAAGCATTTATATTCCATGGTTCGCCCACCCTTTTTTACATATTTTCTATTTCGCGCAAAAGCTCGTCCACAATTTGGTCCTCGGGTACCTTGCGCAGAGCCTTCCCTTTTTTAAATATAAGCCCTTCGCTAATGCCACCCGCAACACCTATATCAGCCTCTCGTGCTTCGCCCGGCCCGTTTACCGCACAGCCCATTATAGCCACCGATAAGTTTTTGTTGCAATTTTCAAGTGCTTTTTCAACCTTATTTGCAAGCCCTATCAAGTCTATATTTGTCCTGCCGCAGGTTGGGCATGAGGTAAAGCGTATACCCTTGTCAGAGATATTAAGCCCCCGCAAAATATCTTTTGCTGCCGCAATTTCTTTTACAGGGTCTGCCGTAAGCGAAACTCTAATTGTGTCACCTATACCGTCACACAACAGGCTACCTATGCCTATTGCCGACTTTATAAGCCCCATGCGCTCTGTACCTGCTTCGGTTACACCGAGGTGCAGCGGGTAGTTGTGCCGCTGTGACATAAGCCTGTAAGCAGCTATCATTGTCTGTACGTTACTTGCCTTTATAGAAACCACTATATCATTAAAATCGTATTTATGCAAAAGCGATATATGATGTTCGGCGCTTTCTACCAGTGCTTCTGCCGTGGGAGAACCATATTTTGCTAAGATTTCTTTTTCTACAGAGCCGCTGTTTACACCTATACGAATTGGCACATTATGTAAATTACACGCCATTGCCACTTCTTTTACGCGAGAAGCTTCACCTATATTCCCAGGGTTAATACGAATTTTATCTATACCCGCCGCAACAGAAGCAAGGGCTAAATGGTAGTCAAAGTGAATGTCGGCAACAAGTGGTATTTTAACAGCGTTTTTTATAGCCGAAATAAGCGCCACGGCGGCAGAGTTTGGCACAGAAACACGTAAAATCTGGCAGCCTGCCGCCTCAAGCTCTACAGCCTGTTTAACGTTGCCGTCAATATCGTCCGCACGCACATTAAGCATAGACTGCACTGTGACAGGTGCGCCTCCACCGACAAGAACACCGCCTATATTAACCTGTTTTGTCGTATAGCTCATGGTTTCACCTCGTAAAAAGTTTTGCAATATCGTTAAAGGTAACAAAAAGCATAAGCCCCATAAGAAGTATCATACCTGCTGTATTGACATAATTTTCGTACTTTGCAGGCACCGGCTTACGCAGCACAGCTTCTATTGCCAAAAACAAAAGCTTTCCGCCATCTAAAGCAGGCAGTGGCAACAGGTTAAACACACCTAAGTTTACAGTTATAAAGGCTATAAGCATTAAAAGCGGGCGCAGACCCAAGCTGCTTGCATGGGTTATTATAGCGGTAACGCCTACAGGACCCGAGAGCTGGTTCATCGCATATTTTCCCGAAACCAAATCTACAAGGCTAACCCATACCATTTTTGCTATAGAGCCTGTATAATAAAAACTGCTTTTAAGCACCGAAAAAAAAGTTTTTTTAAGTGGTAACACGGTAAAATCTATATATATAGATTTTGTTCCGTCCTCAAGAGCAGTTAATTTAAAAGGTACTTGCAGCTTCAATTTTTCATTACCGCGTTTTACTGTTATGTCTACTATTCCATCATCGTCACGCACAAGACCAAAAACTATGTCATTATCAGAATTAACTTTTGAGTCGTTTATTTTTACAATTTTATCACCAATCTGCAAAACAGAGCTGCTAACGGAATCAGTCTGAAAATTAGAAATTATATTAGTACCAAGCAGCGGCTGCATGGTAAGCAGAATAACAACTACAATAAAACCCAATAAAAGGTTCATAATGCCGCCCGATGCCATTACAACTGCGCGCTTCCACAGCTTTTGCTTAGGAAACGCACGTTCGTCCTCGCTGTCCTCGTCATCTCCGTCTATAGAAACATATCCTCCAAGCGGAAATGCCCGCAGAGCATATGTCGTTTCGCCCTTTGTAAACTTAAAAATAGCAGGACCGAAGCCTAAAGCAAAGTCGTTCACCTTCATATTAAATAGCTTTGCAAATGTAAAATGTCCCAGCTCATGCACAAAAATAAATACGCCAAATATAACTATTGCAAGTAAAATACCACTTAAAGTTTGCAAATATATTACACCTCATTTTCAGCTTTTAAGCATTCTGCCGCCGCCTTAACAAATTCTCGTGCCAATTCATCGGCTTCAAATATATCTTCCAGCTCATATTCTTCCTTGAATACCAAAAGCTCATTCAAAGCGCGGCGCACAAGTGTGCCAATTTGTAAAAATTCTATTTTATCGTCAAGAAACAACTCCACCGCCTGTTCGTTAGCCCCATTTACTATAGCCGGTGCAAGCCCGCCCTTAGTAATTGCATCTATACAGACAGACAGGCACTCAAACGTTTGTGTATCCGGCTTAAAAAAGCTTAATTTGCCTATGCTTGTAAGCGAAAGCTGTTCTACTTTACACGGCAGCCGTTTGGGGTATGTAAGCGCATATTGTATAGGAATTTTCATATCCGGTACTCCCATTTGCGCAATGACAGAGTTATCTTCAAATTCCACTGCCGAATGTATAATGCTCTCGCGCTGCACCACTACTTCTATATTGCGCGGTAAAATGCCAAATAACCAAACAGCCTCAATAACCTCAAGCCCTTTGTTCATCATAGTAGCGGAGTCTATTGTAATTTTTGCTCCCATGCTCCAATTGGGGTGCTTTAATGCCGCTTCTTTTTTTACACCTTGCAGCTCCGGACGTGTCTTGCCAAAAAAAGGGCCGCCTGAGGCTGTGAGTAAAAGCTTTTTGGGCTTATTCTGCACATCAAACCCGCCAATGCACTGGAATATGGCGCTGTGCTCGCTGTCTACAGGTAAAATGCGAGCGCCTGTTTTTTTTGCAAGCTCTGTAACAAGCTTACCGCCTGTGACAAGGCTTTCTTTATTTGCAAGCGCAATGTCGCACCCGCGCGAAAGCGCCGCAACTGTGGGACGCAGCCCCGCAATCCCGACAATTGCATTTAGTACTATATCATTTTGCGGCAATGATGCCACAGTACATACAGCCTCTGCGCCGCCCAAAACAATTGTTTCTGAGCCTTTAAGCCTAATTTTAAGCTCCTCTGCACAAGCTTTGTCTGCAAGTACAGCATATTTTGGCTTATAATCGTATATTTGTTTTTGTAAAATATTAATATTTTTATTGGCAGAAAGTGCTAAAACTCTGTAGCCTAAAGCCTTGCAAACCTCCAGCGCCTGCCTGCCTATAGAGCCTGTAGAACCCAAAATTGTTATTTCTCTCATGTTACCGTACCTCTAAAAAAACTGCGCCATGCCTTGCTGCCTGCGTAACTTTCCGCCTACAGCACCGCCTGACACAATTTTTGTCATCTTGCATTTTTTAGCTTAATATAGTGAAATAATGAATAAAAATGAATACTACAGGTGCCACAAAAAGTACGCTGTCAAAGCGGTCCATTACACCGCCATGCCCCGGCATAATAGAGCCGAAATCCTTTATGTCACACTGCCTTTTTATTACCGATGCCGTTAGGTCGCCCAATATTCCGGCAAGGGACGCCAATAATGCCAACACACAAAGCGCAAAATAATTTACAGTAATGCTAATTGAAAATATATTTTTGGCTGCCCATGTGTAAATAAACACCAACAAAACATAACAAACAAGGTTGAATAGAACACCGCCTACCGCACCCTCTATGGTCTTTTTAGGGCTAATATTTGGTGCCATTTTATGCTTACCAAAGGTTTTTCCCGCAAAAAATGCTCCTGTATCGGTAAGCCATGCGCCGCCCAATATAAGCAGCAGGTACATAATACTTATATGTACCTCAAAACGGTCGTGTACAAATTGTAGCGGAGAAAAAGCGAACGGCACCATAAGCCCAAAGAAAAATGCCAGCGCTATTTTTTCTATATGCACCGTACTATGGTAGGCTATAAGAATTATGAAAAGCAAAAAAGCATAAACCATACAAATAACAGCAAGCCACGAGATTAAATGGTTGCTTTGTAAAAATGGTACTAAAACCGAGAACACAAGGCACACCGTATAAAGCGGCTTGCATTCTATAAGCCCTGTAGCCTTAAAAAGCTCATACATAACCATAATTATAAGAAAAATTATAGCTATATTGAACACTATAGTTTTGTAAAACACAAGCACAAACGCCAAAACACAAAGACCCAGCATAGCAGAAATAATACGCTGTTTCATATGTTAAATTCCTCCAAATCTTCTGCTGCGCCCTGCATATTCCAAAAGTGCCGCATCTAAATCTTTTTTTGTAAAATCAGGCCATAATATATCCATAAAAACATATTCGGAATAAGCAGACTGCCACGCAAGAAAATTAGAACTGCGTTTTTCTCCGCTTGGGCGAATAATTACGTCAGGATCCGGAATTTTGTTTGTGTAAAGGTGTTTTGCTACACAGCTCTCTGTTATATCATCAAGTAAAAGCTTTCCGCTTTGTACCTCTGACGCAATTTCTTTTACAGCATTGCATATTTCGTTTCGTCCGCCGTAATTTATAGCCATACAGACGGTGAGTGCTGCGTTTTTATCTCCGCCATCTTCTGCGTTTTGCATAAGCCCTTGCAGCTCATTGTCAAGCACTGTTCTGTCGCCTATAAAACAAAGCCTTATGTTTTCGTCTTTATAATTTGCTGTATCTCTAAGATATTTTTTAAGCATATTCATAAGCTCTGCAACTTCATCTGGCGGGCGCTTCCAGTTTTCTGTAGAAAAGGTATAAACAGTCAAATATTTTATACCTATATCACGGCAATATCTCGCTATCTCGCCAAAAACATCGGCACCCTTTTTGTGACCTGCACTTCGTGGCAAACCACGTTTTTTAGCCCATCTGCCATTGCCGTCCATTATTATTCCTATATGAAGCGGCAACTGTGAAGAAGCGCTTTTTTCAGTATTCAATTGCGGGTTTGCCTTCTTTCATATTTATGTTTTTTTAAAAAAAGTTATTACGTATACTACTATATTTCCATAATTTCTTTTTCTTTTATTTCACACATTTTGTCAACATCTTTAATGTATTTATCTGTAAGCTTTTGTAAATCGTCCTCGTAATTCTTTAAGTCGTCCTCTGTTATTTCAGAGCTTTTTTTAAGTGCCTTGAATTTTTCATTGGCATCACGACGAATAGCACGCACAGAAACCTTAGCTTCTTCTCCGTATTTGCCTATTTTTTTGCTAAGCTCTTTGCGGCGTTCCTCTGTAAGAGGAGGGAACATAAGACGTATAGCACTGCCGTCATTGTTTGGGTTTATGCCTATATCAGAAGCTAAAATGGCTTTTTCAATTGGCTTTAAGGTAGATTTATCCCATGGCTGTATGACGAGCATACGCGCCTCCGGCACAGAAACAGCCGCCATAGAATTGATAGAAGTTGGAACTCCATAATAATCAACCATAACTTTTTCAAGTATTGCGGCACTTGCCCTGCCTGCGCGAATACCCGAAAAATTGCTGCCAAGAGCACTTAAAGTTTTATTCATTTTTTCGTCATAGGATATAAGATGTTCTTTCATGGTAATTACCTCCGTTTTTTAATTATCGTATTGTAAAGTTAAATGAAAGTTGAGAACCTCTCAAGCATTGTAGTACAAT
>JAVWJP010000015.1:0-53546 GCA_036638975.1 Hydrogenoanaerobacterium sp.
TTACGAACCTCTGAATATACCGAAAACTGAGATACTTTAGTGGTAGTTAAAGGCACTTCAAGACCTTGTGAAAACTGGGTTTTGAAGTGCCTTTTTCTCGCAAAGCCCCATGGTTCCAATGCTTGCTCATTTTGCCATAAAAAGAGGCTATTTTTGCACAAATGCGAGAAAAATGCGAGAACTTTGCGAGAACGCCAGCCCAGTAACGACACCGCTTTGCAGGACTGGAAAAAAGTTAAAATGCGAGAATTTTGCCGAAAATCACGAAACAGGGTCGCCTACCGCTGAAATATGGAAATGGAGACTACTGTTATGAGCTATGAAAAAATCTGTGCCAACATCAAGGCGCAAAACAAAAAATTCCTCACGCAAGAGGAAGTGGCAGTTCTTTGCCACCTGAGTAAAAAGACGATTTACAAGCTGGAGCGTTCCGGCAAGCTGCCCTATGCGGTATGCCTTGATCGCTTGACCCACACCCATCAAATCAAAACGGAGGATGTGCTTGCCATGCTCAAAGAGCGGCACTGCAAGCAGGAGCAGGACAGTCTGTACCTCCGCACAATGAGGCGTTATTACAAGGACAGGCTCCGCAAAGAAAAAGATGTGTTGGAAATGAACGACATCATGCGTTTAACCGGATTTTCAAAATCCGGGGTGCTGAACTGGCTATCACTGGGGAAACTGCAAGCCTTCCGCATGGGCAAGTCCTACATGACACCCAAACGCTGTTTGCTGGACTTTTGGCTGTCACCGACACATCGCACCATTAAGAACAAATCAGCCGTACAAAAGGCGGATATCGCTGCCATAGAACAGGCATACCGCACGGCCTTGCCGGGAGGTGATGGCGATGAATGAATATGATACGCTGCTCAAGCAGTACCCCGAATATGTCAGCAAAGAGCAACTTCGCTTGATTGCTCATGTCAGCAAAAGAACGGCACGGTACTATCTGCTCACCGGGCTGATTCCCTGCGTAGACAATGGAAAGAAAACCCGCAATTATCAAATCAAGATGACCGATATCGTCGCCTTCCTGCAAGACAGAGTGGAAAATCCGGATCTCTACCGTTTTGCCAACAGCGATATTCTGCGCCGCTTGAAAAATGGCAAGACAGTGATGATCCCCACAGCAGAGCTGCCTATCTTTCGGCGGTATCTGCAAGCCACGTTGAAAGAGTATCAAGATGTCATGACGATGCGGGAAGTGGAAGCGTATCTGGGTTTTGAGTACAGCCGTATTGCGGACTGGTGCGCCAGCGGCTTACTGCAAGCCATTCCCTACAATTACAATTACCGCATCCCGAAGGTGTATCTGATTGACTTCGTTGCCCGCATGGAGAGCAGCAGTCTGTGGGGTAGGCGCACAGTGGGGTACAAGCAGCGAATCAACGATTATGCCATTTGGAAACTGAAAAAAGGCAATGCCGGCGGGAGGGAAAAATAATGCAGCGAACATTAGAACAGCTTTATAACGGGGAAATTTACCCCAACGAGCAGCTAAAGGTACACGCCAAAGGCTATCAAGAGGCAAGAAAAACCGCTTTTGAAGCCTATGAAGCATTGGAAAACAAGCTGTGTCAAACGATGAGAGAGGAGCTGGACGCATTTCTCGCCAAAGATTCCGAGGCATCCGCCTTGGAAGAAACACAGGTTTTCATCAATGGGTTTCAGCTTGGTGCCAAGCTGATGTTGGAAATTTTAGAGGAGGACAGGACGTGATGGAATTTGAATATATTGAAAAAGATGGATTGCTCTATCCTAATCTCGCGCTTGGCGATACCGACCGGCTGAATAATTTGGATAAATATGGTGAAATGAGATTGCGGTATCTTCACGCCAAAAAGCCGGAGCTGTACCGAGAACTGTTCTTCACCGGAAAGTTGGCGGAACATTGCGAGCAGATTGAGGCGGTGGCGTTCAAAATGTCAGAGCAAATACAAGAGGACTACATCGCCAAGAACCCGTTGCCGGAGGACGATTTCTGGATGCGGGTCAGCATCCGCATGATGGCGCAGATGGTGGCAGACGAGGTGGTGCGGTTTCAGGTGATTGAGGTTTAGGATGAGATGCAACAGGGGCTATACCGTGGTGGTGTAGCCCCTGCTTTGTTTCGAGATGTGTGAACTTTTGCGAGGTGAGCCAGTTTTCGCAGCTTCGAGTGCAATGCTCATTTTCTCGTGTTTGGCAAAGTTATTTCGCAGTTTGTTCAGTCAGCTCATTTACTGTTTTTTGACTAAACAAACAAGTTATAGCATATACCTTTTCATATTTAGAATTTGCATAAGTTCTTAGCTCATAGAAAGCATGTTCAGGAGAAAGCGATGAAATAGTATCTTTTGATGTATGAATTTGAATAACTAAGGGGATTTCTTTTTCATATTCTATCATTGTTTTATCCGTCAAATACGATGTTGTCGTGCTTAATCCCTCAAAGTCAAAATCTCTTTCAGTTTTATAGCTGTTAGACCCTTTATTCTCCACAGCAGTCCGTAAGCCTAAGCCTATATTGTCAAAAGTTAGTGCAATTCTACTTTGGGGTTCATTGAGTTGAGTTCCGCCACCACCAGAAATCAATTTCCATTCAGTACCTTGTAATTCATAGGTGTTTATTTGTAAGGATTGTATGGTGTCATCTACAAGAAAATCCAGTATATATGGTGGCTTTTCCGAACCTACAAACTCAAGGATTGACTGCTCGGCCTCAGTTAATTCGGCTTTTTGGATATACATTTCTTCTTTTGCTGTCTTAGATGATGAGCAAGCTGTCGTTGAAAACAAAATTGCTATGATAGCTAAAGCGCTTGCTGTTTTTTTCATGTTTAGTTCCCCCCATTATTATATAAATACATCACCCAAGCGATATATTGCCATGCTACCCTTGCACAAACTTTTGCGTGGTACCATGCTGTTACAGTCATTTTACCATGCTATCCTCAAAAAATCCATAGGGTGCAACGGCCTGTGTTGATTTTGACGTTTTCACATAATCAGCACAGAAAAATGCGTAGAAATCAAACTATGCGGCTATGCTATGTGAAAAACATATTATAACCGAGATTTTATTGACCTTTTAAATTTTATCGGCTATAATATACACATAACTAATTTTAGACGAGGTGATTACTATGACTTATATCAAAAGAGCAATGGAGGACACCTTTCTCCGTTTATCCAAGGAATATCCTGCACTCCTACTAACCGGTCCAAGACAGGTGGGCAAAACCACCATGCTGCAAAAGTTGGCACAGGACGAGAACACCGGGCGTGAATATGTGACACTGGACGATTTGACAGAGCGGCAGATGGCAAAAAACGACCCGAAACTGTTCTTTCAAATCCACAAGCCACCCATCTTTATTGACGAGGTGCAATATGCACCGGAGCTGTTCACCTACATTAAAATTCACATAGACCAGAACCACCGTGCCGGGGATTTTTGGCTGACTGGTTCACAGGTGTTTAAACTGATGGAGGGTGTACAGGAATCGCTGGCGGGACGTGTTGGCTTGCTTCAGATGTCGCCGATGTCGCAGGCGGAACTCTGCGGCGCACCCACCACGCCCTTTGTGCTGGATTTAGAGGTACTGACCCAGCGGGTAAAGGAACGTGCCGCCATCGACACGCCTGCCCTCTACAAACGCATCTTTGAGGGCGGTATGCCGGCACTGGTCAGCGGACAGTACAGCGACCATCAGCTGTTTTATTCCAGCTATATCAGCACCTATATTGACCGTGATGTGAAGGAAATTTCCGGCACCATTGACTCCCTGCGGTTTATGGATTTTATCACCGCTGCCGCCGCTTTATCCGGGCAGATGCTCAACTATAAAACCATTGGTGACGCTGCCGGAATTGACCAAGTGACCGCCAAAAATTGGCTTGGCATTTTGGAGCGGCTTGGCATTATTTTCTACCTGCATCCCTATTCCAACAATATGCTCAAACGCATGGTGACAAAGCCGAAGCTGTATTTCTACGACTGCGGCTTGGTAGCGTACCTCACCAAATGGAGCGATAGCGAAACGCTGATGAACGGTGCCATGAGCGGTGCCATTTTGGAAAATTTTGTGGTGTCGGAGATTGCGAAAAGTTATCAAAACTGCGGCAGGGAAGCGTTTATTTATTATTATCGGGATAAAGACACCAAGGAGATTGACATTTTGCTGGAGGACAGTGGCAAGCTGTACCCCATGGAGATTAAAAAAACAGCCACGCCCCAAAGCCAGCTCACCCGAGTGTTCCGGGTAATTGATAAGGCAACTTTGGAGCGTGGCACAGGCGCGGTGCTGTGTACGACGGATCGATTGTCGGCATTTGATAGGAATAATTTGATTGTGCCGATTTGGGGGATATAGAAAAAAGCCTGAACACTTATTTAACTGGGTTCAGGACTTTTTAAATAAATTATTTTTTCTTTAGCTCGTCTCTTTTTCTCCTAATTTTAAGTAAGTGTCGCTTTGTATCACGAGTAATCGGTTCAACAATAGTGGCACCCTCCGGATTAAAAATACTATCAGCCTTTGCAACGTAGGCGAAAAAATTTCCGCTTCTATAGGGATTGTTTTTATCTATTTTTATTACCTTTTCGGGTAACATGGATTTATCATATTGCCCATTGCGACCTTTTTGTGTATATGTGTTGTATAGTTCATTGCAACTGATAACTTTACCTTTTTTAGTACGACCACCACTTTGAATTATAAAATTTAATTTGCGATACATACGATAATAATATTTTGATACCGTCTTGGGTCTTAATGTAACCTCTTTCCCATCAAAGACAAAACCAAGATAATCAATATGGCTCACAAAATGATTCGCATCGTCTGAAACATTATTTATTGTATAGTTCTTATATGTATATAGCTGTGTCTTATCACTTTGAAGTTCAATACCATCAATTTTTTTCACCAAATCAAACACAAAGTCCTTCACATTCTTTAAGGCGGTTCCACAGCTATTTGGGATAATGACAATGAAATCATCACTATATCTAAGATAAAGACCGTTTAGGCTGCAAACATACTCATATACCGCCTTGTCAAACTCAACCATATATACATTCGACAAGACCGCACTAATCGCAGAACCTTGTGGTATTCCCCGGATGGTTTGGTTTGCATCAGCTTTGCTGGGAATATTCTTTTTAATGCAAGCTCCTTTGAGCTCCTTAAATTGTTCTTTTGTTAATACCAAGTCCTGACTATTAAGCGTTTTGATTTTTTCATCCAGCTTAGAAAGCCACTCTCTTGCCTTACGAGTTTTCCCTTTTTTTGCTTCTTCACGTACCTTTGCAATGTCCTTTATTTCTTCGTCAGATAATAGAGAGTTTATTTTCAAAAGGTCTATTAAGTCCCACGTTGAGTATTTTGTTATATTTTTAAAAACAGCATACCAATCTTCGCTTAGTGTTGTAATGCCTAAAACTTTGCATAGATTTTTCTTCAGATATTTATGATTCAGGTTATCAAAAAATTTCGTAAAATCCCCAACTATTATTCCACAATCCTCTTTTCTAATAGAGTCAATGGCCTGCTTGGCAAAATGAACATTGTTTTTATGCAAATTTGTTCGATAAGCAACCACCGCATCTGAAAATCCGAGCTCGGCAACATATTTATTGTATTTTTCATTTAACAAAAAACCATAGTACTGGTAAATGCACCGGTCAATATGTGCTGAATAGCATATAGGCCGAATTTTTTCTTTTACGCCTGTTTTTTCTGGATTGCCCTTTTCATATTCTTTTTTTGAAAACTTATAAAAGATCTGATCATAGTGTATAAACGGGAAAAAACTATGTGCCGCGATATCATTGGGATTGGTTATATATTTCCATGCAGAATTCAAGCCGAATTTCGCATCGAAATGGGCATAGCCTGCAGGTCTGCTATTTTTCTGTTTCCATTCTATAATATCCATAAATTCATCCTCTAAAATCGCAGTACCCACCAGTATGGAGGACAGTGTTCCTAAACTGGTGGGTATAAAATCAACTTAATATTCACTTTTCCTCTGTAAGAGGTCTTATGTCGTGCCTACTAACTGTCCAAATCTGCGTTAATCAATAATTATGCTATAATAAATATAATCACAACTATGGAGGTCTTTCTTATGATGTGCTACCAATATTCTTTCTCCTGTGTGGAAATAGAACAGCTGAACGGCATTCTTGCGAATATCGTCAGTGGAGCAATCAATAGTATTGTCAGTGAAATGATTGGCATTGGTCTGGAATATGCAATAAAGTATATTCGCAAGAATGCCGTTCAGCTCTTGACAACAATCCTCTTCCTTTACACCGTATATCGTATAAAGCTACTACCACTTTACAGCGTTTTGAGCAAAAGGTCAAGAAGTAAAGGGCATTATTAACAATTGGTTTACAATATTTTCTTACCACCGGACCAAAGACAGTGTAGCATTTATATTCTTGAACGGTACCGCCATCTCTGATACCGATGTTTTTGTTTGCCCCCAAGTAGCTTGTGGCACTTTAATATACTCGTCTTTCGGTGGCATATAGCTTTTTTCAAAGCATTTACAGGCTATGCTTTGCGGCGGTAAGGGCTGTCCTTTTCGTAAAGTAGGTTGCTTGCAACCGGGAGATTTCGTTGCCCACTGTACAATACCGTTCACCGTCCACACAGCCATAAAGCTACCTTGCAGAAAAGCGATTGTCCGTATCACCGTCGTCTGAATAGATGCAGCATAGCTACTGGCGATGCCGCTTATGGTTGTAAAATCGTAGCTATCGTCATTAATCAGCAGTTCCATTTTATCTTGTGGCAAAAGAAACGCTGCGGCAAAGCGGTTGGCCTCTACTTCAAAGGGCTTATTTGCTTTATCGGTAGTAAAGATATCATTGCTGGAGCATTGAAACTTTTCGCCCGGGTGCTTTAAGAAAAAATGTCCTAATTCATGTGCCTTCGTAAAATTGATGCGAGTGGGTATTTGGCAATCGGTGTTTATGAGGATGTAATATTCGCCATCAATTTTGTGTAGAGCACCTGAGTATTTTATATCGTTGTACGGATATTCCTCCCACTCGATACCGCTTTCCTTACAGATGCGTGGAAAGTGCAGGATTGGAATATCGACGATGTTAAAATCTCTCAAAACCTGCGCTGCACATTGTTCCGGTGTCATTTTTTCTTCCTCAAAAGAGCAAGACGTTCCAATTCTTTCGTCCTTGTTTCGAGACTAACTTCATCGGCTCTGGCAGCAAAAAGGTGCTCGTGCTCTTCTGTGGTTTCCACTGGAGTGAACTCAATTACTTTTGCCAAGCGTTTTGGTGCTTGGTGCTCCTTCAGCTTGTTTTCATCAGCCAACGCATCACATAGGGCAAGTATTTGCTCCACTTTTTCAACGATGCGTTGCTGCTCGGCAAGTGGAGGTAACGGTATTGTTATTGAACACCAAACACTTTTATTTACAATAGGAGTAGCTGTCCCACCATATATTTTTTTCATAAAATTGAAAAAGTAATTTGCTCTTAGCGCATACAGCAAATACTTGGGAGCTATAGCAAACGGGGTAATGGTATTAATTTGTTGATTACAAACAATATCCCTGTCTATAATGTTACATTTCCCAATTGATCCACCAATACAAACCATGATAACTGAATTTTCCTCAATGATTCGAGATTTTGAATATCCTTTTGAGGAAAGTCGGTTAATATATTTTATTTCTGAATTTGTCATATCACCAGGTGAAACAAAAGGATATTCATTGCCGTAATTTTCTTTATCATTTGTTGATGGTGTGTTTCCAGTTTGCGCAATGCCAATCTCCCCAAGCCTTACCCACTCCCAACTATCGGGAATATCAAAAGGTTTTTCTTCATCAGTGATTTGGGCAAGGGGCTTTTCTGCTCTGCTTTTCTTTTCTTTAATCAACTTCGCTTTTTCTGCCTTAATTTTTTTGAGCAATTGACTTGCAGGCTCGTCTGCGTTATTCTGTGGCACAAGCTTACCTTGCACCGCAAATTGAAGTACAGCCTTCTTTAAATCGTTAGGAAACTTTGCTTCTAACGCAGAAAGCTCTTTTTCGTAGCTATCGTATTGCTCCACCAGCGGCATAAGCTGTTCAATTTTCTTAACAATGCGTTGCTGCTCGGCAAGCGGTGGGATGGGAATAACTGTATTGCCTATATCTCTCATTACCCAATTCTGATTGCCAACGCCTTTTGTGTTTTTTTGAGCTTGCTGATAGACAAGTGGTGATTGAATCCAAAGACACAAGAATTCGGCATTATTTAAACTCCAATTCATTTTAAGTAAAGCAACGCTTACAAATAAACTGAATTGTTTATCAGTGTCAACTATTACTGGAACTCCTGTCGTTCCAACCTTTGTGAGTAATAAATCACCCTTTTCCGCATTGCACCTCTTATATAATTCTTGATGTTCCTCTTCCGAAATGTGCCTTGTATTTGAGAAATCAAGTTTTCCAGAACTCATATCCTTTACTGATAAAAATGGCACACCTTTTTCAATGTATTTTGGAGTGCTATGTGTTCCATCTGTTAATTTATGGCACAACTCCCCGAGCCTTGCCCACTCCCAACTGGTAGGAATATCAAAAGGCTTTTCTTCATCGGTTATTGGAGCAAGGGGCTTTTCTGTTTTAATTTTATTTCCCTTAATTAGCTTCGCTTTTTCAGCCTTAATCTTTTTGAGTAGTTCGCTTGCCGGCTCGTCCTGTGGGTTTTGTGCAGCAAGCTTACCTTGAACCGCAAGCTGGAGGATGGCATTTTTTAAGCTCTGTGCTTTCATTGTGCTTCCTCCAGTAGTTCCATAAGCTCAGCAAGAACACCTTCAATTTTCTCATTAAGTTCGGTTTTCTTGGTGTTATACTGCTCCAAAAGCTCTTTTGGTTCTAAAATTTCTTCTTCCTCATGAGGGAATCCACACAAATCAATATTATAATTCAAAGCTTTTATTTCATCAATAGAGTAGCATTTCGCTTTATTGAAGCCATCTTCGATTATCTCGGCAGGGTTTTCAAGCCATTGCAGCACTGGTGCAAAATGGTCAAGTTTAATTGGCTTTGTCTTAGAAAAATTCTTATACCCACTTGGCATATCCATGCGGTAAAACCAAGTTTTTTCGGTTGACGCTCCCTTTTTGAAGAACAAAAGGTTTGTTGTTATAGAGGTGTAGGGCGCAAATACACTATGCGGCAAGCGGATAACCGTATGCAAATTGCACTCCGCCATTAGCTTTTCTTTAATTGCAGTTTTGGCATTATCTGTGCCAAACAGAAATCCATCTGGTAGAACAATGCCCGCGCATCCGTTTCTTTTTAAGCGATAAAGAATAAGTGATACAAACAAATCAGCCGTTTCACTGCTGCGAAGTTCGGGCGGAAAATTGTTTTTTATGCTGTCTTTTTCATTACCTCCATAGGGCGGATTCATGAGAATAATATCAAAGCAATCACCTTTTGTTTCCTTGTATTCTTTCACTGCTTTATCGAGGCTATTTCCGTGATAAATTTGGGGGTCGTCAATATCGTGCAAAAGCAGATTGGTAACACACAAAAGGTGGGGCAGTGCCTTTTTTTCAATGCCAAACACAGACTTGTTATATTTTTCTTTGTCCTCAGGTGTTTTTACTTGTGGTAAAAGATAATTAAGCGCAGAGGTTAAAAAACCACCGGTTCCGCAAGCAAAATCAGCTATTTTATCATCAAGGGTAGGCTTGATAACTGCCACCAAAAAATCAGTGACAGCACGAGGTGTATAAAACTCGCCCGAGTTACCGGCGCTCTGCAAATCTTTCAGAATATTTTCGTAGATTTCCCCGAAAGCATGGCGTTCCATATGTTCGGTAAAATCTATCTCGTCTACAACATTGATTACTTGACGAAGCAAAACGCCGTCTTTCATATAGTTATAAGCATCTTCAAACGCATTGCGAACGATTAATTTGTGCATGGGTGTTTTTTCGTCCACTTCGATAGCCTTTAGGTGTGGGAAAAGCTCTGTATTTACAAAGGCAAGCAGCTTTTCTCCGGTTAAAGCATTCCCGTCTTTTAGGTCAACTGCCCAATTTCTCCAACGAAGATTTTCGGGAATGATAGAGGTATAATTATCCCTATGCAGTTCCCAGAGTTCTTCTTTGGCATCATATATTTTCAAGAACAAAAGCCATGTCATTTGTTCTATTCGCTGAGCATCTCCATTTACGCCTGCGTCATTACGCATAATGTCTTGTAGTCGCTTTACAAAAGTACCCATATTCATTCTCTCTTTTTCCTCTCTATGCTATGTATAGCTCTTTTTGCAGCTCTTGCACTGCATTGAGATATGCTACTTTACCGCCAAAAGCTTTTACTATTTTCAAGGAGCTACCAAAGCGTTCAAACTCTTTCAGCTCAAGTATTTTGGTGTCAGCTAACTCTGTAACACCATCGTTCATGTATTTGTCCAACAACGCTTCAAGCACCTGCTGTGCCATGTCGGAGTATTTGTATAAATAGCCACGTTTTTTTACATTTTTGGCACGTTCTGCCTTGGTGAGTGGGGGTTTATCAAAAGCGATATGGCAAATTAAATCAAAATCGTCAAGGTCTTTGTTTCCTGCGAGTTCGCGCAATGCCTCTAAAAGCACTCCGTGTTCGTTAAGCTCATCCACGATGGCAGCTTTGCGACCCTCACTGTTCCATACGCTCAAAAATTCATCAAGGGTGGAAAATTCATTTAAAATGTTCTTTTTTGAATAGTCGGTAAGGCTTTCGCTAATGAGTTTGCCATCACTGTCGTAATACTGCACACGCTCGGATATAACCGTTACATAAACATCATTAACTCGATATTTTTTCGGACGTTCATTTTCATCGCCGTCAAAGCCTGTAATGGGGGTGGTATCGGGTGGCGTAACATCTTCATTATCATCTGTTGTATGATCGCAATCGGGTTCGTCGGGAGGCACAGGGGATTCATCGGGACTTGGCTCATAAATCTGCACAGGGTCTCCGTCAAAATTAGGGTCAGCAAATAGACGGCTTGCATTTCTAAAATCCATAATGGTAAAATACATTTTGCCGTAATCAGGTTTTAATCGTGTGCCACGACCGATGATTTGCTTAAACTCAGTCATGCCTCCGTCTTCACTGAAATTGTTATCCAGCACAATGACTTTGCAAGTTTTACAATCCACACCCGTGGTCATTAGCTTTGATGTTGTGACAAGCGTTGGATAGAGACTGTCCTCATCAATAAAATTGTATAGTTGATTTTTACCTTCTTGGTTGTCTCCTGTAATACGCATAACATACTTGGGATTTTGTCGCACAAGGTCTGTATTTTCGTTTATCAAAGCTTGCCGCATCCGTTCTGCGTGGTCAATATCCACGCAGAACACAATAGTTTTTGAGAAACGATCCGTCTTCTTCAAAAACTCTGTTATTTTCTTTGCAATAGTTTTAGTGCGATCATCAATTATTAAATTGCGGTCAAAGTCTTTAATATTGTATTCTCGGTCTTCGAGCTCATTACCGTAGATATCAATCTTACCTTTTTCGGGACGATATCCCTGCAAGTCCTTATCAAGACCGATGCGCACCACTTTATACGGCGCTAAAAAGCCATCATCAATACCTTGCTTTAATGAGTATGTATAAATCGGCTTCCCAAAATACTCTTGATTAGAGACAGCGTTTGTTTCTTTTGGCGTTGCAGTCAACCCCAAATGGGTTGCTGATGAAAAGTAGTCAAGGATTTTCCTCCAACGAGATTCATCTCTTGCACTGCCTCTGTGACACTCATCAATAACCACGAGGTCAAAAAAGGTGGGTTGAAATTGCTTGAAAGCCTCCATATTGTCATCACCTGAAAGCTGGTGATACAATGACATGTAGACCTCATAAGAGGAATCCAGCTTGCGGTTTTCCACTTTGGTAATTACTTTTTCAAAGGGCTTGAAATCATTATCTATTGTTTGGTCAATAAGTACATTTCTATCCGCAAGATAAAGGATTTTCTTTTTCACGCCTGCTTTCCATAAACGATATATAATCTGAAATGCTGTCAAAGTTTTACCGGTGCCGGTTGCCATGACGAGCAAAATTCGTTCTTGTCCTTTTGCAATAGCTTCTATTGTCTTATTGATTGCCACCCTCTGATAGTAGCGGGGTGTTTTCTTGTCTGTGATATCAAAAAAATATGGCTCTGTAATAATTTTCTCTTGCTCCTTGGTAAAGCTTTCGTAAGCCATATAGCGATTCCACAAATCTTCGGGAGAGGGGAACTCGTCAAGCGTTAGTTCGCACTCTACACCGGTTTTCATATTGTGTTCAATAAACCCATCGCCATTAGAACTGTAAGCAAAAGGCACATCAAGAGTTTTTGCAGCTTTTATTGCATCAACATAATCAAGAGCCTGCTGCATACCTGCACCTATACTAAGCTTATTCTTCTTCGCCTCAATAATGGCAAGGGGTATGTTTGGTTTATATAAAAGTAAGTAGTCGATTGCTTTCCTCTTTGCACGCTTAGCAGTGTCGCCACGAACAATCACGCGACCATCTGTAAATGGATATTCGGCTCTTATTTGTTTTTCCAAGTCCCATCCAGCATTTAAAATGGCCGGAGTAATAAATTTCATCTTAATGTCCTCTTCAGAAAGATGCTTTTTACCGTTCATTTATCGCCACCGCCTTTACGTTTTATTTTTCGCCCATTGGTAGTTCTTCCATCGATAGGCTTTTGTGAGCATGCAGGAATAAGCCAAATATCACCCTTTTTCATTGCCCCCGGTATTTTGCCGGAAGTGCAATAATAAGTGACCATTCGGCTGGTGACTCCCCAAAGCACAGCGGCTTCTTTCATTGTCAAATAATCCATGACTACTCACCTCAAGTTATATTTATCTAATATTAGTATATTTCATTTGAGTGAAAAAATCAAGCATTCTATCAAAATGCAAAATAAGATAGGTGAATCTGACTCTGGCACCTGCACAATCCACTCGTACTACAGCACATATTTCCACTACATATGAGATTCTCGCTGTAATGGCTAAGAAACCAGTAGGCAACACTACACCGCGTCAAGAGACACTAATTAATTCCCGCAAAAGCTCCTCCTCCGGAATCTCGCCCCTCACAAACTTCTCTCGCAGCTCCGCCGCTTTCTCCGACCACGCATCATACACCGCCTGCGCCTTGCCAACAGCCCTGCCGGTTTCTTTATTCCTATCCCGTTCCAGCTTTTGCTGCTTCATTTTACGGATGCGGTCATACTCCTTGAGGGTGGCGTTTTCCGGTTTTGCCAGTTCCGTATTGAATACTATTTTCGGCCCCACTTGCTTGCAGGTGCGGCCGTTTTCTGTTTTTCGGTCACAATATTCGGTTTTGTGGCGGGTTTTCTGCACAAAGAATTTGCCGCATAGCTTGCATCGCTTTACCGGAAGTCCTCGGCTGACTAGCTCCAAAAAATCATAGAAAAGCAAGTCCT
The DNA here is from genome assembly GCA_036638975.1 of Hydrogenoanaerobacterium sp. Lineage (GTDB taxonomy): Bacteria > Bacillota > Clostridia > Oscillospirales > Ruminococcaceae > JAVWJP01. The sequence goes on from JAVWJP010000015.1 coordinate 13,469, forward strand.
CAAAAGACAGTATCCATGTGAACGGCAGTAAACTGACCCCGCCTTGCTCGTTTTGGACTGCATCAAGCTGTGTTTCCAAGCCGGCATTGGCAGCATTTAATTTCTGTACAGTGCCGTAGTCCAAATTGCCGTGCTTATCCACAGGGACAATGCCATATCCGGTTTGAAATCGATAGTTGCGAAAGCGTGTGGAGGACTGGATAAAACCTGCAAATTTCTGTGTAATTCCAATCTCCGTGTAATTGTCCGGATCCAAGCAGAACACCAGCGCATTGGAAAATTGATTGTACATCTGCACGATATACAGTAGCTCTAAGTACGCTTTTTCCAGTTGTTCTATATCCGACAGTGCTTTATCTTCAAAGAACTTCTTCATTGTACCCACCAAAAGCCGATGCATATGTAAATTGTCACTCAATAAATCAGCAGTAGCAAGGAGCATTTCTTTGATTTTCAGATAACCCAGATCAAAAAGCAGTTGCGTGTGAAACTTTGTGCTCTCTCCAAATTGTCTCAATGCCTTGGCGTATTTTGTCAAGTCCATTTCAAGAAACTCAATCAGAAAATCACCGACGCAGTCCTGACTGAAGTGTCCTGTACTGATTTCACTTTCAAACCAGACAATTTGCATGGCGTGGTTGGCTTTCTTATAAATCTTATAGCAGGGTAACTGCGGCACATAAAACATAATAACCTCCGTATGGAATAGATATTTGAATAAAAAATTATTTACGGTTCTTTATTTCAAAAGCGTCTTACTCTTGTTACCATTATAGCACAGAGAATGAATAAAACAAAATGGCATTCTCAAAAGGAGGCATTATGAGTGAATTACAACTTATCACCATGTCGGATGTAGACGCTAAGCAGGTCGCATGGCTCTGGCATCCCTACATTCCCCTTGGGAAAATCACCATCATGCAGGGCGACCCCGGCGAGGGAAAAACGCACCTGATCCTTGCCGTGACAGCACTGCTCACCAAGGGTGAGGCTTTGCCGGGGTGCGAGCCAAAACCGCCCATGAATGTCATCTATCAGACCGCCGAAGATGGATTGGACGACACCATCAAGCCACGGCTGGAAACGGTAAACGCCGACTGCTCCCGTGTGCAGGTAATTGATGAAAAGGACGAAATGCTATCCCTCAGCGACGAGCGCATTTTGCAGGCAATCCGCAAAACCGGTGCCAAGCTGTTTATTCTCGACCCGTTGCAAGCTTACCTTGGAGCAAATGTGGATATGCATCGTGCCAATGAAATACGCCCGATTTTCCACAAGCTGGCACAGGTGGCAGAGGAAACCGATTGTGCCATTGTCATCATTGGACACATGAACAAGGGCGGTGCAAAAAGTGGATACAGAGGGCTGGGTTCCATCGACATCACCGCAGCCGCCCGCAGCGTGTTGGTAGTAGGCAAATCACCCCAAGACCCGCATATCCGCATCATGGCGCACAGCAAGAGCAATCTGGCTCCTATGGGCGATTCCATCGCCTTTGAACTGGGGGATACCTTCCGCTTTTTGGGGACAAGCCATATCACGGTGGATGAGCTTCTTGGATTTTCAGAGGTTAAGCGGAATGTGCTGGAGGAAGCAAAGGCACTGCTTCTGAAGATGCTGTCCAAGGGCAAACAGGAAAGTACGCTGATTTCACAGGAGGCGCAAAAGCAAAATATCTCGGAGCGCACCATTAAAACTGCCAAAAAAGAGTTGGGCATTGAGGCACTTCGAGAGGACGGAAAATGGTATTCCGTACTGCCCGGGAAGGGCAAGGGTGCAAAATAGCCTATATACCCACCATTGCACCCTTACCGCCTTTGCATCGGGCAAGCGGTAAGACTGCGGGGGCACGGATTCACACCCAAAGGGTGTGGCAAGCGTCCTATCCGTAAGACGCCTACGGCATCTCTTGGATAGTTTCCTGCTTCGCAGATGTAACAGATGACAAGAGAGTTTGCACTCTTAGACTGCAAACAGAAAGGATTTCAGATGACGAAACGAAACAGCAGCATTACCTTTCGTGTCAGCGACCACGAGAAAAAACGCATCAACGGAAAGGCGCAATCGGCGCAGTTTACCACCTCGGATTTTTGCCGACACGCTGCTCTTGACAAAGAGGTTCAGCATATCGAGGGGCTGAACGAATGCAACTATGAACTGAACAAAATCGGCAACAACATCAACCAGCTCACGGTGCTGTGTCACCAGCGAAGGATCGACAACCCGGATTTGCGGAGTATCCACGGAAAACTCTGTGCAGTGTTGGACAGCATCGTAGACCGTTTGGGAGGGAGTGGAGAAGATGGCAATAGTCAATCCGATTAAGGTTCGTGTGGGCAACCTGGCGGGGTTTCGAGGGGTTCTGGATTACATCAAGGCAGACTTCAAAACCCAAGATGGCGAGTTGGTATTCGGCGAGGACTGCCTCCCCGAAAAAGCCTTTGAGCAGATGCTGATTACCAAAAAGGCTTTTCGGAAAGACAGCAGTCGGCAATACGCCCACTTTGTTCAGAGCTTTTACCGTTACGACGACCTGACCTCGGAGCAGGCAATGGAAATCGGGCAGAAGTTCATGGAACGGTATGCGCGTTTCAAAGACTTTCAAATCTGTGCCGCCGTCCACACCAACGGTCCGCAGCTGCATACCCACTATGTGGTGAACACTGTCAGCTTTGTAGACGGGCACAAGTGGCAGTCCTCTCCGGAGGACTTGAAACAGATGCGGAGCATCTCCGACGATTTGTGCCGAGAATACGGCTTGCAGGTCTACGAGAAGCAGTTTAGCGGTCATCGCTCCTACGGCGAATATACCGCCAAGCACAGCTGGAAAAAGCAACTTGCCGAGGAGGCAGCGCGGTGCATCCAAGCCAGCGGCAATCCGGCGGACTTCAAACTGCTGCTGGAGGACTGCGGTGTGGGGTGTGACATCGGCAAGACTGCCATTCTGTTCACGGTACAGGCAGGCACACACGGTCTGACCGAGGAGCGCAAATGCTCTAACAAGAAATTGATGAGCTACGGCGATTTCAGCAGTGAAAATATCCTGCAAAGCATCAACTTTAATGGCTTTGTATTGGACGAGGCGTGGCACGACTTTCCGCTGGTGTCGGAGGTACTGGGCTTACTGGGAGCTATCGACCACCCCGACGACCCCGGCATCTATGAGCGGACGTTTTTGAATCGAATGAACCCGGAGGACTTTAAGGGCAAAACCAAGCTGCAAATCGAGCAGATGCTGACCGAGAGAAAGCACCAAGCGCTGATTGCTATGCAGACGAGGGAAATACGGGAGCGTATTGCTGCCGAGCAGGCACAAAACTCCATACTGCACAGCTCCATTGCCGGACTATTTGAGCAATTCGAGGACTGGCTATGGGAGAAAAAACGTCAAGAAAAGCAAGAACAAAATATGGTTACGAAAGAGGCTGAAAATGATGAAGAAGATGAATTTGAATTATATTAACCACAATATGGAGGGAATACATGGGATTGACACAACGAGATGCATACCGGGTGATGCTGCGAGAGTACCCCGATGTACTGAATATCGACGAACTGTGCGAGATTTTGGAGATCAGCAAGAAAACAGCGTACAATTTGCTGAAACAGGATAAAATCGCCTGTCTCAAGGTTGGCAGGGCGTACCGCATTCCAAAATCGCATTTACTTACCTATTTGGGCATCGGTGGTCATTCATAAAACATTAACACTTTAAAGCGGTGAAATGTCTGGACGCTTCACCTACCGCAATGCTATACTGTATGCATCAGCGGTAGGTGGACTCCCGGCAAAGAAAAGGAGGATTTTATGGTAGCGGGACGCCTACAAGAAAAGAATGGAAATTATTATACCGTGCTTACCTACAACGATGAAGCAGGTAAGCGCAAGGAAAAATGGCAAACAACAGGTTTAGCCATCAAAGGTAACAAGAAAAAAGCAGAAGCATTACTGATGGAGATCAGAAAGTCCTTTCAGGTACCCAAACGCATGGAGCCGATCACTGCCGAAAACATTTTGTTTTCAGACTTTATGTTGGAATGGTTGGAGGTTATCAAGCCCAATATTGAACTGATTACCTACTCCGGTTACTCCACCTCGGTAAAGGGGACGATTGTACCCTACTTCGAGGAGAAGGGAATCCTGCTCAAAAACCTAAAAGCCAACGACCTACAGACCTTTTACACCCAGCAGCTTCGGCGGGTGTCGGCAAGCACAGTCATCCGGTATCATGCCAATATGCACAAGGCGCTGAAATTTGCCGTGCGAATGGATATGCTGCTGTCCAACCCCGCCGACAAGGTGGACAGACCTAAGGCGCAGCGGTACAGCGGACAGTTTTACGATGCTGCCGAGATAGGCGAGCTGTTCGCGGCGTTCAAGGGTACTAAGCTGGAGCTGGCGGTGATGTTCGGTGCGTTCTACGGTCTGCGCCGCAGTGAAATCGTGGGGCTGAAATGGAGTGCGATTGACTTTACAGCCAACACCCTCACCATTCGCCATACGGTCACGAGCTGCACACTGGACGGCAAGCAAGTCACCATCGCCAAGGACAGAACCAAAACCAAGTCCAGCATGAGAACATTGCCCCTTGTGCCGCAGTTTCGGGAATATTTGCTGGCACTGAAAGAAAAGCAGGAGAATTATCGCAAGCTCTGCGGCAACTCCTACAGTAAAAAATATTTGGAGTACATCTATGTGGATGAGTTGGGGGAGCGGATGTCACCAAACTATATCACCGCTGCCTTTCCGCAAATGCTGGAGAAGTTTGGACTGCGAAAAATACGGTTTCATGATACACGTCATAGCTGTGCCTCACTTCTGCTGGCCAACGGCGTACCCATGAAGCAGATACAGGAATGGTTGGGACATTCCACGTTTGCGACAACAGCTGACATCTATGCACACCTCGATTATAACTCCAAAATTTCCAGCGCGGACGCGCTTCTTGCGGGGCTGAATATGGGGGCAATCAACGTAAAAAGTTCTATCCCACAAGTGAGATAGAACTCATTAAAAATCAAGATTTTAGTCATTTCGCAAAGCAAAATAAAAATGAGGAAAGCCTGTAAAACCGCATGGCTACAGGCTTTCCTCGATGGCGGAGCGGGTGGGATTCGAACCCACGTGACGTTGCCGTCAAACTGATTTCGAATCAGCCCCGTTATGACCACTTCGATACCGCTCCCAATATAGTCAAGCAAAAAGCACTCCGGAAAAATGCGAGAACTTTATGCGAGAACTCCTGAAAAATATGAAATTAGAACCTGTGCAAACCCGCATGGTTGCTGGGTTTTGAAGTGTGCTATTACCAAGAACATCGGAGTATTTCGAGTGAGGGCCGTTATGACCACTTCGATACTTCTCCATATTATATTCGACCTGCTCTATATACAAAGCCCTTGTATTGCACTCATGCGACGAATTATATTATACCAAACTCTTTAAAAAACTGCAAGGCTAAATTTTCCTTGCAGTTTTATATTTACAACAGCTTAATTTTTTATTAAATTCTCACTTAAACCGGCTTAAAGCTTTGGACGCACAGGGTTAGGGTTTTTGGTTATGCTTACCGACGAGCTTACGCTGTCAACCAGCTTTGCCATAACTACAAAACGTTGTCTGTTGCTTTTGCCAAAACGACGGGTGCAGGTAGAGAGTGTGATTATTTTGTCATCAGCCGAAACCGGAACATCATAAATGTGCTCGCTGCGCGCTTTTGCACCGTTTACAATACCCATACCGCCATTGGCATCTATGTAATTAAAGTTTATGTCTGTGTAAAATGCGGCAAAAATCTGCCACTGCATTTCGCCGTTTGGTGTAGAAAACCAAAAATACGGGTGCTGCTGCGCAAACGAAAGATGCTGAAAAGCCGTAAGCTGCGCAAAATGGGTATCTGATGCCAAGCCAACATTTGGCACACTGCCGTAATTAGTCCAATTATGCCCGTAAATAACCGTATTTGGTGAAAGAGAGCTGCCCATATTACACGCGCTGTCCGCCCAAATTACGCCGTCCTTGCTATACTTTTTGTTATAGCCCAATGAAGTATAGTAGTTTGTATATGCACCCTGTACCACCGGATAATTTATGTTTGTACCCGGAATTTTAAGCCAACCGACGGTATCCTTGTTGGTGTTCTTCCATGCTACAATATTTGAATAGCCCGAGCCACCTAAATCTACAGGGGCGTTTGGTATACCCTCACCGGCAGAGCCCTTTGTCGCAATATCCGGCGCAATGTTATCTAAAAGCGGGTGGGCAGAAGCCTCTGTCTCCGGGTCAAGATAGCTTACCACCAGTGCATCTTCAGAATAATCGGGTGTTCCCTCTGCAACAGGCAAATCATCGGACAAAACTATGTCATTACTGTTTGCTTCACTATTTGCCTTTGGAACTGCAATATTGCCCTCGTCAGTTTCGTCATTAGGTAAATTCAATATAACAATATCACCCTCGACTGTATCGGGGGTATTGTTTGTTGTTGCAGCCTCAGCGACCACTATAGGGTCGTTTTGAACAAGCATTGCAACAAGCTTTACAGCGCCAAGCCCGCAACAAAGCACCGCCGTAATTACAACTATGGCTTTAACTGCTATTTTTTTACTGTATGTAGCTTGTACACGCCTTGTACGCTTTCTGCTTGACTGCCTGTAATTATCATTGTTAAGCATATTGTATCCTCCCGATATTATATATAGAAATAGTTTATAATACATACGAGTAACAAGCTCTTATGCGCTTTTAATTATAGCACTAAAAAAAGATTTTGGCAATTATTTTGAATACTATTTACAGAAAAAAGCAAATTAAAATCAAAAAAACGACAAATGCACCTAAAAAAGATGTATTTGCCGTAGTTTTTTTATTCTACAACGTATATATTTACATATTTTACACCGTTAAGCTGGCTTTCGCGAAAGGTTTCGTAATAAAGGTCTACGTCTATCCTGCCGTCCATAAGCGCTATGCCCGTGTCTGAGGCTATTGCATAGCCATAAATAAATTTGCCGTCCGGCGACGCAATATAAAGCTTAGAGTCATACGGTATAACATTTGGGTTTACTGCAACGTGCCCGTAAAACAAATTGTTGCCCGAGGCACCCCATGCACCCTTGCCCGCACTGTACCCTGTTGCACGTGCGTTTTCTATAACCATGCTGTATTCGGTTGGAGCATTATTCACTATTTCACAGCCAAAGTCAAGGTCAGAAACAGGCTCTGCGCCGTACACAAGCGAAACTTCACTTACGGGTTCCATTGTAACAATCTCGCTTACAAGCGTTTTTTCTTCTATCTCGCCGTCCACTGTTTTTTGTGTATATGTGCGCACACATTCGCCGTTTTTACCCGGCTGCAAAAGCTCTGCTCTGCCGTTTTTCATAAGCGGGCTTTGCTTTTCCAGTGCTTCAAAGGGTATCTCCTCTGTTATTTCTAATGTTTCGTAGCTAACCCTTGTTACAATTATCTCATCGCCGTTGTCAACTGCAACATCTTTTTCGCAGCTTAAAAGGTCGTCGCTGTCCAAGGTAACGCCTGCAAGCTTTAAAGCATCTGCCGCAGTTCCGTTTTGAAGCATAACAGCGGTAGTCTTACCGTCTGCTCTTACAATAACCTTCTTAGCCCTGTCAATGTGAATTTCTTTTGTTGTTTCGTCAAGCTCCACCGTTTTTACAGTGTCCTGCGGAGCAATTTCTATACCGCTGTTTTTTAGTATTGTGTCTATGTCTTTCTCAGTGGTTTCCACAACAGTGGCAACTACTTCGTTGTTATCGTGGATATAAACTGTATTTACAGGCGGTGTAGCTGCCGCATAAACGGTAACAGAAAGCACCGCCGCTATAACTCCCACCGCAACTATGCGGAGCTTAAAGAAGTTAAGCGCACAGAATATCCTTTTAAGCATCGTTCTCATATCATTCTCCTTATTTTGGTTTAAACCATTCCCGCCCAAAAAACACGCGGGGCAAGTAGCCTGCGCCCGTAAAAAACGCACAAGGTCGGCAAGCGCTCTGCCTTAGTTTGCCAGAGTATTTGTAATTATATTCAAAAAATACACAATTGTCAATTTTTTATATTCTAGCTTAATTAACATAATTTGGCTCTTTTTTAGGCTAAAAGAGCCAAATTGTAAGTAAATACCACCAAAAACTAAAGCTTGACTATAAAAAATTCATGGTTTTATACAAATTTTCGCTGCCATATTTATATGCAACTTAGATATAAACATTATTATAATATACAAATTACTCATCATGTTGCACAGTTACTCTAAAATGCACAAAGTATTAACACTAGTATATGCTACAGTCTGTATAAATATTCCTTTTAAAATTTGACACAATTTTAACACTTAACATCTTGCACTATTCCCGCTAAGCTATTATAATAAAGGTAGTATGCGGTATAACTTTTACCGACATATAAGGCTATAATTTGAACCGAAAGGAGTTACCAATATGAATTATTCTCATGAGGTTGAGAAAATGTGCATCGTCACAAAAGGGCCTAATCATGGTCCGGCACCTATCCCAGAAGAGGGAAAATGGGTAAAGTCCTACCAAATCTCCGATATTTCCGGTCTTTCACATGGCATTGGCTGGTGCGCACCTCAGCAGGGCGCTTGCAAGCTTACACTTAATGTTAAAGAAGGTATAGTGCAGGAGGCTCTTGTAGAAACACTGGGCTGCTCAGGCATGACGCACTCGGCAGCTATGGCGGCAGAGATTTTACCGGGCAAAACAATGCTGGAATGCCTTAACACCGACCTTGTCTGCGACGCCATAAACGTTGCCATGCGAGAAATATTTAAGCAGCTTGCATACGGGCGCAGCCAAACAGCCTTTTCAGAAGGCGGGCTTCCTATAGGCGCAGGGCTTGAAGACTTAGGCAAAGGGCTTCGTTCACAGGTTGGCACAATGTACAGCACAAGCGCAAAGGGCGTACGCTACATGGAAATGGCAGAGGGCTATGTTCTTAAAACAGCGCTTGACGACAACAACGAGGTTATAGGCTACCAGTTTGTAAAGGTAGGCAAAATGCTTGAGGATATTCGTCACGGCGTAGCTCCGGACGAAGCTTATAAAAAGAACATTGGGCAATACGGGCGCTTTGACGGCGCTGCAAAATACATAGACCCGCGTGAGGAATAATACAAGACTATATGAATAAGGAGGACTAAACTATATGGCTAACAATGTAAAGTTTGAAGGCAAAGAGAGAAGAATGGCCAAAATAGAAAAGTGTCTTGCCGAGTATGGCCTTGCCAGCCTCGAAGACGCTCGCGATTTGTGCCTTAAAAATGGCGTAGATGTGGACAAGATTGTAAAGGGTGTACAGCCAATCGCGTTTGAAAACGCAGTGTGGGCATACACACTCGGTTGTGCCATCGGGCTTAAAACAGGTGTTAAAAACGCACCCGAGGCATCAGAGAAAATCGGCTTAGGGCTTGAGGCATTTTGCATACCCGGTTCTGTAGCCGAGCAGCGCAAGGTTGGTCTTGGGCACGGCAACTTGGGTGCAATGCTTCTGCGTGACGAAACCAAATGCTTCGCATTTTTGGCGGGGCACGAATCCTTTGCAGCCGCAGAGGGTGCTATAGGCATAGCAAAAACAGCAAACCGTGCCCGCAAAGAGCCGCTTCGCATAATACTTAACGGTCTGGGCAAAGATGCCGCTTACATTATATCGCGCATAAACGGCTTTACCTATGTAAACACCGACTACGATTTTTACACAGATACCCTTAATGTTGTAAGCGAAAGAGCTTTCTCTGACGGCGAACGTGCCGCTGTAAAATGCTACGGCGCAAACGATGTGCTTGAGGGCGTTGCCATTATGAAAGCCGAGGGCGTAGATGTTTCAATTACAGGCAACTCCACTAACCCCACCCGCTTTCAGCATCTTGTTGCAGGCACATACAAAAAGTGGACAGGCGAAAACAACGTAAGGTACTTCTCGGTAGCCTCCGGCGGTGGTACAGGGCGTACACTGCACCCCGACAACATGGCTGCCGGTCCCGCTTCGTACGGGCTTACCGATTCTATGGGAAGAATGCACGGCGATGCACAGTTTGCCGGCTCCTCCTCTGTTCCTGCTCATGTAGAGATGATGGGACTTATAGGCATGGGCAACAACCCCATGGTTGGCGCAACGGTTGCCTGTGCGGTAGCTGTGTTTGAGGCAAAAAAGTAATTTTATATAATTTACTATGCAAGGCTTAGCCTTTGCACTTGCTTTCTCCTTTGTATAACGCGAGGGAGAAAGCTTTTTATGTACAAAACACCCGCAGAGCTTTTTTATAAGCCCTGCGGGTGTTTTATTTTTACGCGATTAATATTATACCGCGCTTAATGCTCCCTCGCGTTTTTTGCGGAAGTAAATTTGTTTTGCACAAAGAATACCTATAATTACAAGCCCTATAAGGTCTGTAAACCAGCCCGGGTCTATCATGCAAAGCCCGCCTACCACAAACAATATGCGTTCGTACCACATACACTTGTCTTGAACGTAGCCCGTAAGCCCGCCCGAAACAGCGTACATTCCCAAAAGGGAGGTAATAACTATTTGGATAATACCAAAGAAGGTTACGTCCATCATCAGCATCTGCTGGTTAAACGCAAATATATACGGAACTATAAATGCGCCTATAGCTATTCGTGTGGCAGTAACGCCCGTCTTAAACGGGTCGCCCTTTGCAATTGCAGAGCCTGCCATTGCCGCCAGTGCCACAGGTGGGGTTATATCTGCCACTATGCCAAAGTAGAACACAAACAAATGCGCCGCTATAACAGGAATACCCATTGCCACAAGCGCGCCCGCGCATATTGTAGAGGTAATGAGGTAGTTTGCGGTTGTAGGCACGCCCATGCCCAGTATTATTGATGCCACCATCGTAAAGAACAGCATCAAAAGGACGTTGTCGCCCGCAAGACCTTTAAGCCCGTTTGCGAGGTTAAGCCCCAAGCCTGTAAGGGTAACTATACCAACTATTATGCCGGCAACGGCACAGGCTATGGCAACGCCTAAAATATTGCGTGCACCTGTTTCAAGCGCAGTTAAAATATCGCCGATGGTAAGACCGATTTTACGGCGAAATGCGCAAATAACAAGCCACAGAATACCTGCCATGGCAACACTGGGGAAGAACTGCACCCCCATTATAAGCGCCACCACAAAGGCAACACCGGGTATAAGCGCCCAAACACCAATGCTGTAAGCCGTAAGTGAAAAAAGAATGGCGCTAAGTGCCGCATATGTAGCGGTATAACCCACTATAAGCATATAAATCATAATAATCAGAGGAATAAGCAAATGTCCTCTTTCGCGGAACACTATACCCGCTTTAGGTATGTCCTTAACGTCCATGCCTTTAAGCCCTATTTTTTTAGCCTCAAGATGAACAGAAATAAGTATGCCTGAAAAATAAAGTATAGCGGGGATAATTGCAGCCTTTACTACAGCCGCATACGGAATGCCGATAGTTTCTGCCATAAGGAACGCAGCCGCACCCATTATAGGAGGCATAAGCTGCCCGCCGGTTGATGCAGATGCTTCTACAGCACCGGCAAACTCTGGCTTATAGCCTAGTTTTAACATTGCGGGTATGGTGAAGCTGCCTGTAGAAACAGTGTTGGCAACAGAGCTGCCCGAAACTGTGCCTTGCAGCGCCGACGATATTACGGCAACCTTTGCCGGACCACCCGCAAAACGCCCTGCTATAGAGTTTGCAAGGTCTATAAACAGCTTGCCGACGCCTGTTTTCTCAAGGAATGCTCCAAAGAGAATAAACAGGAATATAAATGTTGAGCTTACGCCTATAGGTGTGCCGAAAACGCCGCTGGTGGTAAAAAACAGGTGGTTTGCCACACGCTCTATACTGTAGCCGCCATGCCACAAGAAGCCCGGCATATACGGTCCCATAAGTGCGTAAAGTATAAACACCGACGCCACTATAAGTATAGGCACGCCTACAACGCGGCGGCAAGCCTCCATAACGCCCAATATACCTATTATTGCGATTATAAACTGAATAGAGCTGTAGTTACCTATGTTATTCACCAAATAATTATAGTCAAAGGTAATGTACATAGTGGCACCGGTTGCCACAACAGCCAATATCCAGTCGTACCACGGAATAATATCTTTGCGCCCGCCTTTTTTTGCGGGGTAAAGCAAAAATACCAGTAATATTGCAAAGGAAAGGTGAATTGAACGAAGCATCTGTGTTGGAACAACTGCAAATATAGCGGTAAAAAGCTGGAACAGCGAGAACATAATGAGAATTGCCGAAATCATCACGCTAAGCCCGCGCGGCAGCTTGGTGCGGTATGATGATTCTTTATCGTACTTTTCCAGCACCGCTTCTGCCTGCAAACGTGCAATTTCTTCTTCCGAAAGCCCCGTGGTGTCAATTTGTAGCAATTCCTCCGGCTCTGTCTTTTTCTTGCTCTTAAAAAGTGTCATTAAATACCTCCATTCAAAGCTTATTTTTAACTGTAAAAAACTTTAAACTCTCAAATTTTTATATGTATGCCGCTACATAAGCCTGCCATAATATAATATTTGCAAAAAAGAAAAACGCCTAAGCTTAAAGCAAAGGTCGGTCTGCTCGCCCACAAGCTCTTTTAACCTAAGCTCGCGCCCCCTGTAAAGAAGATAATGGTCGGCATAAGTACCCGTAAATTTATGTATTTCATCTTTTTCAAGGTCTATTCCGTCTATATATATGCCATCGGGTGTTTCGGTAAAAGTTGCTCCCTCGCCCACTTCATCTGCCGAAGCGGGCATACCCGCCCCAAAGGACCGGTAAAGTGACGAGCGTATAGTTATAGTTTTTCCCGTGCGCTCCATGGTATCTACAACAGGAGAGCGGTTTACCGAGTGCATAAAACGGATTGAAAACTGCTCGCCGTCTTTAAGCGGCAGCGCACAAACAGTGCCCTGTTCTTCTGTAGAAAGCGACAGGCAGGTGCAAAACGGCAAAAGCAAAAGCCCTGCCGTCAGCAATAAAAGTAAAATGAGGGCGGGCAAGAAGCGGCCGCCCTCGCATTTCTTAAAAACTTTCAAGCTTTATAATACGCCTTTTTCTTTGTAATATTTTGCCGCGCCCGGGTGAATATCAATAGAGATGCTCTTAACTGCGCCCTCTAATGTTACTTCTTTGCCCTTTGCGTGTGCTTCAAGCTGAGGCTTGTTTTCAAAAAGCGATTTTGTTATGTTGTAAATAAGTGTTTCATCGGCATCTTTAGAGCAGATAAGTGTTGCCATAACCGCCAAGGTATGCCCGTCTTCTTCTGTATTGTAAACGTCCTTTTTAATATCAACTTTGCCATAGAAGGGGTATTTAGCTATCATAGCGTCTGCCTGTGCAGGCTCTATTGATATAACTTTTATTTTGCGGGTTGTAGAAAGCTCTTGTATAGCTGTGTTTGGTACACCTGCTACGCAGAAGAACCCTTCAATTTGTTTATCCTGAACCGCCTGGCTGGATTCTTTAAACGAAAGATGACGTGCATCAATGTCGTTAAAGGTCATTCCATAGGCTTCAAAGGTTTGTATAGCATTTGTTTCTACGCCGGAGCCTGCATCGCCTACAGATATTGCTTTGCCCTTCATGTCTGCAATTGTGTTGATGCCGGAATCAGCGGCAACTACTATCTGTACAACCTCGGGGTACAGGGTGGCAACGGTTGCAAGGTTTGTCATTGCACCGTCTTTTGCAAATGTATTTATGCCTTGATAGGCATAAGAAAGAACGTCATTTTGTACAATGCCCAGTTGAGCCTCGCCTTTATTTACAAGACGGCAGTTTTCACCCGAAGCACCCGAGGTATTTGCAACAGCCTTTACTTTATCAACGTTATCGGTAATAACCTGCGCAATAACACCGCCAAATGCGTAATAAGTACCGGATTCTCCGCCGGTGGTAAGCTTAACAGCCTTTTGTGCCGAACCTCCGCAGGCACATAAGCCCAACGCAAGTGTTGCCACCAGAAGTATTGATATAATTTTCTTCATGTCATACCCTCCAATTAATTTTTATTGCACTTTTACATGGAATCGCTTCACTTTATAGTACACTAAATTAAGCAAAAATTCAAGCTTTTTTTATCAGTTATACACAATTATCATTTTTGTTCACATCTATTGGCTGAAAAACATAAAAGAACACAGCTTTGCTGCCGCCTACAGTATAATTATATGCAGACCCGCGGCGGTTAATTTCGCTATTAAAAAAAACAAAAAGCCAAAGCCGTCTGCTTAACGGTTTTAGCTTTTTGTCTTAGGCTTTTATCCCTTTTGCTGTGGGTCTATTTTTATGCTAAGCTCATTTAAAGATTTTTCTTCGACATTGCCCGGGCAGCCGCTCATAAGCTCACTTGCATTTTGTACCTTTGGAAAAGCTATAACATCGCGTATGCTGTCTTTCTCAAGCATAAGCATAACAAGCCTGTCAAGCCCAAAAGCCATTCCGCAGTGCGGAGGTGCACCGTACTTATACGCATCAATTAAGAAGCCGAATTTCTCCGCAGCGTCCTCGGGTGTAAAGCCAAGCGCCGCAAACATACGCTCTTGCAGCTCGGGGTCGTTTATTCTTACCGAACCGCCGCCAATCTCACAGCCGTTCATCACCATATCGTAGGCTCTGGCAAGGCAGTGCTCCTTGTCCGTTTCCACCATGGATATATCCTCGGTTTTTGGCATTGTGAAGGGGTGGTGCTTCGCCATGTAGCGGTTTTCCTCCTCGCTGTACTCAAACAGAGGAAAGTCCGTCACCCAAAGTAAATCAAAGCTCCCTTTTTTTATAAGACCAAGACGGTTTGCAAGCTCTGTACGCAGTGCGCCAAGCGAGTCGTAGACAACACTGTTTTTGCTGTCTGCCACAACAAGCAGCACATCGCCTTTTTTGGCACCTAGCTTTTGTCGCAGTGCACTCTTTTCGTCCTCACTTAAAAACTTCTCAAAGCTCGAGGTTTCGGCATCATCGGTAATTCTTGTATAAGCAAGGCCTTTTGCGCGGTAGGTTTTAACAAAATCGGTTAATTTATCAATCTCCTTGCGCGAAAGCTGTGCAGCACCGCCCTTTACGTTTATGCCGCGCACGCCTCCGCCCTCTGCTATAGCACCCGCAAAAACTTTAAACTCTGTGTTTTTCAATATGTCCGAAAGGTCGGTAAGCTCCATACCAAAACGCGTGTCGGGCTTATCAGAGCCGTAGCGGTTCATCGCCTCGCTGTAGGGCACACGCCGCAGCGGAGTTTGCACCTCAACATCAAGCACGTCCTTCATAACGCGCTTAATAAAGCCCTCATTCATTGTCATAATGTCGTCTTCCTCGGCAAAAGACATCTCAAGGTCTATCTGTGTAAATTCCGGCTGCCTGTCGGCGCGCAAATCCTCATCGCGGAAGCAGCGCGCAATCTGCATATATCTGTCGAAACCGGAAAGCATTAAAAGCTGCTTGTAAAGCTGTGGAGATTGAGGCAAGGCATAAAACTTGCCCTCATGCACACGCGACGGCACCAAGTAATCTCTTGCGCCCTCAGGTGTCGATTTTATAAGTATGGGGGTTTCTATCTCTAAAAACCTTTGCTCGTCATAATAATCTCTTGTAATTTTAACTATTTTATGGCGAAGCTGTATGGTACGCTGCATTTCTGCGCGGCGCAAATCCAAATAGCGGTACTTTAAACGCAGCTCCTCTTTTACATTTGTGCTTTCGGTTATTTCAAACGGCGGAGTCTGTGCTTTGCCAACAACACGCAGCTCGCACACAAATATTTCTATTTTACCCGTTTTAATCTCATTATTAACAGCTTCTCTTGCGCGCACAACGCCCTTTGCCATTACAACATATTCTCCGCGCAAAGCTTCTGCCTTTGCAAAAACCTCTCTGTTTGTTGCATCGTCGAAGGCAAGCTGCAAAAGCCCTGTTCTGTCGCGCAAATCTACAAAGATAAGGTTGCCCAGGTTACGTATTTTTTGAACCCAGCCCGCCACAACCACCTCTTTGCCTATGTTCTCGCTGTCAAGCTCTGTGCAGTAATGCGTTCGTTTAAGCCCATTCATAAGTTCCGCCATTTTTCTATCTCCTATCAGCAATTGTTTTTAAGCGTTTTCATTTTCTTCCGCAACCACAGCTGCGTAATTGTCATATATATATTCGGCAAGCTCATTAAAAGACACCTTGTCCGCCTTGCCGCTCGACATATTTTTTACGGTGGTTTTTCCCTCTGCAAGCTCATTGTCGCCAAGTATGCAGCTAAAACGGCTGCCCAGCTTGTCGGCATACTTCATTTGCGCCTTTACACTGCGCCCGCTTACATCGCACTGCGCATACAACCCCTCCTGCCTAAGCGCATTTGTAAGTGCAAATGCTTTAACAGATGCCTCCTCGCCTATACTTCCGATATATATAGCGCAGCTGTTCTGCTGTGGGTACTCGCAGCCGCTTTTGTCCATAACGCTTAAAAGACGCTCTATTCCCATTGCAAAGCCTACGCCCGCAAGCGCCTGCCCGCCAAGCTGCTCAACAAGCCCATCGTAGCGCCCGCCCCCGCAAACAGTGCCCTGTGCGCCTATGTTTTCGGACACAAATTCAAACACTGTTTTTGTATAATAATCAAGCCCGCGCACTATACTCGCGTTTACTATATACGGTATATTCAAAGCATCAAGGCGCTTTTTTACGCCTTCAAAATGCTCGCGGCAATCATCACAAATATAGTCGAGCACGCGCGGCGCAGCCGCCGCAAGCTTTGCACAATCGGGGTTTTTGCAGTCAAGTATTCGCATAGGGTTTTTGACAAGACGTTCGGTACAGGTCTGGCAAAGCTCGCCCGTATGCTCCGCAAAATATTCGGCAAGCCTTTTGTGGTATTCTGCGCGGCATACAGGGCAGCCTATTGAATTAAGCTCAAGCCTAAGCTCTTTTATACCCAGCGTGTCAAATATCTCGTGCACCATGGCTATTACCTCGGCATCACACGCGGGGGAATCAGAGCCATAAACCTCTGCACCAAACTGGTGGAACTCACGAAGCCTGCCCGCCTGAGGTTTTTCGTACCTGAAGCAATTTATAAGATAGCTTATTTTTAATGGGAGTGCACTGTTAAACAGACCGTTTTCTATGGCGGCGCGCGCCATACCCGCAGTGCCCTCCGGACGCAAAGTTATAGAGCGGTTTCCCTTGTCATTAAACGTATACATCTCTTTTTGCACAACGTCTGTGGTGTCACCTACCGAACGACTAAAAAGCTCGGTATGCTCGAAGGTAGGTGTGCGCAGCTCGGCGAAGCCGTAAAGCCGCGATATCTCCATCAGCAGCTCCTCAACATACTGCCATTTGTAGCTGTCCTGCGGCAAAATATCCTGTGTGCCCTTAGGCGCCTGTGTTAAAAGTGGCATAGTTTTCTCCAATCGTAAAATTATTATAGCAAAACACTTATATAGTAAGCGTACTTAACCTATAAGCAGAAGCGCTGTTACAAAAAATGCCCGCCAAGCCGCACCCTTTGGTGTACTCAGCAGACATTATTATATTACTTTACAGCATAATTGTAAACATATAAATGATTTTTCGCTGCACTTAGCGCAGTGTAGCACCCGCTTTTGGGTTTACTATATTGCGCCAGTCGAGGTCGCCACGCTCAAGCGCGTGCACAAGAGCCTCGGCAGTAGCTATATTTGTTGCCACAGGTATATTATGAACATCACACAGGCGCAAAAGCTGTGCTTCGTCTATGTCGTTGGATTTTGCCGTAAGCGGGTCGCGGAAAAACATGAGAAGGTCAATTTCATTACAGGCAATGCGCGCCGCTATCTGCTGGTCGCCGCCTTGTCCACCGCTTAAAAACCGTAATATTTCAAGCCCTGTTGCGTCCGAAACCGCCTTTGCCGTAGTACCTGTACCGCAAAGCGTGTGGTGGCTTAATATACCGCAATATGCTATGCAAAACTGCACCATAAGTTCCTTTTTAGAGTCATGCGCCGTAATCGCTATATTCACTCTCTCTACCTCCGTTATATAAATATGTAATCATCATTAACAAAATGCCAGTTCGACAAATTCGCCCTTAATGCGCCTTGCAATGTTGCATAGTGCCACACCCGCCAAAAAGCCTGAGCGCAGCACCTGCCCCTGTGAAAGTGTTTTTATCATCTTTTGCTCATACGGCACTACGCCGATAAGCGGCTCGCATACTGTATCAATCACAACATCAAGGTTTGGCAAGGCATCAAGCCTGCCATGTACTGTGCTAACCTTGTTTATTATTATACGCTGCCTTAAAAGCCCCAATTCATCAAGGTAGTCTGACAATATACGACCGTCGCGCACCGAGATAGGGTCCGGCGTGACAACAAGAACCGCAAGCTGAGAAACTGCGGCGATATCTGCAAACTGTCTGCCAAAGCCCGATGGTGTTTCTATTAAAATATAGTCGTAATAATTTGCCAGCCCCTTACACAGCCTGGCCCAAAGCCTTGACGAATATACCGCCTCCGGGGTTAATGCCGCCGGCATCATAAAAAGATTCTCTGAAAGAGGGGATTTGTATATAGCCTTTATAGGCTCGCAGCGTCCGCTTAAAACATCAGAAATATCGTGCACTGTACTGCCGCTTACGCCAAGCATAATGTCAAGGCAGCGCAAGCCGCTGTCCATCTCCAACACCAACACCTTGCTGCCCAGCCGTGCCAAATGATATGCAACTCCGGCGCAAACAGATGATTTACCGACGCCGCCCTTGCCGGAGGTTATCATAATAATTTTAGCAGTCATGTCTACCCGATGCCCCTTTTAAATAAGTGCGCCAATGCCCAATACGATATACAATGCCATTGTATCACAAAAGCACACAAAATCAAAGTAGCTTTTTATAAATAATTGGTCAAAGCGGCAATTTTTTTGCTTTATTTTTATTTTTTTATTCTATACCTGCCTATGCCAATGCTTTTACCGCGTTTACTGCCGGTTACTTTAACAGGACACCTGCCATTTGCGGGCTTTGTGCTTTTTTATTTGCAAAAAAGTACTCGTCAAACACAGTTTTTGCAATGGGAACACCTGTATAGCCCTGTCCGCCTTTTTCTATGACTACAGCTATGGCTATCTCGGGCTTTTCTGCCGGTGCATAGGCTATATAAACAGAGTTAAGCTCTGTACCGGTAGCATTTACCTCCGGCGTACCTGTTTTTGCCGCAACCGTTACGCCGTAGTTGTTAAACTTACCAAGTGAAGTTCCGTTTGGTCCTGCCGCCGCAATCATGCCTTCACGCACTACGTCAATGGCGTTTTGCGAGAGGTTTAAATTGGCAACAAGCTCCGGTACTGACTCGGCTATTGTTTCATCAAAATTATAAGAAACTACGCTTTTTACAAAATGTGTTTTCATTCGTTTACCGCCGTTTGCCAAAGCAGCCGTATAGGTTGCAAGCTGAATAGGCGTAAATTTGTTGTCGCTCTGCCCTATAGACGCCTGTATAACATCGCCTGCCCACCACTGCTTGCCAACACTTTTGCTGTACTCCGGTCCTGCTCTGTGCCCCTGCTGTTCAGGTATCTCAACCCCCGTAAGCTCGCCTAAGCCAAAGCCCCGCTCATATTTATCTATTTTATCTATGCCTAATATTCTGCCTGTTTCGTAAAAATAAAAGTTGCAGCTTTTTTGCAGTGCCGTAACTACGTTTATCGGGCCGTTGTAATAGAGGCAGCGCGGGGTATAGGACGGTGCAAAGTAGGTATAAACCTGCGTGCAGTTGACAATGGTATCGCGCGTAATTGTACCCTCATTAAGCGCGGCAGTTGCAACACAGGGCTTAAATGACGAGCCGGGGGCATAGGTGCCCTGCAATGCCTTATTATAAAATGGCTGAAACGGGTCGGCATTGTTTTTTGCATAGTCCTCTTTATAGGTAGCCAGGTTATAGCTGGGGTAAGAAGCGCTTGCAAGCACCTCGCCCGTGGGGACATGAATAACCACAGCCGCGCCCACAGTAGCGTCCCTACCGTTATTGATAGTTGCCGCCTTGCGCATCTTTTTTATCTCAACATCAAGCGAGCTCTGCAAAACATTTTGCAGCTCTTTGTCTATAGTAAGCACCACCGTGTTACCCGGCTTTGGCGGCACAGTTTCTACAACATCTACAACAGAACCGTTTTCAAAGCTTATCTGGCGCTCTCCGCTTGTGCCGCGCAGCTTGCTTTCAAAGGCTTTTTCTATACCCTCTTTGCCGACTATTGCATTTGTTTCGTATCCTTTTTCTTTGTAAGACTCAAGCTCCTCAGAGTATATAGGGCCGACACGCCCTATTATATGCGGTGCTAAGTCACCGCAGGCATACTCGCGTATAGAGCTTTCTAAAACGTCCACGCCCGGTAAGGCGAAGGAGTTCTCTTTTATTTTTGTTATTGTAGAAATAGTTATGTCCTCGGCAAAGGTATACGGCACCTCGTAATTAAACCCGCGTTGTGCCATTTCGTAGCGTACACCCGCCACAATTCTTTGCTGATATGGTGTATAAAGCGGCGGTATTTCGCTTGGCAGACAGCCGCGCTCCTTCGCCAGCTTCTCTATTTGTTCATCGGTATATTGAAGCGAAAATGTATCAATCAGCCAATACCAAACATCTGTTGCAGTGGCGGCAGAGTTTACATCTACAAACTTTTTAAGCCTGCTTATGTCGCCGTCGCCGCCCTCAAAGCGAAAAGGCTCGCTCTTTGTAATAGGTAAATTATCTATCCAGTCCTCGCCCGATTGCTCCATGATTTTTGTAAGTTCTAAAATAGTTTCGTTTTCTTTACCCTTTTTTAAAAATGCCTTGTCGAGCACAACATTAAAGCCCGTGCGGTTTATGACCATGGGACGACCGTATCTGTCCACAATCTCACCGCGCGCAGCCGGCATTATCTGCTTTTGGCTGGTGCTTTTATTTGCAAGCCCTATATACTTAGCGCTTTCAACTATTTGCATTTTTACAAGGCGAAGCCCATAAAGCACACCCACCACCAAAAAAAGCACGGCAAGCAGAGCTACACGAAGTTTATTTGAAGTTTCTCTCAAGCCGCGGCCCCCTTTTTTATATTGACCAAAAAATCAATTATACCCGCAGTCTACCCGCAAAGTAACCTGTAAGCCATCTTACAATGTAATAAATAGGTACAATTACAGCCGTACTGTAAAGCACCGACGGCAATATAGAAAACAAAAGCACCCTAGAGCGGTTCTCAAAGCCCCACATCTGAAAATAAAAGAAGTACTCCAAAAGCCCGCGTAAAAGCAAAACGATAAACCCCAGCATAAGCGCATTGCTTATGCGAAGCTGTGTCAAATATGCCGTTAAAAGCCCTGCCGCCACACAGCCCGCCATCACCAATATTCCGTTAAAGCCAAATATTGTAAAGCTGGCAAGGTCGCACAAAAGCCCCGCAAAAGCGCCCATAATACCGCCTGTAAACTCGCCCTCAAACATGGCAAGGCATACTGCCGCAGGCACTACAAGGTTTGGCTTTACCCCATTGATAGAAAAAAGCATGGGCGTATTCTGCAAAACATATAGGAATATAAACAGTACAACAAAGCTTGTATATTTTAAGACATAAATATGTGTGTTTTTTGTCATGGCGTTTTGCCCCCGCCTTGCTCTGCCGAGCTGCCTTGCCCCGCAAACGACTTTACGACGAGGACATCTTTTATATTTTTAATATCAGAGCTTGGCTCTATTATAGCATAAAGCGAGTTACCATGGCTTTCGCTTTTAACATCTGTTATTTTGCCTATTACCTGCTCTTTGGGGTAAAGCCCGCTTATTCCCGAGGTAACTATAAGGTCACCCACGGCAGCGCCGCTCTCGCGCGGGAGCAAGTACATTTTGCACTGCCCTTTTTCAGAGAGCTCTACCGTGCCTGTGATAAGTGCGGTGTCACGCGTGCGCGTGTCGTAAACACCTATATTGTTTGCAGGGTCAAGTATTGTAGAAACCTTGGCATATGTAAGCCCCACCTCAAAAACTATGCCCACAAAGCCGTCCTTTGTCATTACGGAATCGCGCGGCTCTATGCCGTCAAGCGAGCCTTTGTCTATAGTGAACGAATAAAACCTGTCGGAGGTGTCGCGCCCCATAACAGATGCAGGCTCTATCTCCAAGTCGGCGGCACGTTCTTTAAGCTCTAAAAAATCTTTATAAATATCATTTTGGTGCTTTATCTTGTCGTAATCGACAAGCTTTTTGTTAAGCTCGCGGATTTCTTCTTTTTGACGCTCGTTTTCTGCCTTTATGCTTTTAGCACTTGTGAACGTTGAAAAAAACTCGCTTACATTAAACGAAATACTTGATGAAACCTTTTGAAAAGGTGTAATAACGGCACCTAAAAGGCTTGAGGACAATGTACCAAAGCCGCCTGTCCATGCCGCGCGCAGCATAAAAGCGCCCAGCACAACCGCTATAGCCGCCAATATTTTAAAACGTGTGGACGAAAAAAACTCCTTCATGCCCTCTCCCCCTTCCTATATAATAATTTAAGAAAAACGCAAAGTAAAAGCCGGTTGCTTTACAGGCTTTCTACGCAAAACGCGGGTTGCCGCAAAGCCGACTTTATTTTGTCCGCTTACACAACAGCCCGCCGTTAATATAGCAGCTACGCTTGGCTTTTTTAACTCCAATATCGAGTAAGACTGCTACAAACCCCTGCAAAAGCTTTTTAGTACCTGTGGTCATCTTCTGTAAGTACGTCAGAAAGCTTAGTTAAGTCTTCTAGCACACGCCCCGTGCCTATAGCCACACAGTCCAAAGGGTTATCGGCGATATAAACCGGCATTCCGGTTTCTTCTGCTATAAGCTTATCAAGGTTTTTAAGCAGTGCACCGCCGCCCGTCAAGGTAATACCATGGTCGATAATATCCGCAGAAAGCTCCGGCGGAGTTCTCTCAAGCGTAACTTTTATTGCATCAAGCACCGCAGAAAGCGGGTCTTCAAGTGCCTCGCGAATTTCGGCAGGGGTAATGTAAATGTTTTTCGGCAAGCCGTCCACAAGGTTACGCCCTTTAATCTCCATTGGCTGCTCGTCTTCAAACGGGTACGCCGAGCCTATATTTGTTTTGATGTCTTCTGCTGTTCTTTCGCCTATAAGCAAATTATACTTCTTTTTAACGTACTGAATTATAGAGAGGTCAAACTCGTCGCCGCCAACACGCACCGAGCGAGCTGCCACTATGCCGCCTAAAGAAATCACTGCAACCTCACTTGTTCCTCCGCCGATATCTACAACCATACTGCCCGTGGGCTCTGCAACAGGCAGCCCCGCGCCGATTGCCGCCGCCATTGGTTCTTCTATTATAGAAACCTGCTTTGCTCCCGCTTTAAGAGTTGCCTCTTTAACAGCGCGGCGCTCTACTGCGGTAACTCCGGAGGGTATACATATTACAACGCGCGGACGCGCAAAAGATGAATTGTTGAAAACCTTTTTTATAAAAAGCTCAAGCATACTGGTGGTGATATCAAAATCGGCTATAACTCCGTCTTTAAGAGGACGAACAGCAACAATAGAGCCGGGGGTTCTCCCTATAATGTCCTTTGCCTCCTGCCCGACATAGCGCACTCTGTCGCTTCGTGTATCAACTGCAACAACCGAAGGCTCACGCAAAATTATACCCTTGCCCTTCATAAAAATAAGGGTATTAGCGGTGCCAAGGTCTATGCCAATATCTTTTGTGAACGAAAACATATGCTACCCCTTTCGCGGCTTTACCGCATAACTTCTTTTTTTAGATATAATAATTCATTATCCTTAGTATTATACCCCTAAACTTACTTTTTCACAATAATTAAATCTATTTTTTTGTAAATTCTTTATTTTTTTGTAATAAAAGTGGTGCTTTTGATGTGCTTTTGCAGCACTTCGCCGCCTGCGGCGGTGAAATACCTAAACCCTTACTTTGTAAATTCTTTATTTTTTTGTAATAAAAGCGGTGCTTTTGATGTGCTTTTGCAGCACTTCGCCGCCTGCGGCGGTGAAATACCTAAACCCTTACTTTGTAAATTCTTTATTTTTTTGTAATACAAACGGTGCTTTTGATGTGCTTTTGCAGCACTTCGCCGCCTGCGGCGGTGAAATACTTAAACACCAAATTTTTCAAGCTCGCGTTTAAGCCGTGCCACAGGCAAGCCCATGACATTAAAGTAGTCGCCGTCTATTTTTTTTACCAAAAGGCAGCCCTTGCCCTGAATGCCATATCCGCCCGCCTTGTCAAATGGCTCTCCTGTATTTATATAATCGTTTATCTCTTTTTTTGTCAGCGAATAAAACCATACATCGGTGCACTGCGTAAATGAATACTCGCGGTCATTATACCTAAGCGAAACCCCTGTATAAACCTTATGCACATTGCCCGAAAGCATCTCAAGCATACGCACGGCATCAGCCTCGTCCTTTGGCTTACCCAAAACCTCGTCACCCAGCACCACAACGGTATCAGCCCCTATAATAAGGTCTTGCGGATAGCTTTTTTGTACGTGCAGGGTTTTTTTGCCCGCCAAAATTTCACCCGCCGCCTGAGGCGCTGTGCCATTAGGAACTTCTTCATTTATATTTGCCGGCCGCACCTGATAATCCTTATATATATACCCCAAAAGCTCGCGCCTACGCGGAGAAGCCGAAGCCAATATAATATCCATGTTGTGTTGCCCCCTTTTATCACTCTAATTCCTTGCAGAAACGCCGCTGCTGCCAAAGCCCCGCTCGCCCCGCGCGGTGTCTGTAAGGTCATCACATTCGCACCACTGCGGGTGCAGTACCGGTGCTATAACCATTTGGGCTATTCTGTCACCGCTGTGTACAACAAAATCCTCCGCACTGTAGTTTCGTATGCCAACGGCTATTTCACCGCGGTAATCCGAATCTATAACTCCAACGCAATTGGAGGGGACTATACCGTTTTTTAAGGCAAGCCCGCTGCGTGCATAAACAAAAGCTGCACAGTCACCGTTTGGCAGCGCCATTGCAAAGCCTGTCCCAATTTTTACAGTTTCTCCCGCTCGTATTGTGACAGGTGCAGCTATGCAGGCGTGTAAATCGTAACCCGCACTTCCGTCTGTTGCGTTCTGCGGTACTATTGCCTCTGCATTAAGTTTTTTAAATTTTAGTGTCATCTGTAATATACTCCGTTTTTATTTATACTTAAAGTTGTATTTTATTAAAATATTGCTTATTGTAAGTTTCGATAATACAGCCCGCGCGTTTTATTCTCGCGCTCGCCGCCGCTTTTATACTCGTTTATTACCCTTGCACACTCTGCTTTTTCTTCAGTCGTAAAATAAAGTGTTACAAAGCCTGTACCTTTAAGCTCGGGCAGCCTGTCTGCCAAGTAAAGCGGCAGGCAGTTATATACCTCTGTCAACTTTTTTTCTCCACCGCAGCCAACAACAAATGAATTACCCAAGCGGTCGTACATCTTTGCCTTGCCCTTACATTCCATACAGCTTTTTTCGTTTTTAACAGGGCAGTTGCGCATAATCATAAGCGGTAAATACCCGTAACCCAACATACCAAATGGCACAGCCCCGCGTATGTGCTTAACGTCGTTTAAATTAAGCTCGTAAGAGGCAGTTACCGCCTCGCACCCCAGCTCTGCATATGCGTCAAGCGCCGCCGCATTTGTTACATTAAGCCCCCAGTCGCCCACAGGTGTAAAGCCGTGCTGCTTTGCAAACCAAATGCCGCCTAAATTGCCCGCAAAAATCCGCTTAATTCCGCGCTGTTTAAGCTGGCTCAGCGCTTCCTCACAGCCCGCATAATTTTCAAAATCTATGCGGGGAAGCTCCCCCGCAAGCTTTTTTATTATTTCCCAGTCCAAAACCTTAGCCGCTTCCTTTACGGGCAGTACAATTAAGTCCAGCTTCGCCAGTGCATCGGCATCGGGCAATTGCTCGGCTTTTGCAAACCTGCCGTACAGCGGTGGTGTATCGGGCAGCTTTTGGCTGTACACTTCTTCGCCCGCATTTACCCCGCTGTTTTCGGGCACAAACGTCACAGGTTTAAGACAAGCCCTCTGCTTCGTAATGCCATCGAGCACCGTTCGCCTAAGCTCATTCACAGCCGAAACAGGCACAGCCAAGCCGTCCTCACAGTTTATTTTAACATCATCTATGCGGTACGGTGTGCCGCCCAGTTTTTCAAGCGCCCTGCGCAGCATTTCATCGGTAGTTGGTTTATTTACAGCAATTTCGGGCAACATTCCCGCTGCAAATGCCTCGTTGCCGTCACTGTCATGCAGTTTAAGCGCAATCGCCTCCCCCGACCTCAGTGTAAGCTCCCCGCTAAGACCAACCCGCGGCATTTCGTGCAGATAAAGCTGTGCCAAGCCCTTTAACACACCGTCTGCCGCCACTACGTCCTCTTTGCCGCGCGTTCCGAACATCTCGCTGCCGCGTTTTGCATTGTAATAACCCTGCGTAAAACCGGCACGAGAAAATACAGATTGTAAAGTGTTTGTGTCTACCAGCCTGCCCTCACGGGCAGCGCGGCAAGCGGTTACCGCCGCCGCCACATACTCGGGGCGCTTCATACGTCCCTCTATTTTTACAGAGCTTACTCCAAGCTCACGCAAATCGTTCATTTTTTCGACCAGCGAAAGGTCTTTAAGCGAAAGCCCACACAAGCCCTTTTGCGCCACATAAAAAGGCAGGCGGCACGGCTGAGCGCACATTCCGCGGTTGCCGCTGCGCTCTCCTATAATAGAGCTCATATAGCACTGCCCCGAAACACACATACATAATGCACCGTGTATAAAAACCTCGGTTTCTATGGTTGTGTTTTCTGTTATTGCGGCTATCTCGTCGCGGCTCATCTCGCGGGCGAGCACAACGCGGCTAAAGCCCAGTTCTTCTAAGGCACGCACGCCCGAAAGGTTATGTACAGACATTTGTGTAGAGGCATGAAGCGGCATTTCAGGTGCATTTTTGCGCGCAAACGCCGCCAGCCCCATGTCGTTTATAATTACAGCATCTATGCCTATAGCACACGCCGTTTGCAGCATATGCCGCGCCGCCGCTTCTTCCTTTGGAAGCACAACGGTGTTAAGTGCCAAATGCACCTTCATACCGCGAACATGGCAATATTCGACAGCCTGCTCCATTTCGCAGTCGTCAAAATTATCTGCTCCTCTACGCGCGTTAAGCACCGCTCCTCCAAGATAAACAGCATCTGCCCCGCAGGAAGCCGCCGCAATAAGCTGCTCTTTGCTGCCCGCCGGTGCCAATATCTCAGGCATATTAAACATTTTTACCACGCCTTGTCAGCTCCAGTTCGCGCTTTAACTGCGCAATTTCTCGTTTTGCCTCGTCTGCCTCTATACGCGCGCGCCCCGCATCTTCAAGATATGTATTTATCTGCCCGCGCAAATGGTCAGAGTTTTGCTCCGATTCTTTATACGCATCAAGATAATTAAGCGCAGTAAGCGCAAGTGCTTCATTAAAAGTAAGGTTTTGCGAGCTTGCAAGCAGCTCTTTAACGCTCGCGTCAACCTGAGCACCCATATTACGCACATATTCCTCATCTTTTTTGCTTGTTATTACAAACTTTGCACCGTATATCTCAATGCGAACCCTGTTGATTGTATCCATAATGCAAGCCTCCTGTGATTTCGCGGCTGAGTGCCCCGAATTTGTGTTTGTCTTTGCTGTTTTTCCGTTTTTTATTGTACACTTTTATTATAGTCTATTTCAAAGCATTTATAAAGTATATTTCATCAAAAAATACAGAAGATTATTAAAAAAGAACAATACCCGAATTTTACATTGTTTTTTCACGCAAACAAAGCATAAAAGCACTCTTTTTCGCTGTAATTTTGCAGTATAGCTAAAAATTATAAATATACAGCACCGTAAAAGCTGCATATGCAAAAAAAATAACCGTACAAGCACGGCAAGTTTTAATTTTGAAGTAATATTTCGGCTTGTTTTTTTCAGTAAATTTGGTATAATTAAAAAGAAAGCGCAATGGCGCGCTCATAATACTACACATCATCAGCGCTTCTCCCGCTCCGCGCGGCGAGAGTAGCCCGTCTTTATAGACAAATGTTTCTCGTGCGGAGAAATGGCGGTAAGCATTATGGATAATTTAATCACAAAAAAGCATTTAAAGCAGGAGCTTGAAAATAAACTTGTAAATGTTTTGGGAGTTGACCCCACAACCGCTGCCGATGAGCTTTATTATAAGGCCCTTTCGCTTGTTGTGGTTGATATTTTAAAGGAAAAACGCAGACGCTTCTCTGTAAACACAAACTCCAACGGCAAAAAGCAGGTTTATTACCTTTGCATGGAGTTTTTAATGGGGCGCAGTCTTAAAAACAGCCTTTACAACTTAGAAATACAAGACATAACCCGCAGTGTACTTGCCGACTACGACGTAAAGCTGGAACGTCTTTATGACTACGAGCCTGACGCAGGGCTTGGCAACGGCGGCTTGGGGCGGCTTGCAGCGTGCTTTATGGACGCACTGGCAACCGGAGATTACCCCGCCACAGGCTACTCTATCTGCTACGAATACGGCATATTTAAACAGAAAATTGTTGACGGCTGGCAGACAGAGCTGCCCGACTACTGGCTGCCCGGCGGCGAGGTTTGGCTAACACCAAAGCCCGAGCGCGCTATAGACGTACGCTTTGGCGGCGAGGTAGAAGAGTTTTGGGACAACAACTACCACCATATAAACTATAAAAACTACACCGTTGTAAAGGCAGTACCCGCCGATATGTACGTTAGCGGATACGACAGCAAGGGTGTTTCGCGTCTGCGCCTGTGGAAGGCAACCTCGGCGGGCTTTGACATGGATAGCTTTAACCGCGGCGATTACGTAAATGCACTTGGCGTAAACTCTATATCAGAAGCAATAAGCAAGGTACTCTACCCCAACGATAACCACAACGAGGGCAAGTCACTTCGTCTGCGCCAGCAGTACTTTATGGTGGCGGCGTCCATTGGCGACATAATAGGCAGGCATATGTCTACCTATGGCACGGTAATTAATTTAGCCGAAAAAGTCGCCATACATATAAACGACACCCACCCCGCGCTTGCTATACCCGAGCTTATGCGTATTTTGCTTGACGACTGCGGCTACAGCTGGGAGCTTTCGTGGAACATTGTAACGAATGTTTTTGCCTACACAAACCACACAGTAATGAGCGAGGCGCTTGAAAAATGGAACGAGGACCTGTTTTCTGTGCTGCTACCGCGTATACACCAAATACTTATAGAAATTAACAACCGCTTTACCTACGACCTTTACAACACCTATCACCTTGACGATGACACTGTAAAGCGTATGTCTATTTTTTCTGACAGAACGATACATATGGCAAACCTGTGCGTTATGGCTTGCCACAGCGTAAACGGAGTTTCCTCACTTCACTCCGATATCATCAAAAATGATGTTTTTAACAATTTTTACAAAATTATGCCCGCAAAATTTACAAATGTAACAAACGGAATAGCCTCGCGCCGCTGGCTGTACCAAAGCAACGAGGGGCTTACAAGCCTGCTTAAAGAAACAATAGGCGATGGCTTTTTACGCGACATGAGCAAGCTTGAAAAATTTAATAAATTTGCAAACGATAAAGCTGTGCTTGCAAAGCTTGCCGTTGTAAAGCTTAAAAACAAAGAGAATTTTGCCTCGTATATACAAAAAACAACAGGCGCTGTCATAAACCCTCATTCTATATTTGACGTGCAGGTAAAACGTCTGCACGAGTACAAACGCCAGCACTTAAATGCGCTGCATATTCTTGCAACCTACCAAATGCTTAAAAACAACCCCGACGCGCATTACGTACCGCACACCTTCATTTTTGGCGCTAAGGCAGCACCCGGGTACTTCTTGGCAAAGCAAATTATAAAGATGATATGCACCTTGCGCGACGAGATTGCAAAGGACCCTGTTATGCGCCAAAAGCTGTGCATAGTTTATCTTGAGGATTACCGCGTAACTTTGTCGGAGCTGCTTATGCCCGCAAGCGAAATTTCAGAGCAGATTTCTCTCGCCGGCACCGAGGCTTCGGGCACAGGCAACATGAAGCTTATGCTTAACGGTGCACTTACTATAGGTACATACGACGGTGCAAATGTTGAGATTGCCCAGCACGTGGGCGAAGAAAATATGTTTATATTCGGTATGCGTACCAATGAAGTAAATGCTGCAAAGGCAAGCTACGACCCGCGTGCCATCTACCGCAGCGACCCTGTCATTAAAGCGGCGATAGACCAGCTTAACACAGGCATAGGCAAAACAAAATTCCCCGACATATACACTTCGCTTGTAAACAGCGACCCTTACATGGTGCTTAAAGATTACGCCTCGTATGCGGCGGCGCAGGAGCTTGCAATGCAGACCTACGAAAACGAAAGCAAATGGCAGCAGATGTCGCTTAAAAATATAGCGGAATCGGGCTACTTCTGTGCTGACAGGGCGATAAACGAATATGCCAAAAAGATATGGAAGCTGCGCTGAAAACTGCGCAGGTCTTAACTGATATTGTCTGACTGCAACTATAGTAAGTATAAAAGGTTAGGGGTCTTCGTGCTATGGATTTTATATTTTTTAACAGCAGAAGCACCGAATTTAAGAAACCGTTTGGTGCTCTTAGAACAGGAGAGCAGGCGGAGTTCCGCTTGCGCCTGCCAAAGAACAACGAGTTTTCTCACCCACGCCTTTTACTTTTTAAAGCTGACGTATGGGACACACCGCAAGAAATAGCGCTAAGCTTTATAACGGCAGAGCTTAGCTGTAATGTGTACTCGTGCACGCTTTCGCTGCCTGCCCCACAGCTTTATTTTTACTGCTTCGCGGCGACTAAAAACGGCGCAGACATACGGCTCTCGCGCCAAAGCGACGGCACAGGTGCCTTTATAAACAGCGAAGCCGCCCTTTGGCAGCTTACGGTTTATGCAGCCACGCTTGAAACCCCGTCTTTTTTAAAGGGCGGCATAATATATCAAATTTTTCCGGACCGTTTTAACAACAGCGGCGCAGAAAAAAAAGATGTTCCTGCGGACAGAACACTGCACACAAACTGGTACGAAATGCCCGAATATTTGCCCAATGCAGAGGGGCGAATAACAAACAGCGACTATTTTTGCGGCGATTTACGCGGTATTACCGAAAAACTGCCGTAT
Organism: Hydrogenoanaerobacterium sp.; assembly: GCA_036638975.1. Classification (GTDB taxonomy): domain Bacteria; phylum Bacillota; class Clostridia; order Oscillospirales; family Ruminococcaceae; genus JAVWJP01. Next base: position 44,639 of record JAVWJP010000015.1, read on the forward strand.
TTAAAAGAGCTTAATATTTCGTGTATATACCTAAACCCTGTGTTCGAGGCACATTCAAGCCACCGCTACAACACAGCCGATTACCTTAAAATAGACAGCCTTTTAGGTGATGAAAACGACCTGCGTGAGCTATGCGCAGAGGGTAAAAAGCTTGGTATAAGCATTATACTTGACGGCGTGTTCTCGCACACCGGCGATGACAGCGTTTACTTTAACCGCCGCGGGCGCTACCAAACCGAGGGCGCGTTTAACTCTAAAGAAAGCCGCTACTACCCATGGTACGATTTTAGCGAGTGGCCCGAAAAATACAGCTCTTGGTGGGGCTTTGAAACCCTGCCAAATGTAAAAGAAACAAACAGCGATTACCTTGAGTTTATATGCGGAGAACATGGGGTTTTGCGCTATTGGCTGTCGCTTGGCGTTGCAGGCTACCGCCTTGACGTTGCAGACGAGCTGCCCGACGAATTTTTAGATGCATTAACCGCCTGCGTAAAGGGCTATAACCCACAGGCTGTGGTTATAGGCGAGGTTTGGGAGGACGCTTCTAACAAAACCGCCTACAGTGTGCGCAAGCGTTACTTTTTGGGCAAGCAGCTTGACAGTGTAATGAACTACCCATTTAAAGACTCTGTGCTCTCGTTTATACGCTACGGCGGCGGCGCCGAGCTTAACAATGCGGTGCTATCTATTTTAGAAAACTACCCAAAGCCAATAGTTGACGTGCTGATGAATTCTCTATCTACCCACGACGTAGAACGCGCCATGACATGGCTTGTGGGTGAACCTCTTAACGGCAAGGACCGCAAATGGCAAATGGCGCACCACTTTTTAAGCGAGCAAGATTACGCAAAGGGCAAGGCTCTTTTTAAGCTTGCAACCGTTTTGCAGTTTTTTTTGCCCGGTGTACCCAGCCTATACTATGGTGACGAAATGGGCATGACAGGCTACCGCGACCCATTTAACCGCTGTACCTTTTTGTGGGATAGCGGCGACAAAGAGCTTTTGGAGTTTATAAAGGCGCTTAGCGCAGTGCGCGCAAAGTACCGCAGCCTGCTTGCCGACGCGCCCTTTATGCCTGTAGGCTACAGCAGCGATGTTTTTATATTTACACGCAAAAAAGGCGGCGAGGGCTTGCTTTTGGCGGTAAACCGCGGCAGTACACCCGCCTTGTTAGAGCTTCCGTATGAGCCGGAAGCGGTTTTTGGCGAGCTTGCGGACGGTATGCTTGCCCCGCAGTCGTTTATAATAGGCACAATATAATAGGCGCGGTCACGCGGCGGTCTTTTTGGCAAAGCATAAAAAGGGCGCGGCTGTTCAACAAAAAAGTGAACAGCCGCGCCCTTTGCCGCAATGCAGCAAAATTATTTAATTTCTACAGAAGCGCCTGCTTCTTCAAGCTTTGCTTTCATTTCGTCAGCATCGGTCTTAGAAATGCCCTCTTTAATTGCTTTAGGGGCACCGTCTACTATTTCTTTTGCTTCTTTAAGCCCTAAACCTGTCATCTCTTTAACAAGCTTGATAACGCCCATCTTAGAGCCGCCCGCAGCGGTGAGGATAACGTCAAACTCGGTTTTTTCATCGGCAGCAGCGGCGGCAGGTGCAGCGGCACCCATAGCCATTACCGGAGCAGCGGCAGAAACACCAAACTCCTCCTCTATTGCTTTGACAAGCTCGGACAGTTCGAGAACTGTAAGGGTTTTAATTTCTTCAACAAATTTTAAAATTTTCTCTGAAGCCATGTTAGCTTACCTCCTAAAATTATTACCGCATTATATACGGCTTAGCGCATTTGCGCCTGTTTTTGTGTATTATGCCGGTTCTTTTTCGGCAATTGCATTAAGAGCAACAGCCAAACCACGAATGTTACCGTTAAGCGCGCTAAGCAGCATACAAAGAAGCTGCTCTTTGCTTGGCAGCTTTGAAAGCGCCATTACTTCATCGGCAGACATTGCTTTGCCCTCCATAAAGCCTGTTTTAATAACAAACTTACCCTTGGAAGCCTCTGCAAATTTACCTAAAATCTTCGCAGGTGCAACTACATCGGTGTTAGAAACAGCTAATGCGGTTGTGCCCTCCAGATGCGGGCAAATATCGGCTAAACCGCCGTTTTGGGCAGCAAAGCGCAGCAGTGTGTTTTTTACTACCTTGTACTCTACACCCGCCTCGCGCAGCTCTTTACGCAGCTTTGTGTCGTCCGCAACAGAAATACCCTTGTAGTCTACAACAACACCGGCAACAGCCTTGTTTAATTTTTCTTCAAGACCTGCCACTATCTCTTTTTTAGTTTGCAATACTTTCTCACTTGGCAAAATCGTTCACCTCCTGCTTTAATACCCCTTTAACATCAAAAAATATAAAAGAAAAACATTTATACAGCTTAAAGTTAAATAAGTACGGAATCATCTATCAAAATAATTTTGACCAATAAAAAAACCCCTCCCGCAAACGCAGAAAGAGCACAAATTACCTATAACGCAAAAGCGCACGGCATATCTCTTCCTCGGCAGGCGGCTTTTGCCTTACGTCATACGACACCTGCTGTCTGTGGAACACTGACAACTTAATTATTATATGTCATGTCGCAATATTTGTCAAGCATAAAGTTACAGCTTTTTTTTCGCACATATAGTAATAGCTTAACTGTTATATACTTTAAGTATAGAATTTGTTCTTTCAGATATAATTTTAGGCTAAAATGTCTATAATTCACACATTATGCGCTAAAAACTGTTGAAAATGTCGTTGAAGATGTTGAAAGTAAAAATAAAATCGGCAAAAAATAAACTCTATTCGCCTTGACTGTTTTGTGCACAGACTGTATAATATATATGTCGCTTTGCCAAAAAGCGGCGCGGCAAAACGCAATATGCTTCTGTAGTTTAATGGTAAAACAGATCATTCGTAATGATCCGTTGTCAGTTCGATTCTGACCAGAAGCTCCAAACGCAATGTAGGGAACGGTCTTGACCGTTCCTCTCAAAAAACACATAATACGCACGTATGAAACGGTCACGACCGTTCCCTACCCCAAAATACGTCAAACGCACGTATGAAACGGTCACGACCGTTCCCTACCCCCAATAAATCGCACGCAAAATAGGGGATTTTTATGGAATTACCAAATCGAAAACCAACCCGATTAGCAAGCTACGATTATTCAAATCAAAATTATTATTTTATAACAATATGCACTCATAATAGGTTGCATTTGTTTGGTGATGTCAATAAACTAAATGTGTTCGGAGAAATTGCAAAAACACAATTATTAAATATTTCAAATCATTTTGAGGGTATTTACATTGATAAATATGTGATAATGCCCGACCATATACACGCTATTGTTGTAATTGGTTGTGGCGGTAAGGCGGAACGGTCAAGACCGTTCCCTACGTTATCGACCGTCGTAGGATTGTATAAATCGGGAGTATCAAAACGCATACACGAAATATACCCCAATGTAGAAATTTGGCAAAAATCATTTAACGATAGAATTATACGAAACGAACAGGGTTATTTAAAAATTTGTAAATATATATACGAAAATCCATTAAATTGGTCTTGTACGGAACGCACGTAGGGAACGGTTTTGACCGTTCCTCACCACAAAAAATATTTAACATACGTAAGGAACGGTCAATACCGTTCCTTATTTTTATTTATTGCGTGCATATTTATTTGGCGCGGCACAACAAAACCTTACGGAAGTGCCGTTCAGGGCATAAAAATGGCTTTTCGCACTTTAATCATATTTTGTATTGAATTTTCTGTTAAAATAAAACGTAGGGAACGGTTTTGACCGTTCCTCTCCCAAAAATACATCAAACGCACGTAAGGAACGGTCAAGACCGTTCCTTACAGCAAACGTATGTAAAAAATTTTATAGGAGGCATTTTATGAAAAATCGCATTTTAAGTATGGTATTGGCGGTATGTATGGCTTTTACCATGATGCCTGTAGCGGCATTTGCAGAAACGGCACAAATACCGCAGTTGCCACACAGCCACACGTCCATTGACAGCGGCATTGGCAACAGCGTGGGCAGCAACAGCATGGACAACAGCATGGACAACAGCATGGACAGCGGCAAAGCCGCTGCCGCACGGCAGGCAAAGGCAGGGGAAGCTTGGGACGGCACTACTAAAACTGAGGTGACACCCGACACCACAAGCGGTGTTTCAACCTATACTGTCACTACCGGCGCACAGCTTGCATGGATTGCGCAGCAAACCAACAACGGCGACACTAACTTCACTAAAAGCAACACTACGGTAAAGCTTGCCGCAGACATTGACCTTGGCGGTTATAAATGGACACCCATGGGAAACGCTCTTGATTCTTTCGTCTGCAACTTTAACGGAGCAAACTTTACGGTAAGCAACTTTACAACCACTAGCACTGTCGAAAAACAAGGTTTATTCGGCACGGTAGGCAGTAACGGAAAGATAGACAACTTGATTATAAACGGCACTGTAACAGGCACAACTAACGTCGGCGGCATAGCTGGCTATAACGACGGCACTATTACAGGCTGCAGCAACACCGGCGCTGTAACAGGCACAGATAACGTCGGCGGCATAGCGGGCTATAACGACGGCACTATTACAGGCTGCAGCAACACCGGCGCTGTAACAGGCACAACTAACGTCGGCGGCATAGCGGGCAGCAATACCAGCGGCGCTATTAGAAACTGCAACAACACCGCCGGCGCTGTAAGCGGCACAACTAACGTCGGCGGCATAGCGGGCAGTACTAACGCCAACTCTGTAATACAAAACTGCAGCAACACCACCACTGTAACAGGCACAAGCTGCGTTGGCGGCATAGCGGGCTATAATAACGAGGTAATACAAGACTGCAACAACACAGGCGCTGTAACAGGCACCGGCGATAATACCGGCGGCATAGCGGGCTATAATGCCCTCGTTATACAAGACTGCTACAACAGCGGCGATGTAACAGGCAGTGGGGATTATACCGGCGGCATAGCGGGCTATAACCGCTCTATTGAAAAATGCAGCAATAGCGGCGCTGTAAAAGGCACAACTAACGTCGGCGGCATAGCGGGTTATCACATGGACGCCTATCTTAGTGAATGCAGCAACACAGGCGCTGTAAAAGGCACAACTAACGTCGGCGGCATAGCGGGCTTACTTAATTCTCACTTTGGTTTATTCGAAAACTGCTACAACACCGGCGCTGTAGAAGGCACAAATTATGTCGGCGGCTTAGCGGGCGATAATGAAAGCGGCAATACTATACAAAACTGCTACAATACCGGCAGTGTCACTGCCGACACCAACGGTGTCGCCGGCGGCATAGCGGGCATTAACTACGTTACTGTAGAAAACTGCGTTTCTCTTGGTCTAAGCGTTAGCGGTAAAAGCGGCGAAGTCAGCAGGGTTGCCGGTACTGCGGTAGGTACACTAGCTAACAACAAGGCGCGCAGCGATATGCTTGTAAATGGTGCTGCTGTAAGCGGCGGCGCGGATAACGATGCTAATGGCTTAGACATAGACGTGAGCAAAAACCCGACACAAGCAAGTGTTTTTGGCGGCTTTGATACTACTATCTGGAATATTAACGGTGAGCTTACATACATGAACACACTGCCTACCCTTAAAAACGTACCGGATCCGACGGCGCAAAATCCACAGTTGCCTAAACGCACACAGACCGACATTAGCCCTGATATTAGCTTTACAGACGGCAGCGCCACTTGGAACGGCAGCGGGCAAGCCTACGAAAAAGCAAAAAGAACCTCTACAGGGGAAACCGCCAATTTCACCTATGCCTATGTCGTAAATGGAACAGGCAGCCTGTCCACTGACGGCAAGCCGATGGGCGTAGGCAGCTACACAGTAACTGCCACCTACACTACCTCCACCGAAAAAGGCAGCAAAACAGCAACGTTTACAATTACCGCCAAGGAAGTAACCGGTGCAACGGTAACTGTAAGCGGAAGTCACACCTACACAGGCAATCCCATAATCCCAAATAGCACAGACTTAATAGTCAAGGACAGCAGCACAACATATACCGACACCGACTACACTTGCACCCTACGTAACAACACAAATGCGGGGGAAGCCACGGTAACTGTAAGCTTTAAGGGCAACTACAGCGGCACGGCAACCGGCAAATTTACTATAAATAAAGCGCTTATCAGAATAGGCAACTGCACTCCCGAGTCAAAAGTCTATGACGGCAATTGCGATGCCACCATTAAAGAACTTATTTTCTTTAACACGCCAATGCCCGATCAACCAATGATTAAGGACACCGATTACTCCGTAGGCAGCCCAAAATATTCTAACGCCGACGTCGGCAAAGATAAAACAATAGTAGGGCAGGCAAGCCTGATTGCAAATGAAAAAACAAATAACTACAGCCTGCAAGATTCAACCTACCGGTCTGACAAAGGCGAGATAACAAAAGCAAACTATGCCCCACCACCCACAATAGATATTTCTATACAAACAGGCGAGGTGCGCAGCGGCACAGTTACCATGGCAGATTTATTTGGCAAAGCTGCACCCGCAGATGCGGCGTTTGGCGCAGTGACAGCACCCACCGGTGCAAAGCTAATGGATAGCGTCACCTCAGCGAGCAGCGGCATAGCCTACACCAGCAAGAATAACCCTGCCGGCACAAGCGCAAGCGACATATACAAGGTAAAAATCTCATCTAAAAACTATAACGATTTTGACGCGACTATAACCTTTAAGACAGAGAATAGGCAGACAGTTGCAATAACAGGGCTTACTGCGGCAACAGGGCTTACCTACAACGGAAAGCCGCAAAACGGTTGCACAGGCACAGTGCAGGTAGAGGGCAACAAAGTGCCTGTAAAAGAGCTTGTTTACACCTATACAGGCACAGGCAGCACAGCTTACAGCAGCACCACCGCACCTACCAATGCGGGCGACTATAAGTTGGTGGTTTCTGTAAACGAAAGCAACAAAAGCTACACAGGCGCACATTCTGTCATAAACTTTACCATTGCCAAAAAGGCACTTAGCATAAGCACAAAAACCTATAAAGGCTATCAGTACGAAGATCTGCCTGTCTTAAATAACACAGAAGCGCTGGTTTATGACGGCTTTGCCGACGGTGATGGAATGGACGGCATAAACGACACTCTAAAGGCAAGCTACACGGTAAGCTATGCTACAGGTGTAAATAGCAACACTGTGGGCGATAAAATTATCAAGGTGATAGTTCTCGGGACAGAAACCAACACGAATTATAACATCACCCTAACCGATGGCAAGCTTATAGTATACAAAGCGGGCACTAAAGAAAACCCGCCCGCCGCTTTGCCCACTACCACTCTTAGCACCCCTGTTGTGGTAACAGAGCAAAACGACCCGTCAAAGAAGCTTCGTGTAATAACCGCCAATCTATATGATGATGAAGCCACTCTTGTTTCTACATGGCTTAGAAGCCAATCCGGTATAAGCTCCTCCGATTTATTGTATGCTCAGGAAATAGATTTACAGGTAAGCAGTGACGGCGTAAACTGGGCAAAAGCCACTGCCGGCGATGTTAAAAACGGCAAGCTTATGGCGGTTATGCCGCTTCCGGAGGATACATCGCCCACCACACACAGCTTCTTATTCTTCCATTTTAAAGATGGTGCAAGTAAAGCCGCCGAAAAGCTAGAGCCTAAGTACGATGCAAAATCCAATACACTTTCTGTACAGGTAAGCTCGCTTAGCCCCTTTGCTATAGTGGCAACTAAAAAGGGCAGCGCCTCGACAGGCGGCGGCAATGGCAGCAGCGCAAACGACACTGACGAGTACGCTTTTTGGACGAGTGCAAAAGCGCAGGTCGAAGGCTTTAGCGGCACTGTCATTAATTTAAACGCAGGCAACAACGACAAAATGCCCGAAAGCTTTATGGAGGCATTGCGTAAAAACAACAAAGTAAACCTCGTTATCAGCTGGAAAGGCGACAAAACCATCACCATTCCTGCGGGCAAAACACCAAAGCGAGAAGCAACCAGAATTTACTACCCATTGTCACAGCTTGCAGAGCTTTACAAGGATATTAAATTTGTAGAAGCCCCCGCCAAGCCCGCGAATAACGAAAAAGCCAAACAAAACCTCAACCCCGAAACAGGCGGTACTGCATATATCAAATATGCAGACGGCAAGCGAGAGCCTGTAAGCGGCGGCAGCATAACTATAGTCGCCCCCAAAAAAGAGAAGCCAACATATGCTTTGCCCACCGTTGGCGAAAAAGCCATTACACCTCCAAGCGAGGGCTTTGAGGCGGGCGCATATGCAGGCACACCCGACGCAAGGCGGGCTAGCGGCAAGCATTGGTACATGGCTACCATTGCGGCAATGCTGGCAGCGGCGGCAGTAGGCAGCAGCGTTTGGTTTTGGAAGAACAAGCGCAAAGAGGACAACGAATAATTATTTAACGCATACAAACGTAGGGAACGGTCTTAGCCGTTCCTCTCCCCAAAAAATATTTAACATACGTAGGGAACGGTCAAGACCGTTCCTCACCACAAAAATACATCAAACGCCATAAGGAGCATACGCAACGCACGGAATGCACGGAACGCACGGAACGCACGGAACGCACGGAACGTACGGAACATACATACGGAATGCACGCAATGTACGCAATGTACGCAATGTACGGAACGTACATACGGAACGGTCAAGACCGTTCCCTACACGACCGTTCCTCTCCACAAAATACATCAAACGCCATAAGGAGCATACGCCCGTTCCTCTCCCCCAAAAATACATCAAACGCCATAAGAAACGTACGGAACGTTCCTCACCCAAAAAATACATCAAACGCCATAAGGAACGTACGCAATGTACACAATGCACGCAATGATGTGGTATAAAAATAGTTACAGTGAGTCTTGCCACAGGAGGTATAATAA
>JAVWJP010000016.1:0-10409 GCA_036638975.1 Hydrogenoanaerobacterium sp.
CTTTTGTAACGCTAAACTCTGCACCCGCAAGCTTTTTGTTTAAGTCGGCGCTGTCGGTTTTTGTTACAACAAGCTTGCCTTTTACAGGCTCATTTTTTATTTCTTTAGTATGCACAAAGCCTGCTGTTGTTTCGCCTACTTCAATCATTGTTTTATTATCCGGTGCAGCGGGCAGAACATAGCCCTTTGGGGCTTTTGTTTCGGTAACATAATAAGTGCCATTTCTTATGCCGTCAAACAAAGCTTCGCCTTTTTCATCTGTAGTTTTAACCACCTTGCCCAGCGTAAATTCTGCTCCTACAAGCGGGTTACCTGTCGTATCGGTTTTTGTAAGCTTTAGCTGCCCCAGTATAGGGCGCGTCTGCCCGCCTGCGCTGCTGCTGCTGGACGTTGTTTTTGTTTCATCGGTTTTAAGTGTCACACCGTTACTTATAACGCTTACTGCGTTGCCATAGGTTGCATCTTTTTTGCAAAAGGTTTTAAAGGTAAGCCAGTATGCCGTTGTTATTTTGTCTTTAAATTTAACCGTAAAGGTTTGCGTTGTTCCGTTCATAACAGCCTTATAGTCTGCGGCTGTGTCTGTTACGTCCTCCGCTTTGGTAATGTTACCCGCGGTGCCAATAGTAAGCTTCTCTAGCTTAATGCTATCGGGGTTTAAGGTAAGCTCCTCTGCAAGCTCGTCTGTAAGCAATGGTGCCTGCATTTCGGCTAGGTTTTGGTTCACCATTATTTTCCATTCAATAGAATAATCGCCGGGGCTGTTTTTACCTATTTTTGTAATAAGCGGGCTTGCAACCTTTTGCTCTGCCTGTACCGAAACAGGGGTTTTAAAGGTGCTTGATGATAGCACCGCTGTGTTTTTTACAGTCCTGCTCTTATCTGTTATATTCATCAGTATTTTATCGCTAACGTTTGTTGCATAGCTTACAACATACGGCTCGTTCCCCGCTGCCATATCAGGCAAAACTACAGTTATTGTGGGCTTTGCAGGTGTTCCGCCGTCATTGCCTAAGGTTATGCTTGTGGGCGTAACTGTCGTATTCCCCTGCGTTACCACAATAGATTTCACATCAAAGGTAAGCCCTGCCGTATCAAGTGTATCTACAATTGTTGGCGCTATCATAGCCATCTTATTTTGGTTTACGGTAATTTGCCAAAACGCTTTTTTTGTATTATAATCGTAGGCTTTTGGTACACTTTTTGCCAATATTTGGCTGGGCACACTCGGCGTAGCCGAAACAGGGTTGTTCTCGTGCCCCTCAACCTTTAAAGTAGCGGTGTTTTGAAGCTCGCTTACAGCCGCAGTACTATTGGTGTTTGCCGCCCAATATTTATCATCATTCACAGTGGTATTAAATTTAATGCTGTACTGCTTTTTAACAGTACCTGTAAAGGTAAAAACGTAGCCCATGGCAGAGCCGCTTGTGCTGCCCTGTGTAAGCTCCACGCTCACATTGTCGCCTAAATCTACACTGCCGCCGCCTAAGGTAAGCTTTGTGCCGTTTACAGTTATGGTGTCATTAAGCATGGTAAGCGTGTTTGGCAGCATGTCTGTAACAACAGGGTTTGCAAGCTCTGTACCGCCGTTTTCACCAATAGTAATAGTCCACGGCAGTGTATGTACAGATGGCACATATGCGCCTACGCTCTTGCTCGAAACAGAGTTGCCATAGTGAACCTTGGCAACTTTGCTAAATCCGCTTGCCGGTCCATCTGTCGGGTAAAAACCGGCATTATTTATAAACTCATTTGTAAGCTTGTCGTAACCGCTGTCAACGGTCGTGGTGTAGGTTAGTCTTTGGTCAGTTTTTACTTCTGCATTTTTCATCACATAGGTAAAAGCACCTGTGCCGCCCGCAGTTTTTACATAGCTGTAGTGCTCCGGTGTTGTTGTGGGTTTTGTTGTTGTGTCCTCTGTTACAGCTGTACCGTTCCACTTTACACTGCCATTTTCAAGGGTAAGCCCCACCGGTATGACATCTGTAATTTCGCCGCCATTAAACACACAGCTTTGCGGCTTAATAGTCACTGTCCAGTCTATTTTGCCATTTTTAAGCGCCCCTGCCTTGTCTATAAAATCCGCCACAAGCTCTACATCTTTTTTAGCTTGCGGTTTTTCTTTTGAAGGCTCTGTTATGGTTAGTGTTTTACCTTTGTTTTCACCTGTGGTTGTATCTTTTATATATTGTGTGTTGCTAAATGCGGCGGCTGCGGTGTTGCTGAACCTTATTTTTTTATCTGCACCCGCACCGGCATAAGCCGCATCAAAGTCAAACGTTGTGTTATAGCTTATAGTGTAATATTCGCCGTCTTTAAGTGTACTGCCGCTTGGCAGTACCACCTTTAGCGTGTAGTTTGGTGTTGTTGCTGTGTCAAGGCTTACCGTACTGCCGCTGACGGTGGTGGGGCTTTTGTCGCTTGCACTTTTGTAGTGCTTTACGGTTACACCCGTTTTATCATCATACACAAGCGGGCTTTCTATGGCATCGGTAATAACCACGCCGCTTACAGTGGCAAGCACAGCAGGCGTCACGTTTGGGTTGCCCGGGTCTGTTATTTGGGCAGTGGCTTTTACCTCCCACGCTATACTCATGTTGTTAAGCGCGCTAAAGCTTGGTGTTGCCCCCTTTGCCATATCAAGCTTTGCCGTTACAGGGTCTACTTTAAAGTCTACGGGTATTGTTACCTCCTGCCCATGTGTAGGTGTACTAAAAACAATATCTTGCCTGCCGCCGTTGCCAACTTTGCCCGCATCAAATAAAAGTTCAAAGTGCATTTCGCCCTCTGTACCGGGGTATAAAATATTATTTGGGTCATTGGGGTTATCTAAATCTCCATATGAATGTTCGTTAAAAGTGACAGTAGCCTCGTTCGGCTTGTTGCTGTCGCCACCTATTACCCCTTGTGCAACAACAGTATTACCATTTTTTATATCAAATTTAAGCGGCAATGCCTGTGCCTTTGTTTGCGGAGGCAAATTAAAATAATAAGGGACAAGCGGGTGCACTGTCTTTACAGCTGCTTCAGGCATTTTAAAATTATACTTAACAGCTATTTTTGCATCTTTTTTTACATCTTTAATATCAACCTTTGTTGGGTCCTTGCCGTCAATAGCCAGCACAATAAAAGGCTCTCCGCTGCTTGTTTCTGCAAAAAAATCAAATGCTTTATCTATAAGGAAATTAACCTTTACATCATTAAGCTGCACGCCATTGGCTTTTTTAAAGCGTATAGTTTGGTCCGGCTTGCCGTCAAGCATAAGGCGCGGAGCATTAAAATAAACGTCGGTATTTATACTGAACACAGCGTCTGTTACATCGGCGGCTTTGTCGGTAAAAACAAGCTTCACCTCATTGGTATCGGTGGCTATAGTGCCATTTGCAATAATCTCTTTGCCGCTGTCCAAAACCGCAAAAACCTGCTGCTGTAATTTGCCGCTGTCTTTAACAAGCACCTCTTTTGGCAAGTTAAACGTATAGGTATCACCCTCAGCCACATTTGCAATATTGTATTTATACTGAAGCTGTATTGGGTTAGCTTCATTAACACCGCTCCCCAAAGCTATGCCGCTGTCAGCTTGCAGTATTGCGGCATTTGTAAGGTCAAAGCCTGCATACCCGCCGCTGTTTAATGCTCGGTTTTGCCCCGAATCGCCGGCTTCGCCCTGTGCGCTTACAAAAAGCCCCGACGAAAGCTGCATAAGTATAGCGCATACCAGCACCAAGGCGCCTACTTTAAAGTGTTTACCGCTTATTTTAGTTCTCAATAAAAGCACGTCCTATCCCACTTTAAAAGGCTGTCCGCAAACGCGTTGTCAATCCGTAGTAAAGTTATGTGTAATCTATCTAATTATATAAACTAATGAAAATAGCTTTTTATTGTGGTATAAACGGTATTATTTTAGGTGCAAATAGCCGTACAAGCAAGCCGACAAATATACATTGACAAAAAAGCCTGTTTTCTGCTATAGTTAATAGTACGGCTGCATTTTGCTGTGGAGGTATATTTGTGATATTCGTAAAAGACAAATCTTTTTATAAAACGGTGCTCTCGCTCTCGCTTCCCATAGCGCTGCAAAACCTTATAACAACGGGCGTAAGCATGATGGACACCGTCATGCTGGGTGCTTTGGGCGAGGTGCAGCTTTCGGCAGCGTCGCTTGCGGGGCAGGTTTCGTTTATATTTATGATATTTAATTTTGGCATAGCCAGCGGCACAGGTGTGCTGACAGCGCAATATTGGGGCAAGGGCGATGTTACCGCTATAAAGCACATTATGGCAAGTATGTACAGGCTTAGCTTTGCTGTTGCGGCCGTTATGATGTTGGCTTCTCTTATCTTCCCCGTGCAAATTATGAGCGTATTTTCGCACGAACCGCAGGTGGTGGCAGAGGGTGTCAAATACCTGCAAATTATAGCCTTCACCTACCTTATGTATGGCGTTACCATAACCAGCATAGGCGTTTTGCGCACCGTGGGCACGGTTAAAATATCTCTTGTTGTTTACAGCATTTCTTTTGTGACAAATGTGTTTTTTAACTGGGTGTTTATATACGGCAACTTAGGTGCGCCAAGGCTCGAAATACGCGGTGCGGCGCTGGGTACGCTTATAGCCCGCGTAACCGAGTTTGTCGTAATAATGTTTTTTATGCGCTTTAAAGAAAAAAAGATTTGCTTTAGGCTTAAAGATATTCTTTACACCGACGAGGGGCGAAGCGCCGAGTTTAGGCGCACAGCAACGCCTGTTGCATTAAACGAGCTTATATGGTCCTCCGGCGTAGCTATGCTCTCTGTAATAATGGGGCAAATGGGCAGCGTCGTTGTGGCGGCAAACAGTATTTGCCAAGTGGTAGTGCAGTTTGTTTCTGTGTTTTTTCAGGGCGTGGGCAATGCCGCCGCCGTAATAATAGGCAACACCATAGGGCAAGGGCGTTACAAAGATGCCGAGGACCGCGCAAAAACATTTTTATCAATAAGCCTGCTTTTGGGGATTGTCGCGGGCGCACTTATGCTACTTGTAAAGCCTATTGCTATAAACTTCTACAATGTTTCGGAGCTTACAAAGCAAGTAGCAAACCAAATTATGACAATTTCGGCGGGTGTTGTGGTCTTTCAATCCGTGGCAATGATAACCGTTGTCGGGACACTGCGCGGCGGCGGAGATGTGCGCTTTGGGCTCTTTATAGATGTTATTTTTTTATGGATGATTGCTATTCCATTGGGCTTTTTAACAGGGCTTAAACTCGGTCTGCCCGTTGCCGTGGTTTATTTCTGCATCAAAATAGATGAGTTTTTAAAATCAATTTTATGCTTTGTGCGAATCTACAGTGAAAAATGGCTTAGAGATTTAACAAGATAAACAAAACCTTATGGCTCTTATGTATTTTTTGTTAAACATTCATAAAAAGGTTGACAACTACCGCTTTTGCGTGTATAGTAAAACATACAATCGGTAATTATGGAATGGCAACATTTTTCGGAGAGAAGCTTAATGCAAGATAATTCTTTATTCTGCGACACAAACCTCACCGACGAACAACTGGCGCAAAAGGCTAAAGGGGCTTGCTCTGATGAGCTTTCGGCTTTGTTTGTACGATATGAACCAATTGCTAAATCACTTGTAAAAGGCTATAACATAGCAGGTATGGAGCAAGACGACTTGGCGCAGGAGGCACTTATGGGGCTTTTTAAGGCTGTGCGCAGCTTTAAAAAAGACCGTAACATTCCTTTTCGCGCATACGCCCTCATTTGCATGAGGCGGCAGGTAAACACCGCCGTTAAAGCGGGGCTTGCCGGCAAGCAGCAGCCCCTAAGCAACTATGTACCGCTTGATGACAGCGACGAGCTTCTTTACGGTACACAGCACCGCGCACCAAGCCCCGAAGCCATAGTTATTATGGAAGAAGAAGCCAGCGGTACGCGGCAGCAGATAAAAAACCTGCTTTCTCCCTTCGAGCAGAAAACCCTAAGGCTTTACCTTAGCGGAATAAGCTACGAGGATATTGCAAAAGCACAAGGCACCACCCCAAAGGCTGTTGACAATGCGCTTCAGCGTGTGCGGCGAAAGCTGCGCGAAATAAAGCACTGAACAGCCCCCTAATTTTAATATAACCCGTAATCGGGCTATATAATAATGTCCCTATGGTATGTCTGACGCGTTGGTAATTCAATGTACGGCACAACATCTATGGGCAAATTTTAAAAGCGAGGTAAAGACTATGTACGAAGACAGAACCCTTATTTGCAAAGAGTGTGGAGCAGAATTCATTTTCACCGCCGGTGAGCAAGAATTCTATGCTGAGAAAGGCTTTGTAAACGAGCCACAGAGATGTAAGAACTGCCGTGACGCACGCAAAAACAGCATGAAATCTGAGAGAGAAATGTTCACAGCTTCTTGCGCCGCTTGCGGTAAAGAAGCAAAAGTTCCTTTCAGACCACGCGAAGACAGACCTGTATATTGCAGCGAGTGCTTTGCAAAAATGAAGGCCGAATAATTAAGCTTTCTCTCAAGGCGTCCGATACATCATCGGGCGCCTTTTTGTTGACTTTTTTAAGCCTTATATGCTAGAATGACTATAGCTTTAGTTTGCGTTTTTGTTAATCGCAACACAAAATTATATAAATGGAGGACACAAAAATGTCACTTGAAATTACAAAAGAAACAGTTATCGGCGATATACTTGATGCCGACGGCAGCACAGCGGAGTTTTTCTTAGGAATGGGTATGCACTGCCTCGGCTGCCCCTCCTCTCGCGGCGAGAGCGTAGAAGATGCTTGTTACGTGCACGGCATTGACTGTGACGAGTTTGTGGCAAAGCTTAACGCGCACATCAAAGGCAATTGAACAGCGCACCTGTTTTGGACAAGCGCCTTTCACTTTTAGCGGGGCTTGTGCGGCAAAACACCGTGGCGGCGGATATCGGTGCCGACCACGGACAGCTTATAACGTGGCTTGTTGCGCGCGGCGTATGTACGCGCGGCTATTCCTGCGACATAAATGAAAAACCGCTTTTGCACAGCCGCGCCACCGCGCGGCGTTTTGGCGTTGAAGATAAAATAAGCTTTGTCCTCTCGGACGGGCTTGAAAAGCTTGACGAAAATGCGGTTGATGATGTTATAATTGCGGGTATGGGCGGCGACCTAATTGCCGAAATATTAGAGCGCGGGCACTGGCACAGCGGCAAGCACAGCTTTATTTTACAGCCTATGACGCGCCCTGATGAGCTGCGCCGTCGGCTATGCTTAGGCGGGTACAGCATAACAGCCGAGCACGCAGCACAGGCAAATGGCTTTTGCTACAGCGCAATTTTGGCACACTATAGCGGAAAACCGCTGCCCTGCACCCCGCTTTTTGCGGCTGTAGGTTTACTGCCGCAGGAGGGCACTGCCACAGCAAACGAATATATAAAAAGACGTGCGGCAAAAGTACGAAAAAAGCTGCTTGGGCTTAAAGCCGCAAAAAACCGCACCGAGGACACAGTAGCGCTTGAGGCACTTTATGCCGAAATTATGGCTGCACTACAGGAGTAAAAAAATGACAGAAACCGCTCTTACAAAAATATATAATGCAATTGATTCCTTTGCGCCTTTTTGTAAAGCCGAGGAATGGGACAATTGCGGAATTTTACTGCGCGGAGAAAACGAAAATATAACAAAAGCACTGCTGGCTTTAGACATCACAGCTAAGGTTATAGAAGAAGCACAAGCAATTGGCGCAGAGCTTATTATATCGCATCACCCCGTAATATTTGACCCTATAAAAAATATTAACTGCGACTCCCCTGTTTACCTGCTGGCAAAACACGGCATAAGCGCAATATGTGCGCATACAAGCTTAGATGCTTCGCCAAACGGTGTAAATAAAGCACTTGCAGAGCGCTTGGGGCTTAAAAATATACAGGCGCTTACAAACGGCAAAAACGACATTGAGAGCAGCGAAGCCGCTTTTGGCAGCATAGGTGAGCTTACGACAGAGCTTGTGCCAAAGGCATTTGCAGAGCTTGTAAAAAACAGCCTTAGCAGCGGCGGTGTCTGCTTTACGCCCTACAGCGGCGGCATAAAAAAAGTGGCGGTATGCGGCGGAGCAGGTGCCGAATTTATGCTGCAAGCCGCACAAAACGGTGCACAGGCTTTTGTGACAGGCGAAGCTAAGCACCACCAGCTTTTGCAGGCGCAAAGCCTTAAAATAATGCTTGTTTCGGCAGGGCATTACGCCACCGAAAGCGTTGTTTTAGCGCCGCTTCGCGAAATGCTTAAAAAAGCTCTTGCAAAGCAGGGCTGCAAAAATATAGAATTTATTGTATCACAATGTGAAAAAGACCCGGCTTTATATTTATGATTTTTAAGAAAAAGGTGAATAAATGGCTTTAGACGGAGCATTTTTAAGTGAACTGCGCCACGAGATAGAAGCTGTTGCAATAGACAGCCGCGTAGACCGCATACATCAGCCCTCTCGCGAGGAGCTTATAATCGCACTGCGTTGGCGCGGCGGCAGCGGAAAGCTTTTGATATCGGCGGGAGCAGACAGCCCGCGCATACATTTTACCGAAATGACGGGTGAAAACCCAAAGCAACCACCGATGTTTTGTATGCTGCTGCGTAAGCATCTTGGCAATGCAAGACTTGTAGAGCTGCGCCAAATTGGTCTTGACAGAATACTTCATCTTTGCTTTGAAACAATAAACGAGCTGGGTGACATGGTTATTTTGACACTTGCGGTAGAAATTATGGGCAGGCACTCCAACATTATTTTAATAGACCAAAACAACAAGATAATAGATTCCATAAAACGAATCGACGGAGAAATGTCGTCGGTACGGCAGGTTTTACCGGGCATGGAATACACCCTGCCGCCGCCGCAGGAAAAGCTTATGCTCAACTGCTGCACACCCGAGGAGGTACTTGCGCGTATGCGCGAGGGGCGCGATATTGAGCTTTCTAAAGGTATTATGGGTGCTTTAACAGGTGTTTCTCCCCTCTTGTGCCGCGAGCTTGCACACTATGTAACACATGGGCGCGAAGTAGTTTTTTCGGCTTTGGCAGTTGACGAAGAAGCTCGCTTGCTCTTTGCGCTTAAAAACCTGCAAGCTATACTTTTAAACCACAGCGGAACACCCACCCTTGTTGCAGAGTTAAACGGACAGCCGCGCGATTTTTCGTTTATAGAAATACACCAGTACGGGGCGGCACGCCTAACAAAAAAGTACGCAAGCTACTCGCTTTTACTTGATAATTTTTACGGTGAGCGCGATAAACTTGAGCGCATGAAGCTGCGCTCGCACGACTTACTGCGGCTTTTGGCAAACAGCTCCGACAGAATATTTCGCAAGCTTGCGGCACAGCGCCAAGAGCTTTTAGAATGTGCCGACCGCGAAAAGCTTAAAACAATGGGTGACCTTATAAATGCCAACATTTACCGTCTGCAAAAAGGGCAGGCGGGCTTTGTTGCCGAAAACTTTTATGCAGATGGCACTCCCGAAATCTCAATAGCGCTGAACCCGCAGTATTCACCCGCAAAAAACGCACAAATTTATTACGCACAGTACCGCAAAGCCGACACCGCCGAAAAAATGCTGCATGGGCTTATATCGCAAGGCGAAGCGGATTATGAATATATAGACAGTGTTTTTGATGCCTTAACCCGCGCGGGTACAGAGGCTGAGCTTGCAGCTATACGCGAGGAGCTTGCGGCAGGAGCTTACATTAAGAACTACAAGAGCCGCTATAAGCGCCCCGAAAAAATCTCGGTTCAGAAGTATATTTCAAGCGACGGCTTTACAATACTTTGCGGGCGAAACAATATACAAAACGACCAGCTTACGCTTAAAACGGCACGCGGGTGCGATATTTGGTTTCATACACAGCATATTCCCGGCTCGCACACTGTGGTAATAAGCGAAGGCAAGCCCGTCCCGGATACTACCCTAACCGAAGCCGCAAGCATTGCCGCCTACAACAGCCGCGCACGCGAATCGTCGCAGGTGGCGGTTGATTACACCGCTGTAAAAAACGTTAAAAAACCGGCGGGTGCAAAGCCCGGTATGGTTATTTACGAAAGCTATAAAACAGCCTATATTACACCGTCAAAAGAGCTTTGTGACAAGCTTTTGACAAAATAAAGCTTATTAAATGCTATTCCAAACACACTATTTGTCATAAAAATATTCCATGTTTTTAAATAAAATAAGTATAAGCCACAGACGCCTAAAACGACGCTTGCGGCTTTTTTCTTGCAGTTTTGCAAAAATAAAAAAAATACTTTTGCTATTATGAATAATACTCATGCTTTCTTACGCCTGTATAAATCTTCTCCCGCCGCAGGCGGGGGAAGAAAAAGCCTCCTGTGTTCTTGCGTTTTTTGCAAAAATAAAAAAATACTTTTGTCATTATGAATAATACTCATGCTTTCTT
>JAVWJP010000016.1:10509-49088 GCA_036638975.1 Hydrogenoanaerobacterium sp.
CATTATGAATAATACTCATGCTTTCTTGGAATTTTAAAGGTAATGTACAGAAACCAAACGGCAAAAAGAAAGGAATGTTTTATTTTATGAACTGCAAAAAAGCACTTGCAACTCTGCTGGCTGTTGCGCTTACATTATGCGCTGCGGCTTGTACAAAAAAAGACGACACAAGCTCGCAAGCACCATCTGCCTCTACAAACCAAATTGAGGTTGATGTTTACCAGTATAAAGCCGAAGCCGGCGAAACCCTCGTCAAGGCGGCAAAAGCTTTTATGGACGCAAACCCCGACATAAAAATTAACTTAACCACCATGGAAGCGGGCAAGGACTACCGAACCGAGCTTATGAGTGTACACAGCACAGGCTCTGCACCGGATATTTTTAATATTGCAGGCGCGCAGGAAATGAACGATTGGAGCGAAAAGCTTGAAGATTTAAGCACCGAGCCATGGGTAGCAAACGCCGTGGACGGAAGCCTTTCGGCTGTAAGCGAGGGCGAAAAAATATACGGTCTGCCCTATGGCATAGAGGGCTACGGCTTTGTTTACAACAAGGCTATATTTGAAACGGCAGGCATAGA
Organism: Hydrogenoanaerobacterium sp.; assembly: GCA_036638975.1. Lineage (GTDB taxonomy): Bacteria > Bacillota > Clostridia > Oscillospirales > Ruminococcaceae > JAVWJP01. The sequence continues at coordinate 11,090 of JAVWJP010000016.1, forward strand.
AACAAACGCCCTAGAAACCTACAAAGACATAGAAGCCGCAATGAAACAGCTTAAAACAAAAATAGATGCAGGTGAGCTTAAAGAAAAGTACCCCGCACTTGAAGCTGTCACCGAAATACCCGCTAAAGAAACCTACACAACTGGTGTTCACACACTAAACCTTGCTTTGGCAGGCGAATTTGCAGGTGCTGCCGATGCCTACGGCGCTGCAAATGTAAGCTTTACAAATGCAGAAGCTCTGCGCCGGCTTTATGACCTACAGGCGGACTACAGCAAATATGCAAACGACCGCAGCAAGCTTAACGAAGTTGATTATGCAGCACAGGTAACAGGCGGGCTTGCAACAGAGCGCGTAGCTATGGTACAGCAGGGCAACTGGATATATAATGACGTTGCCGCCGTAAATAAAGATGTGGCGCGAAACCTTGATATGCTGCCTCTGCCGCTAAACGGCGTTACCGAGGATTCAATATCGGTGGGTGTACCCATGTACTGGTGCGTAAATACAGACAGCACCGAACCCGAAAAAACCGCCGCTAAAAAGTTTCTAAACTGGCTTTATCAAAGTGAAGAAGGCAAACGTATTGTCATTGATGAGCTGGGGCTTGTGCCCGCCTTTACAAACTACGACGGTCTTGAGCCTGCCGACCCTTTAGGTAAGGCAGTTAAGCGCTACGCCGAAGCAGGTAAAACGCTTCCGTGGGTATTTACCGGCTTCCCCGCCGACTGGGGACAAAATGTTTTCGGCACAAACGTCCAAAAATATTATTCCGGCGAGATGACCTGGGATTCTCTTATTGAAGATGCAAAGCTTAAATGGCAGGAGGCGCGCAAATCTATGGCAGACATGACGCCACCCGACGAAGCACCGCTTGCAGAAAGCGGCTCTGCTACAGAGGCACAGTCCTCCTCACAAGCTGCCGCCGAGGCAAACCCCACTGCATAAAAATCAAGCGGCTGTAACAGGCGGGTAAAGCGGTATTTTTCCGCCTACCCGCCTGTTTGCAAAATATAATAGCACTGCTTTATTTATTTATTTAACCCAATGTCAGCTAAGACTGCCGTAACCCGCAAAAGCCTTGGCATAATAACCAAATATTCACATAAGGTATTGCACACACGCCGGTGTTGTTGTACAATAAGGCTTAATTGGTAACGTTACCAACAATTATGAATAACGGAGTATGCTTATGATAGACAAAACTACATTTTTACAAGACCTCGAAAGCGAGCTACAGGCAGACTACGGAGCTAAGCTTGAAGCTGCAACGGCAGCACAGCTGCACATGGCGCTTGGCAAATGGGCAAACGGCAGGCTTTGCCAAAGCTGGTGCGAAAGCCGCTATGCACATTCCAACCAAAAGCGCGCCTATTATTTTTCTGCCGAATTTTTAATGGGGCGCTTAGTATTCAGCAACCTCTACAACATGGGTGTACTGCAAGAAGTAAGAGAAGCTCTAAGCGAAAAAGATGTGAACATAACAAGCCTTGAGGATATCGAGGACGCGGCTCTCGGCAACGGAGGGCTTGGTAGGCTTGCCGCCTGTTACCTTGACTGTGCCGCCACACATAACCTACCGCTGGACGGCTACGGTATACGCTACCGTTACGGTCTGTTTAAACAAAGTATTTCCGATTGTGAACAAAAAGAAGCCGCAGACGACTGGCAAAGGCAGGGTGACCCATGGGGCTTGCGCCGCGAAAGCGAGCTTGTCGCGGTTGAGTTTAGCGACGGCACAGTAAACGCCGTGCCTTATGACATGGCTGTGGTTGGGTATGGCACAAAAAACATAAACACACTGCGCCTGTGGCAAGCAGAAGCCATTGAACCATTTAATTTTGAGCTTTTTAACGAGCAGAAATACAACGAAGCACTACAGGCAAAAAACGATGCCGAAAATATCTCTCGTGTACTTTACCCAAACGACGACACTCCGCAGGGCAAGACCTTGCGACTAAAGCAGCAATATTTCTTTTCAAGTGCATCGCTTAAAGATATTTTGCGCCGCTATAAGGCAATATACGGAAACGACTTCTCAAAGCTTTCAGAAAATATTGCCATACAGCTTAACGACACACACCCCGTAATCTCTATACCCGAATTAATGCGCCTTTTAATGGACAATGAAGGGCTTAGCTTCGGTGACGCTTTTGCAATATGCTACGATGTTTTTTCTTACACAAACCACACCATAATGCCCGAAGCTATGGAAAAATGGAGCGCCGAGCTGATGCAAAAAATACTGCCGCGTGTGTACGAAATAATAGCGCTTATAAACGAGCACCTGATGCGCGAGCTTTCAGAGCGCGGGCTGACGCGCGGTGAGGTTATAGAGCACATGATAATAACCATGGGCACAGTGCATATGGTGCGGCTTGCCGTTTATTCATGCCACAAGACAAACGGGGTTGCACGCATACACACCGAAATATTAAAGAGCACTGCCCTGCACGAGTGGTACACGCTTTACCCAAAGCGCTTTTTAAATAAAACAAACGGCATAACACAAAGGCGCTGGCTTGGGCTTTGTAACCCCCTGCTGTCAAAGCTTATAAGCCGGCTTTTAGGCAGCGAAAACTGGCTTACTGAGCTTTCGTTACTTAAAGGGCTAGAGGCTTTTGCTCATGATAATGCGGTTTTAGATGAATTTATGAGCATCAAAAGGCAAAACAAGGTTAATCTGTGCGCCTTTGTAAAAAAGCATGACGGAATAAGCCTAAACCCCAATTTTATTTTTGATGTACAGGTAAAACGCCTGCACGAATATAAGCGCCAACTATTAAATGCTTTTTCTATAATCGACATATATTTTGGGCTTAAAGACGGCACTGTCAAAGACTTTACACCAACCGCCTTTATATTTGGCGCAAAGGCAGCACCCGGCTACAAGCGCGCTAAGGGCATTATAAAATATATAGGTGAAATTGCAAAAATTATAAATGCCGACGATGCAGTAAACGACAAACTCGCTGTGGTTTTTGTGCAAAACTATAATGTTTCTTACGCCGAAAAGCTTATGCCCGCAGCAGATGTTTCCGAGCAGATTTCTACAGCGGGCACAGAGGCCTCCGGCACAGGAAACATGAAGCTTAGCCTAAACGGTGCGGTAACCTTAGGCACCTATGACGGCGCTAATATAGAGATTGTCGAGCAGGCGGGTGAAGAAAACAATTACATCTTTGGTCTGCGCGTAGATGATATTGAAGCGGGACGCGAAAGCTACGACCCAAAAGCTATATACGAAAAAAGCCCGCGTTTAAAGCGGGCTGTAGACAGCTTAATTGACGGCACGGTAAGCGACGGCGGCAGCGGCATTTTTAAAGAGCTTTACGACAGCCTGCTGACGGGTGCAAGCTGGCACAGCCCCGATGTTTACCGCTTGATGGGCGACTTTGACAGCTATTCTGCCGCAAAGCTGCGTGTAAACAGCGACTACCGCGACAGCCGCGCATTTGCAAAAAAGTGCTTTTTAAACCTTGCCAACTGCGGCAAGTTCTCGGGTGACAGGGCAGTAAAAGAATATGCGGACGAAATTTGGGACATCAAGCCCTGCTTTCGGTCGCCGCAGCCCTAACAAAAAGACTTTAAAGCAGCTTATATTTTGAATCAAAATCTTTTTTGCCCAAAAGCTGCAAGGTTTTTTCAAGCATTACTCCGTCACGAGTATCCGTGCCAAAGGTAAAGGTGGTCTTTACTGTTTTCTCTACAAACTGTGTGGCTCTGTCCATTGCTATGGCAAGGCTGTCACCGCTTAAAAACCCACCCGTAAGCACCGAGGCAAATATATCCCCCGTGCCAGGGTACGAGGCAGGGACATAGTCACAATCGACACACCAAAATGTGCCCTTGTCTTTTTGGTAGCCTATGTTGCACACCTCTCCACCGCCCATGTCTACGCCTGTAATGACAACAAAGCACGGGCCTTTTTCTGCAAGACGCAGCAACATCGTTTTTGCTTTTTGCCGCGTTAACGGCTCGTGCGAATACGGCTCTTTAAGCAGTATAAATGCCTCGGTTAAATTTGGCGTTATAATATCCGCCACAGCCACAAGCTCTGCCATACGTCTTTGCATATCTGCCGTATATGTTTTGTACGGTCGTCCGTGGTCGCCCATAACAGGGTCTACCACCGAAAGAGCATTTGGGTATGCCGCAAAAAACTCAAGGCAATGGTCTATCTGCACTTCGCTGCCCAAAAAGCCCGAATAAACACATTCAAACTCAGTATCAAGCCTTTTGTAATGTGCCAAGGCCTGCGGAATATAATCGGTAAGGTCGCGGAACTCCACTTCTCCAAACCCGCCTGTATGGCTTGAAAGCACCGCTGTCGGCACAGGGCAAGCCTGTACGCCCATTGCGGAGAGCACCGGCAAAATAACGGTGAGCGAGCACCGTCCAAGCCCCGATAAATCGTGTATTGCAGCAACTCGCTGAGGACGCTTATACATTGTTTCAGCTCCTTCTGTAATTTAAAACAAGCCCTAAGGGCTAAAAATTTTCTTTTACGCATACGCCTTTTAGATTATAATACAACAGCATAAAAAACACAACAAAATTAGCTTACAGCTATAATTATAGCGCCCGCCTGTGCTGTGCTAATTTTGATGCTTCGTGCAATTATCATGTTTTTAAATGGAATTAGTATAAACCTGCTAAAAAATATATTGGAGGAAATAAACAAATGACATACAGTGAGGTACTTGACAACGCCAAAAACAACATGGGCGGTTTTTGTCTTGCCTGCAACGACTGCAACGGTCTTGCCTGCAAAAATAAAATACCCGGTCCGGGCGCTAAAGGCAGCGGAGAGGTTTTTTACCGCAACCGAAAGGCATTTAAAGATATAAAAATAAACATGAACACGATATATGAGGACGCACCTGTGGACACAGGCACAGAGCTTTTTGGCAGGCACTTTGACTACCCTGTTTTTGCCGCGCCTATAGGAGCTATGAAGCTTCACTATGGCTCTTTGCACGATGACATTACATATAACTCCGAGCTTGTGCCGGGCTGTAAAAATGCCGGAATAGCAGCTTTTACCGGTGACGGTATAAACCCGCAGGTATACACAGGACCTCTGGAATTTATAAAAGCGGCAGGCGGGACAGGTGTTCCCACAATAAAGCCATGGGACGTTTCTGTTATGAAAAGTAAAATTAAAGCGGCAGAGGCAGCGGGTGCAATGGCGGTGGCGACAGATATTGATGCTTGCGGGCTTGCACTTTTAAAAGGCATAGCCACACCTGTTTCATCAAAAACAGTTTTACAGCTTAAAGAAATAATTTTTTCTTCAAAGCTGCCTGTTATAATAAAGGGGATTATGACAATAAAGGGCGCAGAAGATGCTTTAGCGGCAGGTGCTTACGGAATTGTTGTTTCTAACCACGGCGGCAGAGTTTTAGACGACACACCAGCAACCGCAGAGGTGCTGCCCGAGATTGCGGCGGCTGTAGGAGGAAGAATTAAAATATTTGTTGACGGCGGAATACGCACAGGTCTTGATGTCTTTAAGGCACTGGCACTTGGCGCCGATGCCGTGCTTATAGGACGCCCGTTTGTAACTGCCGTTTATGGAGGTGCTGCCTTAGGTGCTGAGATTTATGCGCGAAAGGTGGGCACAGAGCTTGCCGAAACCATGGCTATGGCAGGCGCTGTAAAAATCTCTGATATAAACAGCTCTATGGTTAGAATTTAAGGCATATAATAAGTGCATATTTTAATGCCTGTGCCATTTTATAAAGAATTTACGGCTTTTAATAAAATTCTCGCTTATGCACAAAAATCCAATACATTATTTGGGCAAAAAAGCAAAGTTTCGACCCTAAAATTCTCAAAATTTCGACCCTCATCAAGTGCTATACTATTTTCTATGCGAAAAAAAGTCTTGGCACACTGCAAACTGTAAAAAAGCAAGCTTTTCCTTGTGCACAATAAACAAATAAAGTAAATCAACTCACTGTGCTTTTACCATTGTTACACAATTGGTACTTGAAAACCACATATAAAAGTGGTACAATTTAACTATAGATAAAGAAGGGGGAGATTCCCATGGCTCAAGCAAAAAAAACCGGCGATTTGCCGTTATATCTGTTTCATCAAGGTACAAACTATAAAGCCTATGAATTTTTAGGCGCACACTCCTGCAAGAAAGGTAAGGCAGAGGGTGTAATCTTTAGAACATGGGCACCAAACGCATCTAAAGTTTCGGTCGTAGGCGATTTTAACGACTGGGACCCTGAAGCCAATCCGCTTGAAGTGCTTTCTACAGGCGGCGTGTGGGACACCTTTGTAAAAGATGTAAAGCAATATGACAACTATAAATTCTGCATCACAGGCAAAAACGGAGCGCAAATATATAAATCAGACCCATACGCATTTCACGCAGAAACACGCCCCGGCACAGCCTCTAAGTTCATTGATATCGACGGATATAAATGGGGCGACAGCAGCTGGGAAACAAAAAAAGAGCACACAAACTTTTACCAAAGCCCCATGAACATCTACGAGGTGCATTTAGGCTCGTGGCGGCTGTACGAAGACGGCAATACATACGATTACAACAAAATGGCAAGCGAGCTTGTGCCTTATGTAAAGGACATGGGCTACACACACATTGAGCTTATGCCTGTAACCGAATACCCATATGACGGCTCGTGGGGCTACCAAGTAACCGGCTACTTTGCGCCTACTTCGCGCTACGGCACGCCGCAAGATTTTATGAACTTTGTAAACAAGTGCCATACCGAGGATATAGGTATCATAATGGACTGGGTACCCGGGCATTTCCCAAAGGACGAGAACGGTTTGTACGAGTACGACGGCGGCTGTTGCTACGAATACTCTGACCCGCAAAAAAAAGAGCACGAGCAGTGGGGCACGCGTATTTTTGATTACGGCAAAAACGAAGTAATTTCATTCTTAATATCCTCAGCTATGTTTTGGGTAGAAAAATACCATATTGACGGCATTCGTGTTGATGCCGTAGCCTCTATGCTATACCTCGACTACGGTCGCGAGCGTTGGCAGTGGTCGCCAAACAGCAAGGGCGGCAAAGAAAACCTAGAGGCAATTGCCTTTTTGCAAAAGCTTAACACAGCAGTGCTTACCGAGCACCCGACAGCTCTTATGATTGCAGAAGAAAGCACCTCGTGGCCGCTTGTAACAAAGCCGCCTATGGTAGGTGGGCTTGGCTTTAACTTTAAGTGGAACATGGGCTGGATGAACGATATGTTAAGCTATACCTCTCTGGACCCGATTTTTAGAGCATACAACCACGATAAGCTGACCTTCAGTATGTTCTATGCGTTCTCAGAGAACTTTATTTTACCTGTTTCTCACGATGAAGTAGTGTATGGCAAATGCTCGCTTATAAACAAAATGCCCGGAGATTACGAGCAAAAATTTGCAGGAATGCGTGTGTTTTTAAGCTTTATGATGACGCACCCCGGCAAAAAGCTTTTGTTTATGGGGCAGGAATTTGCACAATTTAACGAATGGAACTATCAGACAGAGCTGGATTGGAACTTATTCGATTTTGAAAAGCACCAAAAAATGCACGATTTTGTCCGCGAAATAAACCACATCTATTTAAACAATGCCTGCCTGTGGCAAATAGAAGATTCGTGGGACGGCTTCCAATGGATTTCGCACGATGACCACGCGCAAAACATTGTAAGCTTTAGACGAATAGATGAAGCGGGCAACGAGCTTGTTGTGCTTTGCAACTTCTGCCCTCTTGGCAGGACAAACTACCGCATAGGTGTACCCGATGCCGGCGCTTACATAGAAGTACTTAACAGCGATAATCAAATCTTTGGCGGCAGCGGCACCTTAAACGGCGAAGTACCTGTAGAAGACGAGCCTATGCACGGCTTCGAGCAGTCTATAGCGCTTTCTATCCCACCGCTCTCGTGCATTATATTAAAACCGGTTTTCAAACGCCGCAAGCACAAGAAAAAAACCGCGGTTAAGGCAGCAAAAACGCCAAAAGCATTAAAAGAACCAAAAGTTCACAAAGCGGCAAAGCCTATCGGCGAGGTTAAAACAGAGGTTAAAGCAGAGGCTAAAACAGAGGTTAAAAAAGCTGTCGAGGAAAAGCCGCCAATTTTGGCAAACGATGCCGCGGCAAAGCTTACCGGTGCTAAGCCAAAAACAGAAGCTGTAAAAAAAGACGCTAAAGCATCGGAAGCTGCAAAGACCGATATTGTAAAGTCACAGCCCGCTACTATGGCTGTAAAGAAGACCGAGCCGTCTAAGCTTGTTGCGGTAACTGAGAAGCCTAAGGCATTGGCAAAAAACACAAAAGCCCAAAAAGCCCCTCTTGTCGCAAGTGAAAAGCCTAAGCAAGCAGCGCCTGCCGCAGAGGTGAAAGCCGCGAAAGCAGCGCCTGTCACAGAGGTGAAAGCCGAAAAAGCAGCGCCTACCGCAGAGGTGAAAGCCGAAAAAGCAGCGCCTGCCGCAGAGGTGAAAGCCGAAAAAGCAGCACCTGCCGCAGAGGTGAAAACCGAAAAAGCAGCACCTGCCGCAGAGGTGAAAGCCGAAAAAGCAGCACCTGCCGCAGAGGTGAAAGCCGAAAAACCAGCGGACTCATTTAAAAAGCACAAAAAGTCAAAGCATAAAAAATAACTACATAAAAATGTCTTCACTGATAGGAGAGAATGATATGACACGCAAAAAGGAATGTATAGCTATGCTTCTTGCCGGTGGGCAGGGCAGCAGACTTTACACATTAACAAAAAATCAGGCAAAACCTGCCGTACCTTTCGGTGGAAAATATCGCATCATAGACTTCCCGCTTTCTAATTGTGTAAATTCCGGCATTGACACAGTTGGCGTGCTTACACAATATCAGCCTCTTGAGCTTAACGAATACATAGGCAGTGGACAGCCATGGGATTTAGACAGGCTGAACGGCGGCGTATTTGTGTTGCCTCCCTACCAAAAAAGCTCCGGCTCCGATTGGTACAAGGGCACTGCAAATGCCATTTACCAAAATATCCAGTTTATAGAGCGTTACGACCCCGAATATGTAGTTATCCTTTCGGGTGACCATATCTATAAAATGGATTATTCAAAAATGTTAAAGGCGCACAAAAAAAAGGAAGCCGACTGCACCATAGCTGTTTTAGAAGTGGAGATGGCGGAGGCATCGCGCTTTGGCATAATGAACACAAACCCGGACGGCAGCATCTATGAGTTTGAAGAAAAACCCGCTCACCCAAAAAGCAATTTGGCATCTATGGGAATATACATTTTTACATGGGCAAAGCTTAAGAAATATTTAGAACTTGATGAAGCCAATCCAAAATCCGGCAAGGACTTTGGTAAAAATGTTTTGCCATCTATGCTAGAAGCCGGCGAGCGTATGTTTGCCTACAACTTTGAGGGCTACTGGAAAGACGTTGGGACTATAGACAGCCTGTGGGAAGCCAACATGGATTTGCTTGACCCAAATGTGCCGCTTGATTTATACGACCCTGCGTGGAAGATTTATGCAAGAAACCCCGTAAAGCCGCCGCATTTTGTGGCGAAGGGCGCAGTTGTACAAAACTCTATAGTAACCGAGGGCTGTTATATTGAGGGTACAGTAGACTTCTCTGTGCTGTTTGCCGGTGCGCGGGTAGAAGACGGCGCTGTAGTGCGCGACAGTATTATAATGCCGGGTGCTGTGGTAAAACGCGGCGCTGTGGTAGAGTATTCTATAGTTGCAGAAAACGCCGTTATAGGCGAGGGTGCACGCGTTGGTATGCGTCCTGAGGAATGCGACGACAAGGATAAATGGGGTATTTCTGTTATAGGCGGCAACGTAAGCATAGGCTGCGGGGCTATTGTACCGCCAAAAGCGATGATAGACAGTGATGTTTGAAAGGAGGGCTTGAGCTATGAAAGAATCTAAAGTACTTGGTATAGTTTTTTCTAATATGCACGATGAATATATGGGCGAAATAACAACACGGCGCACTATGGCCTCGGTGCCCTTCGGCGGACGTTACCGCCTTATAGACTTCACGCTTTCCAACATGGTAAATTCCGGTATAGAGGATATTGGTGTTATCACCAAAAGCAACTACCAAAGCCTTATGGATCATCTTGGCAGCGGGCGCGATTGGGACTTGGCGCGTAAGCGCGGCGGGCTTTGCATTTTGCCGCCGTTTTCAAGCGTCAACTCCACAGGCATTTATAAGGGCAGGTTGGACGCACTCGCAGGCATTTTGGGGTACATACGCCACAGTAAAGCCGAATATGTTGTCATGGCAGATTGCGACGTAATATCAAATATAGATTTGGCGGACGTAGTTGCACAGCATATAAAAACCGATGCGGATTTAACGCTTGTCTATAAACGTGAGCTTTGCCGCACCGATGCGATGACTGACACCACAATATTAAAGTTTGATGAAAAAGGGCGCGTAAACGATGTTTTGTCCGGCACTCCTGTCGACGGCGAAAGCTGCTGCTATCTTGATATGGCAGTTATAGAAAAGCAAAAGCTTGAGCATATTATAACAGAGAGTGTTGCGCGCAACCAAAAAAACTTTAAAGACGATGTACTAATAGCGCAGCATCATAACCTTAAAATGATAGGCTATGAATTTACAGGCTATGCAACTAAGATAAACAGCATGAAGTCCTATTACGATGCCAATATGGATTTACTTGATTACAAGCTTATAGAGCACCTTTTCACGGACAGCCGCCCCATTTACACAAAGGTACGCGACGAAGCACCTGCAAAATACGGGCTTTCTGCAAGCGTAGGCAACAGCCTTGTAGCTGACGGCTGCGTCATAGACGGCGAGGTTGAAAACTCAATATTATTCCGCGGGGTAAAAGTAGCAAAGGGCGCTAAAATTAAAAATGCCATTATAATGCAAGGCTGCGAAATAGGCGAGGACGTCAAAATAGAATGTGTAATAGTAGATAAAGACGTAACCGTACGCTCCGGGCGCAACCTTATGGGGCACAGCACCTACCCTGTTTACATAACAAAGGGTGCTACAGTATAACATAAAATATTTTTCTGAAAGGCAAGGGTGAAGGCACTATGAAGATTTTATACGCAACAAGCGAGGCGCTGCCGTTTATAGCCTCAGGCGGTCTCGCCGAGGTAGCCGGCAGCTTGCCTAAGGCTATACGCAACCGTATGCACGCGTGTCGTGTTGTAATGCCGCTTTACAGCGACATTTCTCCGCAGCTTCGCGCACAGATGAAGTATGTAACCAACTTTACCGTAGCACTTGCATGGCGCAGACAATATTGCGGCGTTTTTGAATGCACTATAGACGGCGTGATATACTACTTTTTAGACAATGAGTACTACTTTAAGCGCAACGGTATTTACGGTTTTTACGATGACGGAGAGCGTTTTGCATTTTTGGCAAAAGCAGTTTTAGAGATGGTAAACTTTATAGACTTTGAGCCTGAAATTATACATTGCAACGATTGGCAAACGGCGCTTGTCCCTGTTTATCTAAACCTCTTTTACCGCAATATTCCAAAATTCAAGCACGTCAAAACCGTATTTACAATCCACAATATTCAGTATCAGGGCAAATATGGCATGGAGCTTTTAACAGACCTTTTGGGCATTCCGCAATATGCCTCTACAGTGGTGGAATGTGACGGCTGCGTAAACTACATGAAGGGCGCAATAATACAAAGCGACATGGTTTCTACCGTAAGCCCCACCTACGCCAACGAGATTCTCGACCCTTGGTTCTCTCATGGGCTAGACCCTGTTTTGCGCAACAAGGGTGACAGGCTGCGCGGAATATTAAACGGCATAGATACAAAGAGCTACGACCCTGAAACGGACACGGAGCTTGAAAAAAACTACTCGGCAGCAAAGCCCGCCGGCAAAAAAGCCGACAAAGCCGCGTTGCAGGCAGAGTTTAACCTGCCTGTAGATGACAGTAAAATGGTTATAGGGATAGTTTCGCGCCTTGTTGCACATAAGGGTCTTGACTTAATCAAGTACATTATGGAGGATTTGCTTGCAAAAGATGTACAGGTAGTTGTCCTCGGCTCGGGCGATTATCTATACGAAAACTTCTTTACAGAAATGCAAAACCGTCACCGCGATAAGCTGGGTGTAAAGATAGGCTTTATACCGTCTGTTGCACGCCATGTTTATGCAGGCTCTGATGCATTCTTAATGCCAAGCAAGAGCGAGCCCTGCGGGCTTTCGCAGATGATAGCACTGCGCTACGGCGCTATACCTATCGTCCGTGAAACAGGTGGACTTAAAGACTCGATAACAGATGTAGGCGATGAAAACGGCAACGGATTTACCTTTAAAAGCTACAATGCACATGATATGCTGGCGGCTATATCTCGTTGCAAAGAAAAGTTCGATTATAAGCCGGAGTGGAAAAAGCTTGTAAAAAAAGCCCTCGAATGCGATTGCAGCTGGAGTAAATCGGCAGGAGAATACGTTAAAATGTACAAAGATGTACTTGGCATAGAATAACCGGTAATAAAACTATAAGCGGGGCGGGCGTGTTGCCGGCTCCGCTTTTTTAGGTGGAAGATTATGCAAGATTTAATTCTCTGTGCAGGTATACTTGCACCTGTTTTTATGCTTGTGGGGCTTGGGTACGCACTTAGGCTTCTTCACATCACAAACGATAATTTTATAGAAGTGGGCAGTAACCTGCTTTTTTTTGTGTTTTTACCATGCTCGCTTTTTATGAACCTGTATAACTCCAATTTTACTTCTATATGGAACCCTAAGCTGGCACTTTTTGTAGTAGTAACTCATGTTTGCTTTACACTTTTGCTGGCTTTTTTGTTACCCCGCTTTTTTAAGGAACGCGAAAAATGCGGCATAATAATACAAGGTGCGTTTAGAGGTAATGTCATTTTACTGGGGCTTCCGCTTGCAATAAGTATGTACGGCAGCTCCGGCACAGGCACAACATCGGTCATAATGGCATACAGCATACCTCTTTATAACATTTTAGGTGTCGCAATACTTGCTATTTTTTATGACGGTAAAGAGAACAAAAAAATAAACTGGGGCAATATACTTTTAAAAATCGTTAAAAACCCGCTTGTTATAGCCACCTTGGCAGCTTTGCCCTTTGCCCTTACAGGTGCGCGGCTGCCCGCACTGCCCACAACAGTAATACAAAATGTCGGCGGTATTGCCTCTGCCTTTGGTCTTATGCTTTTAGGCGCACAAATGCGCATAAGCAGCATACACAAAAATAAAGCTCCCATAGCGGCTGCCGTAGTTTTAAAGCTGGTTGTTTTTCCGCTTGCCGTTTTGTCGCTTGCAGTACTTTTCGGCTTTACCAAAATCGAAATAGGCTCGCTTTTTATACTAACCGCTGCGCCAATGTCTGTTTCAAGCTTTATAATGGCAAACAACATGGGGGGCGAAGGCGAGCTGGCGGGGCAAATGGTAGTTATTTCTACAATCTGCTCTATGCTCACAATGCTTGTAGGGCTTTATATTCTAAAGCTTTTTGGTATAATATAAAAATTTCCCTCCGCCTGCGGCGGGGGGAATAGCTGTACGAATGGGCTTTATATTCTAAAGCCTTTTGGTGTAATATAAAAATTTCCCTCCGCCTGCGGCGGGGGGGAATAGCTGTACGAATAGGCTTTATATTCTAAAGCCTTTTGGTATGATATAAAAAATTCCCTCCGCCTGCGGCGGGGGGAATAGCTTTGCGAACCGGCTTTATGTTCTAAAGCATTTTGGTATAATTTAAAAATTCCCTCCGCCTGCGGCGGGGGGAATAGCTGTATGAATGGGCTTTACATTCTAAAGCTTTTTGGTGTAATATATGCTGCTCTATAAGAAAAAACTTATAAGCTTTTTGGCAAAAGCTGCATAAACGCTGTGGCTGCAAGAGATGGCGTTACGCCCGAAAGCCTGCAAAGCCCCACAAAACGCGGCGGCACAGGTGTTACAAGCGGCAGCTCAAAAAGCTCTTTACTTTCAAGATATTCACCGCAAAACTCTTTTATAACACAGGCAACACCAAGCCCTATTCGCGCAAATTCAAGCAGCAAATCGTGTGCGCCAAGCTCTATTTCAGGCACTGTACGTACACCCTGTTTTAAAAAAAACTCGTCAACATATCTGCGCGAGCTGCTTAACGTTTCAAGCATTATAAGGTGGCTTTGCGCAAGCTCTGCAAGGCTTAGTGGGCGCAGTGTCAGTTTGGCATATTTTTTGCCCACCACAAATATATCATGCACGGCAAGGCAGGGCGTAACTGTAAGCTCTGGCTCTGTCGGTGGCAGGTTGACAAAGGCAAGGTCAATTTTACCGCTCTTTAAAAGTGCCAGAGCCTCTCCGCTTGTGCGGTTAATTACACTTAGCTTTATGTCCGGGCATTGTGCATGAAAGCGCTCTAAAAGCGGCAAAAGGTAATGCTCAGAAATAGTATCCCCCGCCCCTATAGCAAGCTCCCCCGCCTGCAAATGCCGCATTTTTTCAAGCCTTTCTTCCCCTGCTGTTATAAGCCCCAAAGCTGACGAAATGTGCTCTAGCAGGGTTTTACCCGCAGGTGTAAGCGCCGTACCCGCCCTGCTGCGCGTAAAAAGCTTCTGCCCCAAATATTTTTCGAGCTGTAATATACTTTGGCTTACTGCCGATTGAGTTATATAAAGCCCCTTTGCCGCAACAGAAAAACTGCCCGCCTCTGCCACAGCTTTAAAAACACGGTACAGCTCTAAATTAATTTGCATATTTTACCCCACAGTTCTTAACATTAGATAAATTTATACTAACTTTAATAAATACTAATTTTACTTATACTATTTCTTGTATTATAATAGTTATATAAGAAAAAAGCAAGGAGCGATGTCAAATGTCAAGAACTGTAGGGGCTGTTTCTCGCGGGATTCGTGCACCCATAATACGCAAGGGTGACGATTTAGCAAATATTGTTGTAAGCTCGGTTTTAGAAGCTGCGCAAAGCGAGGGCTTCGCTATTAACGAAAAAGATGTCATAGGCATAACAGAGGCCGTTGTGGCGCGTGCACAGGGCAACTATGCCACAGTAGACAACATTGCGGACGATATTAAGCAGAAATTCCCGACAGGAGAGTTTGGCATACTTTTTCCAATAATGAGCCGAAACCGTTTTGCTATATGCCTGCGCGGCATTGCACGCGGGGCAAAAAAGCTTACTATTATGATGAGCTACCCTTCCGACGAGGTTGGCAACGAGCTTGTAAGCCTCGATTTATTGGACGAAAAGGGCGTAAACCCATGGACAGATGTACTGAGCGAAGAAAAATATCGCGAGCTTTTTGGCAGTAACCTGCACCGTTTTACAGGTGTCGATTATATCACCTATTACCGTGAGCTTTGTGCCGAAGAAGGCGCAGAGGTTAATTTTATATTTGCAAACTCTGCCAAAGCTATTTTGGGCTACACAAAAAATGTTCTGGTGTGCGATATTCACACAAGGGTACGCAGTAAACGCCTTTTAAAAGACGCCGGGGCATCTGCCATATATGGGCTTGACGAGGTCATGTCAAAGCCTGTAAACGGCAGCGGGTTTAACGCCGACTATGGTCTTTTAGGTTCTAACAAGGCTACCGAGCAAAGCGTAAAGCTTTTTCCGCGCGATTGTGACGCATTTGTAGCAGATGTTCAGGCACATATGCTGCAAGCAACAGGCAAGCTTGTCGAGGTAATGGTTTACGGCGACGGTGCTTTTAAAGACCCTGTGGGCAAAATATGGGAGCTTGCAGACCCTGTAGTTTCCCCCGCATTTACAGCAGGGCTTATAGGGCAGCCTAACGAAGTAAAGCTAAAGTACCTTGCAGACAACAATTTTGCAGAGCTTTCGGGCGACGCGCTGCGCAGTGCCATAACCGATTATATTAAAAAACGCAAAACCGAGGAAGCCGTACAAGCTAAGGCAAGCATGGAAACACAGGGCACAACTCCGCGCCGCCTTACCGACCTTTTAGGTTCGCTGTGCGACTTGACTACAGGCAGCGGCGACAAGGGCACGCCTATAGTTTTAATACAAGGTTATTTTGATAAATACGTCGATTAATATACTTTGCAAAAGCGGACAGACCCTTGGGTTATGTCCGCTTTTTTGCTCTATTGTATGCAAAGCGTCAAAGTGATATACTTGTTATAAATTAAACTTACAAGTTAAAGAGGCGATATTTTGGTAAATACAGTGCTTATAACAGGGGCTTCACGCGGCATTGGTGCGCGCTGTGCCGAGGTACTTGCAGCCGATGGCTGGCAGGTAGCCATAAACTATAATAAGAGCGAAGTAAAGGCAAAAACACTCGCTTCCAAAATAAACGCATCCGGCGGCAAGGCATTTGCTGTACAGGCAGATGTTTCAAGCGCTTTAGAGGTGCGGCGCATGGCAAGCCTTATCGAAGCGCATTTTGGCACTATAACCGCACTTGTAAACAATGCGGGAATAGCACAGCAAAAGCTCTTTACAGAAATTACGGAGGACGACTGGGACAAAATGTTTGACGTAAATGTAAAGGGTATGTACCTCTGCGCGCAGGCAGTTTCTCGCGTAATGATATCGGAACATAAAGGGAAAATACTAAACATAGGCAGCATATGGGGGCTTTGCGGCGGTAGCTGCGAGGTTCATTATTCGGCGGCAAAGGCGGCTGTTTGCGGCTTTACAAAGGCGCTTGCAAAAGAGCTTGCGCCCTCCGGCATTACTGTAAACTGCGTTGCACCCGGTGTTATAGACACCGAAATGAACGCCGCGCTTACGCAAAACGACATTTTACAGCTAAAAAACGAAACTCCGCTTGGTATGCTTGGCACAACAAATGACATTGCAAGCCTTGTGGCGTTTTTACTAAGTGAAAAAGCTGCTTTTATTACAGGGCAGATAATAAGCCCTAACGGCGGCTTTGTTATATAAGAGAAAGGACTGATTACATGGACAAAAATGTAAAAGCAATTGTAGAAAAGCGCATAGCAAAAACCATAGCTGCACTTGAAAAAAACAACATGGCAGGGTATTACGTAGAAGCAAAAGAGGACGTACCCGCAAAGGTTGCAGAGCTTTTGCAAGAGGGCTGTACAGTTGCCTTTGGCGGCTCTGAAAGCCTTAAACAATGCGGAGTTATGGAGCTTTTACGAAACGGTAAATACAAGGTTTACGACAGAGAGCTTTGCCCAAAAGAAGAAAAAGAAAAAGTACAGCGAATGGCATTTTTTGCCGACGCTTTTTTGTGCAGCAGCAACGCAATAACAGAAAACGGCGAGCTTTACAATGTTGACGGCATTGGCGGGCGCACTGCCGCCATAGTTTACGGGCCAAAATCTGTCATTATTGTAGCGGGCTACAACAAGCTTTGCAAGGATATTGCAAAAGCATCGGTTCGTGTAAAATCTATTGCAGCACCCGCAAATTGCCAGCGTCTTGGCTGTGACACCTACTGTAAAGCAAACGGCGAATGCGCGGCTTTCAGTAAGGGTAACCAGTACATAACAACGGGCTGTTCCTCTCCGTCGCGCATATGCTGCTCGTTTGTAATAAGTGCACAGCAGCGTATAAAGAACAGGATAAAAGTTATACTTGTGGGCGAAGAACTCGGGTACTAATACCGCCTTAATTAAACATAATTGTGCTCTATATTTAGTATACAAAAGGTTTATTTGTCTAATTATAAAACTATTTGTATAATATATTGTCATAAAAACAAGCGGCTGCTGAATTTAAACTCAGCTTCCGCTTGTTTTTTATCGCTATTATATTTATTTTCTCAAGATGAGCTGGTGTCTTCTGAAGACGAGCTGTCACTCGCAGAAGATGACCGGCTGCTGCCCTGTGATGATGCACTGCTCTCGGACATCGAAAGACTGCTTGCATCTGCAAAAGCTTCGCTTACCGACGCGCTGGCAGATGCCTCCGATTTAGCTTCACTTGCACTCGCATCTCCCCCACTTGTGCTTTCCTCCGCCTCTGTTGCAGAAGACACCTCCGGAGTAACCTGAGAATTTGTGGGAGCTATAGGTATTGCCAGCTCCTCGGCATTTTTAATCGAGATTATATTGTAACCGCTTTTTACTTTTTTAAGCACGACGGTCATAACCTTATCAGGGTCAGGCTCGTAAGTATTTCCGTCCGCATCGGTCTGCCACAGGTTCCCCGGTGGTATATAGCCGACATCTAGAGTGTAAATATCGCCCTTGCTAGAAACCTTCAAAATTCTTGGCGTATATACTGCCATCTGCGAAATCATAGGTATACTGTACATTTTAGTTTCCGGGTTGTATTTTATCTGTTCTTCGTAGTTATCTATGCTTTGATGCTGCAGCTTAACCTCTGTGCCGTAAAGCTTTGCCGCCTGCACCTCTACATCACTTGCCGCGACAACTACACCTTGGTCGTCCTTTGTAAGGTTATCACGGTTTTTTGACAGCAAAACGCTCCATATGGACGATTGCAAAATCATAAGCGGGTCAGCCTGCTGCGGCGATTCAAAATCTCCGGGGTCAAGCATTACAAGCGGCAGCAAAAAATGCTCGAGCTTTTGCTTCTCTTTACTGTTGTCAAGCAGCCGACCTGTTAAATTAACACTGCCTATTGCCACCGTTATTACACCCACCACCGCCATAACAAAAACCACAGCGCCTATAGTTGCCATAGTTTTGCGCTTGCGGCGGCTCATTGTTGTTTTAACAAGGCTTGCTCTCTTATTCTCCATCTATCTAACCTGTCCCTCTCCGTATATAAGATATTTGTAGGTAGTCATTTCTCGCAGCCCCATAGGGCCTCTTGCGTGTAGCTTTTGGGTAGAAATACCTATCTCTGCACCCAAACCAAACTCTCCGCCGTCTGTAAAGCGTGTCGAGGCATTTACATACACAGCCGCCGCGTCCACTCTTTGCATAAAGTATTGGCTGTTTTTATAGTTACTTGTCACAATACATTCACTGTGGCGCGTACCGTACTTTTCTATATGTGTCAAAGCTTCATCTATATTGTCAACCACCCGCACCGCCAATATATAGTCTAAAAACTCCGTTGCGTAGTCTTCATCGGTGGCAGGCGTTGCATTTTTTAAAAGTGAGCAAGTGCGCGGACAGCCTAAAAGCTTTACACCATGCTCTGTTAAGGCTTTTGCGGCAGACGGCAAAAAGTTTTTTGCAACAGCGCTGTGCACCAGTAAGGTTTCGGCGGCATTGCACACCGACGGGCGCTGTGCCTTTGCGTTTACTATTATGTCCTCTGCCATTTTAAGGTCGGCGCTTTCGTCAACGTACACATGGCAGTTGCCTGTGCCCGTTTCTATAACCGGCACTGTGGCATTTTGGACAACAGTTTTTATAAGTCCCCTGCCTCCTCGCGGAATAAGCACATCTAGGTAAGCCGAAAGCCGCATAAGCTCGTTTGCACTCTCGCGGCTTGTGTCCTCCACAAGCGTTATGCAGTCCGACGGCAAAAACGGCTCTATAGCCCCGCGCATAATGCCGGCAAGCACAATATTCGTTTTTATAGCCTCTCGCCCGCCGCGCAAAACACAGGCATTGCCCGCTTTAAGGCATAAAACAGCCGCATCTACGGTTACATTCGGGCGCGCCTCGTAAATAATACCTATAACACCAAGCGGCACACGGGTTTTTACTATCTTTATTCCGTTGGGACGTGTAAGCCCGCCAAGTACCTCGCCTATAGGGTCTTCTAGCACTGCAACACTGCGCGCTGCCTGTGCCACACCCTGCAAGCGCTCTTTAGTAAGGGTAAGCCTGTCAAGCATAGCTTCACTTATGCCCTCTGCGCGTGCGGCTGATGTGTCTTGCTCGTTTGCCGCAAGCACTTCATCACAATGGCTCAAAAGTGCATCTGCCACCGCATTTAAAGCTTTGGCTTTTGTCCCGCTGCTTGCGCCCGCAAGACAGCAGCTTGCTTTTTTCGCCCTCGCTCCAAGTTCTTCAAGCTTAGTCACAATGCCGCCTCCAATATTATTTTTTTGCAACAAAATGTGTTCCCGT
Source organism: Hydrogenoanaerobacterium sp. (assembly GCA_036638975.1). GTDB lineage: Bacteria > Bacillota > Clostridia > Oscillospirales > Ruminococcaceae > JAVWJP01. The sequence goes on from JAVWJP010000016.1 coordinate 31,057, forward strand.
TTCTTTTCCGTCAAATAAATCATAAAGCAGCTTAGGCTCTTTACCGTTTATAATTGCCATGTCAACACCTGCACCGCAAGCAAGCCTTGCCGCGTGGATTTTAGTTTGCATACCGCCCGTGCCGCGTGCAGAGCCCGCCCCGCCCGCCGCCTCGGCTATGCTCTCATCTATTAAAGTAACCTGACGTATAAGCTTTGCGGCTTTATTGGTGCGCGGGTCTGCATCATAAAGCCCGTCTATGTCACTCATTATAACAAGCGCGTCTGCCCCTGTAAGCACAGCCACAAGCGCAGATAGCGTGTCATTATCTCCAAATTCTATTTCTTCAACAGAAACTGTATCGTTCTCGTTGACTATAGGTATAGTGTTCATCTCTAAAAGGCGCTCAAAGGCATTTACACAGTTTCTCTTGCGCTCCTCATTCTCTATTACATCGCGAGTTAAAAGCACCTGCGCCACATTGTGGCTGTAGGACGAAAAAAGCTTATCGTACATATACATAAGCTCGCACTGCCCTATAGCCGCCACAGCCTGTTTGGACGGAGTGTCGGAGGGTCGTTCTCTTTCGCCCAGCTTACCCATGCCAACCGCTATAGCACCGCTTGAAACAAGTATTATATCTTTACCGCTGTTCTTAATATCGGCAAGCACCTTTACAAGGCTTTCTATGCGCCGTATATTCACAAGCCCGGTTTCGTGCGTAAGTGTAGAGGTTCCTACCTTTACAACTATTCTTTTTGCCTCTTTAAAACAGTTCAAATCATCTTCCCCATTCTTGCTATTTTTGTGCTGACGCCTCCGTGGCTTCTTCTGCCGGCGGTGTATAAGTTACCCTAAGCTTTACAATACGTTGGTCGTCCATTTGCTCTACCACAACATTTAAAGCGTCATAGCTAAAGCCCTCGCCAACCTTTGGAATATGCTCAAGCTCCTCAAGTGCCCAGCCGCCTATAGTAGTATATTCGCAGCTAAAGCCCTTGCTGTTGTAGTCTATTGTGTCAAAAAAATCTTCAATATTGCAGTCACCCTGTACATCATAGGTGTTTTCTGCAACGCTTATAATTTCTTCTGTAACCTCGTCGCTTTCGTCCCAAATTTCTCCTACAAGCTCCTCCAATATATCCTCCATTGTTACAAGCCCCAGCGTACCGCCATATTCGTCTGTAACAATAGCCATATGCAGCTTGCGGCGTTTAAATTCATTTAAGAGCTCAGATATTTTTTTGGAACGGTAAACATAAAGGCATTCGCGCACCATGCTTCGCACATCAAAGCCGCTGCCCTGCACATATGCCTTTAGCAAATCCTTGCCGTGCAAAACCCCTATAACATTATCTATACTGCCCTCGTAAACAGGTATGCGCGAATACCCGTATGACACCGCCGCTTCAAGAATCTCGCTCAAATCATCGTCGATATCTATAGCCGTCATGTCTACGCGCGGTATAAGTATTTCTTGCACCGTAGTGTCGTCAAAATCTAAAGCCGACTGTATTATGTCGCTTTCCTGCTCGTCTAAAACTCCCTCGACCTCGCTGTTTTGTATAATAGTTTTAAGCTCCTGCCCCGTTACAGACGGCTCCTCCTCGTGCTCCTTGCTCTTTACAATTTTTTGCAGCTTTATAAAGAACCAAGAAATCGGTGACAAAACCGTCTGTAAAAAAAGCAGTGGCTTTGCCACTTTTAAGGCAATTGCCTCGGCGTTTGCCTTAGCGTAGCTTTTTGGCAGTATCTCACCAAAGGCAAGCACCAAAATGGTGAGCACCACAGTAGAAACCGCCGCGCCGGAAGCGCCCATAAGTGCAGTTGCAACAACTGTTGCCAGCGATGAAGCCGAGAGGTTTACAACATTGTTTCCTATAAGTATTGTAGAGAGCATTCTGTCGTAATTTTCGGTTACACGCATGGCAAGCTTCGCACGCTCGTCACCGTTGTCTGCCATATTTTGCAGACGTATGCGGTTAAGTGACGAAAAGGCTGTTTCAGATGCTGAGAAAAAAGCAGATGCCATAAGAAGCAATATTAAAATAAGGTATAGTACGGGTCGGGGTGTGTCCAAGAAAAATCAACTCTACTTTCGTGTTTTGTGCGGTAAGCTTATTTAATAAAAAGTGCCGCTATTACGGTAATAAGCAAGGGAAGTGCTATTATTACAGGCGCTTTAAGTGCCTGCGCGAGAAACTTTAAATGCTGAGTACGGCTTACGCCATCTCTCATCATGTCGTCGGCTGTTTGCTCATGCTGCTCTGTTTCATTTGCAGGCGGCTCGTCCTGCGACTTCACTGCTGCACCTCCGTCAAGTGCGGTACCGTCCATAGCAGCGCTGTTAAACTCCGGCACAGGCGGCTGAGGTTTTTCCTTTACGGCAACGTGAGGCACCTGCCGCACATTGTATATAGCAAGAAAAAGCGGTACTGCAAGCAGTGTCCAATAAACTATATTTATCTCTTTAAACTTTAAAACCACTGCCAGCATATACGCAAGCGGGCATATTAAAAACCAGATTAGAACATAAAGCTGTCTTATTTTTTTCTCTTGCTTGTCGCTCATTTTTTTTGGAATGTTATTTGTTTTCATGTCTTTTTACCCTCCGTCTGTCGTACCATTTCTCGGTAAGCCATTGCCATCTGCTCGGTTTTGTTTTCTCCAAAATTATAATATACCTTGTCTTTTATCTCGTTGGGCAAATACTGCTGACGCACCCAGTGGTTTGGATAATCGTGCGGATATTTATAGAACTGCCCTTTTTCCTCCACCTCTGCGCCATCACAGTGCTTGTTTTGCAAGGCTCGCGGGATATTGCCTGTTTTGCCCACCTTTACATCTGCCACAGCCGCCGCCATAGCAAGATATGCCGAGTTCGACTTTGGCGCGGTGCACATTAAAATAACAGCTTCTGCAAGCGGAAGCTGTGCCTCAGGCAGCCCCAGCTGCAATGCCGCATCTACACAGCTTTTTACTATAGTTATTGCAATAGGGTACGCAAGCCCCACATCCTCCGCCGCCATAACCGTAAGGCGTCTGCAAGCCGAGAGCAAATCTCCCGCTTCCAAAAGCCGTGCCAAATAGTGCAAGGCAGCGTTTTCGTCAGAGCCGCGGACAGATTTTTGCAAGGCTGAAACTATGTCGTAATGCGCCTCACCGTCCTTGTCATAGCGCATGGCACTGCGCTGTGCCACCTGCAAAGCATAGTCCATTGTTACAGTGCGTACACCGTCTTTTTCGGGCACTGCCGCCAGCGTGCACAGCTCTGCCGCATTAACAGCCTTGCGCACATCTCCGCCGCAGCTCTCGGCAATGTAACCTATAACCTCGTCGCTTACGGCAACCTTACAGCCTAGCTCTGTACCCATTGCATCAAAGGCACGTTTTACAGCCGGAATAATTTCATCTGCCGTTACAGGCTTAAACTCAAACACTGTGCTTCTGCTTAAAATAGCGTTATAAACGTAAAAATACGGGTTCTCGGTGGTAGAGGCTATAAGCGTTACCTGTCCGTTCTCTATAAACTCAAGCAAACTTTGCTGTTGCTTCTTGTTAAGATATTGTATCTCATCAAGGTAAAGCAAAACCCCGCTAAGCCCGCCAAAGGTATCGCACTCGGCAACAACAGCTTTAATGTCGGCAGTAGATGCAGTTGTCCCGTTAAGCTTAAAAAGCTTTTTGCCTGCCGCCTTTGCAATAATGCGGGCAACTGTGGTTTTACCGACACCTGAGGGACCATAGAAGATTAAGTTTGGCACATTACCGCTTTCGGCTATACGCCGCAGCACCTTGCCGCTGCCCAAAATATGGCGCTGCCCCACAACCTCGTCTAAAGTCTGTGGGCGTATTTTATCTGCAAGCGGTGATGACACACGCCCACCTCCATTTTACAGTAGCTCAATATCACTCGTAAAGAGGATATTTTTTGCAAAGCTCATTTACTCCCGCGCGAATTTCGTCTGCTTTGTTTTCAAAGTCTGTAGCTGCAAGGTAAATAAATTCTGCTATTTTTACCATATCGTCCTCATTAAAGCCGCGTGTTGTAACAGCAGGCGTACCAATGCGTATTCCGCTTGTTATAAACGGGCTTTGCGGGTCGTTTGGTATAGCATTTTTGTTGACGGTAATATACACCTCGTCCAGACGATGCTCTAGCTCTTTGCCGGTTATATTCATATTTTTAAGGTCCAAAAGCATTAGGTGATTATCTGTATCGCCGGAAACAAGGCTAAAGCCCTTTGCTTTAAGCGCATTTGCAAGTGCCTTTGCATTAAGTACAACTCTGTGCTGATACTCTTTAAACTCTGGCTTTAATGCTTCGCCAAAGCAAACAGCCTTTGCCGCTATAATGTGCATAAGAGGGCCGCCCTGAGTACCGGGGAAGATAGCTTTGTCTATTGCCTTGCCATATTTTTCTTTGCAAAGTATCATGCCTCCGCGCGGGCCGCGAAGCGTTTTGTGGGTTGTTGTTGTAACAATATCTGCATATGGCACAGGGGACGGGTGCTCTCCTGCCGCAACAAGCCCTGCTATATGTGCCATGTCTACCATAAGCATTGCCCCAACCTTGTCTGCAATCTCACGCAGTGCGGCAAAATTTATAGTGCGCGGGTATGCCGAAGCACCTGCGACTATTAGCTTTGGCTTGCACTCCTGTGCTATTCTTAAAACATCATCGTAGTCTATCATGCCTGTTTCGGGGTTCACTCCGTAAGATGTAAATTTAAAATATTTACCCGAAATATTTACAGGCGAGCCATGTGTTAAATGTCCGCCGTCTGCAAGGCTCATACCCAAAACGGTGTCACCGGGCTGTAACAATGCAAAATAAACCGCAAAGTTTGCCTGTGCACCGGAATGCGGCTGTACGTTTACATATTCTGCACCAAATATCTCTTTTGCACGTGCTATAGCTATATCCTCAGCAATATCAACACACTGGCAGCCGCCGTAATAGCGCTTGCCCGAATAGCCTTCGGCATATTTATTTGTAAGAACACTGCCCATTGCTGCCATAACAGCGGGAGAAACCAGGTTTTCAGAGGCAATAAGCTCTATATTGCGGCGCTGGCGCTCCAGCTCCTTTTGCATTGCCTGCCCAACCTCATCATCATACTTAGCTACAAGTCCTATAGAATCCATCATATCAGCATACATTATTTTTTCTTCCTTTCATAACTGCTTAGTAGCTATTATTATACCGCTAAATGCCTTTTTACGCAAGAATGACTTTGCCGAGTTCTTAATTTTTATATGCAGCTGACAAAATGCACTGTTGACTAGCTCTCGCTTTGTAGATTATAATGACAAAAGGCAGGTGAAAAACTTGAATAAACTTGACATATTGGCACAGCTTGAAAGCTGTAACGGCACTCTCTCCGGCGAGGCACTGGCAAAAAAACTGGGCGTTACGCGCGCCGCTGTTTGGAAAGGTATAAAGTCGCTGCAAAAAGACGGCTACAGCATTGGCAGTGCAGCGGGCAGCGGGTATTTTTTAGAAGAAAAAACCGACGCACTGCTTGAGAGCAAAATTCGCGATAAGCTGAACTGCAAGCGCATTGGCGGCACTATTACCATTTTGCAGAGCACAGCCTCTACAAATGACAGTCTGCGCACAGCAGCCTATGACGGCGCGCCCGAGGGCACGGTGCTGCTTGCCGAGGAGCAAACAGCGGGCAAGGGCAGGCTGGGACGAAGCTTTTACTCGCCACAGCGCAACGGAATATATATGAGTGTTATTTTGCGCCCGCAGCTGCCGTTCCAAAAGGTGCATATGCTTACTATGCTTGCCGCGGTATGCGTGACAGAAGCCATAAACACTGTAACAGGGCTTTCGCCTCAAATAAAATGGGTCAACGACATTTTGCTTAACGGGCAAAAGCTATGCGGAATTTTAAGCGAAGCTGCCGTCACAGCAGAAAGCGGAGAGCTTAACTTTGTCGTTGTAGGCATAGGTATAAACGTAGGCAGCACAATTAGCTTTCCAAGCTTGCAGGGGAACACGGCGGGTGCACTGCGTGAACACACGAATAAACAGTTTTCTCGCTGTGATATTATTGCCGAAATTCTTAATAATTTAGAAAAATACTACTTTCCGTATATTATTTCGCAGAATAATGACGATTTCTTACAGCATTACCAAAAAGCGCTTTGCGTTTTGGGTAAAACACTTACCGTGGTACAAGGGCAAAAAACTTACACAGCTACAGCTACAGAGCTTTTAAATGACGGCTCGCTTTTAGTGCGCTGTGAGGACGGCAGCACACAGGTGCTTTCATCGGGTGAGGTTTCGCTTAGACTATAGCTGACATTAAAAAGTAAAATATATTTGGCAAAATGACAAGATAACGAGATGTATCTAACTGCGTGGTGTTAGCACGCGACTTAGATGAAATTAATAAAACAAGAATTGTTTTATTAAAACTATCGCAGATAGTTTTAATTACGCATGTGCGTAGCACGCGATTTAGATAAAAATTAATAAAACAGGAACTGTTTTATTAAAAGCAGAGTATACCGCATGGTTTACTCTGTTTTTTTGCGTCTGTTTGCATTTTTTACTTTAACGGAAAACTAAGTAAAGTAACCGCAAAAATATAAGAGCATAAAATGGTGGTGACAGCTAAAACAAAAGCTGACCATAAAGATAAAAGGAGAGAAATTTTATGGAAGATATTTTCTTACTTACACGAATGGAGGGCATACCCATGCCGCCCATCGCACCACCCGGCGGTATTCCCGCACCGCCATACCCGCCAAAGCCAATTATGCCGCCCGCAAACAAACCTGTAGCTCCAATTGCACCTCCCGGCGGTATTCCCGCACCGCCATACCCGCCAAAGCCAATTATGCCGCCCGCAAACAAACCTGTAGCTCCAATTGCACCTCCCGGCGGTATTCCCGCACCGCCATACCCGCCAAAGCCAATTATGCCGCCCGCAAACAAACCTGTAGCTCCAATTGCACCTCCCGGAGGTATACCCGCACCGCCCACGCCCCCAACAAGCGAATGCTATATGCCCGCACTTGCTATGGCGTATGTTCCCATGCAAAAATGGCAGCAAATTTATGACCAACAAATGGCTTTAAGCCGCGGCACGCTGTTTGCCGAGCTTGACAAACCATTTATAGGCGAGGAGGTAAAATTCAAATGACAAACGAACAAAAAGTACTGATGAACCGACTTAAAGTATGCGATTTTGTCATGCTTGAAACAGGGCTTTTTTTAGACAGCCACCCGCAAAACCAAGAGGCGCTTGCTTTTTATAAAAAACATAACGAAATGTTTGCAGCCGCCAAAGCCGAATACATTAAAAATTACGGCCCGCTTATGGCAAACGATTACACAGGCGGCGACAGTTGGAACTGGATAGACTCGCCATGGCCGTGGGAAAAGGAGGCAAACTAATCATGTGGAAATATCAAAAAATGCTGCAATACCCCGTAAAGATTAAAACTCCAAGCGCCGCCAATGCAAAAATAGTATTGGCACAGCTGGGCGGTCCCGACGGCGAAATGGGCGCCGCGGCACGTTACTTAAACCAACGCTATGTCATGCCATACAACGAGGCTATAGGAATGCTGACAGACATAGGCACAGAAGAGCTGGCGCATGAAGAAATGATTTCGACTCTGGTATACCAGCTTACGCGCAACCTTACTCCTCAGCAGATAAAGGACGGCGGCTACTCCGCATACTTTTTAGACCACACCACCGGTGTTTACCCTGCCGGTGCTAACGGAGAGCCCTTTAATGCTGCCGCAATACAGTCCACAGGCGACCCTATATCGGATTTATTTGAGGACATGGCGGCAGAGCAAAAAGCCCGCACCACCTATGACAATATTCTGCGCCTTGTTGACGACGCCGACGTGCGCGATGTTATAAAGTTCTTGCGCGAACGCGAGGTAGTGCATTTTCAGCGCTTCGGCGAGGGACTGCGCACTGTGCAAAGTAAGCTGGACAGCAAAAACTTTTACGCCTTTAACCCCGCCTTTGACAGCAAATAACATATGCAGCATATGCAAAAATCGGTGGCCGAATTTAATTCAGCCACCGATTTTTTATAAATGATTATTTTTCATCGTCCACTTTTTCAACTTCATCACTAACTGACATAAGCTCGCTCCAAATTTGGTTTACATACTCTACGCACTCAAAATACTTTTGGCTTATTATATTTTCGGGTATATTAAGCTCGCGTGCCTTAGTAGAAACCTCGTCCCAGCTTGCTTTTTCATAAGCACCCACAAGCCGGTACAGCATACCGCAGCGCCCCTCCCCTGTAAGCAGCGCCTGCTTAACTTCATCAGATATAGGCAGCTCTGTAAGCGCGTCCTCCAGCGGTACCTCCATTAAAAGCCCCAGTGTAGAGAACATACCCATTAGGTATGCCTCAGATTTTGAGATTGGTAAATTAGGTATAAACTGAGAAAGCTCCGAACAAAAATTAGCACGTAAAAACGATATTTTTACAAGCTCTGTAGAAAACTGCCCGTCACTTTGTTTAAAGCTTAAAAGATAAACCCACTGTTTAAGCTGCCCAAGCCCTAAAACCACAAGTGCCTGCTTTACAGATTTCGCCTTATTTCTAAGTGCAAAATACGCCGAGTTTACAAGCTTTATAAGAGAAAAAGCCAATGTTACGTCACGCGATATTATCTCTGCAATAGCGTCAACATCGGGCTCGTCTTTTGTAACGGCAACCACAAGCTGAAAAAAGTTGCTTTGCATATGGTCCATTCGCTTAACCTGCGAGCTCATTGCCTCAGCAACAGCAGTGCCCTGCAAATATTTACAGCCCAGCTCTATGGCATGCGCATATGCCTCAGGTGTATTTACATTGTACGCTATAATCTGTTTTTGAAAGCTTTCGCCTATATCTACGATGCTCTTTTGAGAAACATCAAGCTTTGCAAAATCCAGCTTAATAATATCGACAACATCTAGCAGAGCAAAATAGCGCGGAGAAAACTCAAAGTTTTTAACCGCTATTTTGTAGCCCTGTTTTTTATAACGATAAATTATTTTTTGTGCCAGCGGGTGAATTATAGAGTTGTCTTCTATTTGTATAACAAGCTTTTCGGGCTTAAACATACGTGGGATATTTTTTAAGAGGAGGTTGGGTGTAAAGGTTAAAAACGCAGTTTTGCCCTCTAAAAATTTTTCGCTGTCAAACTCCAATAAAAAGTTTTCTATTGCGTTTGCCGCCTGAGTATCTGCTTGATTGTAGAGGCTTGAAGCACCGTCCTGATATAAAATCTCATACCCCAAAAGTTCTTTATTACTGCTTATAATCGGCTGGCGAACTACCTTTGTAACCATTGGTCTACTCCCCTTTCTTTAGCACAGCTGTGCGCTGTTGCCATTTAGTTTTTTATAACATACGGGGCATTTTTCTCTACTAATTGCTCAAATTTTTCGCGCGTCAAGGCATCTGAAAATAAAAAGCCTTGTGCTATTTCGCAATATATCTTTTTAAGAAAAGCCTCTTGCTCCGGTGTTTCTACCTTTTCGGCAACGACGCTGATATCCATTTTATCAAGCATTCGCACAAGGTTATCAGCCAAAATACGCCCTCGCTGAGTGGGATAACCGTCGGACTTTACAAAAAAAGCCGCATCAAATTTTACCACATCTATGTTAATATCGCGAAGCAGCTCTATAGAGCCGTATTTTGCACCAAAGCCCGTTAGAGAAATTAAAAAACCGAAGTGATGTAAGCGGCTTAATGCCTCTGCAAAGCGCCTGTCGCTTTCAAAAAGCTCGGTTTCCGGAATTTCAAATTCGATAAGTCTTGGCGGGACACCGAACTCCTGCACCATTTCTACAACTTCATCTACAAATTCCGGGTGATAAAGGTTTTGTTTCGATATATTTATCGAAAGCGGCACTGGCATAACACCCGCCCTCACCCATTTTCGTATTAATGTGCATGCTTCATTAAGCATAGTCAAGTCAAAATCCACAGTGCGCCCGCACAGCTCCAGCAGCGGGAAGAAATCATCTGGCACAAGAGTTCCCTTTTTAGGGTGCTCCCATCTGCCCAAAACCTCTGCCCCCGCAAGCCTGCCGGTGTCAAGATAATATTTAGGCTGAAAATAAGCAACAAATCCGCCTTTTTTTAGTGCCGGCTCCACTTCTTTTGAAAGCCGTCCAAAGGAATGCAGCCTGTCAAGCAGCGCCTTGTCAAAAAAACCATAGCTGGCACTTTCGCCGCTTTCTTGCGCGCGCAAAGCAACACCGGTTATTTCGGTTATATTTTCAAGCGATTTTTCAAGACCTGTAATTATGTATATACTGCCGGAACACGCCGCTTTATAATTATATTCTTCTCCGCACTGTTTTACCGCTACATCGTTAAGAGTTTTAAAAAGTTTTTCTACACGACCTACAAATTCTTCGGGGTCGTCCACTTGCAACAGCAGCGCAAAAGCACCACTTTCCAGTCTGGCTGCCATTTCTTCGTCACGAGTAAAGCTTTTAAGCACAGCGCCCACCTCGGTAATAAGGGCTTTGCCGACATCTACGCCAAAAATATGGCTTATTTCTCTAATATTGTCTATGCCCAAGGCAAGGTAAACACAACCCGCACCATGTGCAGGCAAGCTTAAAAAAGCCTCCTTTAGTTTTTCTTCGTTAGGCAGGTTTGTAAGCGGGTCGTAATATGCTTTTTTTACCATTTCGCGCTTTAGCAGGCGTTCTTTAGCAGCAAGACGCAGCAGCAAAAAAGCGCACATTAAAGTACCAATCTCGCTTATCACAAGAACAATGCGCACAACCTTAGCACTGCTCGGTCCGGCAAAACAAAACCAAAGTATACCGGCAGAAGCGCCCAAAGTAAGCAATAATAAGCCCCATAATATAAGCTTTTTACTATACTTCTCCAAAGAAACCTCCCCCTCGGAAAACCAACAATAAGCATTTCCGTCACTATAAATATAACACTAAAAAACCCGTCAAGCAACACAAACTTAACTGAAAGACAGAAAAGTTTTATTTTGGCGGGCTTTTTAATGCTACAGCGGGCGTGTGCCCGCTGCAATAATTAAAATTATTCTTCTTTTTCCCATTCGTCAAAGCGCTTCATAGTTTCTGTCAAGGTATCGTTGCTTATGCTCGGAAGACTTCCGCCAAGCTCTGCTCCGGCAGCCTTAAAGCCTTTTCTGACAGCATCTCGCAAAAGATTAATTTTGCTCTTGTCGCCGCCCGACAAAGCTTTTGCCATGTCTATAAGCCTTGTTGCAACAGCATCTACAGAATATTCGCCGCCCGGTGCTATAGCACTGCTTGGGTCCAGCGGGTTAGTCATGTCTTTTTTACTCGCTGTTATTTTGTTGAATGCCGCGCCCGAAATTTGGTTAAATGCAGATGCCTGCTTAGAAACCATATCAGTAAGCATTTGACGGTATGAATCTGCCATTTGCGTGTCGATATCTCTGCGCTGGTCTGCCGTAAGCTTTTTAGGTGGCTTGTAAGTTACCTCTGTGGTTGTTTCTCCTTTTACAAAGGTATCCTCGCCCTTAGCAGGCAAATTAACTGCTTCTTTTGCTACCTCTAAAGCTTTTTTTGACACATCATTAGCACGCGTTATAGGTGAACTATAAGTACTTGAATTGCCAATATCTTGAATTTCCACAATATTTTCCTCCTTCACTTTATTTTTTAGCTCTATTTTATACATCGTCACTTCATAAATTAACTTAACCTGTTTTACAAATTTTTATATCACTGGCTGCCAAATACTATTTCGTCCTCCGAAAGATAAATGTTGCACCTTGTGTACACTTTGTCCACCACAGTGCTTATGGTGCCTATTGTTACACGGGTAGGCGGGTGTATTGCGCCGCACTTTATGCGGCTGTCAAGCGCCTCCTGCATACTTTCGTTTATCTCTGAAAGCCGCAGCGAAAGCTCTTCCACCTGCTGTTCTAAAAGCGGAAGCATCTCGTTCATCTTGTCAACCTGCGCACGTCTTTCATTTGTTATTTCTTTTCCGCAAGTAAAAACATAGGCGATAGATTTTTTCATCTCGTCAATGTTAGACTTGCTTTTTTTAAGCACCTGCTCTATCTCGAGTTTTTCTTTTATTACACTACCTGCATTGCCTACAGCGACAGCGGTAATGCGGTTGGATTCGCTGCCTATTATATTTGCTTCTATAGACTTTAGCGCGGTGCAGCTTCCGCCGATTATAACACCCTTGCCGGTGTGCACATTTATAACCTCGTCACAAGAAACATCAGAGCAAATAATGCTGTCGGCAGTGATACTTCCCTTTGCATAGACACTGCAATTTTCTATAAATTTACTTTTAATATTGCCCTGCGCCTCTAAGCTGCCTATATTGTTGCCGTTTATTCCGCTCTCCAGTTTTATATCGCCGCCGGATATTATTTTAGCGCCCTCTACCATACCTTTTATTTCAATATTTCCGTTTGCACGAACCTCAAAGCCCTCGCGCACATCGCCTATAACCTTTATACTGCCGGGGAAGTTAAGGTTGCCTATGGCTATGTCTATATCACCGCTGAAAGAAAGCGTGGTTTTTACAACGTACTTGTCGCCCTCAATTACGACGTGCCCGTCCTCTGTCGCAAGCAGCTGTGTGCCGTCCTCAGAAAGCCCTGTGCAGCCGCCCTGAGGTGCTCTTTCTACTTTTCCGGCAAGCCCGGGTACAATTGTTCCGTCAACTGCAATTCCGTCAACAGGCTCTGTCGGCGGCACTATACGGCATAGAGCTGTGCCTTTTAGTATATTATGTATAGTACCTATGTTTTTATAATCGACCAAGCCGTCATCATTCTGCTTTGGCTGAATCTTCCATGTATCGGATATTCTTTCGGATATATATCCGTTATCTCCGTTTTTCGGCAAAAGCCCCCACGCCACAACAACAAGTTTAAAATAAATCTCCCCCGCTGCGGCTTTTTCCAATACTTCTTCATCTATGCCGTAAGTAATCCCCACAGTGCACAGCGCACCTTCAAGAGCCTCGCTTGAAATACCCGATCCGCCGTTTTGCGGCGGCATTATAAACATCCATGCCTGCATTTTATCCGGCGATGTCCTAATAAAAACCTTGGCGTCTATGGGCGGCATGGGTATCTCCTCCACCGGCTTCGGCGGAGGCTCTGCGGCGGCTTTTGTGTCGTCTTGCGTGGCATTCTCTTTGGTGCTGTCTGTGATATCGTCTGCCTGTTGCTCGCGCTGTCCTTCGCGTTTCTCCGCCTGAGCCTGCATTTGCACCTTACGCGCTGCGCGTTCTGCTTCTTTGGCTTCTTTCTCTGCCACTTGACGCTGCATCAAAACCGCACGTATACGCTCGTAATCCTCGCGGGCAGGCTGCTGAAGCTTTTCGTAAAAACCTTCGTGCTCCTTTGCAATACGCGTGGTCATAGTAATTTTACCGCTTGCTTCCAACTCATCCCATTTTTCCGCCGGTAAAAACTCGGGCGCATTCTCTATGTCCTTAGACCAATATGTCCACAGCATACGAATATAATCTTCTATATTATCATTTTTTTTATGAAAGCCGTTTTTTATTTCTGTAAATTTAAGCTCTGTTTTTTTCTCTGAGGAAGCTATATTGCCTGCGCTTTCATTCGCGTTTTCTTGTGCTTCTTTTTCGTCTGCATTTTCTTCGCGCTTTTGAGTGGCTTTTTGCCATAAGCGAAACAATGCACTGTTATTATCGTTTATATCCATGAGCCACCTCCATAAACTGCCGTATTAAAATTTTTATTTCCTCTTTAAGTATACCAGAGAAAGCAAAATAGTTCAAACGTTCTTAACAAAAATTAAAAGATTTTTTTAAATTATTTATACTGTTTTTCATAAAAAAAGCCTTTTTATGATATTTTTTTCATAAAATTTACCGTATTCACTTGCTTATTTTTCAATAAATGCTAAAATGAAAATATAAACAAATTACATATTTTAAAGGCAGGTGGTTGTATGTCTAAGGAACAAGAAGTGTTCGATATTGCCGACAAGGTGGTGAAGCGCGTAGCAAAGCTTGTAGCAAAGCTTGATATGCAAAACGCAGCTTCTGTAAGCTTTGACACCGAAAGCTCAAGCCTTGTGGTAACAACAGCTTTGGACGGCAATCTTATCACCATAGCGCTGCACGCCACAAACCGTGTTTTGCGTGCTGTTACCTCTGCCATGAAGCATGGCGCACCCATAACCGCCTCTGATATGGAAATATATACAACAGAATTTTGCAACATCATGTGCGGTAACCTCCTTACAGTAGTAAACGACAGCTTTAATGTAACTGCAGGCTTTGCAATACCGCACTTTATGAAAAACGAATATATTGACGAAACAGCCCCGCAGCGCACTAAAAAAGAACTTTTTTATGAAAGCGGGTATGGGCCTGTAGCCTTGCAGCTTTTTTACAAGTCGCCGCTTTTTAAAGCCGATAAGACCTCGGCAAGCAAAAAAGGAGATTTACATATGAAGAAAAAAATACTCGTGGTAGATGATTCCATTTTTATTTATCAAGAAATATCACACCTGCTGAAGGACACAGACTTTGAAATTTGCGCCTATGCCAAAAGCGGAGAGGAAGCAATAGAGCTTTACAAAAAATACAGCCCCGATATTGTAACTATGGACATTATTTTGCCGGGCATGGACGGCATAGAAACCACAAAAGAAATTATGAGCCTTTGGCCCGATGCAAAAATCATTATGGTAAGCTCGCTTGCCTACCAACAAACCTTTGAAGAAACAACTGCCTTAGGTGCACACGATTTTATCTTTAAACCATTCGACAGAGCTCGTCTTTTAAGCGCACTTTTAAGCGCTGTAGATGATAATTAAATTATAAACTTAACGGCGCGGTGTGTTTGCCACTGCGCCGCATTTTTTTATTCATTAGAAATAATTAAAAATAATTAAAAATTAACAGTTTGTCTACTGTTTAATTTGTCGAATATGATACAATTGTAACAGTTGATACAATTAAAATGCAGAATTTGCAGAATGGGTATGAGGGATAAAATGATAAATTTATTTTCTGAAATAAAAAGCCGCAATGCGCAAAACGGCAGCAAGGAAGTTATGTCCATAACAACAGATGCCGGTGAGCACCGCAGCTACAGCTATGACGAAATGTTTAAAGCGGCAGACGAATTTGCTGCCAAAATGACGGCGGCAGGTGTTGTAAGCGGCGACAGAGTTGTTATAGTTGCAGAAAATTCTCCCGAATGGGACATAGCCTATGTGGCTGTAATGAGCCTTGGCTGTACCGCAGTGCTGGTCGATTACTCGCTGCCTACGCACGATATTATGCGGCTTTTGGAGGTTTCTGATGCACGCTGTATTTTTACCTCTCCAAAGCTTGCAGAAAAAATAGGCACAACAATTTCTCTCACCATACCGGTTTTAAATATCATGGAAAAAGCAAAGCCCATACCCGAGCATCTTGCAAAAATATCGCCGGAGCTTTCCCCCACGGCAGACGGTGACAGCGACATTGCCTTTATAATTTATTCGTCGGGCACAACAAAAACAGCTACAGGCATAATGCACACGCACGAAGCAATGCTTGGCACTACCGAAGCCGCAATAGCGTTTAACCACCTTAAAAGTGACGAAAAAATGCTTGTGGTAATACCAAACAGCCACATTTACGGCGTTATAACCTCTATGCTGGGTCCGCTGCTTTTGGGCGGTTCTATGCACTTTATAGAGTCTATGACAGGCGAAAACGTTCTTCGCGCCTTCGACGAATATAAGCCAACTGTTTTTTCGTGCGTTCCGCGTGTTTTTGAAATGTTCCAAAAACAAATTGTAGCAAAAATAAACAGCAAAAAGCTTACAGCCGTAATGTTTAAGCTTTTCTTCCCTCTGTGCACATGGGTGCGTCAAAGTACAGGTATAAACCTCGGCAAAATAATATTCGGCACTATACACAAGGGCTTTGGCGGGCATATAAGGGTTTTGTGCGCTGCGGGTGCACCAATGCCGCCGCCTACGCTCCGTTTTTATTTTGGCGTTGGCATGAACCTTTTTTTAAACTATGGTCTTACCGAAACAAACGTGCCTGTAATTGCAAACAGCTACGAGAACTACACCATCAATTCCTGCGGAAAGCCATACCCGAATGTACAGCTCAAGCTTATGCCTCAAGAGGACAGCAAGCTTTGCGAAATATATATTAAAACTCCATTTATGATGAAGGGCTACTTTAGAGATGAAGAAGCAACCGCAAGCGCCTTTGAGGACGGCTGGTTTAAAACCGGCGACCTCGCCACTGCTGATGATAACGGAAACATAAGCATAGTTGGCAGGTGCAAAGACAACATTGTGCTTTCTACAGGCAAAAAAGTTACACCGGACGATATTGAAGCCGGCTACTGCGAGCTTAGCGGAGTAAAAGAGTTTGTGGCTTGCGGAGTTCCCGCAGCGTCGGGCAGCTACGATGAAGTTCACGCCTTTGTTGTACTTAGCGATGCCGCAAAGCAAACCCTACAGGATATAGAAGCCGCGGTGCGCAAAAAAGGCGCTGAGCTTTCGCAGTATATGAAGATTACAAAGCTGCACCTAGTAACCGAAATTCCAAAAACCTCGCTGCAAAAGGCAAAGCGCTACCTACTAAAAGCACTTGCGCTTAAAGAAGCCAATGACGAAAACGCCGCAACGCAAAACGAGGCACTGCAAAAACCTCTTAACAGTGCCGCTGCGCCACAAGAAGTGCAAAGCGCAGGGCAAACCATTAAAGAGCTTATACAGCGGGTACTTCGCACCGACCGTGTTCTTACGGACAGCACCCTCATTTTTGAGGAGCTGGGCATGGATTCCCTTGCCTGCATAGAGCTTGATTCGCTTATAGAAGAAAGCTTTGGCAAAAGCGTAGCACAGTGTTTTCACCCCGGTGTCACCATAGAACAGCTCACTTCTGCCGCAAAAAACGATGATGTAAGCGAGGACCAAAGTTTTCTTAAAAAATTCCCCGTAGAAAAAGAAAAATTCGATTATATGTGCTTTAAGTTCTACAGCCGCCTTGCAAAATGGGTTTATAACGTAAAAATTACAGGCTTTGAAAACCTCCCCGCAAACGGCTCATACATCATCTGCCCCAATCATCAAACAAATTTTGACTTTTTATGGGTAACAATGAAGTTTGGACGCGAGCAGTTTCAAAAGCTTGGCTGTCTTGCAAAAAAAGAACTTTTTAATGCAACACGCATAAGCCGCAGGCTTTCTCGCGTATGCGGAATGATACCCATAGACCGCGGGTCATTAAACACACAGGCGGTAAACCTTTGCAAGCAAAAGCTTGAGGAAGGCTGGAATTTTCTGATATACCCTGAGGGCACTCGTACCAAGGACGGTAAAATAGGCGCATTCCAAAAAGGTGCTGCCATGCTCTCGGTTGCCGAAAACGTCCCCATTATACCCGTTAAAATTAAGGGCGGCTTTGAGATATTCCCCGCAGGGCATAAGCTGCCAAAGCTTTTTGATTTTAAACATATGAGGCGCTGCCGCGTAGAAGTAAACTTTGCCGCCCCCATTGCCGACTACAGCTCCGATATTGATACGCTTAACCAAAAGTTATATGACATAGTTTCGTCTATGTAACTTCTAGCTTGTAACTTGTATGTTGCCCCCGCCTATGGCGGGGGCAACTGTGTTTAAACGACATGGTTTCGTCTATGTAACTTCTAGCTTATAGCTTGTATATTGCCCCCGCCTATGGCGGGGGCAGCTGTGTTTAAACGACATAGTTTCATCTATGTAACTTCTAGCTTGTAGCTTGTATGTTGCCCCCGCCTATGGCGGGGGCAACTGTGTTTAAACGACATAGTTTCGTCTATGTAGCTTCTAGCTTGTAACTTGTATGCTGCTCCCGCCTATGTGGCGGGGGCAAGTGTATTTTTTGCTTATAAAAGAAGCTACGCCCCACAGATTGGTCTGTGGGGCGTAGCTATAGCATAAATTGAATAAGCTTCCTATCAGTTACTTAATTACTTTGCAGCTGCTTTCTTTACAAGTGGCTTATCTGTGATGAGAATTTCGCCGCCCATAGAGGTTG
>JAVWJP010000017.1:0-45112 GCA_036638975.1 Hydrogenoanaerobacterium sp.
ATGAAATTCTACGCTTGAGTGCGCTAATTTTTCATGTTTACTTTACAGTGCCTTTATTTTTTTAGCGATTTGGGTACAGCTCTTTAAATTTCTTGACATTTTCCATTGAAACTTTTGCAAGTGTGCCGCTATCCGACATGGTGACAACTAAGGAGTAACCCTTGTTGTAAAGCTTTTCGGCTACCGTAAAGTCTCCTGCAACTGTTGCTAAGAACTTTTTGCTTGCCATTACTTTTTTCTCAATCACGGCTATTACTTCTTGTACCTCGGGTGCAGAGGCATCACAAAAATGTCCCATTGAGGTTGCAAGATCCATCGGTCCGATAAATATGCCGTCCAGACCGGGAACGCTCAAAATCTCATCAAGATTTTGTACTGCTTCGTAAGTTTCAACCGCAGTCATCACCAAAATCTGATCGTTTGCATGGTTCATGTAGTTTTTGCTGTTCATTCCGTAGCCGGGTGCTCTTGGGCTTGGCGCTACGCCGCGTACACCCTCTGGCGGATATTTTGTGTTTGCAACTGCTTGTTCTGCCTCTGCCTTTGTATTGACATAAGGTACCAACAAGCCGTAAACGCCGGCATCTAAAATGCGTTTGATGGTGACCATGTCGTTCCATGGCGCCCGTACAAAGGGAACTGCGTTATAGCCTTTCATCGCTTGCAGCTGCTGCACCAGTAAAAAAACATTCCCCGGAGCATGCTCTAAATCCACCATTAAAAAATCAAACCCTGCTTTTGCCATAATCTCCGGTGATATTGTGCTGCCCAGTTGCAGCCAGCCGCCACAAACCTTTTTCTTTTCTGCCAACATCGCTTTTACGGGATTGTAAAATTCTTCGTCTAGTCTTAACAAGCAACGTCCTCTTCTTTCCACTGTGCATTCGACACCAGAAACTAAATTAGGTCAAACAACACATTATTTTTTTCAAATGCAACTATTTACTGTGCACTATACTCAATAGTATAGGCGCTTTTTTGCTAATGTCTTTGTTTGTGTGTGTCTTATCTTTATCTAAAATTATCTTCATGAGCGGGCGTGAACAATTAGGGATAATGGAAAACCAACTGCAGATAAAGCTTTTTTTACAATAGCGCTTTCTAATTACAGAAAACCACTTTTATTGCATAAGAAATTAGTTTATGTTAAAATAAATGTGTTACAATTGTCGAATAAAGAGATATTTTAGCTAAATTATCAAAAAAAGGAGATGTAATATCGTGTCTTGTATCAATCTTTTATGGATTGCCAAGCTGGATTATGCAGAGGGTTGGGGCATACGCATTCACTCCCATGATTTTAGACAGCTTTATTATGTCACCAGCGGTGAAGGGAAAATGCAGATTGGCGGTAAGGATTTCCCTCTAAAGGAGAATGACTGTATTTTGATAAAGCCAAATGAGGCTCATCGGCTTTACCGTGTAAAAAACAGCAAACTGCGTATTATTGATGTTAAGTTTATCGTAAATTCACCTGAGCTTTTTGAAGAGCTCGGGCAGATGCCTTCCTGCTTCTCTATTACAGGGGCGGACACCATCTTAACGCTTCTTTCGCAAATGCGGGAGGAATGGAAGCACACACGCCTCTATCGTGCGGAGCTTTCCGGTGTACTTTTGGAGCAGATATTGTACCTGTTTTTGCGGATGTGTCTGGATCAGCCTCATCAGAGCCAAGAACCGACGCTGTTGGTGCCTAAGGATTTTACCGGAATTCCGGGACAAATCGTAGAGTATCTGGAAACCCATTATAATTGTGAGTTTTCTCTGGACGATCTTGCCGACAAGCTTTGCTATAACAAAAACTATTTGTGTAAGATTTTTAAAAATACTACTAAATATACCATAAAAAATTACGTGAATCTACTTCGTATTCAGAGGGCAACCGAGCTTATCTGTCGCAGCACCAAAAAGCTTTCAGAGATCAGCGACGATGTTGGCTTTAAAAACATTCATCATTTTAACCGTGTTTACAAGCAGATTATGGGACATACGCCGGGTGATGTGCGCACACAGGAGAAG
This sequence comes from Hydrogenoanaerobacterium sp., assembly GCA_036638975.1. Classification (GTDB taxonomy): domain Bacteria; phylum Bacillota; class Clostridia; order Oscillospirales; family Ruminococcaceae; genus JAVWJP01. Next base: position 2,020 of record JAVWJP010000017.1, read on the forward strand.
GAAGGAATGTATTCTGATATGGTCGGGCACGGCGAATTTACCTACCGCTATTACAGCCCAAATGAGGATTAGTCCTATTTTATTCTAAAATGAAAAGTGAATTTTGTATAAAAGAAGCACAAACCCATGGAATGACAAGCCGTACTCCGCGATATATAATGAAACCAATCTTAACGCCCTCACCCACCAGCAACAGCGGGGGCGGTTTCAAAAATAAAATAGATCGTTGCTGGAGAACGGGGTCATTATGTCAGAAAATACGCGTAATATTCCAGCTTCTGCGCTGAAATGCTTTGTTACCGAGCTCTTTACTGCCGGCGGAATGCAGCCGGATGATGCAAAGTTCTTTGCACAAACAATAGTTCAATCTAATCTTTGGGGAATTGATTCTCATGGGATTATCCGTGTTCCGGTCTATTTTGATCGCATTCTTTGCAAAGCAATCAATCCTAACGCCAACATTCAGGTTGAAAAGCTTGCTCCGGCTGTCAGCATTGTCGATGGTGACGGCGGTGCCGGTTGTGTTGTTGCTAAGCGAGCAATGGAACAGGCAATCGAGAATGCTAAAAATTTTGGTATTGGTGCAGTTGGTGTAACAAACAGCAACCATTTTGGTGCTGCCGCACTTTACAGCAAAATGGCAATTGATGCAGGCATGGTTGGTATCAGCATGACAAACGTGTTGCCACTTATTGCTGCGCCCGGCGCAAAAGCACCGGTTGTCGGCAACAATCCTCTCAGCATTGGTATTCCAACCTACAACGAATTTCCGTTTCTGCTGGATATGTCTTTATCGGTTGTTGCAGGCGGAAAGCTGCATCTTGCCGCAGCAAAAGGAAATAAAATCCCGCTTGACTGGGCTGTGGATAAGAACGGCCGGCCTACAGATGACCCGAAAGAAGCACTTGCAGGCTTTCTGCTTCCAATGGGTGGCTATAAGGGTCTTGGTCTTGCATATGCGGTGGATATTCTCAGTGGTGTTATTACCGGAGGACTTTTTGCCGATAAAATGCGCAGTATGTACAAGCAGCCGACCGACCCCAGCTTGACAGGACATATGATGATTGCATTGAATCTTTCTGCCTTTATTACCCCGGAGCAGATGAAAGAGCGTATGGAATATTATCACAACTACATCACCGGTATTCCGATGGCAGACGGTGCAGCACCATTGTGTTTCCCCGGTGAAATTGAGCATAACCGTGAGCTGGAGCGCGCCGAGATTGGTATTCCTGTCCCATTGAGCACGCTTGAAACCTTAGCAAGGCTGAAAGAAACCTATCATCTCGTTACGGAGCTTTAAGAGCTATTATCAAAACACATTAAAACAAGCAGATATGCAAAGCCATACTACGAAACGATGAGAGGTGGATTATCTTGCAATCCTTTAACATACAAAGTCTTAGTGCGCTTTTGGCACAGTACCCGCCTTACCTGCAAAAGCATGAACTTGAGCAGAGATTAGCCGACGCACTCGCAAAAAATAAACAAAAAATTGTTGTTCTTGACGACGACCCGACCGGAACTCAAACCGTACATGATGTTTGCGTTTACACAGATTGGTCGGTTGAAAGCATTACAGATGCTTTTGAGGACAGCCATTCCATGTTTTTTATTCTCACCAATTCCCGCAGCTTTACTGTGGAGCAAACAATTGCTGCCCACAAGGAAATTGCCCATAATCTTGCCGCTGCATCTAAAAAAACCGGTGTTTCTTACCTTGTAGTCAGCCGTGGAGACTCTACTCTTCGCGGTCATTATCCACTGGAAAACCAAGTCTTACGCACCGCGTTGGAGGCAGAAGGTGCTCCAACGCTTGACGGTGATATTATCTTTCCGTTCTTTCCGGAGGGGGGGAGATATACGGCGGGCAACATTCATTATGTAGCCGATGCCGATGCCTTGACGCCTGTTGGTAAAACAGAATTTGCCCGTGACAAAACCTTCGGCTTTTCCAGCTCCGATTTATGCGACTGGATTGAGGAAAAATCCGGCGGCGAATTCAAGAGCAATGATGTTACCTGTATCACACTGGACTGCTTGCGCGCACTGGATTACAGTAAAATTGAAGCGCAGCTTCTTGCTGTAACCGGCTTTGGCAAAGTAATTGTAAATGCCCTTACTTATGAGGACGTTAAGGTCTTTGTTACTGCGCTGATGTCTGTTTTGGCAAAGGGAAAGCACTTTATGTTCCGCACTGCCGCTGCTTTTGTCAATGTGATTGGGGGAATTTCAGATCAGCCGCTGTTAACCCATTTTATTTCGCAAAAAAGCGGTCGCGGCGGGTTGGTTATTGCAGGCTCTCATGTTAAAAAAACTACTGCGCAGTTAGATGCACTCAGTACCCTGCCGGACCTTGAAATGATCACCCTTGACCAGCACCTTGTTCTGGATTCAGTCGCTTTTGAAGCCGAACAGCAGCGTGTTCTCCGCTTGTGTGAGAAGGCTATTTCCGCAGGCCGCACAACCGTTGTTATGACGCGCAGAGAGCGCCTTGACCTAAACACCGGCAGTAAAGAGGACGAGCTACATATTGCAACAAAAATTTCCGATGCGCTTACAGGCATTGTAAGCGGGCTTTCTATTGCACCAAGCTTTCTGGTTGCCAAGGGCGGCATTACCTCCAGCGACATTGCATGCAAGGGCTTGTTAATAAAAAAAGCCCTTGTTGCAGGTCAGATTCGCCCCGGTGTTCCGGTCTGGTTTACTGCGGAGGAGAGTCGTTTTCCGGGTATTCCCTATATTATTTTTCCGGGAAATGTTGGAACAAGCGAGGATTTGAAGATTGTAGTTCAGCTCTTGAACGAGCAAACAAAAACCTAATGTCTTTTTTATGCGACTTTCTCATAATAGTAAGACATCTATTATTTACGCTCCCCAAAAAGGGGAGCGTTTTCTATGTACTATTGTGCTCTAAAGCTCCAGCTTTAAGTCGTTCTCCTTTATCCAGCCGCATTTACGCAGCGGCACTGCTGTAAGCAATGTAAGCAGTGCAGGCAAAACAAAGCAAACAGCCGCAAGCCCCACCCAGTCAAAAGCGGTTATGCCGGGCTTTACACCCGCCGCAATGTCCTTAACCCAACCTGTATATATACCAATTTGTCCAACAAAGCCGCAGGTGCCCATGCCTGACGCAACTGCCGCGCCGTTCATTTGCAGTTTAAATATGCACGTGGCTATAGGGCCTGTTATTGCAGAGGCTATTGTCGGCGGCAACCAAATGCGCGGGTTTTTAACTATATTGCCCATTTGCAGCATAGATGTACCTATACCCTGTGCAAAAACCCCGCCCCAGCCGTTTTCTTTAAAGCTCATCACGGCAAAGCCTACCATCTGCGCACAGCAGCCGGCAACTGCCGCACCGCCGGCAAGCCCTGTAAGACCCAGTGCCGCGCATATTGCCGCACTGCTTATAGGTAAGGTGAGTGCCACACCGACAACAACAGCAACAAGCATACCCATAAAAAACGGCTGAAGCTCGGTTGCCCACATAATTATACCGCCTACAGAGCTTGCCGCACTGCCAATAGCAGGTGCGCACCACATAGAAACAAGCACACCCACAATAACTGTAACGCAGGGTGTAACCAAAATATCTATTTTAGTTTCTTTAGAAACCAGCTTACCGCATTCGGCGGCAATTATAGTGACAATAAAAACAGCAAAAGGTCCGCCCGCACCGCCCAAGGTGTTTGCTGCACCGCCAACTGCTATAAGCGAGAACAAAACAAGCTGCGGGCATTTAAGTGCATAGCCAATAGAAACAGCCATTGCGGGGCCTGTTGCCGCCTTAGCAAAGCCACCTATATCCACAAGTATTTTAAGCCCGAGCTGCTCACCCAGTGTGCTTATAATCGTCCCCACCAAAAGCGAAGCAAAAAGCCCCTGTGCCATAGCACTAAGCGCGTCTATGCCGTAGCGTTTAATAGAAAATATTATATCCTTCCGCTTTAAAAAATCATTCAATATCTACACTCCATCTCTAAGCTATTTTACTTACGCTGAATATTTTAACATATTTATAGTGAAAAATCTACAGCTAAACGCCTGCTTATGTGCTATAATAAAAATATGAAATATACCATTGTCACATAAACAAATATAAAAGCGGGAGGTAAAGTAAAATGAAAAAACTACTTGCAGTTATACTGAGTATAGCGGCGGCAACCACAGTTTTAACAAGCTGCGGCAATAGCACACCGACAGCTTCAAAGGTACCGTCTGACACTTCGCAAATCAGCAAATCCGTACAAAAAAAAGCCGCGCCGGTAAGCTCTGTTGACAAAAACATAACAGCAGTTTTAACGCTTGCCACTTGGGATTCCAACGCTGTAACGCTTTACAATTCACTTGACCTCAAAGGGCGTTTTAAAAAGCTCTACCCAAATGTGACCATAAACATCGAGCAATCAAAAAACGACACCGAATATTGGAAGGAAATGAGTGTTCGTTCATTGGCGGGTGAGCTGCCGGATATAATGTATAACAAGCCATTTACACTTTCTCGTTTTAAAGATTATCTTTTGGATTTAAGCGAATTTACAGATATTGTGTCACATAATACACTTGCCGCGGGCTACGCTGTGGACGGCAAAATACTGGGAATACCCGAAAAATCGGTTTCAGATTACGTTTATTACTGGAGAGATATGTTTACGGAGGCAGATGTCAATATCCCCAAAACATGGAGCGACTTGCTTTTGGCTTCTAAAAAGCTTGAAGAATATTTTGGCGCAAAAGATAGCGATTATTCCGCTATAACTATTGGCGCAAAGGACGAATGGACGACCTACCCATTTACAGAATTTATGCCGTCGCTGGTAAGCGGCAACGGCGACAACTGGGACGCTATGGCAGAGCAGGACGCCCCATTTGCCGAGGGCACAGATATTAATAAAGCATACCGCAAGGTATATTCGTTTTTTAACTCAGGCGTTTTTGGCAAAAGCCCGCAGAATGTTGACAGAGAGCAGTCTATCAAGCTCTTTGCAAGCAAAAAAGCAAGTATAACAGTTGCGGGGCCGTGGTTTTTGTCAGATATTGCAAAACAAAATATTGACACTTCTACCCTTAAAACCTTCTATCTTCCTGTGCGTGACACAGCGGCAGACCCGTTTTACGTGATAGCACAGGGGGACAATTTTATAGGCATAACCAATCAAAGTAAAAATACCGAGCTTGCAAAGGAATTTATAAAATTTTACTTTAGCAGCGCATGGTACCCGGACTATATAGCGGCTATCAGTGATGACTCCACGATGAAAACCGTCCCAAAGGACAAAAACCCTGTTTTAGAAGCGGCCGATGAAGCACAGCCCTCTGCTATAAGCGTAATGTATAACGGCGGCGGCGACAGCTTTTTAGCGCTTCAAAGTGCAGTAAAATTCGATTATAAAAAGCTGGGCACCAAAATGTTTGACAAAGGCTTTGACCTTGATGCCGAATTTGAGCGCCTTAATACCGAATGGGTGGCGGCTCGCTCCGTCTTATAAATTAAAACATTAAAATTAAAGGAGAATTGCTATGAATGCTAAACAAAAGGTTGTAATTGTCGGTGGGGTTGCAGGCGGAGCTTCTGCGGCAGCACGTTTGCGCAGGCTAAACGAACAGGCGGAAATTGTTCTTTTAGAGCGCGACGAATATATATCCTTTGCAAACTGCGGTCTGCCATATTATATCGGCGGTGAAATTGCAGATAAAGCATCGCTTTTACTGCAAACGCCTCAAAGCTTTAACGCACGCTTTAATGTTGATGTGAGGGTTTTAAGCGAGGTTAGCTCTGTAAATACAGCCGCAAAAACAGTAACTGTACACGACAAAAAAACCGGTAAAAGCTATGATGAAAGCTACGACAAGCTTTTGCTTGCTACCGGTGCCGAGCCTATAGTGCCGCCTGTGCCGGGTCTTACAAGTAAAAAGGTTTTTACCGTAAGAAATGTTGCAGACAGTGTGTCAATTAAAGGCTTTATAGCGCACAGCGGTGCAAAAACAGTAGCTGTAATAGGAGGGGGCTTTGTCGGTGTAGAGGTTGCAGAGGGTCTGCACGCATCGGGGCTTTCGGTCACTCTTATAGAAATGGCAGAGCAAATACTTTCTCCCATAGATTACGATATGATATGCTCTGTGCACAGCCATATGCGCCAAAAAGGTGTAAAATTACTGCTGCAAACAGAGCTTAAAGAAGTTTGCGAAACAGAAACAGGCTTGAGCCTTACATTAAAAGGTAAGGAAGCACCGGAGCAGCCCATATGCTGTGATATGCTTGTTTTGGGTATTGGTGTAAAACCAGAAACCTCGCTGGCAAAAGCGGCAGGGCTTGCCCTTACGGCCCGCGGACATATAGTTACAAGCCCCTCTATGCAAACTTCAAATAAAGATATTTATGCCGTAGGCGATGCCGTTGAGGTAACCGACTTTATGACAGGCGGAAAAACAGCGGTTCCCCTCGCAGGCCCTGCCAACAAGCAAGGCAGAGTGGCAGCCGATAATATTGCAGAAATTAAAGAAGACTCTGTCTATACAGGCACACAGGGCTCGTCGATAATAAAAGTTTTTGACTTAACAGTGGCATCTACAGGCTTTAATGAAAAAACAGCAAAGCGTTTGGGGCTTAATTACGACAAATCGTTCACCGATTCGGCAAGCCATGCCTCTTATTACCCCGGTGCCTCAAGTATTTCTGTAAAAACCATATTTGAAAAAGGTACAGGCAAAATATTGGGCGCACAGCTTGTAGGGCGCGAAGGCGTAGACAAGCGCTGCGATGTTTTTGCAACGGCAATACGTTTTGGTGCTACTGCGTACGACCTAACGCGTCTTGAGCTCTGTTATGCGCCGCCGTATTCGTCGGCAAAGGACCCTGTAAATATGGCGGGATATGTCATCGAAAACCTGCTTACAGGTAAATGCAAGAGCTTCCACTGGCACGAGGTTGCAGCACTGCCGCGCGACGGCAGCGTGACGCTGCTTGATAACCGCACCGCAGCAGAATACGAGCGCGGGCATATAGACGGCTTTACAAATATTCCTCTCGATTCGCTTCGTGCCCGCCTAAACGAGCTTGATAAAACAAAACCGGTCTATATAACCTGTCAGGTGGGTCTGCGCGGTTACGTGGGCACAAGAATACTTATGCAAAATGGCTTTGATGTATATAATCTAAGCGGAGGCTATAAGCTTTACAGCACAATATTTTCGCTTAAATAGCAGATAAAATTACAATAAAAAAGATGTCGGGCTGTCAATAAATGCTCGACATCTTTGTTTTTTTGCGGTATTATTCTATAGTGATTATAATTTTTTCAGTTTACTTTAAAGGTAGTGAATATATGATTAAAAAGCTCGGCAGCAACTTTTTTCAAAAAGCCATCATAGTAATTGGCGTTATTCTTAGCTGCGCCGTTCTTATACCGGTTATTCTTAAAACAGCGCCCGATATAATAACTATAGTAAAAAACGAAGAATATGAACAAATAGAGCTTTATTTAAAATCCTTTGGCGCTGTCGGCGTAATTGTCGCCGTTGTTATACAAATATTGCAGGTTATCTCCGTTGTTATTCCGTCACCACTGGTTTGGGTTTCGGTCGGTGCTGTTTATGGCACATTTTACGGTCTGTTAATTTGTGCTGTAGGCATGGTTTTAGGCAATGGGCTTGTGTTTTTTATAGCCCGTAAATTTCATTTAAGCAGAAGCGAAAAGGGGCAAAAAAGCTTTAAGTTTTTGTCGGGCATTAAGAACGAAGATTTAATGATTTTTCTTATGTATATAATCCCGGGTATGCCTAACGGAATTGTCCCGTATATTTGTGCCGGTACAAATATACCGTTAAAAAAGTTTTTAACAATAGTAGGCGTTTCATGCGTTCCGTCAATACTTTTTTCTACCTGTATAGGCGACATGGCTTTGCAGGGCAACCACGAAATAGCACTGGTCATTTTGGGCTTGGCACTGATATTGACGATAGTGCTTATACTATGCCGCAAAAAGATTGCCGCATACTTTCAAAAATTCAGCAAGTAGCGCCGAAAAATATCAACATTGCTCTTAAGGCGCTACTGCTGCTTAAAGATGGCGGCAAGCTGTGCCTATGACCTTGCGCACTGCCGCCAAAGGAGAACGTGCCGGCAAAAAGTTTTGGGGCTGTCATAATGAATAGCGCATACCACAAAACTCCACAAATTTTGCAAAAAAACATCTGCTATTGTCGTAATGTTTACAATTTGTAAATATATTGTGTATCAATCATGATATAATGTAAATGTATATACTGTCTGTAGTATATTTAATATGGTTGTCATTCATGGCGGTAGGGTTGTGCGGACGAGAGGCTCTGCCTGCTTTATATCGCCTGATATCACAATATAAACTATTTCTATCAGGAGGAACGAAACACATGAAAAAAATACTTGCACTTGCACTTGCGCTTACAATGTCGCTGGGCATGGTAACTGTTACGATGGCGGCAAGCAAACCAAAAAGCATAAAGCTTTCTACGCAAATTTACACTTTAAGCGGTAAAACTATGTCGGAGGCGACAAACAACGAAAAGCTTACGCCCGGAAAAACCTATTATATGCCAATTATCAGCGATGATACTGAGTATAATAAGGGCAAGCTGAATATTACTTCTACAGGTGCGTTAAGTGCTTATCGCATAAGAATGCGCGCTTCCGAAGGCTCTAAGGCAATGGGTAATTGCGAGTTTGTCGTAAAGGACGTAACGAGCGGAAATTTTCTTGATGATAAGAGCAAATATTCCAGCACTAAGCAGGCGTTTCTTGCAATAAACACTAAAAATAGCTACTCCAACACTGACATTGATGTTGTGATGGACGGAGGAATTTATGCCACAGACGGCTATATCATTAATGGCAGCAGCAGCATAGAGGGCTTATTTACCTATACTGTAGGCTACAAAGAAAATATGGCGGATGTTAGCACTACGGTTTCAGATGACTCTCCGCTTGTAAATTTTGCTGACATAGACACTACCTCGCCGATAGAGATATACTTTGCAAAGGCAGATAGTAACCTTAGATTTTTGGTGAATGCAAAGGGACAGACACCCTTGTTCTTGCGCTATTCCAATGACGCTAAAAATACAAAATACGCAAACATCGCAGATAAATACCCAGATGCCACACTGGATTTCCACCTGTTTGAGGGCACTAAAAAAACCTTTAAAAGAACGGGCGAGCTTTATTTGCCTGCGGTTTCTATAGAAAAAAACGGCAGAGCCTCTGCACCGTATATTTACGAGATAGAGGACAACAAGCTTAAAGAAATAAAACCGACCTATAAAACTGAACAAGAAGAATTTTGCATTAAAACAAACAAGCTTGGCAATTATATGATTTCTGACATGAAGCTAAGCTCTACGAGTTCAAGCTCCGGCGAAGAAGAAACAGATGAAAGCAAGAGCAGCTCATCATCATCGTCTAAAAAAGAGGAGGACGACTATGTACCTCCGACAAGTAAAAACCCCGGCGCACAGGTAAACCCCGACACAGGTGTGACAACATACGTTGGGCTTGCTTCTGCGCTGTTTGTAGCGGCTGCGGGTGCAGTTTATGCAACTACATTTATTAACAAACGCAATAAAAAGTAATTTTTTTATACATTAAGAGGAGGATATGAAATTGAAAAAGTTTTTGGCAATTGTCCTTGCAGCAGTATTAGCTTTAAGTATGTCAACAGTTGCTTTTGCTTCAAAGGTTACCGATTTAGGCGCTTTGGGCGGAGATTTATTTCTTTTTAATGAGAAAAACGATGCTATGGAGAAACTTAGTGTAGGTGGAAATCCTGTTCCGTCGGGCTCTGTCCTTTATATACCGCTTGTTACCCGCAAGGAAACCGACAACGGCATAAGAACAGTATGCACCTATAGTGTTTCTGACCTCAGCAATTATCAAATTAAAACTACAGTAAACGAGGGCAAGGGTATTATAGGCGGTGTGCGTTTTGGTGTTAAGAAAAACAGTGACGGTGATGTCGCGGCGCAGATTGTTGTAAATGTTAATCAAAACACAACAAAGCTGCCTGTAGAAGTGTTGTTTACCATTAAAATTACACCAAATGATGATGCGACGCTTGAGCAAATTGATGGTTCTACAGAATATGACTTTAATTTTTTTGTTGCACCGCAAACTAAAGCTTCGGCAGCAGCTGTGCCCCCCGCAGCGGGAACAACCGCACCGGCAAATACAACAACTGCCCCCGCAAAAGATGACGGCGCTATATATGTGTTTGGAGGACCTGCAAAAGAAACAGCAGCTCCCGTAAAAGATGACGGTGCTATATATGTGTTTGGAGAGCCTGCAAAAGAAACAGCAGCTCCTGCAAAAGATGACGGCGCTATATATGTGTTTGGTGAGCCACCAAAAGAAAACAATAAGCTTGTCACATCGCAAACAGCCCCCGCTTCTTCGGTAAAACCACTTGTAAACCCCGGTACAGGTGCAGGCTTCTAATATTATTTGCAGTGTCTTACGTGCTTTAAACAGCCAGCTTAATTTAATATTAAGGCATCATACGAAAAGAATTTTTCGTATGATGCTTTTTGTGTTTTGGCAAAGTTTTTACCTATAGCTTGGTTTTGAAAGCTGTAAATGTTTACAAAATGTAACTAATCACCGCATAAAATGACAAATTGGAAACAAAAACCTCTTGATTTGTGCTTATTTTGCCCTTATACTAAGAATCAAGCCGAGCACAAGAGCAAAATGTTTATTGTGAGGCTACAAAAAACAGGAGGAAACCCCTATATGAAAAAAATCATAGCTATGCTACTTGCACTGACAACAGCCGCCGGTTTGGCAGTAACAGCCTTTGCCGAAGCAGTGCCGGCAAACACACAGACAATACAGAGTAAAGCGTCAATAATATTTGACAAAGACATAAATGGTGTAGACATTAACTCAGGCGCGCTTCTTACCTCCGGCAAAACTTATTATTTCCCCGTAAAATATATTGCCGATGGAAAAACAGCCGAAGAAGCTGTGGCACTTACTGCGGCGCAGTACAACAGCTTTCGCTTCCGCTTTACAAATGAGGACGGCAAACAGGCTGTAGATTCTATAAAGATTGAAAAGTACAAGTCGCTTTACAGTCTTGCCGTTAAAACAAAGGGCGGTTACCCGACAGCTCTTACAGACGTTGCTTATACCACAACTGTTATTGACACAAAAAACGACAGAGCCGAAATAACTGCACCTTCAGTTGCTTTTGCTGTAGGCTACAAGGCAATTGACGAAAGCAATATTAAAAACCACGAGTACGTTTCGGTAGATTCCTCTGCTCCGGTTGTTACAAAAGAGGCATTTGAAGCGTTAAACGAAATGGCAGGCGGCAAGGAAGTAAACTTTGTAAACGGAGCATGGGAGTACAGTGTCCGTGTAAACGGCATGAAAGATGTAAATATGCTTTCTAATTCCGACGAGATTGACGAAGTTATTAAAAAGTACGAGAGAAACGAATTTAAGTTTGTTTCGTTCCCCGCGGCGCCGGAGTTCCGCACCACAGGCACACTTTCTATTGATGTTTCATCGGACATGGATATGTTTGAAGGTAAATTCTTCGCTTATAAATATGTTGGCGGAAAGCTTGTAAAATTAGAGTCTGAGCTTAACAGCGATGATGAAGTTTTAAAGCTTAAAACAAAAGAGCTTGGTCGCTTTGTTTTAACCAACAAAGAAATTAAGTGGACAACCGTTATAGAGCCGGACGGTTCAATAATCATTGATAATGGCATTTCAGGCGGCACAACAGGCGGCAATACCGGCACAGATACAGACGGTACACAGCCAAACCCCGACACAGGTGCAAACAACTTTGTGGCACTTGCAGCAGCAATGGCGCTTATAGCGGCGGCAGGTGTTGCAGTATCGCGCAAACGCAAATAATTTAAGCTACGAAAAAAACGAAAGCGCCCCCGATTTTGGCTGTAAAAAGCCGTTGGGGGCGCTTTTAAATTATGCGATAATATTATACATTAAAGCGGAACAGCACTACGTCGCCGTCTTTAAAAATATACTCTTTTCCTTCGCTTCGCACAAGCCCTTTTTCTTTTGCCGCTGTCATGCTGCCGCAAGAAACAAGCTCGTCAAAGCCTATAACCTCGGCACGTATAAAGCCCTTTTCAAAATCGGAGTGTATCTTGCCGGCTGCTTGCGGCGCTTTTGTACCCTTGTTTATAGTCCATGCGCGCACCTCTTGCTTGCCTGCTGTCAAAAAAGAAATAAGCCCCAGTAAATCGTAGCTTTGCACTATAAGCCTGTCAAGACCGGATTCATGTAAGCCCAGCTCCTCTAAAAACATCACCTTGTCGTCTTTTTCCATTCCTGTAATTTCTTCTTCTATTTTTGCGCAGATTGGCACTACGCGGGCGTTCTCGGCTTTTGCAATTTCGCAAACCTCGTTGTAAAATTTGTTTGCGGAAAGGCTTGAAGAAAAGTCTGCCTCGCAGAGGTTTGCCACATAAATTACAGGCTTGCCGGAGAGCAGCGGAGCTTCTGCAAGTACGGCTTCTTCATCGTCGTTCTGCGGCTCAAAGCTGCGCGCGGGCTGTCCGTCCTCAAGGTGCTTTTGCAGGCGCAGCAGAGCCTCGTATTCACCCGCAAGCTTTTTGTCTGCCTTTGCTGCCTTTGCGGCTTTGTCCACACGGCGCTGCATAATTTCGATATCGGAGAAGATAAGCTCTAAATTTATGGTTTCTATGTCGCGCGCGGGTCCTATATCGCCGTCAACGTGGATAATATCATCGCTCTCAAAGCAGCGCACAACGTGCAGTATGGCATCAACCTCGCGTATATTTGCCAAAAACTTGTTGCCTAAGCCCTCGCCCTTAGACGCACCCTTTACAAGCCCCGCAATGTCAACAAACTCTATTACGGCAGGGGTGTATTTGTCGGGGTCGTACATTTCTGCAAGCTTATCAAGACGGCTGTCCGGCACAGCCACAACACCCACATTAGGCTCTATTGTGCAAAAAGGGTAGTTGGCGCTCTCTGCACCCGCATTTGTAATTGCATTAAAAAGTGTACTCTTGCCCACATTAGGCAGCCCTACTATACCAAGCTTCATTATTATTTGTCCTTTCAGGTAAAAAAACTTAGGTGACAAAACACCCTTTACAGAGTATCATTATACATAAAAGAGGTAAAATAAACAAGGCTTGTTCAATATATCACCCCAAAAGGTTTATAAATATTTCACTTATCTGTTCACAATTACAGTATAATAGTGTTAGAGTATCTTAAATTATGCCAATTTAGCGCTTAATTTGTTTGGTATGAGGTTAATATAAGGCAGACCCTTTGGTTTTGCCGCGAAAGTGGAGGAAGAAAAATGTCTATGGGTAAAATTTTAGTTGCGGACGATGACAAAAATATTTGTGAACTTTTAAGGCTATATCTTGAAAAAGAGGGATATATTGTGGTGCTTGCAAATGACGGCGAAGAAGCGCTTGCAAAGTTTACCGCCGAGAACCCCGATATACTTCTTTTGGACGTGATGATGCCTAAGCTGGACGGTTGGCAGGTGTGCCGCGAAATCCGTAAAAAATCCGAAGCACCTATTATAATGGTTACGGCAAAGGGCGAAACCTTTGACAAGGTGCTGGGGCTGGAGCTTGGAGCGGACGACTATGTTGTAAAGCCGTTTGATGCTAAAGAAATAGTTGCCCGTATAAAGGCAGTTATGCGCCGCACAGGTAAAACGACCACCGAGCATAATATAAAAGAAGTTGTTTATGACAAGCTTGTTGTAAACATGACAAAATACGAGCTTAAAGTTGACGGGCGCGTTGTTGACACACCGCCAAAGGAGCTGGAGCTTTTGTTCCACCTTGCAAGCAACCCAAACCGTGTGTACACGCGCGACCAGCTTCTGGACGAGGTATGGGGCTTTGAGTATTACGGTGACAGCCGCACGGTAGATGTTCATGTAAAGCGCTTGCGCGAAAAGCTTGAAAGCGTAAGCGACAAGTGGACGCTTAAAACAGTGTGGGGCGTCGGATATAAGTTTGAAGTGAAGGAATAACGCAATGCAAAAAAGTTTGCTTTCAAAATATTTTACAATATGCTCGGCGCTTATTTTGGCGAGTATAGTAATTTTGGGCGCAATTTTAATGGTGTTTGCCGCGCAGTATTTTACCATGGACAAGCAAAAGCTGCTTATGAGAAACGCAAGCCAGGCTCTTGCACTTACCGAGGCAGAGTATAAGAGCAACGGCTATACCGAGGTTAATTCATATACGCTTAAAACAGGGTATACTATTTTAGGAAACGCCATAGACGCCACAATTTTCTTAACCTATCCGGACGGTAAAACACAGCTTTGTACAGATGAGAACCCATGCACGCACTTTACCTACATGGTGCCGCAAACTGTTCTGCAAAAAATAAAAACCGACGGAGAATATAAAGAAAGGGGCAAGCTGGGCGGTATATATAAAGAAAATTATTATACCGTGGGGCTGCCGCTTACTCACCCGTCGGGCGAGGTTGTTGCATATATATTTGTTTCGTCCTCTGCTACGGCAATGCAGTATTTTTTGGTAGAGATACTTAATATGTTTGCAATAAGCTCTCTTGCCGTAATAGTTATAAGCTTTATTATCATTTACTTTATAACCTCGCGTATGGTAAAGCCCCTGCGGGAGATGGTAAGTGCAACACAAAGCTTTTCTAAGGGCGATTTTGGCGTTCGTGTGCCCGTGACAAGCTACGACGAGGTTGGTCAGCTTGCCATAGCCTTTAACAACATGGCAACCTCACTAGCAAGCACCGAGGCGGTGCGCCGCAGCTTTATAGGCAATGTTTCGCACGAGCTTAAAACGCCCATGACTACCATTGCGGGCTTTATAGATGGCATTTTGGACGGTACTATACCACCGGATAAGCGCGACAAATACCTCCGCATAGTTTCGGACGAGGTAAACAGGCTGGCGCGTCTTGTAAAATCTATGCTCAATATCGCCAGAATGGAGTCCGGCGAAATGAAGCTTGCACCCACCGATTTTGATATAAATGAAACCGTATGTACCACTGTCTTTTCGTTCGAGCAAAAGATAGACGAAAAGCAGCTTGAAATTCGCGGCCTTGACAGCGGCAAGTTTATGGTAAGCGCCGACAGCGACCTTATTCATCAGGTGGTGTATAATCTTGTTGAAAACGCAGTTAAGTTTGTAAATGTCGGCGGTTATTTAGAGTTTAGCTACCGCATAGAGGGTGCATATACCTGTGTAGGCATCAAAAACTCCGGTGATGGCATACCAAAGGACGAGATTCCCCATGTGTTTGAAAAATTCTATAAGTCTGACCGCTCTCGCAGTCTTGATAAAAACGGGGTTGGCTTGGGGCTTCATATAGTGCGCACTATAGTAAACCTTCATTCAGGTAATATAATTGTGCGCAGTGTCGAGGGCGAATATTGTCAATTTGAATTTACCGTTCCCACTGCAAAAAACAGCAAGGGTATATTAAGAAAAACTTCACAAACTCAATAATTGACACATGAAAATTATGTAATATTTTAAAAATCAGTTTCTTTTTATTTCATATTTTACCTATATAATAGCTTTATACAGTAAATCATGCGATAATGGCTCGCAACAGGAGGTATTTTTAGATGAACGACTTTAATATGGGTAATAAGCCAAACCCAAACGGAACAGGCAATACTCCGCCGCAGTACTGCAATGCTTATAAAGCAACAGGCAGTAACACAAGCTGGCAGCCGCCGCAGCAAAACAGCGGCACATGGCAGCAGGCACAGAACTACAGCCAAAACTATAACAGCGGCGCACAGCAGGCTCAGCACGATGAGTACAAGTGGAATTTTGCCGATTATGAAAATTCCGGAGGAAAACCGCCCAAAAAGAAGAATAAGGGACTTATAGTTTTTGTTGGCATAGTTTGCTCTATGCTTGCGATTGCTGTAATAGGCTTTGCGGGCTATGGCGTTTATAATATCATTGATAACAAAATGGTAGAGCAGCTTGCACCAAGCTCTCAGGCGCCGGAACCACCACAAAGTCCTGAGCTTAATATAAGCAATTTACCCTCTACAGAAGCGCCGGAGGTGACCGCAAATGGTGTTCTTACCACAAAGCAGATTGCGGCAAAGGTGCAGCCCTCTGTGGTTGGAATAGTAGCATATTTGCCCGCTGTGCAGGGCAACACGCTTTATGGCTTTTCTAACGGCTCTACAATGCAAATGAGCGAGGGCTCAGGCATTATAATGAGCAGTGACGGATATATTATTACAAATGCACACGTTGTAGAGGGCGCAACCGGTATGAAGGTGGTACTTAACAACAACGAGGAGTATGAAGCGCATCTGGTGGGGATAGATTCTTCAACAGACCTTGCTGTGATAAATATTTCGGCTAAAAACCTCACACCCGCAGAGTTTGGAGATTCTACAAAGCTGATGGTAGGCGAGGACGTTGTGGCTATAGGCAACCCGGGCGGGCTAGAGTTTGCAAACTCGCTTACAAAGGGTGTAGTTTCGGGTATAAACCGTCCCATGAAAAGGGCGGACGGCACGGCGGCGAGCTACACGATGAATTGTATTCAGACAGATGCTGCTATAAACCCCGGTAATTCGGGCGGCGCGCTTGTAAACGAGTACGGGCAGGTGGTGGGGATAAATTCGTCTAAAATCTCTGCTACAAGCTATGAGGGCTTGGGCTTTGCCATACCTATAAACGAGGCGAAACCAATAGTTGATGATTTGATTGCAAACGGGCACGTAACAGGTCGTGTAAAGCTTGGCATTACAGGCATGGCTATAGATGAAATGACGGCACGGTATAACAATGTGCCAATGGGCTTTTTGGTACAATCAACAGATATAAACTCTGACATTGCCACAAAGGGCATTCTCCCAGGAGATATTATAACAAAGATAGATGGCAAGGAGATTTACTCTCTCAGCGTTATAGCAGAGCATTTGCGCAGCTTTAAAGCGGGTGATAGGGTAACTATTACGGTGTTCCGCAGAACCTCCGGCAAGCAGGACACTACATTTGAAGTAACTGTAGCTGTCATGGAGGACAGTGGAAAAAATATTAAACGAGAGCCTGAGAAAAGCGAGCAAGAGCCGCCAAACGGTAACTTTTTTTCTTTCTTAGGTTAAGTGCAAAACAATGTAAATAGCGGGGCTTTACCCGCAAAAAGCGAAGCAGAGTGTAACTCGGCTTCGCTTTTGTATTTGTATTTGTGCCTTACATAGTACCCACAGGTAAGCGGGGCGCATAGTATGTGTAAGACCAAATAAGCGCGGTGCGGCAAAGGTGGCAAAAATGCCCGTGAACAGCCCGCGCAATGGCCGCGCATAAATTTAGACCGCGAAGAGGCCGGCTTCTTCGCGGTTTATAGCTTTTTGCACTTTAATAGGATTAATACTTAAACTTTTTGTAAATATTTGCAAATTTTTAGTTATTGCATTGACGTGGAGGGCTGTAGTAGGGTAAAATGTAGGTTGAGATGTTGTGCAATAAATTAAATTAACTCAAAGTGAGAAATGAGGCAGAGCAGTGATAAAAATAGCACCGTCGATATTAGCGGCGGATTTTGCACGGCTTGGCGAGGAAGTGCGCGAGGTTATGCAGGCGGGTGCAGACTGGCTTCATGTAGACGTAATGGACGGCTGCTTTGTACCGAATATATCCATGGGACCATGCGTCGTAAAGGCTCTGCGGAGCAGCACAGACGGTTTTTTTGATGTTCACCTTATGATACGTGACCCATATTTTTATATAGAGCAATTTGCAAATGCGGGTGCGGATTTAATTTGTTTTCATGTGGAATCGGACAGCGATGCTTTAAAGACCATAGATAAAATTCGTTCATTTGGCAAAAAAGTCGGAATAGCCATAAAGCCAAAAACATCTGAGGAAGTAATTCTGCCTTATTTGGGCTTAATAGATATGGTGCTTGTTATGACTGTGGAGCCGGGCTTTGGAGGACAAAGCTTTATGAGCGAAATGATGCCTAAGGTTTGTGCCGTTAAAAAAATGGTAAAAGACGGCGGCTTTAAGGTTATTATAGAAGCAGACGGCGGTATAGATGCGAATACAGTTAAAGCCGCGGTGCAAAGCGGGGTAGAGGTTGTGGTTGCGGGCAGTGCAATATATGGCAAAAAGAACTACAAAAGTGCCATAGAGGCACTGCGCTGTGCGGCAGAATAAAAAAAGCTTTTTTATAGGAATTGTAGGTGGAACGCGCAAATGGCAGGTTTTTTTACCAGAGGAATAATACTGGAGCAGCACAAAGAGCCCGCGCTTAGCCGCGAGCCACGCAAATTTTTTAATGCAAATACGCAAAATAACAGCTTTGATAATGCGGGGTTCCCACCGCCTGAGCAGCTTACGGCAGAACAAATTATAGAAATTGCACGGCTTGCCAACATTGTAGATGAACGTGACGGAGTTTTACTTTATAAAAAGCTTGCGGCGGGCAAGGTGGAAACAGTGGTGGGCGATGCCTCTGACGACGAGCCGTATATTTCAAGCCAGATAAACCCTTTGCTTAAAAAGGAGTCGCTTACCTTACAAGGGCTTAGCCTTGTTAAAACGGCAGTGGGCGCAAAACAGAGCTATTTTGCGGTTTATAAAAACATAACTGATATTTCGGTTAAGATACCTAATAAAATAGGCGGAGTTACAGTAAAGCGTATACGCGGCAGGTACCCCGCAGAATACCGCATAACAGATGAATTTAAGCATTGCGGGTCTATTCTTATGGTAGGTGTGTGCGCCCTTATACATTTGGCAAGGGCGGCGGCACATGGCAAGGTGCAGACAAGCTGTTTTTTGACTGTAGCGGGCAACTGCATTGCAAACCCTACAAACTTAGAGGTTTCGCTGGGAATGCCCATTATGCAGGTGCTGGAGCGCTGCGGGCTTTCTAAAGAGCCAAACGCTGTTGTGCTTGGCGGGCCTATGACCGGTATTTCTTGCAACAACCCCGAAAACACAGTTGTTACACATACTACACGCGCTATACTGGCGTTTAAAGAGGATAACCGTGAAAGACATTATAAGTGCATAGGCTGCGGGCGCTGTGTAGAGGCTTGCCCGGAGAATTTAACGCCATTTTATATCAACAAATGTATAGAGCACGGCAGGTTTTCTGAGCTGCCTTTTTATGAGATAGACCGCTGCATAGGCTGCGGAACCTGTTCTTATGTCTGTCCCGCAAAGCTTGATATTTCGGCGAACATTAAGGAGGCCCGAGCAAATGCTTTTAAGCCATAATGCACCGCATATAAAAACAAGAGAATCTAACCGCACAGTTATGAGCGACGCAATTATAGCCCTGCTGCCGCTTTACCTTATGGCATTCTACTTTTACGGTTACCGCGCACTTCTGCTGGGGCTTACGTCGGTTTTTACTTGTGTACTTGCCGACTGCGCTTGTGTACTGCTGCGCGGAAGCTCTATTAATCCAAGAGATTTTTCAGCTATTGTAACAGGTATGATTATTCCGCTTTTATTGCCGGCATCTATACCCTATTATATAATTGTGGCGGGCGGGCTTTTTGCCATACTTTTTGTAAAGCAACCATTTGGAGGAGTAGGACAAAACCTTTTTAACCCTGCCGCCGCCGCTTTTGCGCTTATTGCCGTAAGCTGGCCGGAAAAAGCTTTTATGTACCCTATGCCCGTGCAAAAGCTGGAGCTTTTTGGTGAAGTTACGGCAAAGCTTGCCGAGGGACCGGCACACGCCTTAAAGCTTGGCGGTATACCCACCTTTAACATGTTGGACATGATGACGGGCAACTTTTTAGGGCCTATGGGCGCTACCAATATACTGGTGCTTTTCACTTGTCTTATATACCTCATATTCCGCAAAACGGTCAGTTGGCAAACACCTGTAACCTTTGTGGCAACTGCGGCGCTTATTGCACTTTTATTCCCGCGCGTACCTACGACGGGCACTGCTTCGGCAATGCTTGAGATGCTTTCGGGTTCGCTTGTATTCGGTGCTGTTTTTATGCTGACAGACCCTGTAACTTCACCAAAACGCGGGCTTGCAAAATATATTTACGGTATGCTGGCGGCAGTTGTAACCATGTTGTTCCGTCGTTTTGGCGGCTACGAAGAAACTGTGATGTTTGCAGTACTGCTTATGAATGCTTTTGCACCTATAATAGACAGATTAAGCGAAATTATTCTGCGAATATTAAGGAGGGTAAACCTTGAGCCAAAGAAACATGCTAACAAGAATACGAAGGGCAAATCGAAGGAAAGCCCTGCACAAATTTAGCGGAATAGCCTCGCGCAACCCTGTGCTGGTAGAGGGTCTTTTGCTTGCACCTGTTGTTGTTGCAACTACATCACTTAAAAACGCCGTGGCACTTTCTATTACTTTAGCGGTGGTAACGCTGCCGACAATTGTGCTTGCGGCTATGATAAAAACGAAGCTGCCACACTGGCTTCGTGTGCCTATTTATGCTGTTACCGCCTCGCTTTTGCTTATACCCGCGGCAATGCTTGTTACACCTATAGCACCTACTATATTTGATTCTATGGGAATGTATTTTTCTCTTATGATTTTTAATTCGGTATTATTTACCCGTTCAGAAAGATATGCCGTTAAGGTAGACCCTCCGCAGGCGCTTTTGGACGGAGCTTGTTATTGCTTTGGCTTTTTTATTGCATCAGTACCGATAGCTGCACTGCGTGAGTTTTTAGGCTCTAATACTATTTGGGGCTTTCCTGTGGCGATTCCGTTTAAAATAAGTGCTATTATGCTGCCCTTTGCCGGCTTTATGCTTGTGGGAATGTTTGCGGCGGGTTCGCGCTATTGCAGAACGCTTATACTTAAAATCAAGGCTAAACGCCGCCGTGTTAAAACACCTGTTATTGCGCTTTATCCAAGCTCTGAGGGGGGCGCATCATGACATTTGTAGTAGAATTTATCACCCTCGCCATGACTGCAATATTCCTTGAAAACCTTGTGCTTTCACGCGCCCTGGGCAGCAGCCGTGTTATACGCGCCATAAATGGCGGCAAGCATATATTATGGTTTGGAAGCTTGCTTACCATTATAACCACGCTTTCTTCTGTTGCGACATATTTTGTAAATGAGTTTTGGCAGGGTACAAAAATAACAAACGAGTACCGACCATTTATGTTTGTTGTTGCGATATCTCTGGTATATTTTTTGGTATATTTTTTCTTTAAATTTGCATTTCCGGCGCTGCATAAAAAAATAGGCGAGGTTTTAACACTTGCTACTTTTAACTGTGCACTTTTAGGCTCGCTCTTTTTGGCGGCGGACCAAAACTTCAGCCTTGTAAAAAGCATGGGCTTCGGTTTTGGCTCCGGCATAGGCTTTACACTGGCTACACTTCTTGTCATGGAGGGCAAGCGGCGCTTGCTTTTGTGCGAGGTGCCAAAAGCTTTTAAGGGGTTTCCGGTTACACTTATGTATTTGGGACTGGTTGCTCTTGCAATGTATGGGCTGGTAGGGCACCAGCTGCCATTTTAAAAAAGTAATGTATAGGCGGTGATGATATGTCAAAGGGTTTTAAAGTAAGGCGTACAAAAACCCGGATATACCGAAGAAATCGTAGCAAGTCGCACTCTCCGCTTGGTATAGCGGCGGCAGTGCTTTTTGTCGCTGGTTTGTTTGTTTTGGGTTGGTTTGTTTATCCGCCTGTTTATGACTTAATTACCGGTAAAACCTCCCTTAAAATAAAGCCCGATGCGGTGTCATCTGCACCGTCTGTTTTACCGTCGGAGATTGTTACTTTGACACCGGAGAAACCCGCCGAGCCAGAACCCGAGCCTAAGTCTGATGAACTGAAGATGCTTTATGCGCCGTACGATATTGTAAAGAATGCCGCCGAGCTTGAAAAGCTTGCGCAAAAGGCTAAGGCGGCGGGCTGCAATACTTTGCTTTTTGAAGTTAAAGACAATAATGGCAATGTCCTTTATAAAACGGCCAATGAAACAGCGCTTAACAGCGGCGCTGTAGCGAAAGATGCTTTCGATTTAAAACAGGTTGCAGAAGCTCTTGCAAAGCACGGCTTAAAACCCGCTGTGAGGTTGCATACCTTTAAAGACCATGCGGTGTCGCGCAAAAACGTAGAAATGGCTGTGCATTATATGAACAGCTCGGGGCTGTGGCTTGATAATTACGCTGACAAGGGCGGTCGGTCGTGGCTTAACCCATACGACAGCTCGGCGCAGGAATATAATATAGCATTGGCGCAGGAGTGTGCAGATGCGGGGGCTGTGCTTGTTATAGCCGACAGTGTGCAGTTTCCAAATGCGGTTGGAATGAACCTTGCAAGCTACGGCGACACACATGAGGTGACATGGGAGCAGACGCTTGAGCAGTTTGTTGTAAAAATGGAAGATGCCTTGACACAAAATGGCGCACAGCTTGCTGTGGGTGCGGTTGGCAGCAGCGTTACCTCAGGCTATTCCAAGCTTGAGTATTTGGGAAAGCCGCTGCAATATAAAGCACAGCTTGCCATAAACTGTATGCCTGCATATTGGGAATGGCAAAGCCCAAAACCAAATGAAGCACCTGTAAAAACGGCGGGAGCAACCCTAAGCCAAACTTTAAAACCTGTGCAGGCTGCAAAAAAAGAGCTCATACCATACGTTCAATGCTATACTGATAGTAAAATTAAAGAAGTAAACAACAAACCGTATACTAAGGCAGAGGTAGACGAGCAGCTTGCGGTGCTTAAAGAGCTTGGCTTGGAAAGCTATATTCTTTACAGCCCCGATGGAATATATCCGTTTTAAATGAGCAAAACGCACTTGCAGCTTTTTATAGCGGCAAGTGCGTTTTTTAGCTTATGTGTATTAAAGTAAAGTTATATGTTTACCTTTGCAAGTGCGTCGGTAAAGCGCTGCTTTGGCAAAAAGCCAACCAGACGTTCTTTTTCTACACCATCTTTAAAAATTATTACCGTGGGAATAGTCATAACATTAAAGCGCGCGGCGATATCGCTTTCTTCGTCAAGGTTTACCTTGCCCACAACCACACTGCCGTCAAGCTCGTCTGCAAGCTCCTCGATAGTAGGACCCAGCATTCTGCACGGAGCACACCACTCCGCCCAAAAATCGACCAAAGCAACGCCTTTTCCGCCGACAACCGCTTTTTCAAAGCTTTCTTTATTAAAGTGCTCAAGTGACATATTTCTTCCTCCTGTATCGGTTTATTATGGTTTTGTTTTAAGACTGCATATCCATATAAATTAAACATTTGCTTTGCACTGAATTTCGCCTGTTATTTTTCATCAAAACAGCCTGTTTATATAGTATAGCACTTTAGAACAATTTTAACAGCAAATAACCCAATTTGCAACAAAAAGAGGGCTATTGGTAAAAAATTAAAAGATTATTCAAAATAAGCGCAATAAGGCAGCTCCGGTATAGGTGCAACTAAAATTAATCTTAGGGGTTGTCCTCTTGAGTGAGGGTTTCGCGCAAATATGCACGGCGATACTGCAAGGGTGTAAAGCCTGTAGATTTTTTAAAGACTCTACCAAAATAGTTTGCGTCGTTGAAAGCACATTTGTCCGAAACATCGGCTATAGATGCCGTGCTTTCGCTTAAAACTTTTTTTGCAAGCTCTATGCGCTTGTTGCGAATATATTTGCCTACGGGCATTCCCAGGTGCTCGGTAAAAAGGTGTGACAGGTAATATTTGTTTACAAAGCACTCGGCAGATATTTCGTCCAGACCTATTTCTTTTAAAAAGTTTTCATCTATAAAAGCCAGTACCTTTTGCAGAACAGGGTCTTTGTTAGGCAGCTCTAAGCTTGTGTGCGCACTGTTTAATATGCGAAAAATATACATTAAAAGTGTGTGCGAGGTGTCCTTTGCAATTTCAACGTAAAATTCTTTTTTTGATGAAATTTCTTCATTTATAATGTTGAACAGCGCTGCTAAAACGGGTGCGTATTCGCCGGATTTAAAAATAAAAGCTGAATTTGTTGTTAAAATACAGTTTGGAGGCAGGTTTTTAAGCTGAATTTTGTCAAAAGCCAAAAAGCTTGCTTCTATGGGTGCCTGTGTGCTGCTGTGCTCACAGTGCGTTATTCCGGCATTGTAAATTACAATGTCGCCTTGCTCTATATGATAGCTTTTATCGTCAATCATAACGCTTCCGTTGCCGTGCAGCAAAAATATAATTTCAAGAAATTCATGGTGGTGTGCGTCATCGCGCCAATCTTGTTTTTTTCGTAAGGTACCCGAATATAATAGCGTTGGGTTTATACTTACAAAAGATTTTTTGTCTATGGTGTAGTGCTGCCGTTGTGCGCTGTCGCTGCGGTGTACGTCCTGCATATTACTCAGCTCCTTTTATTATGTACAAAGTATACAAATTGTTATTGTGAAAATCAAAATATATGAAAATTATAGCACGCGATTGTTACTTTAGACAACAATAGCGTGTATAGAAAAAATCCTCTTTTGTTGTTATACTGTAAAGGTAAGTAATTTTAAATGTGAATACAATTACAGCAAGCGAAAAAACTGGTAAAACTGCACAATGAATGCTTGCTTATATAATTGAAAAAGGAGGGGTTAGTATGGATGAAGTGATTTTAGAGATGCAGAATATTGATAAATATTTTGCCGGTGTACATGCGCTAAAATCCGTTCAATTTCAATTGAAAAAGGGCGAAGTTCACGCACTTATGGGTGAAAACGGCGCAGGAAAATCTACGCTTATGAAGGTTCTCTGTGGAATTTATCCTCGTGACGGCGGAACTATAAAGCTTTTTGGCAAGGACGTTAATTTCCATAATATAGCAGAAAGCCAACAGGCAGGTATAAGTATTATACATCAAGAGCTTAACATGATGAATCACCTCACAGTCGCACAAAATATATTTATAGGGCGCGAGCCGCTAAAAAACAAGGTGTACATAGATGACAAGCAAATGGAAGAGGACGCCAAAGGGCTTTTTAAGAAAATAGGCGTTAATATCGACCCATCTGTGACGCTTGGTACATTAACGGTAGGTAAACAGCAAATGGTCGAAATTGCAAAGGCGATTTCGCGCAACTCTAAGCTGCTTATACTTGACGAGCCTACGGCAACGCTTACACAGGTAGAGGTTGACGAGCTTTTTGCCATAATGGAGGATTTGCGCAGCAAGGGCATTGGCATGATATATATTTCGCACAGAATGGACGAGATTACAAGGATTTCGGACAGAGTTTCGGTAATGCGCGACGGCGAATATATAGGCACGCTGCTTACAAAGGACACCACCAAGGACGAGATTGTTAAGATGATGGTGGGACGTGTAATTTACGGCGACCAAAAAACAAAAAGCACAGTTGCACCGGACGCCCCCGTGGTGCTTGAGGTTAAAAATTTAAACCGCGGCAAAACTATACGCGACGTAAGCTTTAAGCTTCATAAGGGCGAAATACTTGGGTTCTCAGGTCTTATGGGTGCGGGGCGCACAGAGGTTGCAAGGGCTATTTACGGTGCAGACCCGTTTGACAGCGGAGAGATTTTTGTAAACGGAAAGCCTGTTAAAATTACAACTCCAAACGAAGCGGTTAATAACGGAATTTGTTATTTGTCTGAGGACAGAAAACGTTATGGCTGCCTTCTTATAAAATCGGTTGCGGAAAACACTGTTTTAAGCTCGGTTCCCAAATACTTTAAGCATGGCTTTTTAGATGATGTACAGATAGAAAAGGACGCGCAGGAGGTAAATGACAAGCTTAAAACCAAAACTCCGTCGATGAAGCAAATGGTCAAGAATCTTTCCGGCGGCAACCAGCAAAAGGTTATAGTTGCAAAGTGGCTTGTGCGAGATTCCGAAATATTTATATTTGACGAACCGACACGCGGCATAGACATAGGCGCTAAGAGCGAGATGTATACCCTCATGGAGGACTTGGCATCTAAAGGTAAATCCATTATTATGATTTCCTCCGAGCTTTCTGAGATTCAAAGGCTTAGCGACAGAGTAGTGGTAATGTGCGAGGGACGAGTGACCGCCACTTTGAACATCGAAGATGTAACTCAGGAAGAAATTATGAAATATGCAACAATGAGAGAGGAATGAGAAGATGGAAAAGCTTAAACGCTTAGCTTCAAAAGGCAAACAGAATTTTATAGTTTTGTTGGCGCTTCTTGTGCTGGTAATTATATTCAGCCTTTTAAACAAAAACTTTGTGGACAAATACAACATCGTAAGTATGGCGCAGTCCCTTGCCCCATATGCCATCTTGGCGCTTGGAGTAACCTTTGTTATAGCAACGGGAGGCATTGATTTATCCATAGGTACTGTGTGCATAGCCTCGGCGGTGGTTGCCGGTAAAATGTTTATGGACGGTATGCCGCTTGCGCTTACTATACCGGTAATGATACTTATAGGAACATTCTTTGGCCTTATAAACGGGATTTTGGTTGCAAAGCTTAAAATACCGGCATTTATAGCAACACTGGGCACAATGATGTTTTCGCGCGGTCTTTCGGCAATTATAGTTTCTGTGCCGAATATATTCTTCCCGAGCGGCACATGGTTTAACGCATTGTTCTCTAACGCAAACGGTATACCGACAGGCTTCTTTTGGGTAATAGGCTTTACCGTGCTCTGCTCTTACCTTATGTATAAGAATATCATAGGTAGGTACATTTTGTCTATAGGCAGTAACGAAGAAGCTACGCGTCTTTCCGGTATAGACACCGACAAATATAAAATTATAGCTTATGTTATAGCGGGGACGGCAGCAGGTATAGCGGCTATATTCTGGGCGGCATCGTTCTCTACGGTTGCTTCCGCTACAGGTAACGGCATGGAGCTTGATGCCATTGCAGGCGTGTACATAGGCGGAACAAGCGCAGCGGGCGGTATAGCCTCTGTAGCGGGCTCGCTTTTAGGCTCTATAATGCTTGTGGTTATACGCAGCGGGTTAAACTTTGTTTTGGCGCGCTTCAACCTCAACGTAAACTCTACCTATGTAACCTTTGTTTTAACAGGTATAATAGTAGTTGCGGCTGTGCTTATGGACGTTATTAAAACCCAGCGCGCAAACCGTGTTAAAATTAAAAAATCGGCGTCGGAGCCTGCAAAATCAAAGAATCCGGCTTAAATTGTACCCCATCCGTAAGGATAAAATAAAAGAGCAAAAGAAAGAGGAGAAAAAATATGAAAAAAATCTTTTCAAGAGTACTTTCAGTTCTTCTGGCTGCAACACTTGTAATGGCTATGACAGCTTGCGGCGGCGCACCTGCAAAATCCGAGGCAGCGGCACCTGCAGCACCGGCTGAGAGCAAAGCATCTGAAGCGGCACCTGCAGCACCTGCGGCAGACGCCGGAACAAAAACTATTGCAGTTGTTGCAAAGGGAGAATCTCACGCATTCTGGCAGTCTGTTAAAACAGGCGCAGAAGACGCGGGCAAAAAGTACGGATACGCAGTAACCTTCCGTGGTCCTGCTTCAGAATCTGCAAAAGACCTTCCTTCACAGATGGAAATGGTACAGTCTGCACTTTCTAACAATGCTACAGGCTTAGTACTTGCAACAATCGGCGAAGGCTATGTAGATTTATTAAAGCAAGCAAAAGAGAAGAAAATACCTGTTGTTCAGTTTGACAGCGGAATATGGAAAGCCGACGTTGACGCCTTGAACACAGCAAGTGCAAACCCAATCATCTCATCTGTTGCAACAAGCAACGAAATTGCTGCCGGTCTTGCCGCAGAGAATTTCTTCAATGCTATTAAAGCAGATATCGCAGCAAGCAAAGATGGTTATGTAGTTGGTATTATTCAGCATGATGAAACCCAAACAGGTATAGACCGTGCAAAGGGCTTTGCAGATAAATTTACAGCTCTTGCCGATGCAGAAGCAACAACAAAAGGCAAATATAAGCTCGAAAAAGAAGTTAAACCGGGCGACGCAGACAACGCTTATAAAGCAGCTCTTGAAGCCCTCTTTGAAAAAGGCGCAAAAGCAATCTTTATGACCAACGAAGGCGTAGTTAAACAAGTTTACGATGCTATCGGCGCAGCAGGCGCAAAATATGATGCCATTAAATTCTGCGGTTACGATGCAGGTTCAAAGCAAATCGAGTGGATGAAGAAAACAACCGGTCCTAAGCTTGTAGGTTCTGTTGCTCAAGATTCTTACCAGATTGGCTATCAGGCAACCGAGCAGGCGGTATTTGCTATCGAAGGCAAACAAATCACCGATACCGTTGCAATTGGCGGCGCATGGTGGGATGCTAAAAACGTAGACGACATGATTAGCAAAAACCTCGTATACCAAGGTTAATTTTTAAAAGTACACAGGGCAGCGGGGGCTTTGACGTATGATATTTCATGCGTAGTTCCGACAGGCTCAAGACCCCAACTGGCACGAAGCCGCACCTTTTGGTGCGTGCCGGCGGTCGGTTGGGGTTTTTTTAAACAAAATGCAAAGCAGAAGGAGAAAATTATGAATATTAACGATATTAAAGACCAAATTTGTGATGTTTGTCACAAAACATGGCAGCTGGGCTGGGTAGCTGCAAACGACGGTAACGTTTCGGCAAGGCTTGATGACGGAACATTTCTTGCAACACCGACAGGCATAAGCAAGGCTTTTATCACACCCGAGAAGCTTGTTCGTATAAACGCAAAGGGCGAAATTTTAGAGGCGGCAGAGGGTTACCGTCCGTCAAGTGAGATTAAAATGCACCTGCGCTGCTACGAGAAACGCGATGACGTGTTCTCGGTAATTCATGCACACCCGCCGGGAGCAACAGGCTTTGCAGTAGCACACAAGGCAATGGATATGTACAACATGATAGAGGACGTTGCGGTTATAGGTGCTGTTCCGCTTACACCCTATGGCACACCATCTACCGTTGAAGTTCCAAACTCCATAGAGCCGTACCTTGAAAACCACGACGTAATGCTTTTGGAGAACCATGGCGCATTGGCTGTAGGCAGCGATGTATATACGGCTTTTTACCGCATGGAGAGCTTAGAGCTTTGGGCGAAAATAACAATAAACGCAGTAATTTTGGGCGGAAGTAAGGATATCTCGCGCGAAAACATTGATAAGCTTATAAATTTACGTTCTTATTACGGTGTAACAGGGCGTCACCCTGGCTACGAAAAATTTTAGTTGAAAGCTTTTAGGCGAATTTATTAAGTTAGGAGTAAACGCTATGTTAAAAAACATTCCATCTATTTTGTCACCCGCGTTTTTAAAAGTTCTTTACGAAATGGGGCACGGCGACGAAATAGTTATTGCCGATGGAAATTTTCCGGCAGAGAGCATGGGCAAAAATGCTATTGTTATACGCGCCGACGGGCATGGTGTTGCCGAGATACTAGATGCAGTGCTAAAGCTTATGCCGCTTGACCAGTATAGTGAAAAACCTGTTGCGTTAATGCAGGTTGTGCCGGGCGACCCCTGTAAGCCGACAATTTGGGAGGACTACAAGAAGCTGCTGGAGAAACACGACCCATTGCACAGCGGGACAGAAATGATGGAACGTTTTGCGTTTTACGAGCGTTCTAAAAAGGCATATGCTATAGTTGCAACAGGCGAAACAGCAATTTACGCCAATATTTTACTTAAAAAAGGTGTTGTGGAATGAGCAGCTATACAGTACTTGCATTTGACTTTGGTGCCTCAAGCGGCAGAGCCATAAAAGCTGTGTTTGACGGCGAAGGTCTGTCATGCAGCGAGGTGCACCGCTTTGAAAACAACCCCGT
This sequence comes from Hydrogenoanaerobacterium sp., assembly GCA_036638975.1. Taxonomy (GTDB): domain Bacteria; phylum Bacillota; class Clostridia; order Oscillospirales; family Ruminococcaceae; genus JAVWJP01. Next base: position 31,733 of record JAVWJP010000017.1, read on the forward strand.
TACAAAAGACGGTACACTCTACTGGGACATAGAAACCCTTTTTGCAGAGGTGCACGAGGGTATTAAAAAGGCAGGCAAGTTTGACAGCATAGGCTTTGACACATGGGGTGTTGACTTTGGTCTTTTGGGCGAGGACGGCAAGCTGCTTGAGTCGCCTGTGCATTACCGCGATACACGCACAAACGGAATGATAAACGAAGTTGAAAAAATTGTAAGCAACTTCAAGCTTTATAAAAAAACAGGCAATCAAATTATGAATATAAACACGCTATTTCAGCTTATGGCGCTTAAAGACAAAAACCCGGAGCTTTTAAGAAAAGCAAAAACCTTGCTTTTTATGCCGGATTTATTTGCCTATAAGCTTACGGGTAAAGCTGTGTGTGAAGCTACTATAGCGTCTACAAGCCAAATGCTTAACCCTAAAACACGGCAGTGGGACGACGAAATTTTAAGCGAGCTTAAATTGCCGCGCGAGCTTTTACTGCCTGTGATAAGCTCCGGCACAGTTACCGGTATGCTTGGAGGCGCAAAGGTTATAGCGGTTGCGGGGCACGACACCCAATGTGCAGTAGCTGCACTTCCGACAGACGAAAGCGACGTTGCTTTTCTTTCTTGCGGGACATGGAGCTTGCTTGGTACAGAGCTTGATGAGCCTATTTTAACTTCGCACAGTCAAGACCTTGCGCTTTCAAACGAGCTTGGTGCAAACGGTAAAATAAATTATCTTAAAAATATAATAGGACTATGGCTTATACAAGAGAGCCGCCGCGAGTGGCGCAGGCAGGGCAGCGAGTACAGCTACGCCGACTTAGAGCGTGAAGCTTTGGCGGTACAGCCGCTAAGGTGCTTTATAGACCCCGATTCTCCTGAGTTTGGCGTGCCGGGTGATATCCCTGCGCTTGTAGGTGAATATTGCCGCAGAACAGGGCAGTATGTGCCGCAAACGGTGGGAGAGGTAATGCGCTGCATTTACGAAAGCCTTGCTCTTAAATACCGCTATGCTATAGAGCAATTGCACGAGGCAACAGGTAAGAGCTTTAAGGCATTGCACATTTTGGGAGGCGGTACAAAAGACAAGCTGCTGTGCCAAATGACGGCAAATAGCTGCCATATGCACGTTACGGCGGGGCCAATAGAGGCAACGGCGCTGGGCAATATAATTATACAGCTGGTGGCACTTGGTGCCCTAAAAAGCATAGCCGAGGGACGCAAGCTTATTGCAAAAACCGAGAAGCTTAAAGAATATGAACCGACAGAACATGGCGCGTGGGAAGACGCGTTTGAATCATATAAAAAAATTATGAAGCAGGAGGAAAAATAAAATGTTATATCCAAAAATAGGCATAAGACCGACAATAGACGGGCGCTGGGGCGGCGTAAGAGAAGCACTTGAAAAACAAACCATGGGCATGGCAAAAAGTGCCGCAAAGCTTATAGGTGAAACCTTAAAATACCCTGACGGCAAGCCTGTAGAGTGTGTTATATCGAACACCACTATAGGCGGAGGGGCAGAGGCTGCTGCGTGCGCAAACCAGTTTGCAAGCGAAAACGTTGTGGCAACCCTTACCGTTACACCTTGCTGGTGCTATGGCACAGAAACCTTTGATATGGACCCTAAAACCATAAAGGCAGTGTGGGGCTTTAATGGCACCGAGCGCCCGGGCGCGGTTTACCTAGCAGCTGTTTTGGCGGCGCACGCACAGCGCGGCTTACCTGCTTTTTCAATTTACGGACATGATGTTCAGGACGCAACAGACACCAGTGTGCCCGATGATGTAAGCGAAAAGATTATTCGCTTTGCGCGTTGTGCAGTGGCTGTGGGCTGGATGAAGAACAAAGCATATGTAAACCTTGGCGGAGTTGCCATGGGTATAGGCGGTAGCTACTGTGATGCTTCAATGTTCCAAAAATATTTTGGAATGCGTGCAGAGTGGGTTGATATGACAGAAATTGTCCGCCGCATAACTCTTGAAATTTATGACCACGAGGAATATGAAAAGGCTTTTGCATGGATAAAGAAAAACTGCAAAGAGGGCTTTAACTGCAACGAGGGCAAGAAGCTGCCGTCTATAATTACAAAGTCTAAGGTTGTTCCTGCCGATAGGGACTGGGAATTTGTAACAAAAATGACCTTGGTTATGCGCGATATTCTTTATGGCAATTCAAAGCTTGATGAGCTTGGCTGGCATGAGGAGGCTCTTGGCAAAAACGCTGTTGCAGGTGGTTTTCAGGGGCAGCGCAACTGGACTGACTGGCTGCCAAACGCCGACTTTACAGAGGCTATTATGGCTTCTACCTTCGACTGGAACGGTCCTAAAATGCCTACACCGTTTGCAACCGAAAACGACACTCTAAACGGTGTTTCTATGATGCTGGGTACTCTTGTAAGCAACACTGCACCGTGCTTCCACGATGTTCGTACCTACTGGAGTCCAGAGGCCTGCGAGCGCGTTACAGGCAAAGCGCCTAAGGGCGTTGCAAAGGACGGCTTTATTCACCTTATAAACTCAGGAGCTACTGCACTTGACGGAAGCGGAGCTGCAAAAAACAAAAAAGGCGAGGGCTGCATGAAGCCATGGTGGGAGATGAAGCCTGCCGACATTAAGGCGTGCACAGATGCCACAGACTGGAACCGCGCTAACTACGAATACTTCCGCGGGGGCGGTTTCTCAAGCCACTTTAAAACTAATGCAGAAATGCCTGTTACAATGCTGCGCGTAAACATCATAGACGGAATAGGCCCTGTAATACAAATAGCCGAGGGGCATACCGCTGTTTTGCCGGAAGATGTGCATAATACAATTGATATGCGCACAGACCGCACATGGCCGACAACATGGTTTGCGCCAAACCTAACAGGGCACGGTGCGTTTAAAGATGTTTACAGTGTCATGGCAAACTGGGGTGCCAACCACGGCGTTACGGTTTATGGGCACGTAGGGGCAGACCTTATAACACTGGCATCTATGCTGCGCATACCTGTCACCATGCACAATGTGCCTGATGAAAAGGTTTATCGCCCGCACGCATGGTCGGCATTTGGCACAGAGGACAAAGAGGCGGCAGACTATAAGGCCTGCGCTACCTATGGTCCAATCTACAAATAAAAAGTATAGCATATACCTTTGTTTACCCCGCCGACGGTGGTGAGGGCAATTGTATTAAGCCTGCCGTCGGCAAAATTTAATAATGAAAGAGGTATTCACTATGGCAAACCGTATAGTACTCAACGGAATTTCTTATCATGGCAAGGGAGCGATATCGTCAATAGTTGATGAGGCAAAAGCTCATGGCTTTAAAAAAGCTTTTGTATGCTCTGACCCTGACCTTTTAAAATTCGGCGTTACAAAAAAAGTAACCGATTTGCTTGATGCGGCAGCTTTAAACTATGAGGTTTACAGTCAAATTAAGCCAAACCCCACCATTGATAACGTAAAAACAGGTGTAGAGGCTTTTAAAAAGAGTGGTGCCGATTATATTATATCAATTGGCGGCGGCTCGTCCATGGACACAGCAAAGGCAATAGGTATAATCATCAAAAACCCTGAATTTGCCGATGTTCGCAGCCTTGAGGGTGTTGCACCGACCAAAAACAAGGGCGTATTTACCATCGCAGTGCCTACAACAGCGGGTACGGCGGCAGAGGTTACTATAAACTATGTTATTACCGATGTAGAAAAAAAGCGCAAATTTGTGTGTGTTGACGTCAATGATATACCTGAAATTTCAGTAATAGACCCGGACATGATGGCATCTATGCCAAAGGGGCTTACTGCCGCTACAGGTATGGACGCGCTTACTCATGCCATAGAGGGCTATATTACAAGAGGCGCGTGGGAAATGACAGATATGTTCCACCTAAAGGCGATAGAGCTTATATCTAAACATTTGCGCGGTGCTGTTGCCAACACCGAAGAAGGACGCGAGGGTATGGCACTGGCGCAGTATATTGCCGGTATGGGCTTCTCTAACGTTGGCTTAGGCGCTGTGCACAGCATGGCACACTGCCTTGGTGCAGTTTACGACACACCTCATGGTGTTGCAAATGCAATTTTGCTGCCTACGGTTATGGAATTTAACGCACCTGTTACAGGTGAAAAATACAAGGATATTGCAATAGCAATGGGCGTTAAGGGTGTAGAAAATATGACGCAGGAGGAGTACCGCAAGGCGGCTGTAGATGCCGTTAAACAGCTATCGAAAGATGTCGGTATTCCTGAGAACCTAAAGGACATTGTAGACCCTAAGGATTTAGACTTTTTGTCAGAGAGTGCCCGTGCCGATGCTTGCTGCCCCGGCAACCCTCGCGACATTACTGTAGCAGAGCTTAAAGAGCTTTATATAAAGCTTCTGTAATAATTTTGACCCGTTTTTTCTTGGAATTTGCACAGGAACAAGCATAAGTTAAAAAGCGCCCCAAAAAAGCTTTGAAAGCTGCTTTTTGGGGCGCTTTTTTTCTCTGATTTATGAAAAGCAATTTTATATCAATTATTTTGGCTACTTATTATTAAAAAAACAGTTTATTTATTAAAAAATTGTGTAGAATTTATAGACTTTTTTATTTTAATGTATTATAATGAAATAAAATAGGGGATTGTCATATTATGATAATTAGCTTTGATTCTACTTTTTGTGCGGCTGTAGCATTTATAAGAAGACGAAAAAATAAATATTTTTTATATTTTATTTAAAATTGTTCATAATCAAGAAATATAAGGGGCGGATTAACGATGAAAAGCATAAAAACCCGAATACTTATCAGCATGATTTTAACAGTGGTAATTTCACTTGCATTGATCGGCGGTGTCAGTATTTATTTAAACTACAGCAGTACGCAAAAGCTTTTAAATCAAACCATGCAAGAAACGGCGAAAATTGCGGCTGAGCGTATGTCGCAGGAGCTACAGGGCTATATAAATGTTGCTTATGACACAGGCAGCATAGCAAGGCTTGCTAAAAGCGACACTAAGCCTGCTGATAAAAAAAGCATTATAGACCAGCGTTCTAAGACCCATGGCTTTGAATACGGAAACATTTTGGGCACTGACGGCAAAAGTGTTTTTGACGGGGTTAATGCCGTAGAGATGGATTATTTTAAAGTGGCAATGCAGGGCAAAAGCTATGTTTCCGAGCCTACTCTTAACAGCGAAAGCAAGAAGATGGAGGTTATAGTTTCCGCTCCCCTTTGGGAGGGTGGTATTCCGGACACCAAGGTAGTGGGCGTTGTGTATTTTGTCCCCAAGTTTACAGCTTTAAGCGACGCCGTAAATTCTATTCATGTAAGTAAAAACGGCAGTGCATATATGGTAAACTCAAAGGGCACTACCATAGCCCACAAGGACATAACAAGGGTCGAAAAAAGCGAGAACGTTGCCGAGCTTGCAAAATCTAACCCTGCGCTCTCTGTACTTGCCGCAATACACACAAAAATGGCAAGCGGAGGAAGCGGCTTTGAGTCATACAATTTTGCCGGCGTAAATAAATTTATTGCATATGCGCCTGTCGGAAACAGCAACGGTTGGAGCATGGCTATCAATGCGCCTACCTCAGACTTTATGGCAGGGACAGAAAAATCTGTCATATATACGCTTATTTTTATGGTTGCGTCACTGATTACCGCGGCGTTTATAGCATCTTCACTGGCAAATAAAATAGGTAAACCAATGTCGGCTTGCACAAAGCGGCTAGAGCTTTTGGCAACGGGAGATTTAAAAACCCCTGTCCCCGATATCCGGACAAAAGATGAAACAGGCAAGCTTGCAAATTCAACAAAAACTATAGTCGATGCCCTTAGCATGGTAATTGATGATGCCGATTATTTACTGGACGAGATGGCGAGCGGCAATTTTAATGTTCGCTCTAAAATGCCCGAGATATACGCAAAAGACTTTGCCCCTATGTTAAGCTCTATGCGCAAAATTAACAACGAGCTTAGCGGTGCGCTCTCGCAGATTAACCTCGCCTCCAATCAAGTATCAAATGGGTCTGACCAAGTTTCAAGCGGTTCACAGGCTTTAAGCCAGGGTGCTACCGAGCAGGCATCATCTGTCGAAGAATTGGCTGCAACTATCAATGAAATTTCGCAGCAGATTAAAAATAATGCCGACAATGCACTTGTTGCCAGCCAAAAATCCGGTGCCGCCGGAGCAGAGGTTTCTGAAAGTAACAGAAAAATGCAGGAGCTTGTCAGTGCAATGAGCGAAATCAGTAAATCGTCACAGGAAATAGGCAAGGTTATTAAGACAATTGAGGATATTGCTTTCCAAACAAATATTCTTGCATTAAACGCTGCGGTTGAGGCTGCACGAGCGGGCGCTGCGGGCAAGGGCTTTGCCGTAGTGGCAGATGAGGTGCGTAACCTTGCAAGCAAGAGCGCAGAGGCGGCAAAGGGCACGACAGCGCTTATAGAGGGCTCTGTAAAGGCTGTGCAGAACGGAACAAGGCTTGTGGACGATACAGCTAAGTCACTTGCATCTGTTATGAGCGGTACACAAGAGGTTTCAGAGCTTGTCGATAAGATATCCACAGCATCAAACGAGCAGGCAAACTCTGTCGCACAGGTTACACAGGGGATAGACCAAATATCGGCAGTGGTGCAGACAAACTCTGCCACAGCAGAGGAATCGGCTGCGGCAAGCGAGGAGCTTTCGGGTCAGGCTGCGATGCTAAAGCAGCTGGTAAGTAAGTTTAGGCTGAAAAGCATGGCACAGACAGATATAAACAGCAAGGCTGTTAAAAGCGAGCCTGTGCTTGCTGCAAAGGCAAATTCTTCTGATAAATACTGATAATAAATAAAAACAACAACCCGCCTGTTTATATTTAAAATAAGCAGGTGGGTTACTTTTATGTCAAATTAAGCTCCAAGCAGCTTGACAAGCACGGCTTTCTGTGCGTGCAGACGGTTTTCTGCTTCGTCAAAAATTTCGCTTGCGTGGGCTTCAAAAACCTTTGCTGTAATTTCTTCCTCGCGGTGTGCAGGCAGGCAGTGCAGCACCATGGCATCGGGCTTTGCGGCAGACATCACAGTGTCGTTAATTTGGTAAACACCGCTAAATGCGGCACGGCGTTTTTCTGCTTCGCCCTCTTGTCCCATAGATGCCCAAACGTCGGTGATGACTACATCGGCGGCTTCGGCAGCCTTTAAAACATCAGTTGTCCACATAAAGTTTTTTTGAGTTGCCGCAAAGTCCAGTACCTCCTGTGCGGGCTTGTAGCCGGCGGGTGTTGCGGCGCAAACTGCCATGCCCACTTTAAGACCGCCTGTAATAAGCGAATTTGCCATGTTGTTTCCGTCACCGATATAGCACATTTTAAGCCCCTCAAGCCGCCCCTTATACTCGCGTATTGTCATTAAATCGGCTAATATTTGGCATGGATGTGAGGAATCGGTAAGACCGTTTATTATAGGTATGCTGCCATACTTTGCCAAATCATCAACTTCTTTTTGTGCGAAGGTGCGTATCATAATACCGTCAAGGTAGCGCGACAAAACCCGCGCTGTGTCCTCTATGGGCTCTCCGCGTCCTATCTGCAAATCGTGCGCGCTTAAAAAAAGTGCTTCGCCGCCAAGCTGGTACATACCTGTTTCAAACGAAACGCGAGTTCTGGTAGAGGCTTTTTGAAAAATCATTCCCAGAGTTTTTCCGGCTAAGAGATGATGTGCTATTCCGTTCTTTTTTTCAAACTTCAGTTGGTCTGCCAGGTTTAATATCTCGCTTATTTCGTCACCGGATAAATCCATTATTTTTAGTAGATGCTTCATGCGTTTATCTCCTTTTGCAGGGTGCTTTCAAGTATAGAAAGCCCTTTTTCGAGTTGTTCTTCCGTAATAGTAAGCGGCGGTAAAAAGCGAAGTCTGGTTTTTGCCGTTAAAACCAAAAGCCCGTTTGCCATGCACTTTTCTGCAATATCCCGCGCATTAAGCGGCGCGATATCCACGCCAAGCATAAGCCCCATACCTGTTACCCCATTTACGCCCTTCATTTTTGCAAGTCGCTTTTTAATAAGCTCGCCTTTTGCGCTTACAGCCTGCATAAGTGACGGAGTTAAGCACGACAGCACATAGCTTGCGCCTGCCGAAGCAATGGGGTTACCCCCAAAGGTAGAGCCATGTGTGCCCGCCGAAAGCACGTTAGCTGTTTTTTGACCAAACAGCACAGCGCCAATAGGCAGCCCGCCGCCCAGCCCCTTTGCGGCGGTAACGATATCGGGCTTAATGTCAAATTGTTCGCAGCAAAAAAAGCTGCCTGTGCGCCCTATGCCTGTTTGAACCTCGTCAACTATAAGTAAAATATCTTTTTCATTGCAAAGCTTTGCGGCTGCCTGTACGTAGCTTTTTTCAAGGGGGACAACGCCGCCCTCGCCTTGTATCATTTCAAGCATTATTGCACAGGTTTTGTTGCTTACGGCATTTTGCAGAGAAGCTAAGCTGTTTGCATCGGCATACACAAAGCCCTTTGTAAACGGGGCAAAGCTTGTATGAAAGCTGTCTTGCCCTGTGGCGGAAAGTGTGGTTATTGTGCGTCCGTGAAAAGAATTGTACAGCGTGATAATTTCGTTTCTGTCATCGCCGTATTTGTCGTGCGAATATTTGCGAGCCGCTTTAATTGCCCCTTCGTTTGCCTCAGCGCCCGAATTTGCAAAGAAAACCTTTTTGAACCCGCTTTTTTCGCATAATGCCTTTGCCAGCTTAACGCAGGGCTCTGAATAATATGAATTTGAGGTATGCGAAAGTGTGGCTGCCTGTGTGCATATGGCATTCACCCAGCCGGAGTCGCAGTAGCCAAGCGCGTTTACACCTATTCCGCTTGTAAAATCTATATATTCTCTATCATCACTGCCAATACATACTGCTCCGTTGCCGCTTTTTATGCAAAGATTAAACCGTGTATAGGTGTTTGCTATAAATTCATGGTCATCATTTTGTATTGCTTTAGACATTATAAACCCTCCTATTCAGTAAAACATAGTTCCTATGCCCTTGTCGCTGAACATTTCTATTAAAATTGAATGCTCTACGCGTCCGTCTATTATAAACGCTTTTTTAACTCCGCGACGCACAGCCTCGACACAGCATTCCACCTTTGGAATCATTCCGCCAGAAAGTATGCCTTTTTTAACAAGATATGGCACTTCACTTACGTTCACTGATGAAATTAGACTTGAAGCATCGCTTTTATCGCTTAAAAGTCCACGGATATCTGTCATTAAAATAAGGTTTTCTGCCGAGAGCGCCGCCGCAATATGCGCCGCTGCCGTGTCTGCATTTATGTTGTAGATATTGCCATCGCTGTCAGTGCCTATAGTTGCAACTACGGGTATATAGCCCATAGAAAACGCATCTGTTATGGCTGCTGTATGTATATCGGTTATTTCGCCGACAAAGCCCAAGTCCTCGTCCGTTTGCTTTTTTTTGGCGGTAATCATGCCGCCGTCAATGCCGCAAAGCCCAAGCGCCTTGCCCTTGTGTCGGTGCAAAAGCGAAACCAAATCTTTATTAACCTTGCCTGCCAAAACCATTTGCACAATATCGACAGTTTCTTTGTCGGTGTAACGAAGCCCGTTTACAAAGCGGCTTTCTTTGCCTATTTTATGCAGCATATCGGTAATCTCGGGGCCTCCGCCATGGACGAGCACAACCTTTATGCCCACAAGCGAAAGTAGCACCAAATCGCGCATTACAGCGTCCTTTAAGCTGTCACAGGTCATGGCATTTCCACCATATTTTATTACAACAACCTTATTATAATATTTTTGAATATACGGAAGCGCTTCTATAAGCACCTGAGCTTTGTCGTTATCGCTTATATTAAGCTGCATAGCAATTCCCCCCTTGTTTTTAAGTGCGGTAATCTCCGTTAATTTTAACATAATCGTAGGTTAAGTCGCAGCCCCATGCGGTTGCCGAAAACTCACCGCTGCACAGGCATATGTCTATAAAAATTTCGTCCTCGCATAAAATTTTAAGTGCCTTGTCCTCGCTGAAGTCAACACCCGCGCCATTTTTACATACGTCTACACAGCCGGCGGCAGAGCGCAGTGCAACGTCTACTTTGTTTATGTCAAATTCCGCATCGGCATAGCCAACCGCGCAAAGAATGCGTCCCCAGTTGGCATCTTTGCCGAACATGGCAGCTTTAAACAGGCTTGAGGTTATAACCGATTTTGCCACGATGCGCGCCGTTTGCAGGCACGGCGCTTGTGTAACCGTGCATTCAAGCAGCTTGCTTGCGCCCTCTCCGTCCTTTGCCACTGCCTTAGCAAGCGCTTTGCATACTGCCAAAAGCGCAGCCTTAAAGCTCTCGTATTCTGCACCTTTTGTGGTAATAAGCACGTTTTCGGCTCCTCCGTTTGCCAAAATACTTACCATATCATTGGTTGAGGTGTCGCCGTCTACGCTTACCATGTTAAAGGTGTCGGTTACACAGGCAAGCAGCGCTTCATGCAGCATTGGTGCAGATATTGCAACGTCGGTAGTCACAAAGCAAAGCATGGTTGCCATGTTTGGGTGAATCATTCCCGAGCCCTTTGCCATGCCGCCTATATGGCAGGGCTTGCCGCCCAGTATAAAGCTAACTGCACATTCTTTTTTTGCGGTGTCTGTTGTCATAATTGCTTCTGCGGCATTGCCGGAAGCAGGCGAAAGCTCGCAAACAAGCTTAGGTATGCTGCTCAATATAGGCTCAAGCGGCAAGGGCTGACCTATTACGCCTGTGGAGGCAACAATCACTTCGTCATCGCCTATTCCAAGAGCCGTTGCCAGTGCTTTACAGGTTGCCTCTGCTTTTGAAATACCGTCGGCATTGCAGGTGTTGGCGTTGCCTGAGTTGCATATTACTGCTTTTGCTGTACCGTTTGCGAGGTTTTTTTGTGTCACTGTAATAGGCGCACCCTTCACCTTGTTTTGCGTGTATACGGCGGCGGCTGTGCAGGGCTTTTTACTGTATATCAGTGCCAAATCTTTTTTATCTTTATTTTTGCGTATGCCGCAGTGTACACCGGAGGCAGTAAAACCAACCGGAGCGGTAACACCGCCGCTTGTAAATGCTAATTCCATATAATAATCTCCTTTTAAAAGCTTGGGGCTATCAGTTTAAGACCTGTTTCTTCCGGTAGACCAAGGACTAAGTTCATGTTTTGTATAGCCTGCCCCGCCGCGCCCTTTACCATATTATCAATTGCAGAAACTAAAACCACACGCCCTGTGCGTGTGTCAAGATGCAGCGATATGTCACAAAAATTGCTACAGCGCACCGCTTTTAGGGCTGCGATATCGCCGTTTTTTAATATGCGCACAAATTGTTCGTCCTTGTAAAAATCTGTATAAATGCCGTGTAGCTCGTCTGCCGTAATAGGAGATGAGAGCTTTGCGTAAATTGTTGACAAAATGCCGCGGTTAATGGGCAGTAAATGTGGCACAAAGGTGACCGTAATGCGCTTTCCGCAGAGATGAGAGAGAGTCTGCTCGATTTCCGGCGTATGGCGATGCTGTGCTATTTTGTAGGGGGCAAAGCTTTCGTTGCACTCGGTAAAATGTGTGTTAAGCGAAAGCCCTCTGCCTGCGCCTGTCGCACCCGATTTTGAATCAATGATGATGCTGTCGGTGTCAATTTTGCTTTTTTTTAAGAGCGGTGCAAGAGCTAAAGCTATGCTTGTGGGGTAACAGCCCGGGTTTGCAAGTAGCTTAGAGCTTTTTATTTGGTTGCGAAAAAGCTCCGGCAAAGCATAAACTGCCTGCTTATGCAGTTCTTTTTGGGCATATGTAAGACCGTACCATTCAGTGTAGTCGGCTTCGTCCTCCAGACGAAAGTCGGCACCCAAATCAATAAAGATACTTCCCTTTTTATTGCATTTTTTTGCAAGTTTTTCGCTTAGCCCATGCGGCAGCGACGCAAAAACGACATCGCATTGCTCTATAACCTCGTCCTCTGTGACCAAAAGCTTGTCAACTACTCCGTAAAATGCGGGATAAACCTCTGAAAAAACCTTGCCCTCGTAGCTTACGGAGCTTAGCGCCGCCAGAGTTACCGCGGGGTGTGCTGCCAAGAGCCGCACAAGCTCTGCGCCCGCATAGCCTGTAGCGCCGATAATGCCTGCATTAATGTTCATGTTTTTTTCACTCCAGTTTATAATTAGGGTAGCTTAAAATATAAATAAAAAATTAGATTATGTATATTTATTACTTGTTATAGCTGTATTATACAACTATTTGCAAATAAATCAAGTACTTATACAAAATAAATACATAATATTTCATCAATATAAAATAAAACCGCAGTCAAGAAAAATCTTGCTTGCGGTTTTGCGCTTCAATATTAACACATATGGTGAATAAAGCGAGTTTAATTATTTGGAGGACGAGCCGAAATTTGTTTCTATAGGCAATTTGATGTGCACCCAATTTATGAATATTGACATTATAACTCCAAAGCCTGTATCTATAATTCTATTTATGGCATACGAAAAATATTGGTCCTTTGGCGTGTTAAGCATTACTATAAAAAATACGACGGAGCCTGCTTGAATTGCACCTGAAAAATGCAAAAGCTGGCTTATATAAATAAGTGTGATTATCCCTAAAAAAATAAGTATGAGGCGAGAGATATTTGAATAAGGCAGGTAGAGGCTGAGGCTAAAAAAGCCCATGCCTAAAAAACCGCCTATAACCGTACCTATTAACCTGTTGCCGCCTGTGCGAAACGAAGCAGGGAGAGAGTTGTCCATTCCAAAGACCGCGCCAATGCACGCGAAGGTGGGGTTTCTGCCTATAAAAAAATATATTATAGCGCACAGTGTTGCAGATATCGCTGTTTTTATATTGCGCAAGCCTATTTTAGGAAGCTTTTGATCGGGGATTTTTTGCGGTGTTGCAGAATTGGCGGCGGGAATATCGGGGGAATCTTTCATGCTGCGGCTTCTCCTTTAGTTAAAGTTAGATATAATAAAGTTAATTTTACCATATTAAAGTATAAAAAGCAAAATTAAAATGTGCGCATAGAAGAGCCTTTAAGCCGCATACACTGTGGTATGACAAACCACGCGGGGAGGGCAGATATTTTGAAGGGACTACCGGAGGAGCGGGCAGTGCTGCTTGCGCAGTACATAGTAGAGAACAACACGACGGTGCGCAGCACAGCAAAGGAGTTTTGTATATCTAAGAGTACGGTACATAAAGACGTTTCTGAACGCTTGCAAAAGTTAAACCCTTTGCTTTATGCGAAGGTTAAGCGCGTGCTTGATATTAACAAGCAAGAGCGGCATATTCGCGGGGGAATGGCTACTAAAAATAAATATGCCGAACAGAAAAGAGAGCAGCTGCGTTAAAGTGAACCGCTGTAGGAAAAATAGACAGTAAAAAGAAAGAGCAATCGTAGAATATCA
>JAVWJP010000018.1:0-44678 GCA_036638975.1 Hydrogenoanaerobacterium sp.
TTCCCGCAAGTGCAAGCAAAGCGCGGCATGAGCGGTGGCGTGCCATTGGTGCGCCGGAAGACGAGAGCGTTTATAACAATATGCCTGTGGCATGTTGTTTAGCTCGAGTGTCACTTCCCGCAAGTGCAAGCAAAGCGCGGCATGAGCGGTGGCGTGCCATTGGTGCGCCAGAAGGGACTCGAACCCCTGGCCTACTGCTTAGAAGGCAGTTGCTCTATCCACCTGAGCTACTGGCGCACATAAAGAAAAAATGGAGCGGGTGATGGGAATCGAACCCACACAACCAGCTTGGAAGGCTGGAATTCTACCATTGAACTACACCCGCATTTGCTTTCAAGCGACGAATACAATTTTAACAAATAACTGCGCTCTTGTCAAGTTTTTTTTAAAGTAATACAGCACTTTAATATACCGCACAAAGCTACAGAGCGCGTAGCAATGCGCGCTCTGCATAAATTCTTCTTTGTTTTTTATTTTGTGGTAAGTACCAGCTTTTCTTCATCAACCGATACCTCTATAGAAGCAGGAGGGGTATTAAGCCTCTCAACCAGCATACTGCAAACCATGTCTTCTACATTTTTGCGTATAACACGGCGCAAATCTCTCGCACCGCTTTTTTTACCGAATGCCTGCTGTGCAATCCACGCAAGGGCGCTGTCTGTCCAACGGAACTCTACGCCTTTTTCTGCCAAAGGCTCTGTAAGCTCCTCAAGCATAAGTGCGGCTATCTTCTTATAATCGTCCTTATCGAGTGCGCGGAAAACCACGACTTCATCTACACGTCCTAAAAACTCGGGGCGTAAAAACTCTGCAAGCGCCTTATTAGAGCGTTCCTTGTCGATGTCTATACCGTATTTTTCAAAGCCCATGCTGCTTTCACGCTTGTCGCTGCCCGCGTTTGAGGTCATAACTATAACCGTGTTCTCAAACGACACCGTTCTGCCATGCGCATCGGTTATTTTGCCCTCGTCCAATATCTGAAGTAAAATGTTCATTACGTCAGGGTGAGCCTTTTCAATTTCGTCAAAAAGCACAACAGAATACGGCTTGCGGCGCACTTTCTCGGTAAGCTGCCCCGCTTCATCATAGCCAACATAGCCGGGAGGCGAACCAACTATGCGCGAAACCGAATGCTTCTCCATAAATTCCGACATATCAAGGCGTATAAGCGGCTCCGCGGCATCAAAAAGCTCTTGCGATAGCACCTTTACAAGCTCGGTTTTGCCAACGCCCGTTGGGCCGACAAATATAAACGAAGCGGGACGGCGTTTTGCCGTAACCTGCACGCGCGAGCGTCTTACTGCCGCCGCAACAAGCTCTACTGCCTCGTCCTGCCCTATTATTTTTTCTTTAAGCACGTTTTCTAGGCGCGCCACCTTAGAAAGCTCGGCTTCCTCTATTTTGCTTGCGGGAATCCCCGTCCACAGCTCTATAACGTGTGCCAAGTCTTCTTTTGTAACAGCGGCGCTCATCGCAGCAGGCTCCAGCACCTTCATTCGCTCATCTATGCGCAAAAGCTCTGCTTTAAGCCCTGCAAGCTTTTCATAATCGGTATTTGAATCCTGCTCTGTTTTAAGCTCGTCTTCTTTAACCTTTGCAAATTTAAGCCCCAGAGTGTCAAATTCCGCAAGCTCTTTGTTGCGCAAAGAGGCGCAAGAACAGCCCTCGTCCAAAAGGTCTATAGCCTTGTCGGGCAAAAAGCGGTCGGTAATATAGCGCTCGCTCATCAACACGGCATTTCTTACTATATCGTCCGAAATACTGACATGATGAAATTTCTCGTAGTAGCCTTTTATTCCGCTAAGCACAGCTATTGTGTCCTTAATGGACGGCTCATTTACTGTAACAGGCTGAAAACGACGTTCTAATGCAGCATCTTTTTCTATATGCTTGCGGTATTCCTCAAAGGTAGTCGCACCTATAACCTGTATTTCGCCGCGGGAAAGCGCTGGCTTTAAAATGTTTGCTGCATTCATACTGCCCTCGGAATCCCCCGCGCCCACAAGGTTATGCACCTCGTCTATAAACAGTATTATGTTGCCGGCGTCGCGCACCTCCTCGACAAGCCCTTTCATGCGGCTCTCAAATTGTCCTCTAAACTGTGTGCCCGCTATAAGTCCTGTCAAATCAAGCAAATGCAGCTCTTTATTTTGCATTTTAGGCGGCACATTGCCCGCAACTATTCGCTGTGCAATGCCCTCGGCAATGGCAGTTTTACCAACGCCCGGCTCACCTATAAGGCAAGCATTGTTTTTGGTGCGGCGGTTTAATATTTGAATAACACGGTTAATCTCGTTGTCGCGCCCTATAATTATGTCTATCTTAGCATCGGCGGCTTTTTTTGTTAGGTTTTCTGTGTATTGGTCAAGATATTTGCGCTTTTTCTCTTTTTTCTCTTTTTTTGAAGGCTCCCGCGCAGGGGCATCGTTCCTTTGCTGCCCCTCGTCAGCGGTCTTTGACGAGCCGAACAGGTTTTGTAAAAACGGGAAGGGCTGTGCGCCGCCCATCTCAAAGCCCTCGTCATTTTCGGGGTTCATCATTTCCATCAGCTGGTCGTCCATTTGCTCCATATCGTCGTCCGAAAGCCCCATTTTCTCTACAAGGTCATTCACCGGCTTTATGCCAAGCTCTTTGGCACATTGCAGGCAAAGCCCTTCATTTATAGTTTTATCGCCCTCTAAGCGTGTCATGTAAACAATTGCAACTCTTTTTTTACAGCGAGTGCACATCATACTATTCATAAAGCAGTTACACCTCTCTATCTCTGAATATGCCGCAAGCGGCTTTTTGGTTTTTCTTACGGCAATTTTGGTATTAACAAGGAATCTTCTATATTACTTTCATAATTATACTACCCTCTTATGAACATGGTATTACGAAATTTTATCAAATTAGCAACAATGTATACAGAGTGCTAACGGTATTACTTCTTTTTTATAAGGTGTAGAAACACCGGTATATACATAAAAAACGCAAAAAGCATAGAAAACACCATAGCGCCCAAAAGCCAATGCACCAGTGTTGTTTTAAGGTCTGGCAAGGCTATTATAAGCAGCATAACTGCGTAAAACATCACCGTGTAAAGCTTACCGAACCACTTTGAACCGTCAAGCTCTTTATAGAGGCGGTAAACCTTTACGCCTGCGGCGAGCATAAGCAGCTCTTTTGTAAAAATTATAGCAACAATAACCCACATTTCGGGGTTGCGGAGGCTTAAAAGAATACACACCGCCGCCTGTGTCAGCTTATCCGCCAATGGGTCAAGCAGCTTGCCCAGCGGTGTAATCATACCACATCTGCGTGCTATAATCCCATCAAGAATGTCCGTAATGCCGGAAACAAGAAGCACAAGTGCCGAAACAAAAAACCATGGCTGCCCCTCTGCATTCATATATATTACGCCAAAAACAGGTATAAGTGCTATGCGAAAAACCGACAAAAGATTTGGTATATTCATACACCGTGTACTCCTTTACAAAAATCCAAAAGGCTCATAGCTTGCCAGCAAACGGTAAGAATAAGTCTTTTCTAAAATATCCTGCGTTAAAAAGCTTATTGAAGCTCCGGTAAAGGTAAGCACAAAGCGCAGCACAACCGCCACCACATAGACGCCTATAACACCCATGGCAAGCCCCAGCACACCACCAAAAACCGAATTTAAAAAGCCTATAACCGGCACACGGTTTACGCCGTAAAAAAAGTGCGTAATACCATGCACCACAACCATAAGGACAGAAACGCTTACCAAAAAAAGCACCATGTTCATCATGCCCGTAATGACAGGTGCAACTATTGCGTCAACAACTGCACCTGCCGTGTTTGCACTGTAGCTTTCAAGCAGTGCCGCAAGCTCTCCTGCATTGTAGCCGCCTATGTTCATCAAATCTCCCACGTAATCGGGGAGTGATGACAGCATGGCGGCGGCGCTGTCGGCAAGCTCTGCCCCGCCCGGCAGACCGTCTAAGCCTGTTTGTATGCGGGTGATAAGCTCCGGACGAAAAAAAGTACTGAATAACACAGGTGACAGCGTTTTTGCCACAAGAGAAGCCACAGCCAGTGCCGCTATGTAACCTACAAAATTTGCAACCGTGGCGGCAAGCCCGCGCTTAGATGCCACATAAATATGATAAAGCAGCATCGAAACCGCCAGTGCATCATAAACAAACGGTAAAAACTCCATAAAGCGACCCTTTCTACAAATATATCACAAATTAAACCATATTTCAATTTTTTTGGCTTATCTCAATTTTTTCTATGCTGTCGGGGGTAATTATATAAAGCGAGCCCCCCACGGGCTGTAGGGCGAACGCCTCTTTGTCAAGGCTTTTTTTGTCGGCTAGCACTCCGCCCAAGTCGTAGCTTTGCAGTTCTCCGTCAACAACAACGCTTACTCTGTCGCCGCCGATGCGCAAAAGGCGCGCGTTTGCCGAAACCTCCTTGCTCCAAAGCTCTGCACCGTCTGCCGAAAGCAAGACAAGCTGTCCGTTTTTACTCTCTCGGTAATCCCCGAACAAAAGCGCCGTACAACCCGCCGCATTATAATCAAAGCTTGAAAGAGCGCGGTAATTATATGAATATTCACCCTTTTGCTCTCCCGAGTACGAAAGCACAAGCGAGCGGCTGTCTGTAACAACACAAAAACCGTCGCGGGCAGCCTTGACAGTATGTATAAGTTCACCCATAAGCTTTTTTTCGCATATGGGTTCTTCCTCTTTAAGTTTAAAAATAAGCACAGACGAGGCAAGCTCTCCGTCACTTACGTTTACCGCCGCAACCGCAATCTCTCGCCCCGCAGCCGAAAACTTTATGTCGGTAATATAGTTCTCTGCCGACTTAAATTTATATTTTGCAGGCTCGCTAAGCATATGGTCGTAAACTGTCATTTCTGCAAGGCGCCGCTGTGCACCTGTGGCAACGGCAACATCGCCGCGAGAAGAAATATCCCCCGCATAAATGGGGAAGTCAAGCTCTTTTTGCACCTGCGTGCGAGAAAGGCTTTCTACCCTAAGCTTTTTGCCGCCCATGTCGTAAACAAGCACCCTGTTGCCGTTTATACGCACAACGGGGTTTGAATATTTATGTTGAAGACTGCGGATTTCTTTGCCGGTTTCGTTGTAAAAATACAAGTTAGAATCGGTAAGCACGGCAAGGTTTTTGCCGACGGCATATGTTCCGCGCATTTGGTCACCCGCAAACTCCAGCGGATAACCACTGCCTTTACCACTGCTTACCGCAATATCCTGAAAAAAATTGGTAATTCCTGTTGCAGAAACCTCGTCTTTAAGTGCATAAATTCCAACGCCCAAAAAGGTGAGTAAAAAAAGCAGCAATATGCGCCCCAGCAAAGCCTTGCGGCGGCGCTTTTTACGTATTTTTTCTATGTCGGAGGGCTCTGCCATGTTACCGCCTCTTTTCTGATACTAATACCTAGTAAAAAACCCTGTCAAGGTAAAGCCCGCAGGCAGGCATTGTGCGGCACTGCATTCTACGGCACTTTTCATCTAACATTTTTGAAACATCTTCTATAGCAAGTCGGTCTTCGTTTACCGCTATAACAGTCCCCGCAAGTATTCTGACCATGTTATATAAAAAGCCGTCGCCCTCCACCGCAAGCTCTACAAGCTCACCGTTTTTTTTAATATCAAAGCTGTAAATAGTGCGGGTTGTGTCCTCTTTTGTGTTTTTGCCGCCGCAAAACGCCGCAAAGTCGTGCGTACCTGTAAGGACACTGCACACCGCCTGCGCCTTTACAAGGTCTATAGGGCGAAAGTATTGGAACGCAAGCCCCTGCAAAAAGGGGTTTCGCGCCTCGCTGTTCCACAGCTTGTATATATAGCGCTTCCCCTTGCAGCTGTACCGCGCATGAAAGTCCTCAGCCGCTTCCTCTGCCGAAAGCACCGAAATATCGCATGGAAGCACCGCATTAAGCCCCATTTTTATTCTGCGGACAGGCATTTTACTCTCGGTTTTAAAGCTTAGGCAATAAGCATTTGCGTGTACGCCCGCGTCCGTGCGCGAGCAGCCCTTTACATCGTCGCGTTCTCTAAGCACCTGCTCCATTGCATCTTGCAAAGCCTCGCACACCGTAACGCCGTTTTTTTGCACCTGAAAGCCATGGTAATTTGTCCCAAGGTACGAGATTATAAGCTTTATGTTGCGCAATGCCGCACCCCCTAAAGCAATATATTTATAGTTATAACACCCGCTATGCAGGCAGCAGTAAAAAGAGAAGCAAAAAAATCTATAGCTTGCAGCTTTAGCTGCTTCATGCGGGTTCTTCCCTCACCTCCGCGGTAGCAACGGCACTCCATGGCAAGAGCAAGCTCGTCCGCACGTCTAAAAGCCGAAACAAAAAGCGGTATAAGTATGGGTATAAGCGCCCTTGCGCGCTGCATAAGCCCGCCGCTTTCCATGTCGGCGCCGCGCGCCTTTTGTGCGCTCATTATTTTATCTGTTTCTTCTATAAGCGTAGGTATAAACCTAAGCGCTATAGTCATCATCATAGCAAGCTCGTGCACAGGGAAGTGCAGTGCTTTAAGCGGGCTCATAAGCCTTTCTATTCCGTCTGTAAGCGCTATGGGTGAGGTGGTATAGGTTAAAAGCGATGTCCCCGCTATAAGGCATATAATACGGATAGCCATAAGCACAGCCATCTCTACGCCCTCGCGCGATATTTTGAATATCCACCACGCAAAAAGCGGCTCTCCGTCTATAAAAAACATATTGAGCACCGCCGTAAAAATAATTATAGGCACAACGGGCTTTAAGCTTTTTATTATCATTTTTGGCGGAATGCGCGAAATTCCGTAGCTTATTATTAAAAATACAATACCTATTAAAAGACCAAAAACGTTGCTTGCCAAAAACAGCAAAACAACATACGCCAGTGTTAAAACAATTTTTACACGCGGGTCCAGCCTGTGCACTGCCGATTTACCGGGGAAGTACTGCCCTATGGTAATATCTTTAAGCATGGGGCTTACCCCCCTTTGCAAGTGCCTTTAGCAGCACCTTTTTTGCGTATTCAACGGTGTAAACGTTTTGCGGCAAGGGGTAGCCGTCTGCCGAAAGCCCCATGAATATGCGCGAAATCTGCGGCACTGCAAGCCCCATTCCGCGTATCTCCTCCACATGAGAAAACACCGTTTCCACATCATCATACATATATATTTTACTTTGGTTCATCACCAAAAGCTTTTTTGCATATTTTGCCACGTCCTCCATGCTGTGCGAAACCAACAGCACAGTGTTTTTCTCCTGCTCGTGGTACTCGCGAATCTGCCCCAAAATGCGGTCGCGCCCCTTAGGGTCCAGCCCCGCTGTAGGTTCGTCAAGTATAAGCAGCTTTGGGCGCATAGCAAGCACACCCGCTATAGCAACACGGCGCTTTTGCCCGCCGGAAAGCTCAAAGGGGCTTTCGCTTAAATGGTGCTCTTTAAGCCCCACAAATGCCGCCGCCTCGCGCACACGCCTGTCAACCTCGCCCTCGGACAGCTTCATGTTTTTTGGCCCGAAGGCAATGTCCTTATAAACGCTGTCCTCAAAAAGCTGATATTCGGGGTACTGAAACACAAGCCCCGCTTTAAAACGCACATCGCGGATATTGACACCCTGCCCCCATATATCCTCGCCGTCTATAAACACCTTGCCGGAGCTTGGCTTTACAAGACCGTTAAAATGCTGTATCAGCGTAGATTTGCCGGAGCCTGTATGACCTATGACACCGACAAACTCACCCTCGTCAATTTCTATGCTTACGTTGTCTATAGCCGTTTTTTCAAACGGTGTTCCTATAGAATAGGTGTAGGTTAAGTTTTCTGTTCTAATTATGGACATTGTTTTCCTCCAGCAGCTTTTCTACGGCGGCTATACATTCTTCCTCCGATATTATATCCGCAGGCACCTTATAGCCGGATTTTCTAAGCTCATACATAAGCTGTGTCGCCTGCGGCACATCAAGCCCCACGTCGCAAAGCGCTTGAACATGGCTGAATACTTCTTTTGGTGTGCCGTCAAGCATAATGCTTCCGTTATCTATAACTACAACCCTGTCGCAGCTTGCGGCTTCGTCCATGTAATGCGTTATAAGCACAACAGTGATGCCGTAGTTTTCGCCTAAGGCGCGGATAGTCTTCATAACCTGCCGTCTGCCGTGCGGGTCCAGCATAGCTGTAGGCTCGTCCAAAACTATACAGTCGGGGCGCATAGCTATAATACCAGCTATGGCAACCCTTTGCTTTTGCCCGCCGGAAAGCTGATGAGGGGCGTGCTCGCGATACTCGTACATATGCACTGCCTTTAAAGCGTCATCAACCCGTGTGCGAATCTCGGCGGGCGGTACGCCTAAGTTTTCAAGCGCAAACGCAACGTCCTCCTCCACAATAGTGGCAACTATCTGATTATCGGGATTTTGGAACACCATACCAACCCTTTGGCGTATATCGTAAAGATGTTCTTCGTCCTTTGTATTAAGCCCCTCTACCCACACAGTACCGCCTTGCGGCAGCAAAATAGCATTAAAGTGCTTTGCAAGCGTGCTTTTTCCGGAGCCGTTATGCCCCAAAACCGCAACAAAGCTGCCCTTTTCTATGTCTAAGCTTACGTTGCTCAGCACACTGCGCGAAGGTTTTTCGTCATAGCTGGGGTAAGCAAAGCTTATTTTGTCTGCTCTGATAATTGCTTCCATTGCATAACCTCGTTTACAAATGTTAGTTGATATAATTTTTTTACTTGCTTTGCCACACAGCGGTGCTGCCGCAGGGCAGGTTGTAGCCGCTTTCGCTTACAGGCAGCCCTATCTCGGAGGACGAAACCTCGCCCGCCCTGCCGCTGCCGACGGTAACACCCAGTAAATACTCCATTACAGAAGCGGGCAAGCCCGTTGTATAAGAGCTTAACATAAAGAACAGCGCGTTTTTAGATAGCACACCCGCCGCAAGCTTGACCAAATCGTATATCTGCTCCTCAAGCTTCCATACCTCTCCGCCCGGACCGCGCCCATAGCTTGGCGGGTCCATTATTACCGCATCGTAAAAGCTACCACGCCGCAGCTCTCTTTCTACAAACTTTTGGCAATCGTCCACAATCCACCTTATAGGCTTTGCCTCCAGCCCCGAAAGCCGCGAGTTCTCGCGCGCCCAGCTAACCATGCCCTTGCTTGCATCAACATGACAAACCTCTGCCCCTGCCGCCGCGCAGGCAAGCGTTGCCCCGCCTGTATATGCAAAAAGGTTAAGCACCTTTATGGGGTGCTTTGGGTCTGCAAGCCTCGCCGCCTTTATTTTTTCTGCACAATAATCCCAGTTTACAGCCTGCTCGGGGAAAAGCCCCGTGTGCTTAAAGCCCGTGGGGCTTACCTTAAATGCAAGGCTTTTGTAGTGCACAGTCCACTGCTTTTTGCTCATGTGGTATTCTTCCCACTCGCCGCCGCCCGCCGCCGAACGGATATACCGCGCGTCTGCCTTTTGCCACAGCGGGCTTATGTGCTCTGTGTTCCAAATAATCTGCGGGTCGGGGCGCACCAGCAAAACATCTCCCCAACGCTCCAGCTTTTCCCCGCGGGAGCTGTCTATAATCTCGTAGTCGCTCCAAGCATTTGCTATTCTCATAGGTTCTCCTCTATAGTTTTTGCCACATCATTTGCTATGTCGTTTATCTGCTTTATGTCACTGCCCTCTACCATTACACGGATAAGCGGCTCTGTGCCGGAGGGGCGCACAAGTATTCTGCCGTTTTGTGCAAGCTCGCTGCTGTAAGAGTCTATTACAGCCCATACCTTTTCGCAGCCCGCCAAACGCGCTTTTTTATCTTTTTCGGCGTGGACATTAACGGCAACCTGCGGGTACTTTACCATAAGCTTTTTAAGCTCGCAAAGCGGCTTGCCTGTTTGTGTCATTACGCTTAAAAGCTGCAAGGCGGACAGCTGCCCGTCGCCTGTTGTCATGTGCTCTAAAAATATAATGTGCCCGCTCTGCTCTCCCCCTATAATATACCCCTCAGCAAGCATTTTTTCAAGAACATACCTGTCGCCAACCTTTGTAGCGTGCACGGTTATGTCGTTTTCTTCTCCAAAGCGAAAGAACCCAAGGTTGCTCATTACAGTGCCCACTACCGAGCTGCCGTTTAGCTTGCCGCGCTCCTTTAGGTTTTTTGCAAATATCGCAATAAGAATATCACCGTCTATTATATCGCCCTCGCTGTCCACAGCAAGACACCTGTCGGCATCTCCGTCAAAGGCAAGCCCCACATCAAAGCCGTTAGCTTTTACATATTCTGCCAATGCCTCCATGTGCATAGAGCCGCAGTCCCTGTTTACATTAATCCCGTCAGGCTGTGCCGCCAAAATGCTAAGCTCTGCACCCATGTCGGCAAATATACCCGCTGCGGTGCGGCTTGCACTGCCATTAGAGCAGTCCAGCACAACTTTAAGCTTTGCCAGTCTGCCCTCTACAGTGTTTTTTATATGCTGCACATAAAGGCTTACCTTGTACTGCTCGTCTGTAACGCGCCCAAGCTCGTCATTAGGTGCATATTCTATTTTTTCGGCATTGTCCAGCACTATAGCTTCTATTTCTTCTTCGTCACTGTCCGATATTTTAAAGCCCTGCTCGTTAAACAGCTTTATACCGTTAAATTCATAGGGGTTGTGCGAAGCGGTAAGCATTACACCCGCGTCTGCGCCCAAAGCCTTTACAAGATATGCCACGGCGGGCGTTGGTACAACTCCCAAAAGCCAAACATCTGCACCAACAGAGCACAGCCCCGCAACCATAGCACTTTGCAGCATATCCCCCGATATTCTGGTGTCGCGTCCCACAACAAACACAGGTCTTTTACCTTTTTCGCGTTTAATTATCATGCCCGCAGCCTCGGCTATATTAAGCGCAAGGCGCACATTAAGGTCTGCTCCCGCAACTCCGCGCACACCGTCTGTTCCAAAAAGTCTTCCCATAAAACCCTCTTTTCATCTTATCCCCGCAGTTATGCGGTAAAATTTATATAGTCGTCTGTTCAAAATCAGCAGCAGCATCAGGCACTGCGCCTGTCGGCTGTATGTTAAGGTGCCTGTAGCCCGGCAGTGTCACACAGCGCCCGCGCGGAGTGCGTGTTAAAAACCCAAGCTGCATTAAATATGGCTCATAAACGTCCTCTATGGTTACGCTTTCTTCACCTATAGCGGCGGCAAGAGTATCTAGCCCCACGGGCCCGCCGCCGTAATTTCTTATCATGGTTTCGAGTATTCGCCTGTCTATGTTGTCAAGCCCCAGCTCATCTATCTCTAAACGTGCAAGGGCATCGGCGGCTGTGGCAGCGTGTATAGTCCCATCGCCAAGCACCTGTGCAAAATCTCTTACTCGCTTTAAAAGCCTGTTTGCAATACGCGGAGTCCCGCGGCTGCGCTTTGCAAGCTCCCTTGCGCCGTCCTCGTCACAGGCTATGTTAAGTATACCCGCGCTTCGCTTTACAATCTGCTCCAGCTCCTCCGCCGTGTACATCTCAAGGCGCATTATAACGCCAAAACGGTCGCGAAGCGGCCCTGTAAGCTGCCCCGCACGTGTTGTTGCGCCAACTAAAGTAAAGTGCGGCAAATCTATGCGTATACTGCGTGCAGAAGGCCCCTTGCCTATTATTATGTCAAGCGCATTGTCCTCCATTGCGGGGTAAAGAACCTCCTCCACCGCGCGCGAAAGGCGGTGTATTTCGTCTATAAACAAAATGTCATTTTCGGCAAGGTTTGTAAGCAGCGCCGCTAAATCTCCCGCTTTTTCTATAGCGGGGCCGGAGGTTATGCGAATATTTACGTTCATTTCGTTGGCTATAATACCCGCCAGTGTGGTTTTGCCAAGCCCCGGAGGACCATATAGCAAAACATGGTCTAATGGCTCGTCACGCCCGCGCGCCGCCTCTATATAAACCGACATATTCTGCTTTGCTTTTTCTTGCCCTATATATTCGGCAAGGGTTTTCGGGCGCAGAGATGCCTCTGCATCAACGTCAGTTACAGTACACTCGGGTGTCACTATACGGTTTTCAAAATCCATTTCGTAGCTATCCATTGCCCCACTCCCCTTCTTTTGTCATAAACAAGCTAGTTTTTGTGCGATGAAAGCGCCTTCAGTCCGCCCTTTATAAGCTCCTCGGCTGTAAGACCCTCACCCAGCGGTGCAAGCGCCGCCGCCGCCTCGCTGCGCGAATACCCAAGCGTTGTAAGCGCATTTACAGCGTCGCCTACAGCCCCCGCAGTAAAGTCGCGCCCCTGCATGGTGTCTGCGCCGCCCTGCGGCTCTATGCCCATCGCTGTCACCTTGTCTTTAAGCTCCAGTACAATGCGCTGTGCAATTTTGTTGCCTATACCGGAGGTTTGCGTAAGCGTTTTATAATCTCCCGCCGCTATACAAAGCGACAGCCTGTCGGGGCTGTGGTCTGAGAGTATAGCAAGCCCCGCTTTTGGTCCCACGCCCGAAACCGTAATTATAAGCTTAAAGAAGTTAAGCTCTGCACTTGTGGCAAAGCCAAATAAATCTAAGGCGTTTTCGGTGACATGGAGGTATGTAAAAAGCGTAACCTCGCCGCCTTCTTTTTTTAAAAGTGCAAGTGTTGTGGCTGTGGTTTTGCAGGCGTAGCCAACCCCGCCGCATTCTATAACGGCAAGACCTGCCTCGGTATGCAAAAGCTTGCCGCGAAGGCTGTATATCATTAAGCTTAACCCCTTATTTGTTTATTTACTTAAAAAGCTGCATGGCAGAGCCTGAGCAGTGCGCATGACATATAGCCATTGCCAAAGCATCGGCGGTGTCGTCGGGGCGCGGTATGCTCTCTAGGCTAAGCAGTGCCTTTGTCATCTCCTGCACCTGCGTTTTTACAGCACGTCCATACCCCACCACACTTTGCTTTACCTGCAAGGGCGTGTACTCATACACCTCTACGCCGCATTTTTGCGCCGCCAAAAGCAAAACACCGCGCGCCTGTGCAACGTCTATAACCGTTTTTTGGTTGCTTTGAAAATACAGCTTTTCTATCGCCATAGCCTGCGGCTTATATTTTGTAAGAAGCCGCATAATCTCGTCATATATAATCTCGATACGCCTTTTAAAGTCCATACCGGCAGGCGTTGTGACAGCACCGTAGGCATAAGTGGTAAACTTGCTTTTTGTGTAGTCTAAAACGCCGTAGCCAACAATGGCATAGCCAGGGTCTATACCTATAATAACCACTTAAAGCCCCCTTATATGGCATAACTGCCTGTCAATATAGCTTAATCGCTTTTATTCACACAGGCTAGCTTATCTTGCTGTGTCGCCATACGCAATATCCCTATTATTATATCACAAATATTTAGTTACAACAAGTTTTGAACAATCCTTATCTTAATTTGTACTGCAAAACGGCGTTTGGCACTTTGGTTAATTTATATACTGTATTGCACAGCAGGGAATGTGAGTATATAATGTAAGCAATCGGTGATATTATAATATAATAAAAAATAACTTTGGGAGGCGAAGGCTTTATGAGAAGCTTTGTACAGCTTGTAAACGTTACCAAGCGCTACCACATGGGTGAGGTTACAATAAGCGCCGCCGACGGTATAGATATGGAGATAGAAAAGGGCGAATTTGCCATAGTTGTGGGGCCCAGCGGCGCGGGCAAAACCACAGTGCTTAATATGCTGGGCGGCATGGACACCTGCGACAGCGGAGAAATTTGGGTGGACGACTGTGACATAAGCAAATACAACCACCGCAAGCTTACTGCATACCGCCGCTTTGATATAGGCTTTGTCTTTCAGTTTTACAATTTGGTGCAAAACCTTACCGCCAAAGAAAACGTAGAGCTTGCCGCGCAGATATGCAAAAACCCGCTGCCCGCAGAGGAGGTTTTGGCGCAGGTGGGGCTTTCAGACAGGCTGTCAAACTTCCCCGCGCAGCTTTCCGGCGGCGAGCAGCAGCGTGTTGCAATTGCACGAGCGCTTGCAAAGCGACCAAAGCTTTTGCTTTGTGACGAGCCAACCGGCGCTTTAGACTATGCCACAGGTAAAAATATATTACAGCTTTTGCAGGATACCTGCCGCAAAAACGGAATGACAGTAATAGTGATTACCCATAACGGGGCGCTTACCCCTATGGCTGACCGCGTAATTTCTATAAAAAACAGCAAGGTTAAAAAGATGGAGCTTAACGCAAGCCCCATGCCTATTGAAAGGATTGAATGGTAGCAGTGAAAGGCGCTTTGTTAAAGGACACATTGCGTGAGCTGTGGCGGACTAAGGCCCGCTTTATTTCCATTTTTACAATTATTGCCCTTGGCGTCGGCTTTTTTGCGGGGCTTAAAGCTACAGCACCGTATATGTTAAGCACAGCAGACGATTATTTTGCAAAAAGCAACCTGTTTGACGTACATCTAATATCGACAATGGGCTTTGATGAGGACGACATCGCCGCTGTAAAAGCCACAAAAAGCGTTGCCGCTGTAATGCCCGCCTATACGCTTGATACCCTTGTTAAGACAGACGGCTCAAACACTGTTGTTAAGGTACACAGCCTGCCGCCGGAGTCTGCAAAAAGCCCCGCCGAAAAAATGAACCTTCCAACTCTCTTAGAGGGGCGCTTTCCGCAAAAGCGCGGCGAGTGCGTTATAGACAAGCAGATGCGCGGCAATATTGGGGATACTCTTACTTTTTTTGCGGACGCAAAGCAAGACCCGCTCTCCAAAAGGCTTGACACCGACAGCTTTACCATAGTCGGCAAGGTGCGCACACCTTATTACATCACCTTCGAGCGCGGCAGCTCAACCATAGGCAACGGCTCTGTAAGCAGCTACGTTATGGTCCCCGAAGAAGATTTTGTAATTGAGTTTTACACAGACCTGTATGTAAACTCGGCGGGTAAAGAGTTTCTCTCAAGCTTTTCTCCCGAATATAAAGAGCTGACGGACAGCCTCGCCGACACGCTTAAAAAAACAGGTGAATCGCGCTCTGTCCTGCGCTATAACAGTATAATGGACGAGGCAAACGAAAAAATAGCAGATGCCGAAAGAGAGCTTGCAGACGGCATAGAAACCCAGCAGAGGGAGCTTGCAGACGCTCGTAAAAAAATAGATGACGGCAAAAAAGAGCTTGCAGACGGCAAGCGAACGCTGGCGCAAAAGGAGCAAGAATACAAGGACAAAATAGCGGACGGCGAAAAAGAGCTTGCAGACGGTGCGCAAGAGGTTAAAGACGGCGAACAGAAGCTGGCAGATGCCAAGGTTGAGCTTGCCGATGCAAGAGAAAAGCTTAACGAGGGTATAGAAGACTTTAGGTACGGCTATGAGGTTTACAGCAAAGAGAAAAAAGATGCTCTCAAAATGCTGAGAAGCTCTGAGAGCAAGCTTCAAGAGCTGCGGGAACAAATACCGCAAATTTTGCAGGCGGCACAGGGATACAGCCTTTTAGGCGGAGTTGCCGGAGCTTTAAGCCAGCCCGGTCTGCCAAGTGGCGATGCTCTGCGCGGTATTGCGGCAATGCTTTCGCAGGTACCGCAATTTGAGCAGCTTGCAGCAGCTGCAGAACAATTTGCAGCTCTTGCCGATGCAAACCAGCTTACTGAAGGAATGGTCAAGGGGCTTTTGGGGCAGGTAAAAGGCGCTCAAGGTGAGATGCAGACAAAAGTAGGTAATCAGATAGACCTTGCCACCGTGACAGAGGACAGCTTAAATTCTATGATTTACGAGGGCGAAAACAAAATAGAAAACGGCTACAACCAGCTTTCTGAGGGCGGCAAGGAGATAGAAAAAGCACAGCGCGAGCTTGACAAGGGCAAGCAGGAGCTTGCAGACGGCGAAAAAAAATATGAGGACGGCAAAAAAGACTTAGCAGATGCAAAGCAAAAGCTTATTGACGGCAAAAAAGAGCTGGAGGACGGCAAAAAAGAAGGCAAAGATAAAATAGCGCAGGCAAAACGCGATATTGCCGATGCACAAGTTAAAATAGCCGATGCCGAGGTTGAATATGCAGACGGCGAGCGCGACTCCAATGAAGAAATTGCCGATGCCCGTGTAAAAATAGACGATGCAAGGGTTAAGCTTGCAGATGTAGAAAAGCCCAAATGGTATGTACAAAACCGCGAGGAAGCACTGCCCGGTTTTGGCGGCTACAACGAAAATGCCGACAGGATTGATGCAATTGCAAAGGTTTTCCCTGTATTCTTCCTGCTTGTTGCCGCGCTTGTGTGCCTTACTACAATGACGCGCATGGTCGAAGAAAAGCGCACACAGATAGGCACTCTTAAAGCTCTGGGCTATGGCAGTGTGTCTATAGCAAGCGGATTTCTTTCGTACGCGCTTGTAGCAAGTGTAACAGGCAGCGCAGTGGGGCTTGCGGTTGGCTTCCAGCTTTTCCCAAAAATAATATACGGCGCATATGGCATTATGTACACCATGCCTCCGCTTATTTCGCCGTTTAAATGGGATTACGCCATAGTTGCAACAATTGTTGTAGTTATTCTTACAAGCATAACTGTCATTTTTGCAAGCTACAAGGAGCTTGCCGCAGTACCTGCCGCGCTGATGCGTCCAAAATCGCCTAAAAACGGCAAGCGTGTGTTTTTAGAGCGTTTGCCATTTTTGTGGAATCACCTCAACTTTACCCAAAAGGTGACAATGCGAAACCTTGTGCGCTACAAAAAGCGTATGCTTATGACAGTTATCGGCATAGCGGGCTGCTCGGCGCTTATAGTAACGGGCTTTGGCGTAAAAGATTCTATTGCGAGCATTGTTACAAAACAGTTTGGAGAAATATTTAAGTATGACGTTATGGCTGTGCTGGAGGCTGATTTGCCCGACAGCGACAAAGCGGAGGTACAAAGCATTATGTCGCAAAGCAGCTATGCCATGGACAGTGTTTTGCTTTTTCAAAAAACCTACACGGCATCTTTAAACAAAGAAAAGGTTGACGGATATCTCTTTGTGCCAAACAGTGCCGCCGAAACCGAAAGCTTTGTGGTCTTGCGCGAGCGCCTAAGCGGCAAAAAGATAAGCTTAGACGAAACCGGCATAATAATGTCAGAAAAAGCCTGCGAGCTTTTAGGCGCTAAACTCGGTGACGAAATAACCCTAAGCGAAAAAGATGGTGAAGAATTTAAGGTGCCCATTGCCGCCATTACCGAGAATTACGCGGGGCATTACTTTTACCTTTCACCCGTGCTGTACGAAAAAGCTACGGGACATACGCCCGATTATAACGCGCTTTTAGCGACCATGAAGGAATCGACGACGGAAACGCGCAACGCATTTTCAAAAGAACTTTTAGACACCGACAAGGTTATTGTAACAAGCTTTACCGAAACCACGCGCGCAACCTTTACAGACATGATGAAAAGCCTTGATTATGTCGTGCTTGTGCTTATAGTTTCGGCGGGCGCACTGGCGTTTGTGGTGCTGTATAACCTTACAAACATAAACATTGCCGAACGTGTGCGCGAGATTGCGACTATAAAGGTACTGGGCTTTTACGACAAGGAGGTATCGGCATATATCTACCGCGAAAATATTCTGCTAACTCTTATAGGCATGGTGGCAGGGCTTTTTGGCGGAGTTTGGCTGCACCGCTTTGTTATAAGCACGGCAGAGGTAAGTATGGTTATGTTTGGGCGCAGCATAGACCCTATAAGCTTTGTATATGCGGGCGGCATAACCATAATATTTGCGCTTATAGTAAACTGGGTTATGTACTTCAGGCTTAAAAAAATAGACATGGTAGAGTCATTAAAATCGGTAGAATAGCACTAAACTCCTGCAAAAAGCATAAAAAACGCCGCTCTCGCTTAAACACGAGAGCGGCGTTTTTCAGTCAAGCTCCAGCACCACAGGGCAATGGTCACTCCCATGAACCTGCTGCAATATATCGGCGCTTCGCACCTGCGGTGCAAGGCGCTGCGAAATCAAAAAGTAGTCTATGCGCCAGCCAGTATTGTTCTCGCGCGCTCTGCCGCGGTACGACCACCACGAATACGCTCCGGTTTTGGTTGGGTGCAAAAGTCGGTACGAATCTACAAAGCCCGCGTCTAAAAGCGTCGTCAGCTTCTCGCGTTCTTCGTCGGTAAAGCCCGCACTTCCACGGTTTGGCTTTGGGTTTTTTAAGTCTATCTCCTCGTGCGCCACGTTTAAATCTCCGCATATTACTGTTGGCTTTACGGCGTCCAAAGCGCACAAATACTCTCTGAAGTCGTCCTCCCACTCCATGCGGTAATCCAGCCGTGCAAGCTCGCTTTTAGAGTTTGGCGTGTACACATTTACAAGGTAAAAGTCGCTGAACTCAAGGGTTATCACGCGCCCCTCACAGTCGTGCCGCGCTATGCCTATGCCATAGCTTACACTAAGCGGAGCTACACGCGTAAATACCGCCGTACCCGAATAGCCTTTTTTTTCGGCGCTGTTCCAAAAAGAGCTGTAGCCCTCAAACGAGAAGTCTGCCTGCTCTTTTTCCATCTTTATTTCTTGCAAGCAGACAACATCTGCACAGGTCTGCTCAAAAAAGCCGGCAAAGCCCTTAGCCATACAGGCTCTCAGTCCATTTACGTTCCAAGAAACAAGCTTCAAAAACTCACTCCGTCCTTACATATTTGCGCTTATCAATTGCCCGACACAAGGCTTGTCTTGCTCAGTCGTGCTTTATAGCCTCCAAAGCACTTATCTTAACAGCACGGTTTGCAGGTGTAAAGCCCGAAACAAGCCCTATAAACACACCAAACACCACCGCCGCCACTATAAGCCACGGCGGTACAAGCGAAACCTGCCCCCCGCCGCTTATACCGGAAATTCCGCCCATCATGTCCATGTTGCCGCCTGTTTCTGCCGATACTATACCAAGCATTGCCTTTATATTTGCCCAGTTGTTTATAAACCAGCTTATGCCAAGGCTTACTATAGTGCCCGCAATGCCGCCCATAAGCCCTATTATACCCGCCTCGGTTAAAAACATTGTGCGTATATTGGGGACTTCACAGCCCAGCACCTTCATAATGCCTATTTCGCGTGTGCGCTCGTAAATTGACATAACCATAGTGTTTGTAATGCCTATAGCGGCAACTATCAGCGAAATAAGCCCCAGCCCGCCAAGCACCATGCTTTGCTGCTGAATCTGCTTCTGCATCGGCTTTCTTATGCTCTCCATACTGTTTGTCTGAAAGCCCAGTGTTTTAGAAATATATTCTTCCACCACCGCAACAGCATTTATATCGGTACATTTTACAACTGCATTTTGGTAGCCCTTAGAATTTGGGTCTTCTTTAATTTTATTAAGCTTGCGGTGCTCAAGCGCAAGCCTGTTAAGCTCGTTTATAGGCATAAAAACGGCATATTCGGTTTCGTAGCCCTTGCTGTAATCGGCAAGCAAAACACCGTCAACCTTAACCGGATATTCGATAAGCTTCATTTTTTCTTCATCACTGCGCGAAACCCTAAGCGTAAGCTCGTCCTTCATTACGTCAACATATGGGCTCGGAATTTTACCTTTAGAGTCGGGGTACGCATTTACACGCGCATTCTGCCGCTTAACATTGGCAAAGCGATATGCGGCTTTTTCGCCAAATACAAGCGGGATTTTCTTGCCGCCGCCGTCTGTTAGGTAAGCGCCCTCCTTCATGGTATAGCCCAGCTTCTCCATTGCCTCGGGGTATATACCTATTATAGAGCTGCGGTACTGAAACTTCCCCCCGCTCCATATCTCTATGGCATCATAGTTTTCGTAAAGCGGGGTTACAACATCGACACCGTCTAAAGCAGCTATTTTTTTAAGCGTTTTGTCATCAAGCACAGGGGCTTGCTTTGCACCTGTTGCCGCAGCTCCGTAGTTATATACATTTATCTTTGTAAGGTCGCCCATCTGCGCCAGAGCGTCCTCCTGTATTTTAGTCATGCCCAGCCCCAGCGACACCGTAACTATAATGGCACAGGTGCCTATAACGACACCCAAAACAGTAAGCATTGTCCTCATCTTGCGCCTAAAAAGGTTGCGAAAGCACATTGAAAGCATATCAAATGTCTTCATCTTTTTCCTCATCTCTTTTGCGCTTTGCCTTTTTTATAACCACAGTCGCCGTAATACCTGCCACCAAAAGCCCGCCGCCAAATGCCATAAGCTTTGTTGCGGCGGTAAGCTCTGTTTTTTCTTCAACCACCGGCTGCTCCGGAACGACATTATTTGTACCCATGCTTATGTCGACTACCGTAGCCGAAAACGGGCGTTCTACTTTTTTTTCTACTCCGCGCACGTCCTCGTAGCTTACAATAATTTTGCCGCTTATAGCGCCCGGCTTTGTCGGCGTAAACTGAAACTCTATAGTGCCGCTGTCGCCCGCCTTAACATTGCCCACAATCTGGCTGTCGCTTATGCCCTCGGTGTCGCTCTCCAGCCGTGCCGAAAGGTTAGGCACCTCTGTTTTGCCCTTGTTTACATAGTCTATACTTATGTAGGTGTTGTCGCCGGGGTATATCTGCTGCGGTACGCTCATTTCGCCCACACTAAACCTGTCAAGCTGTACAATGGGCACTGCAAGCTTTTCTTCTCTTGTGCCGGCTTCACGTTTTTTATTAAGTATATATTCGTAACTGAATTTTATAGTTATCTGCTGCGGCTTTGGCTCTATACTGGGGCTTGCGTGTATAGTAAGCGTCTTTGTCTGCGAATCACCTTTTGGAAGCTTTTTTATAAAGGTTGAGTTAGAGCCGTTTGCTATGGATAAAAACTCGGTAGTCGCAATGTCCACAACAATATTTTCAAGTTCGAGCACATCGCTTGTGTTTTCGTAGGTAAAGGTCAGCGGAAAGTCGTAACCCGCCATAATGTCTTTGCTGCCGTAATTGTACGAGGTAACAATAATATTAGGTGTCGGTACAAGGTAGCTGTCCTGTGTTTGGTCAACGGCATCGGGGTTAAGCACCGCCGAATTTATGCGCATTTCAAAGCTGCCCCGTGCCTGTCTTTCAGTCTCTTTTTCGCCAATATATGTGTAGCCGGTATATGTGTAGCCTACATCAAGCTTCATCATTTTGCCCTTGCCGTCGTAGCGCACATAAAAGACAAACTTTAGCTTTGGCGAGCCTCCAACCACATCAATCACGGTCATTTCAGTGTCGCTAAAGGTATCGGTATTCTTTTTGTATGTGCTGAAGTAGCTTCCCGTAGAGCTTGAAACATACGCACTGCTCGTGTTTATATCATTGCCGTTCGCCACAAAAGCATCAGGGTCAATAACCGTCATTTCCACGCGGTAAAGCGGGCCTTTTTTAATGCTTCTGTCGGGGTTAGTGGGGTTAAATGCTGTTCCGTCAGTGTCTGCCTTGTAAAAAAACGGTCCGTCATAAAGCATCAGAGTACCGCCCAGCTTATTGTCAGGATCACTGCTACTGCTGCTACTACTACTGCCACTACTACTGCTACTTTTTTCTCTTTCAGCGGCGGTATCTGCCTTTGCCTGCGGCGGGTCATTTATAACCTGTATGTCTGTAGAATAAGCAAGCTGTGCAAAAAGCATTCCAAAAACGCCAAGCAGCATAAGCCCCGCTAAAAAAAAACTCATATATCTCATAGATTTCTTCATAAAATTTCTCCTTTATAGTTACACGGAACTTCACTTTCTCGCTTTTATTCCATGGGTTTTACTTCTTCCTGTGGCTTGTCTGTTTGTTCTGTGGGTGCCGCTGCTGTCATAGAGGGAACTGCATCGGGCGTTGTTTCTCGCTGCTCTAGCGCCTTTGCCGCCACTGCCATTTCTTCTGTGCTTTTTGTAACGTCTGAAACTATATTGCCGTCTATAAGGTGTATTACTCTGTCTGCAAACTCGGCAATCTCCGGGTCGTGCGTCACTATAATAAGTGTCTGGTTGTTTTCGTGGCTCATTTTTACCATAAGCCGCATAACCTCTATGGTGGTTTTTGTGTCGAGGTTGCCAGTAGGCTCGTCTGCAAAAACCATGCGCGGTCTACTTACAAATGCCCGCGCTATGCCAACTCGTTGCTGCTGCCCACCTGACATTTGCGAGGGGCTGTGCTTACAGCGTGTGCCAAGCCCCACGTTTTGCAGCATTTTTCGCGCTTCTTTGTCGCGTATGCTCTTGCGCACGCCTTTAAACATAAGCGGCATGCTTACGTTTTCTAAAGCAGTAAGCGACGCCATTAGGTTATAAGACTGAAAAACAAAGCCCACATATTTTTGTCTGAACTTTGCCAGTGCTGCTTCGTCCATTTTTGCTATATCGTACTTGCCCACAAGCACCTGACCGCGCGTTGGTTTTTCAAGACCTGCAAGCATATTAAGTAGGGTAGATTTTCCGGAGCCGGAGGTGCCAAGTATGCAGCATACTTCGCCCTCCCTTATTATGACATCTATATTATCCAGCGCCACTACCTTTTCGCTGCCGACACTATAAACCTTGCGGAGGTTTTTGACGGTAATCATCGCTTTTTTCAAGTAAGCTACCTCTTTTGCTTTGAATTTTACAACCGCAGAAGCGGACTGGTTTCTACCTTATTATTAGTATGCTTTTTTTAAGAATTTATTGCATTATCATATATATATTATCACAGCGCACAAAAGAGTGCAACGAAGCAAAGGCATAAAACGCCCTTTTTTCACATTGCTAAAATGTAAACTTTTTGTTGTAGATTAAAAATTCACTAAACATTTACAACTGTTCTTTTGACAAAAAAAAAACAAGTTGCTATAATGATAACTGTTTAGGGCATATTTAAGAAAGCGGTGTAGTTTTATGCAAGAAGAAACCAATCTGCCGGCGGTGCAGTCTGCCGAACCCGCGCCACAAGAGCTTACAGCGACACAGGAGCTTACAGCGGCACAGGCAAAGGCAAAGCTTAAAGCCGAAAAAAAGAAGAAAAAGAAAAGCCGCAAAAAGCTGATAATATGGTCGATAGTAATACTGCTCATAGTTGGATATATAGGCTTTGCTATGTACCAAAAAGCAAACTTTGTACCCATCGTAAAGGCAGACGAGGTGTCCCGCCAAAACATAAAGTCGTTTTTAAACACCACAACAACTATCACCTCGTCCGACAGTTCATCGTACTTTGCCCCGCCAAACAGCAAGGCGCTTAAATTAAACTTTAAGGTAGGTGACAGGGTAAAAAAAGGCGACGTCATAGCCACTTATGACTTAACAGACATCGAAAAACAAATTGCTCTGGCTCAAATATCGTACAGCGACGCAAAGCTTGCAAAGGACAATGCCATAATAGCTAAGGACAATGCCGAGATAGCAAGGGCAAATTCCGAATTAGGGCTTGAGAACACCAAAATTGCAGGCGAAGACATTTTAAAAAGCGACATTGACCGCGAAAAAGAAATTGACAATTTGACCCGCGATATTCAAACTTACAACAGCATAATGCGCAAAATAGAAGCAGGCGGCGGCCCACCCGACAACGTTTCGGACGGTACTTATCAGCGCTATGTGCTTATAGAAAGCAAGCTTACAAAGGCTATACAAGACCGCGACCGGCTGCAGTCTACCGTCACTAAGGAAAGCGCAAAAACCAAAAGCAAAAATGATATAGCTAATGCCGAAAACTCGCTTAAAAATGCGGACAATGTACTTAAAAACGCAAATAATGCAATTATAAGCGCAAGCAACTCTATGAAAAGCGCGTCAATAAATATAGCTTCTTTGCAAAAGTATAAAGACATCGGCGGAATTGTAGCCGATTTTGACGGCATTATAACCGAGATGAACCTTGTTGAAGGCGGCAGCTGTCCCTCGTCGGCGGCTTGTATTATACAAACCACAGACGGGCTTAAAGGCAACTTTAACATTGGCAAGTACGACCTTGGTACTATAAAGGTAGGTCAGCCCGCCACGCTTACATTGGGTGCTTTAAGCTACAAGGGCAAGGTAAGCAAAATAGGCTCAGCCGCTGTCAGAACACAAAACAGCTCCGGCAAGGGCAACTCTACGCCGCAGGTCCCCGCCGAAATTTTTATAGAAAACCCCGACAGCAGCCTTGTTATAGGGCTTGACTTTGACGTAGATATTGAAACCTCGTCTAAGACCAATGTTATTTCTATACCTGTAGAGGCAATACTTACAGACCGTAACGGAGATTTTTGCTACAAGCTTACGCCAACGGCAAAAAAAGATATTTTTACCTATGAAAAAACTTACATACAAACAGGTACTGCGTCCGACACCTTTATGGAGGTTTTAAGCGGAGTGGCAGAGGGTGACAAGGTAGTTCTTACGCCCCCCGCCACCATAGAGGCAATACCCTTAGTTAAGGTAATGCCCAACGCCCCCACACTAAACGGCGCTTCTGCTTCTTCCAATGCTTCTGCCCCGGCAGCGTAAGGGAGATGTAGTAAATGAGTTTTTTTGAAAGTATAAAAATGGCAATATTCAGCATTAAGAGCAACAAAATGCGCTCTTTTTTAACAATGCTGGGCATAATAATAGGCATAAGCTCCGTTATAATGATACTTGGCGTAGGCGGAGGCGCAAAGGCATATATGATGGGCTCTGTTGAGCAGCTGGGCTCTGCCACACAGGTAATTAATGTTGACAGTAAAAAGGCAACAGAAACCGACTACATGAATTTTTCGGATATCGAAGCAATAAAACAAAAGGTAGACCATATAAAATATATTTCTCCGCAGTGGAACGGCTGGGGCTCGGTTGCCTATAAAAGCAAAAGCAACGATGCCATAATTATGGCAGGCACCAACGACTTTATCTTTTTGGCACAGACCGATATGCTTTCGGGGCGTTTTTTCAGCGAAGAAGATTACCTCTCGGCACGAAACGTAATAGTTATAGACGAAATTGCAGCAAAGCATTTTTTTGGCACCGTAAATGTTTCTGGCATGATGCTTGACGTAACCATTGGCGATGCACGGTCAAAGCTAAAAATTTTAGGCGTTGCAAAAAGCCAAAAAGGGCAAAGCTTTATGCCGGGTATGCCATTTTACTGCTACGTACCAATAACCACCATGCTTAACATAACAGGGTGGGAGGCAAGCCTTGATTCTGTTTACATAATGGCGGACGACTCGGCTTTTTCTGCATCTATGGGTGCAAGTGCAAAGAAGGTGCTAGAGTCGCGCCATGGCAACCGCGGACGCGACGTTTACACAAGTGAAAGCCTTATGGGGCAAGTTGATATGATGAACAATATGCTTAATATCATCACCGCCTTTATAACCGCCGTTGCCGCAATTTCTTTGCTTGTCGGCGGAATAGGAGTTATGAACATAATGCTTGTTGCAGTTACCGAGCGCACACGAGAAATAGGCATTCGCAAAGCCTTAGGGGCAAAAACAGGCTCTATTATGTTCCAGTTTTTAACAGAGTCGGCAATACTCTCGCTTATAGGCGGCGTAGTCGGGCTTGCTTTTGGCGTTGTAGGTGCCAATATTATTTCTAAAGTGGTAAGCAACATAGCAGGCGACACAATATTCCCGCTTATCACCACAAATCATGTCATACTTTCTCTTGGGTTTTCGTGTGCTGTAGGTATTTTCTTCGGGGTATATCCCGCCCGTAAGGCTGCAAGGCTAAGCCCTATAGACGCACTTCGCCACGAATAAAATATTTTTTTAAGGAGTAACAAAATGACTGTAAGAAACATCACATCTAAAGACCGCGCACTGTATATAGAGCTTTCAAAGGGCTTTTATTCAGGTGAGGCTACGCTTTACCCCGAAAACCTCACCAATGTAAACCTAACCTTTAACGAGTGTGTAAAGGGCTCTCCATTTACGTCTGCTTTTATCATCGAG
This sequence comes from Hydrogenoanaerobacterium sp., assembly GCA_036638975.1. Lineage (GTDB taxonomy): Bacteria > Bacillota > Clostridia > Oscillospirales > Ruminococcaceae > JAVWJP01. The sequence goes on from JAVWJP010000018.1 coordinate 25,760, forward strand.
GAAGGCGACAACGCGGCGGGTTTTGCGCTTTTTAGCTTTACATGGAGCAACGAAAGCGGCGGAATGGTGGCAATTTTAGAAGAGCTTTACGTCCTGCCGGAGTTTAGAGGGCTGAGCATAGGCTCGCAGTTTATGGAGTGGATGCTGCGCAAATACAGCGGTATGTCACGCATTCGCCTTGAGGTTTGTCACTGCAACGACGGTGCACGCCGCCTTTACGAACGCTATGGCTTTAAGCTTTTGGACTATGAACAGATGGTGCTTGAACGCAATAATGTATGAAGAAAATACTTAGCTATATGCGCCGCGCCATTGCAGACTACAGCATGATATCGCAGGGCGACAAAATAGCCGTCGGTGTTTCCGGCGGAAAAGATTCTGTCACTCTGCTGTGCGGCTTGGCAAGGCTGCGCAGTATAATCGGCATAGATTTTAGCCTTGTGGCAATTACGCTGGACCCGGGCTTTAACGGAACACAAACAGACTACAGCCCTATAGAGGCACTTTGCGGCGAGCTTTCGGTACCCTATATCGTAAAGCGGACGCAAATCGGAGAAGTCGTTTTTAATATCCGCAAAGAAACAAACCCCTGTAGCCTGTGCGCCAAAATGCGCCGCGGCGCTTTGCACGATGCAGCAAAGGAAGCCGGCTGTAACAAGGTTGCCTTGGGTCACCACTATGACGATGCCGTAGAAACCTTTATGATGAACCTGTTTAATGAAGGGCGCATAGGCTGCTTTCAGCCAGTAACTTACCTCTCGCGCAAAGATATCACCTTGATACGCCCGCTGATATATGCACCGGAGCGCGACATAAAAAGCACAGTGAACCGCTGTGAGCTGCCCGTGGTAAAAAGCCTTTGCCCCGCCGACGGTGTAACCGAACGCACCCGCATGAAGGAGTACATCAAAAACCTAGAGCACGAACGGCACGGAATAAAAAAACTTATTTTCGGTGCAATGCAGCGCGGGCATATCTCCGGCTGGTAAATAAAAATTAAAGGCACTTTGCAAAATTATGCAGAGTGCCTTTTTTGTACTTTTAGTTTGATATTGGAAGTGTCACAGATATTGTTGTGCCCTTGCCCTCGTCACTTTGCAGTATAAGCTCGCCTCCGTACTTTGAAACGACGTGCTTTACTATGGCAAGCCCAAGCCCCGTTCCGCCCACCTTGCGGCTGCGTCCCTTGTCCACCCTGTAAAAGCGCTCGAATATACGTGCCCTGTCCTCGTACGGTATACCTATCCCCGTGTCGGCAACAACAAAGCGCAAAGCTCCGCCGCAGCGCTCAAGCGTGACCTTAACCGTGCCGCCCTCGCGGTTATATTTTACCGCATTATCCAAAAGGTTTTGCATAAGTGTTTCCATTTCGTCGGGCACGGCATTTATAACAATGTCCTCCGCCTGTACCTCAAGCCTTATGTCATGTGCTGTAAGCTGCGGCTGTAGGTTCTCTGCAAGCTCATCTATTTGCTCTTTAAGATGCACCGGCTCGTAGGCTTTTTCGTCATCTGCGCCGTTTTCTATGCACGAAAGCCGCAAAATATCATCTATAAGCAGTGCCATGCGCTGTGTTTCGCTTTTTATGCGCACTAAATATTCCTGCACCTTTTCGGGCTCTTTGACAACTCCGCCTGCCAAAAGCTCGGCAAAGCCGCCTATAGAGGTTATGGGTGTTTTAAGCTCGTGAGAAGCATTTGCGACAAACTCGCTGCGCATATTCTCGTTTTGACGTAGCACAGTTACATCTGTCAAAAGCACCACCGCACCGCTGCGCTTGCCACGCTCCAGCCATTCGGAATGTACAGGCGTTACCTGAACCGAAAGTATTCCGTTCATTTGCTCTCCGCCGTCCACATCAAAAAGCGATGAAGCACCGTTTTCTATGGCATTTTTTACGGCATCTACAAGCTTTTTCCGGCGGGTTAAGAGCAAAAGCTTTTTGCCTACAACCTCTCTGTTTTCGCCCAAAAAGTGCTCGGCAGCAGAGTTTATTTGCAGCACTTTTAAATCTCCCCCGACAAGTATAAGCCCGTTTTCCATACTGCCTATTAAATACTCGGTTTTTTCTTTTTGGTCTGAAAGCTCGCGCACCGTTTGCGAAATATGCTGTGTAAGCGTGTTTATTGTAGCTATTATCGGTTGCAGCTCCTCCTCAGAGGGCACAGGCAGCTGCACATCATAGCTGTCGCCGTCAAGGCTGTCGCTGTCCAAATTTTTAAGGGCTGCTGCAACATCTTTAAGCGGCTTTGTCAAGGTTTTTGCTGTACTTGCCGCCAAAAAAGGTGCTATTAAAAGCGCAAGTACAAGCCCTGCCAAAAACGCGGGGAACAAATCCATTATAGTGGTGTTTATGCTGTCCACAGGTGCGGCTATGCGGTAAATTATGTTGCCCTTGCGCATTGCCACATATATCATAGGCTTGCCAAAGGTTTCTGACGAGCGTTTTTCGTAGCCCGTGCCCGCCGCCATAGCTTGCTTTACCTCAGGGCGGTCGGCATGGTTTTCCATTGCGGCTTTGTCAAAAAACGAGTCGCCCAAAACCTCGCCGGTTTTACTTAGCACCGTTATGCGGTATTTAAAAGACAGGCTGTTATAGCTGCGCACAAATGCGGTATAATCCTCTGACTCACTTTTTTCCTGCAAGGCTATAGCCGTCAAAACGTCCTTCATTCCGTTAATTATATTTTGCTCCTTGTTATGCTGCAATATAACCGCAGCACCCGCGCCGGAGATTAACACCACAGCCACGCAAAGAAATATACAGCGTATAATAATTTGCTTTTTCATGTTTCACCTCAGCCTATAAATTTATAGCCTACACCACGCACGGTTTTTATAAACCGCGCGTCCTCTGCGCTGTCGCCAAGCTTTGCGCGCAGGGTTTTTATGTGCATATCAAGCGTCCTTGTTTCGCCCACGTAGTCGTACCCCCACACCCCGCACAGCAGTTCTTCGCGTGTTACAACACCGCTGTTTTTCATAAGCAGGCGTAAAAGGTCAAACTCCTTCAGTGTAAGCTCTACCGCTTTGTCGCGCACAAAAACCTCGTGTTTTAAACTGTCAAGGCTTACGTCACCTGCGCAAAGCCGCTTGAGCTCTTCGCCCTGTGTGCTTTTTGTGCGGCGCAGTGCTGCACGAATGCGCGCCGAAAGCTCTAACACGCCAAAGGGCTTTGTAATGTAATCCTCTGCGCCGCAGTCAAGCCCGCGAACCTTATCTATTTCGCCTGATTTTGCCGTAAGCATTAAAACGGGCAGGTCCTTTGTGAGAGGGTTCTTTTTTATTTTTTCCAAAGCCTCCAGCCCGCTCATTCCGGGCAGCATTATGTCTAAAAGCAGTAAAGAAGGTACGGTGGTTTTCATGCGCTCAAGTAAATCCTCTGCGCACTCAAAGCACTCTGTCACATAACCAAAGCTCTCTGCACTAAAGCGCAGAAGCTCGCGTATGTTTTCTTCATCATCTGTTATAAAAATTGTTTCGTTCATGCAAGCGCCCCCTGTTTTAACTGTATTCTTTTATTGTAACCATTTAAGGGCACTTTGTAAATTGCTAAATAATTTGTGTTTGCTTATGCAAACCCGTGCTGTAAAAAACCACCCATTCGCATATATTTACGGCGTGGTCGCCTATTCTCTCAAGGTATTTTGCTATCATCATAAGGTCTATAGCCTGGTTTGCCTTTTCGGCGTCGCTTTCGCCGGACAGCGTTTTTATAAGCTCGCCCCGCACAACATTAAAAAGCTCGTCAACCTCATCATCTCGTGCTATAGTTTCGTGTGCTATATCCAAATTGCTGTCTATAAACGATTTTACACAGTCATGCACCATAAGGCTTGCTATACTTGCCATTTGCGGTATATGCTTTGCCATTGAAAGCGGCTTGTTACTGTCAAGACGTATGCTAAGCTCTGCTATGTCCGAGGCTTGGTCGCCTATTCTTTCCATGTCTGTTATCATCTTTAAAGCAGTAGAAATAGCACGCAAATCTCTTGCCACAGGCTGCTGCCGCATTAAAAGCCGCAGACACCTTGCTTCAATTTGTTTTTCCATGTCATCTACCAAATGGTCGTTCGCAATTATCTCTGCCGCAGTGTTTTTGTCGTGGCCTTCAAGCGCCTCGACAGAGCGCACTATTGCCTCCTCTATCATTCCGCCCATTTCTATAAGCTCTAAATTAAGCTGCTCCAGCTCTTTGTCAAAGCTTGAACGTGCAGTCATTTTGCCTGCCCCCGTTTCTACAATTATTTTTTCTGTCTTTATCCAAAGCGCCCTGTTATATAGTCCTCTGTGCGTTTGTCTTGCGGCATAGAAAACATTCTCTCGGTTTCATCATATTCTATCATTTCGCCCAAAAGAAAGAACGCTGTTTTGTCAGATATTCTTGCTGCCTGCTGCATATTATGCGTGACTATAACCACGGTATAGCGCTCTTTAAGCTCACTCATAAGCTCCTCTATCTTCATAGTGGATATTGGGTCTAAGGCAGAAGTAGGCTCGTCCATAAGCAGCACGTCAGGCTCTACCGCAAGCGCCCGCGCAATGCACATACGCTGCTGCTGCCCGCCCGAAAGCCCCAAAGCGCTTTTTTTAAGCCTGTCCTTAACCTCGTCCCAAAGTGCCGCCCCGCGCAGGCTTTTTTCTACAAGCTCCGAAAGCTCTGCCTTAGAGTGCGTTCCATGCAAACGCGGTCCATAGGCTATGTTGTCATAAATACTCATGGGAAAAGGGTTTGGCTTTTGAAACACCATGCCCACACTTTTGCGCAGCTGTGTGACATCTACAGAGTCCGCAAATATACTTTTGCCGTGGTACAGCACATCTCCCTCTGTCTTAACGCCCGCAACAAGGTCGTTCATACGGTTGAGCGTTTTTAAAAAGGTAGATTTACCACAGCCGGAGGGACCTATAAGCGCTGTAATGTCTTTTTCACATATATCCATATTTATGCTTTTAAGTGCTTTAAAGCTTCCGTAATAAAGGTTAAGCCCCTTTGCCGTTATTATGTTTTCCATGAGTTCCCTCCATTTAAGCGGCGGCGCGTAAGCTTTGCCGCAAGGTTTATAAGCATTACAAGCAGCATAAGAATTGCGGCAATAGCAAAGCCGACATCAAACTCGCCGCGTTCAAAAACATAAACATAAAGTGCAACGGCAAGCGTACCGCCTGAGCGGCTCATAGCGGCAAATATATTTTTTGCCACCACCGAGCCTATCCCCGCTGTAAAAAGCAGTGCCGCGCTTTCGCCCACCACGCGCCCCACAGCCAAAATGCACCCGCTTATAATACCATCTACCGAGCTTGGCAGTATTATTGTGCGTATCATATACCATTTTGTTGCGCCCAGTGCCAAAGCGCCCTCGCGGTAGCTTTGCGGCACCGTTTTTAAGCTCTCTTGTGTTGTACGCACAATAGTCGGCAATATCATTACCACAAGTGTAAGCGCCCCTGCCAAAAGTGAAGTTTGCAACCCGCAGAGCTGTACAAAAAAAAGCATTCCGACAAGCCCATATATTATCGAGGGAATTCCGGTAAGCGTTTCGGTAGTAAACTCTATAAGCTGCACCAGTCTGCCGCTTTTTGCATATTCCGTAAGGTATATAGCCGCCCCTATGCCAAGCGGAAGCACCAGCACCAACGCCGTAATAATCATATACAATGTGTTTAATATGTTAGGTAATATACCTATAGTACCTTTAAGTGCACTGGGCGCGGTGCTTAAAAGCTGCAATGTTATGCCGCCCAGACCCCTATAAAATATATAAGCTATAAGACCGACGAGCAAAAAAAACGTTGCCCCCGCCGCCGCATATAGGGCGGCTTTAAGTGTAAAGCTGTAAAACTTGCGCTTCATTTTTTACCTCCGCCTTTTTTTAAAAGCAGGTTAAGAGCTATATTTATAAGCATAATAAATACAAAAAGCACCAGGGCTATAGAAAACAGCGCTTCTTTTTGCAAACCGGAGGCGTAAGACATCTCTTTAGAAACAGCCGTTGTTAAAAAGGTTACAGACTTAAAAAGCGTTGGCATATTTGCAACGTTTCCGGCAACCATCATAACCGCCATCGCTTCGCCTATAGCGCGCCCTATACCAAGCACTATACCTGCCGAAATTCCGCTGCGTGCTGCGGGGACGCTTACCTTAAATATTGTTTCTATCTTAGTTGCACCAAGCGCCAGCGATGCCTCCTCGTACTCCTGCGGGACAGCATTAAGAGCTGTTTCAGAAACACTTATTATTGACGGAAGTATCATTATGGCAAGCACCAGAATAGCTGCAAAAAGAGAAGTTCCATTGGCGAGCTTAAAGGTTTTTGCCACAAACGGCACCAATATTATCATACCTATAAGCCCATATACCACCGACGGTATGCCCGCCAAAAGCTCCACCGCAGGGCGCACTATGCCCGCAAGCTTAGGCGGCGCTACCTTTGCCAAAAAAATTGCCGTTAAAAGCCCCACCGGTACGCCTATTATTATTGCCCCCGCAGTGCCGTAAAATGACGTTAATATAAACGGAAGTATACCAAACTTAGGCTCTGCCGCAGTGCTTTGCCAAACCCTGCCAAGCAGAAACTCGGCAAGACCTATCTTTTTTATGGCGGGAAGCCCCGACAGCACCATGTAAACCGTAATTAGTGCTACCGCGGCTATTACCGCCATGCCACAGCCAAAAAACACTGCATTCATAACTTTTTCTGTAAATTTTTTAAGCCTCATAGTTTTATTTAGCAGGGGGTATAGCACCCGCAGTCTTTATAATATCGGCTGAAGCAGGGCTTGTTGCAAAGCTTATAAACGCCTTTGCCTGTTCGCTTAAAGCCGCACCGTCCTTTGTTATAAGCACAAACGGACGCTGTATTTTATAGCTGCCGTCAAGCACAGCTTGTTCGCTCGGTGCAACTCCGCCGACAGTCACCGCTTTTACAGTATCCTTTATAGCAGAAAGCGAGGCATAGCCAAACGCATTTTCGTTGCTTTGCACCGCCGTAATTACAGCGCCCGTTGCAGTAAGCTCTTGTGCATATTTACATTTTTCTTTAGTACCTGTTATTGTTTCAAACCCGTCACGTGTGCCGGAGCCCGCCTCGCGGCCAACAAGCACTACAGGTGCGTCTGCGCCGCCTACGTCCTTCCAGTTTGTAATTTTACCTGTTGCAAGCCCCGCAATCTGCTCTATAGTAAGGTCTTTTACCGTGTTTTTTGTGTTCACTATAATAGCTATACCGTCAAGCGCAACCACCGTTTGTGTAAGCCCTGTTTCTTCTGCCTTTAATGCGCGGCTGCTAAGACCTATATCCGTTGTACCGTCTGTTGCCGCCGTTATACCCGCGCCGGAGCCTGTTGGGTCGTAGGTGACATCAACCCCGCTGTTCTGCTGCATAAATGCCTCCGAAAGTGCGCCTATAACTTTTTCCATAGAAGTAGAGCCGTTGGTAGAAACCTTGCCGCTAAGTGCTGCCACTGACGCAGTTGGTGCACTTGGTGCGGTTGGTGCAGTGCTGCCCTCTGCCTCTTTGCTGCTCTGCGCCGCCCCGCAGGCTGCAAGTGATGCCGCCAACGCAAGGCTTATTAAAACCGATAAAAACTTTTTCATATAATTTTCTCTCTTTCTCAATGCTCCCGCATTGCCGTTTTATTTTATTTTGCAGGCTAATTGTACCGCCATTTGCATTTTTGTAATATCACACTATGGTAAAAGCTTTGTAAAGAACAGGTAAAGCCTGCTTTGTTATTTTAATTATTCCCATACTGCTTGCTAATACAGTATAAAGCCTGTAAAAGTTTAATTTTTTTATGCAGTTCATCAAAAACAGGGCAAAATTAAAATGGCATCTGTATAAACAGCAGCTTCATTGCCTAAAATAGATTTACGCAAACAATTTTTATCTTCTTTTGGAGGTGCTATTTTAAAAACATGAACAGAAATGACAAAGGTAATTTTTCAAATTTTCTAAACGGCAAGGGCTTTTATGTTGCGCTTGCACTATGTCTTGTCGGGGCCGGCACTGCGGCATGGGTGGTTGTTGACAAAACCTTAGGCTCTATAACCGAGCCGCCCGCAGCGCCGCAAGCAAGTGAGGCAAGCGAGGCTAAGAGCTGGAGTTTCCCCTCGGCAGAGGAAGCGGGCAAGGCAAAGACAGATATAGAAATGCCCTCCGCCTCCTCTTTGCCGCCGCAAAGCTCATCATCATCGGCAGAAGTGCAATTGCCTGCACCAAAGCAGTACGAACAGCAAACGCTTGCGCCAAAACAGCCGATTTCGGTATATGCGCTGCCGATTACCTCCGCAGAAGTCTTTAACAAATTCAGTGAAAAAGAGCTTGTTAAAAACTCTACCTTAGGCAAGTGGTGTACACACGACGGCATAGACCTTAAAGCCGCAAAGGGCACAGAGGTACTTTGCACAGCCGACGGTACAGTCGCGCGTGTTTATGACAACGGGCTTTGGGGCAAAACCGTAGAGGTAAACCATGCAGACGAGCTTACCAGCATCTATTGCGGGCTTAGCAAGGACGTGCCTGTACACGAGGGCGACAGCGTAAAAATAAACCAGCCGCTTGGCACTGTGGGCGACAGTAACTTAGCTGAGGCAAAGCTTGAAAGCCACCTGCACTTTGCCATGAAGCAAGGCGGAAGCTATGTAAACCCGCTTAAAGTAATGGGCATACTGAAATAAAAAAACAGGCAAAGCAGTTTAAAACCCGCTTTGCCTGTTTTTATAATATATCTTTTTAATTTGTGCAATATTAAAAATTAAGCCTCTGCCGCCTGCACTTCGCTTTTTGTAATTGCTTCATTTATTACGTCAGAAACTATCTTACCGTCAAGTATTTTAACAATTCGCCTTGCAGTATGTGCAATCTCATTGTCGTGTGTTATTAAAATTATGGTTCGCCCTTCGCACCAAAGCTCGTTTAATATCCGCATTACATCTTTGCCCGATTTTGTATCGAGGTTGCCTGTAGGCTCGTCCGCTAAAATAATGGGCGGCTTTGCGGCAATGGCGCGTGCTATGGCAACACGCTGCTGCTGGCCTCCGCTCATTTGCATAGGTCTGTGCGAAAGCCGCTCTCCCAGCCCCACACGCTCCAGTGCCTCCACCGCAAGCTTACGGCGTTCGTCCTTGGCAAGCCCGCGGTAAATAAGGGGCAACTCTACGTTTTCTACTGCATCAAGGCTTGGTATAAGGTTGAAGCCCTGAAAGACAAAGCCTATTTCTTTGTTGCGTATATCCGAAAGCTCGTCGTCCGAAAGCTTTGAAACGTCCTCCCCGTCCAAAAAGTAGCTACCCTCGCTTGGCACATCTAAGCAGCCCAGTACGTTCATAAGCGTAGATTTACCCGAGCCCGAATGCCCCACGATAGCTATAAACTCGCCATGCTCAATGCTTAAAGACACACCGTCCAAAGCATGAACTTCGTTTTCACCGGGAATATAAATCTTATATATGTCCCTAATGTCAACCAGTTTTCCCATCAGCTTTCCTCCATCCTCCGGCTCATGCCGGACAATAACCCTTTGCTAATATTATGCCCAAACTAAAGCAAAGTCAATTGACAAACTGTTAATAATTTTATATAATTACCACCTATAGCAGTTGTATATAATAGCTTATTATTTGCTTGCATTGCGGGTTACAGCTATAGCAGCTGCAGCTTATGTCGTTAATTATATTTTAAGCGGGAGGGCAACATGAAGCTTTTTGAAAAAACACTTAGCACTAAGCCAATTTTCAGCGGCAGGGTTATAAACCTTAAAGTGGACGAGGTAGAGCTTGAAAACGGAGTACACACAGACCGAGAGGTAATTACTCACCCGGGCGGCGTGGGTATAGCCGCCTTGGACGAAAACGACTGTCTGCTTATGGTACGTCAGTTTCGTTACCCATTTGCTCGTCAGCTTTTAGAAGTGCCTGCGGGTAAGCTTGAATATGGTGAGGACGCTTTTGCCTGCGGCAAGCGTGAGCTTGAAGAAGAAACAGGCTACCGTGCCGCCGAATACCTAAGTCTGGGCGAGCTTTTGCCTACGCCCGCCTACGACAACGAGGTAATTCATCTTTACGCCGCAAAGGCTCTTACAAAAACAGCCCAGCACCTTGACAGCGATGAGTTTTTGTCGGTAGAGCGAGTTCCTTTAGAGAAAGCCGTGGCAATGATTTTGGCAAACGAAATAAAAGATGCAAAAACACAAATAGCCGTTATGAAGCTAAAAATGTTAAAAGACAAAAACAAATTTTAGATTACTACATATAGTGGTATGTACAGTAAAAAATACTCCATTTTGCTATTGACATTTTTACATATTACGTTCCGTATTATTACAGAAAAGCATTATGACTTTCAACGCTTTCCACTAAGTTTTCCACTAAAAAACGTTGAAATGTCTTAAAAACGCCGTAAAATAGCGGGTTTTGCCTGTTGAAAAGCAAAACCCGCCATTTTTTTTAACAAATCTGCTACACCCTGTTATAAGCTTAATGTGCAAAAGTGCTCTGAAGCAGTATATTTACAAAACTATATTTTGTATACCACCAAATAAAAGAAAAACCGTATAGGCACCGTGTTTTTAAACATTATGCCCGCAGTGTTTTAAAAAAAGCTGTTAAAATATTGCCGCATTCGCTTTCTAATATTCCCCCGCAAAGCGACGGAAAATGATTATACGGAAGTGAAAATAAGTTTACAACCGAACCGCAAGAGCCTGCTTTTTTATCGTAGGCGCCAAAATAAACCGCAGCTATCCTGCTATTTATTACCGCACCCGCACACATTGGGCAAGGCTCTAAGGTGACATAAAGCGTACAGCCAAAAAGCCGCCAGCCGCCAAGAGTACGGCACGCATCGTCTATTGCTATAAGCTCGGCGTGCGCCAAAGCGTTTTTGCCGCCCTCGCGCCTGTTAAAGCCGCGCCCCACGACAACACCGTCCTTAACCACCACTGCACCCACAGGCACCTCACCCAGCTCTGCCGCCTGTGCCGCAAGTGCAAGCGCCGCCCGCATATATTCCTCGTGCTGTTCTATAATATTCTCCTCCGTTTCTTTGTCATTTATGTCTGACTTAAAGCTTTAACGCACCAGCCGCTGTAAGCCCTGTAACGAAGTAACAAATATAACCGCTAACGCCACAAGCATAGCAGGTCTTGTAAAAAAAAGTTTTATGCGTGTACCCGAATCAGTAGCAAGCTTAGGGCTGCTTAAATTAAATAAATTGTCGCTTGTGTGTGCCAGCGAGATAGTTGCAATAAGCCCTGCCACAATACATATAAGCGCAATTGCAAGCCAAATAAGCTCGCTGTAAGCCCCTGAAAAACGCGGCAGCAGGCGCAGCGTTACCGACAAAAAATTATTGCAGAGCTGCATGATTATGCCCACCCAAAGCGAGCCTGTACGAATAACAAAATACCCTGTGACAAGACCTGTCAAAAACGACATGGGAAGCTGCACCGTGTTTAGGTTCATGATGCAAAAAAGCGTGCCCGTCACCAGTACTGCAAAAGCATCTCCAAAACGGCGCAGACTTTGTAGCAAAACACCGTTAAAAACACACTGCCATACAAATGCCGGCAGTATGACAAGGTTTATAACGCCAAAAACATAGCCTGCAACGGTTTGCGGTATCGTAAAGTCGGGTATAATTGCTATAAAGCCCGCACGCCACAAAAGCCTGCTTAAAAATTTGTCGGCAAGCGAGCCCAAAACAGCCGCCGCCAGCGATATTAAAACCGCTGGCATTGTCATGCTGCAAAGCGGACGCTTTAAGGGCAGTGCAACGCGCAACGGCAGCTTTACAAACAGCGCATACAGCCCAAATGCAATAATGGCGCACAGCACAAAAGAAAGCCCGTGCATAGCTTGGTTAAGCCATTCCGGTGCCATAAGATGGGCATTAAAGTATCGTATATTCGGCAAAAAAAACAAAAGCGACCGCACAAGGTAATGCGGCAAAGCCTTTTGCAAAAAAACATAAAACAATATAACAAAGCCAACAGCGTTTGCCTGAATATATAAATCTCTGCGCTCGTCATGCAAAGGGCTGTGTGCAACAAAGCCAACGCCCTGCACATAGGTGTACCCATACTCCGGCGTTTCACTTTGGTCTGGCGTTTCACTTTTGTCGGGCTTTTCGCCTATGCTCATTTTATCACCCTTAATCTTAATTATCGTTAATACAGCATAGCATAAATTACTTTACAAAATATAGTCATCTTTTGTAAACATTTTTTGACTACAGTGGTAAAAACTCAAACTTAAATGTAGCTTTCCTTGCATTACACCATAAAAAGCGATATTATAAAAGCACATAGAGCAAAGGGACAACGAGCGCTGTAGCCCTGCATTTAGGTGATATTGCACGCTTTTGAAAATGAAAAATAATATTATAACAATGAAAGGGGCAAATAAAACGTGAAAAGAATACTGGACTGCAAAGCCTCCGATTTTATCCGTTTCAACCGTGCTGACTTTTTAAAATCTATAACCGAGAGCGAGGGTCGAGTGCTTGCCTGCGAAACCATAGGCACGGTTATGCCTATGCTTGGCGACATTACCAACGCCGAGCTTGCCGCAAGCATGGGTGCCGATATTCTACTACTTAACATATTTGATGTAAAAAAGCCCTGCATTAACGCCTTGCCAAAAGTGCCTCCTCAAGAAACTATCCGCGAGCTAAAGCGCCTTACGGGCAGAATTATAGGTATAAACCTAGAGCCTGTAGAAAAGGCTCTTTCAAACGACACGGGCGGAGATATGTGGGCACTTACGGACGGACGGCGCGCCACCGTACAAAATGCAAAAGCCGCTATGGAGATGGGCGTAAACCTTATTCTGCTTACAGGCAACCCGGGCATAGGTGTAAACAACAGTGCAATTATACAGTCGCTCTCTGCCATACGCGCCGCTGTCGGTGACGGCATGGTGCTTGCCGCCGGCAAAATGCACGCCTCGGGTATATGCTCTGAGGGCGGCGAAAGCATACTGACAAAAGCCGACATTAAAGCCTTTGTCAAGGCGGGGGCAGATATAATACTTCTGCCTGCGCCCGCAACTGTGCCCGGAATAACCGTTGAATATGCCCGCGAGCTTGTGTCTTACGCGCACAGCTTAGGCGCACTTACCATAACGGCTATAGGTACATCTCAAGAGGGTGCAGACACCGCCACAATGCGGCAGCTTGCACTGATGTGCAAAATGACAGGCACAGATATACACCACCTCGGCGACGCAGGCTACGGCGGAATTGCCCTGCCCGAAAACATTGTTGCATATTCTGTGGCAATGCGCGGTGTACGCCACACCTACCACCGCATGGCTTCATCTGTAAACAGGTAAAGCTTCTATTAAATATCACCGTAGATATGTTTTAATAAAGCGCAAAAAAGACACCCGCAAGGGTGCCTTTTTTATTTAAGTCTATTTGTTAATTTGGGCAATAACAGCATCGGCAAATTGGTCGGTGCCCATTGTACCGCCAAGGTCCGGCGTGCGGTAGCTGCCTGTAGCCGCAACCTCAATAAACGCATTTTCTATGCGTGCCGCCGCGTCCATTTCTCCCAAATGACGCAGCATCATAACGCCCGAAAGCAAAAGCGCTGTGGGGTTTGCCATGTTTTTACCCGCAAGCTGCGGTGCACTGCCGTGAATTGCCTCAAACACAGCCTGTTCTTTGCCTATGTTTGCACCGGGTGCAACGCCAAGCCCGCCCACAAGCCCCGCGCATAAATCCGAAACGATGTCGCCGTACAAGTTAGGCAGCACCAAAACATCATAAAGCTCCGGTGTCTGTACAAGCTGCATACACATTGCATCAACTATAACATCTTCAAATTCAATCTGAGGGTAATTTGCGGCAACCGAACGTGCCTCATCTAAAAACATACCGTCAGTGCATTTCATAATATTTGCCTTATGCACAGCCGTTATTTTTTTTCGATTATTTTTTACCGCATAGTCAAAGGCATATTCTACTATTCTGCGGCAACCGCCCCGCGTAAAAATCTTAATACTTTCGGCGGCGTCCTTGCCGACCATATGCTCTACTCCCGCGTATAAGTCCTCTGTGTTTTCGCGCACAATAATTAAATCAACATTTTTATATCTGCTTGGAACATTAGGATAATTTTTGGCAGGGCGCAGGTTTGCATATAAATCCATCTCTTGCCGCAATGCAACATTAATGCTGCGAAAGCCCTTGCCTACAGGTGTAGTAACAGGTCCTTTAAGGGCTACACCCGTCCTTCGGATTGACTTTACCACACTTTGCGGCAACGGTGTTCCGCAGCGCTCTATTTGCGCCGCGCCCGCTTCCTCAATAATCCAGTTAATCTTAGCACCCGAAGCATCAATAATTTTGCGCGTCGCATTTGCAACCTCGGGGCCTATACCATCTCCGGGAATAAGTGTTACATCATGTATCATATTAGCTTCTCCTCATTACAGAATATGTGCATCAGGCGATATTAAGCTCATGGCACACCTGAATAAGCTCATGGTGTCCTATAATAGTTACTCGTCCGCCTGCATACTGCTTGTCAATCCACTCTTTCAGCTTTAAAATGCGCGGGTCATTCTTATCAATGGGGTTATCTAAGCAGCCTAAATGCCGCGAGAGCCAAAGTGCAAGGCCAGCTTGACCCGAGGTTTGTGTAATAGACACCTTTGGCGGGCTTTTCAAAATAGCCGTGGTGTCAAAAATATTATAAATTTCTTCATCTTTAAGCATTCCGTCAGCGTGGATTCCCGCCTGTGTCATGTTAAAATCGCGCCCGACAAACGGTGTGTTTGCGGGCACATGGTAGCCCAGCTCATTTTCATAATAATCGGCAATATCGCGTATTACGGTGGTGTCCATGCCGTCAAGAGTACCGCGGAGCTGTGCATATTCCATAACCATTGCTTCAAGCGGAGTATTGCCAGTGCGTTCGCCTATGCCCAGAAGCGAGCAGTTTACGCCGGACGCACCATAAAGCCAAGCAGTTGCCGAGTTTGTAACCGCTTTATAAAAATCGTTGTGCCCATGCCACTCTATAAGCTCAGACGGAAAACCCGCATAGTTTCGTAAGCCGTAAATAATGCCCGGCACACTGCGCGGCATAGAAGCACCCG
The DNA here is from genome assembly GCA_036638975.1 of Hydrogenoanaerobacterium sp. Classification (GTDB taxonomy): domain Bacteria; phylum Bacillota; class Clostridia; order Oscillospirales; family Ruminococcaceae; genus JAVWJP01. Next base: position 40,866 of record JAVWJP010000018.1, read on the forward strand.
GGTATGGCACACCATAGCCCATAGTGTCACAAGCGCGAATTTTTATGGGAATACCGCTTTGCTCCATAAGCCTGCTAAGCTCCAACGCAAACGGCATTACAAAACCGTAAAAATCGGCACGGGTGATGTCTTCAAAATGGCAGCGGGGGCGAATACCGACATCAATAGCGTCCGATATAACGGACAGGTAATCTTGCATTGCCTCGGCACGGGTTTTCTTCAGCTTTTTAAAAATATGATAATCGGAGCAGCTTACCAAAATTCCGCACTCTTTAAGTCCCATGCCTTTTGCAAGCTCAAAGTCTTTTTTTGTAGCGCGTATCCAACCGGTGATTTCCGGAAATTTGAATCCTAAATCTTGACATCTTGCAACAGCTTCTTTATCTCTGTCGCTGTAAAGAAAAAATTCGCACTGCCGTATCTTACCGTTTGGTCCGCCCAGCTTGTTCATCATTTTGTAAAGCTGTACAATTTGCTCTACCGTGTATGGCGAGCGGCTTTGCTGCCCGTCGCGAAAGGTGGTGTCCGTCATCCAAATCTCTTTTGGCGGGTCCATTGGCGTTAAACGGTGATTAAATGTACATTTAGGTATTTCATCATACGGAAAAGTTTCGCGGTATAAATGCGGTTCTGCTACATTTTGTAGGGTATAATGATACTCAATCTCGGTTAATAAGTTTGTTTTAGGGTTCATCTCTATCATTTGAAATACCTCCGTTTATTAGCTTATATCACTTATTCATTTTATTACTGTATTAAAGCATACAATTAAAAAATGCAATTGTCAATGGTTAAAGTTGCAAAATTGAATCTATATCAATAAAAAATACTATCAATTATGACATAAAACAACGAACGTAAAAGCAAAAACAGCGCAACAGAAAAACTCTGTGCGCTGTTTTTGCTTATTTTATAATACTTACTCTTTGTTTTTACCGCTTAAAAACAAAACTTTATCGCTCTTGATAGTAGCGAGCACTTTTATATCGCGTATTGACATTTGCTCGACAGTAAGCGGGTTTTTATCAAGTATAACAAAATCGGCAAATTTTCCGACACGGATACTGCCCTTTTTATCCTCCTCAAAGTACTGGTATGCAGCGTTAATTGTAAGCGCCCTAAGCGCATCATACACCGATATACATTCATCTGAGCCGAGCACAGTACCGTCTTTTGTCATGCGGTTTACCGCACACCAAAGAGTTTCTGGCATATTTGGCTCTATTACAGGTGTGTCCTGATGAAAAGTAAATAAAATATCGTGCTTCAGCGCAGAGTAAGCCGGGCTTATTTGTGCCGCACGTTTTGCGCCGAAGTTTTTTATGTGTATATCTCCCCAGTGAAAAACATGGGCGACAAAAAACGACGGAATAATAGCAAGCGCTTTTACATCTGCAAGCTGCTCCTTTGCTAAAAGCTGCGCATGAATCATAACAGGGCGCAGCTTTGCCACGTCGCTTTCGCGGCTTACTGTTTTAATGGCATCAATATACTGCTGTGCGGCTGCATCTCCGTTGCAATGCGCCAGAATTTGCATATTATTCTCAGCGGCAAGGCGCACTGCTGCAATTACCTCGTCGTCCTGCATTGTTCCATAACCGCAGTAGTCTGCTTCACCCGCATATGGGGCTTTCATCCATGCCGTACGCCCTTGCGGCGAGCCGTCCAAAAATATTTTGTAACCTCCAAGCTTAAAATGCGCGTTATATTTTTTTAGAGAATCCGGAAACGCCTCAAAAATATCCTCAGAGTCCTTTTTGTCCGCATAGGCAACTACGTCAAGGTTTAACATATCCAAGCCCAAAAGCATTTTATATAAAGGTATAAGCTGTCCGACCATCATGCCCTCTTGAATAGTAGCTATCCCATGTGCGGCATAGCCGTCCTGTGCCTTTTTAAACGCGGACATCAGCGCAGTCATGTCTGCCATGGGCACCTTTTTTAGATAAGTGAAAAATGCGTTTTCCTCCATATACCCCGTAAGCACACCGTCTTTGCGCCCTATAACCCCGCCCGCAGGCGCCTCTGTAGAAGACGTTATTCCCAGCTCTGCCAATGCCATAGTGTTAAAAACGCCCACGTGACCGGACGCGTGCTGTAGTACAAGAGGGTTATTCGGCGCACAGCTATCCATAAAAGACAGGCTTGGGTGGCACTTTTCTGCAAGTGAATTATGGTCATAGCCTCTGCAATTAACCCATTGCCTGTCCGAAACATCGTTTTCTGTAATAAATTGCCGTATCTTCTTATCAATCTCATCAAAGCTTGTACAGTCCTCCAGCGAAACCTGTAAAAATGACGTTGCATATGATGAAAAATGGCTATGTGCATCAATAAAAGCGGGCAACATGGTTTTTCCGGCTAAATCAACCAATTCTGCATTTTTAGCGCAGTCAAAAAGCGAGTTGTAATCTCCGACTGCTGTAATAACCCCGTCCTCGGTAAGCACAGCCTCCGGCTGCAAGCCCTCCTCCATAGTAATTATAGCTCCATTGTAGTACAGCTTCTGCACATTAATCCCTCCATCAAAATTATATAGTCAACTAACATCTTGTGCATTATACTCTAATTTTAATCATCACCGATATATGTAAAGCGTTTTGTCGTTTTACCGTCCCGTGTAATTTCCTCATTCCACATAGAAAGCGGACGAACCCAAACACCACGTTCACCGTAAAGTGCGCGGTAAACCACCATTTCTTCAAGCGTTTCAGAGTTCTTTGCAAGGTACAGCAGCTCGTATTCATTGCCCTTAAAGTGTCTATACCTACCGGTGCGAATTAACTGCCCCATTTTTTTGCAAGCTCCTTTGCTATTAACTGCTATTCAAAGCTTCTAATACATATTTTCTTTAAATTTATAAGCCAATTATATCAAATTAAACCGCTGCCATCAATGCCAATGGGCACACTTCAGCAATTTTTTACTATTTTAGCAAGCTTGTTCCGGGTTTCCTCGCGGGTGTTCTTTTAGGCGCTAAGCTTAAAGAGAAATGCCGCCGCGCGGGCTTTGCCTTTAAAATCAGATTAAATCTTATCCGCGCGGAATATGCCTTTTGCAGTTTACAACAAGCTTTACAAATTTAGCACTAAGGTTAAGCAGTAGAATTTTTCGTTCTCTCGCCGTCACCACACAGCTTAAACAGCTTGCGGAAAGGGGGTTATTAGGGGGGAACGAATCAGCAGACAAAGGAGTTTGCAGCGAAGTTCCCCACTAATCGGGCTTTTCTCGTCAATCTTTTGCCCGAACAAAAGATTGACTCGACGTGCGGGAGCGAAATCCCGCGATAAAAATCAGTTTATTTTTTTGATATAATTTTTGTGTCTGTGCCCGCCGCGCGGGCTTTGCAGTTTAGTGCTAATATAGCAGGCATAAAATATTTTTTAGTACGGTTTCGTCGTCTAAAGCCGCCGACAATGTTTCTTTTGTTGTACGACAAAAGAAAGTATTGAAAAGAAAAACGTACAGGGCTGCCGCCCTTGACCTGCTTTTATAAATTCTGCATATCAATCTGAGTTGCTCGGCAAAACCGTGTCAAGTCGCCGCACACCAAGCCTTAAAAGTATGCACGGCTCCGTGACGCTGTTTTGCCCTGTGCTATGCGCGGACAACATAGAACGTTGTCCTTTTGCCGGTTACTTCTTTTTCGGATAGAACGTACAAGCTTTTAGTACTTTGGCAAGCTTGTTCCGGGTTCCCTCGCGGGTGTTCTTTTAGGCACTAAGCTTAAAGAGAAATGCCGCCGCGCGGGCTTTGCCTTTAAAATCAGATTAAATCTTATCCGCGCGGAATATGCCTTTTGCAGTTTACAAC
>JAVWJP010000019.1:0-2657 GCA_036638975.1 Hydrogenoanaerobacterium sp.
CGGCTAAGCCGTCCTCGCCGAATAAATCGACACCGTAATGGCTGTAGCCCTGCTGTTTTTTGTATTCGATATTTTTATATCCCGCCGAAAACACGCATTTGTTTATGGGTAAAATTAATTTCTGTGCCATGTCAAATTCTCCATAACACGCGACGCACCCTGGTGCACACCGTTAGATGCAACCGAAACCATAAACCCGTTAAAAATTATTAATACTGCACTTGAAATTGTAAGCTGCCCCGTAAAAAAAGATGCTGTATAAAGCACAGCAAGCGCCACAATATAGCTGTAAAGCTGTGTGGGTATTTTAAATATTTTATCAAGTCCTTTTTTTGTAAGCTGCACTATAAGCGCAGTCATTGCCACTGCCCCGGCGTAGGTTGCAAGTATTGCCCATGTTGTAAATTCTGTCATTTTTCTTCCTCCAAATCTGTTATTCTGTGGCTTGCAACAGCCAGCTTTTCAAGTATTACTTCAACGTCACCCTCCAGCCTAAAGGTACGGTCTATTACAGTGTTGTGCTTATCAACCTTTTTTTCCAGCTGTTCTATTCTATACGTTGTCAGTTTATTAGATGCCAAAATGCCGCTGAAAGTTCCCAAAAGAGTACCCGCAAGCGAGCATAATGCAATCATTAACTCGGTCTGCACACATACACCTCCTTCATAATCACTTTAGAAAGAAGCTTTTTTACACATATTTAGGGCGAAATTTTATGCCTACAGGCAATTATAAATAGGCAAATTCCGCTAATCACATTCTATGTGGAGAGCGAACATTTGAACACAAAAAAGGCAGTCAATACTTTTAAAAAATAAAAATATCGACCGCCGTTAGTGACAAAATATATGATGAATTTGCATATTTTTAATTTATTTACTGCTTTTTTTCGTTTAATATAAGCTTTACCAGTGCCAATGAAGCGCCTGCTATGTATATGCCCGAAAAAAGCAGGCGTTTTTCCCTTTCAGTAGCGTTCCGCATACGCTCCTCATGTTTGTTGCGCATTACCAAAGCCGCAGGAACAGATTTGTTTTTAGAAGCCGGCTTGGGCGAAGGTCTGTCAGCTTCGTGAGAAGCATTTTTTTCTTCCTTTGAATTTGATTTGGAACTGCTTTCGGATTTTGAAGTGCTTTTAGAATCGGATTTATGCGAAGAAGAGCTTGATGCTTTAGAGCTTGTTTTATTCTTTACTAAGCTGCCGGCAACCGTAGCTTTTGGCTTGTCGGGTTTGCTTTTCTTTTCATCTTTTTTACTTTCATAATCAGCTCCGCCATTATAATTCGGTCGCTGCAAATCAGGGTCGTATGTACTATTACTTATTGTTTCGGAGTTTGCGGTATCCGAATGTGTGCTGCTGCCGGAAGCAGCACCTGCCGCACTTGAGCTGCTTGATTCACTGCTGCTTGAAGTTACAATGCCAGAGCTTAAACTTGATGAAGAAGATGATACCGGTGGCGGTGGCGCTATTGACGAGGACGGCGGCGGTGGTGCTATTGACGAAGAAGATGATGATGTCGGTGGCGGTGGTGCTATTGACGAAGAAGATGATGGCGGCGGTGGTGCTGTTGACGAGGAAGATGACGCCGGTGGCGGTGGTGCTGTTGACGAGGAAGATGACGCCGGTGGCGGTGGTGCTGTTGACGAAGAAGATGACGTCGGCGGCGGTGGTGCTGTTGACGAAGAAGATGACGTCGGCGGAGGTGGTGGTGGCGGCATAAAATCTCCGAAATGAACATTTTCACCATTAAACGCAACATTCGCCAACCTCATAGTGTCAGCATTAAAATTAGGAATAAAATATCCCCTGTAATCATAAAACCCAAGTGCTTCGCGCAGCTCCAGCTTTACATATTTTGTGCCGTTAGAAATCCTCCCACTGTAGCTTTCGTAAAAACAGGCACTATCCGCACCGTCTAAAGCAGAGCTTTTTATATCAGAAACGGTAAGCTCCAGCTCTGTAAAATGTATATTATCGGGCGAACAGCTAACCGTAAGCCCATATGCAGTTGTTTCTGCGGGAGATTCCGACGGCTTAAAGCCCAGCATATAGTTTGGCAGCCTGCAAGCATTTTGCCAATGATTCTTCGCATATAGGTACACTCTGTCACCTTTTTTGTTAAGTCTTGTCTTTACAAAAGATGATTTATCGGCACCCTTAAAGTACCCCATACGGTAATCTTCACCGTATTTTGCCGCAACCGTAGAAAAACCGCTGTATATAGATGTATTCAAAGTTTGTGCATTACTGACAGCATAAAGCGCCGTAGCGGTTACAGATAAATCTGAAAGCAGCATCGCTGTTTTGTCCGGTGCAGAGGACCAGCCAAAATCAGCCACAACACCGTTTGAAGATATTTTAAAGCCGGAATAGCGCTTCCATTTTTCCTCTTTAAGTACTGAAAAATCATCAGTAACACTTGCCGCATAAGTTTTAACCGGCAAAAACAGGCAAAGACACGCCAGCAGCATTATAAAATATTTCATTTTGTCGCTCCTTTTTAGATGTTGTATTTTTTATTCTACCACGTAACATATACGGTAACAACCGGAATACGACATTTTTCGACATTTTCATCTAAGTAGAGCAATATGCGCAATTATAGTTTTAATTGCGCATGTGCGTAGCACGCGATTTAGATATAATTTTATAAAAC
>JAVWJP010000019.1:2757-41838 GCA_036638975.1 Hydrogenoanaerobacterium sp.
ATAGTTTTAATTGCGCATGTGCGTAGCACGCGATTTAGATATAATTTTATAAAACGGGAACTGTTTTATAAAAAAGCTTCTCTGCAAGGTATGCCGCGCCCCAAAGACCGGCGTTATTTTTAAGCTCTGCGTTTTTTAAGCTTACGTTGTGGTAGCTGGGCATAGTGCAGGCGGGTAGCTTTTTGCGGAGCTCAGCAATAATATAAGGCTCATTCATTATCCCGCCGCCAAGCACCAAAAGCGAAGGATTAAAAATATGAACAAGTGATGTAAGACCATAGAGTATTTCTGTTATCCACTCGTCTACAAGCTCTTTTACAGCAGGCTCATTAAAATGTGCAAATATTTCTCGTCCGCTTGTAAGCGAGGGGCTTAGCTGCTTTGCCTTGCGCACCAGTGCGCCCGCGCTGGCATAGCGCTCGTAACAGCCACGCTGGCCGCAGTTGCAGGCTTCTCCGCCGGCGTGCGTTATAATGTGACCGAACTCGGCGGCAGAAAAGCTGCTGCCGCTGTAAATGTTACCGTTTAAAACAATCGCCCCTCCGACGCCTGTCCCGTAGGTTATACATAAAAAGTCGCCTATGCCGCGCCCAGCACCAAAGTGTGCTTCTCCGACAGCGGCAGAGTTTACGTCGTTTTCTACCGCCACAGGCACGTTAAATGCTTTTTGAAGACGGCTTTTTATTTGCATACCGGTGTAATGCGGAATGTTTTCGTTGGCAAAGCGTATGCTTCCGTTTAGGCTGTCAACCTGCCCCGCTGTGCTTATGCCTATACAGTCAAAGCATTCAAAGCCCGATATAATATTTTCGACCTTTTTAATTACGGCTTCACCGCCCAGCAAAGCATCTGTAGCAAGCTCTTGCTGCGAGCAGAGTATGCCGTTTTCTATTATCCCCGCTTTAATGCTCGTACCGCCTATATCCAAAGCTATTGTTTTCATAAAAAGCTCCGTTCTGCCGTTCATTAGCGGCATAAAATATGTAATAAAAACATCTTAATATCAGTATAACAGTAAAAAAATATATTTCAATTATAAATACCCAAAAAATATTTTTTCATTTACCTGTAATTTCTATTGTGATTTTTATAAAAATGCTTTAAAATAAAGATATGACTACAGCGAGTACAATTTAGAAACGAGGTGCGGCATTTGCCGGGTGATATTTTTGAAATTCTCAATACAAAATACCAATCGCTTACGAAATCTGAGAAAAAAATAGCCAACTACCTTTTTAACCATCAGAACGAAATAATTCAAATGCCAATTACCACGATGGCTGAGGAATGTAAGGTTGCGGAGGCAACAATATTCCGTTTTTGCAAGGCGCTTGATTACGAAGGCTATAACGAATTTAAACTGGCACTGGCAAAATCTATATTCATGACAGATGCACCTAACCCCACCTCTTTGCCGCCGTCTTACGGAAAGGTTGAGGCAAACGACAGCTTTACCGAGATGTGCGAAAAGCTTTACAGCTCCCAGCTTAGCGCACTGGAGCAAACCTTTAAGCTGCTTGATAAAGACAGAATTGAAAAAGCAGTAGAGATTTTAAGCAAGGCTCAGCGTGTGTACTGCATGGGTCAGGGTGCTTCACTTTTAATGGCTATGGAGGCATGGGGGCGCTTCAGCACGGCATCATCTAAGTTTTCGTATATAGAAGATTCCCATTTTCAGGCAATGTCGGCATCGCTTTTTGGTGAGGACGACGTGATACTTTTTTTCTCGTATTCGGGCGCGACACGCGACATGACAGATGTTATGCGCTATGTACAGGCGAACAAAACAAAGGTTATACTCGTAACAAAGTTTGAAAAATCTCCGGCCGCAGCCCATGCAAGCGTCGTACTTTTGTGCGACTCAAACGAGGGACCGCTTCAGGTGGGCTCGGTGGCGGCAAAGGTAGCACAGCTGCTTGTTATTGATGTTTTGTTTAATGAGTTTTGCCGCGCAAATGCCGAAATGAGCCTTAAAAATATAGAAATAACTGCCGATGCTTCGGCAAGAAAGCTTATATAGAAAAACAAAACCGGCAAATGCTTTAATTAAGCGCTTGTCGGTTTTATTATTTTATAAAATATTGAATTGTAAGCAGTGATATTAGGCTTTGCCTACAGAGCCGAACATCTCCATTTTTTCTTTAACAGATTGCTTTATAGCCTCGAAACCCGGTGCTAAAAGCTTGCGCGGGTCGTAGCCCTTGCCTTGCTTGTCCTTGCCCTCTTCGATGTATTTGCGGGTTGCCGCTGCAAACACAAGCTGGCATTCGGTATTTACGTTTACTTTTGAAACACCGAGGTTTATGGCTTTTTTCACCATTTCGTCCGGAATACCCGTGCCGCCGTGCAGTACAAGCGGCATACCCTTTGTGGCGGTTTGTATTTTTGCCAATGCCTCAAAGTTAAGCCCCTTCCAGTTAGCGGGGTATACACCGTGGATATTGCCGATTCCGGCAGCAAGCATTGTTACGCCGAGGTCTGCAATGAGTTTGCATTCGTCTGCGTCTGCAACCTCTCCCATGCCTACAACGCCGTCTTCCTCGCCGCCTATAGAGCCAACCTCTGCCTCTATAGAAAGCCCTTTGGAGTTGGCAAGTGCCACAAGCTCCTTTGTTTTTTCAATATTCTCGTCTATAGCATAGTGCGAGCCGTCAAACATAATTGACGAAAAACCTGCTTCTATACAAGCTTTTGCACCTTCATATGTGCCATGGTCCAAATGCAGTGCCACGGGTACAGTTATATTAAGAGTTTCTACCATGCTTTTTACCATTGCAGCTACTGTTTTGTAGCCTGTCATATATTTGCCGGCGCCCTCTGAAACACCAAGGATAATTGGGGAATTGCATTCTTGCGCCGTTTGCAGAGCCGCCTTTGTCCATTCTAGGTTATTGATGTTAAATTGTCCTACGGCATAATGTCCGTCACGAGCTTTTGTAAGCATTTCTTTTGCAGATACCAACATAAATAATTACCTCCGTTTGTTTTTTAACGTCTTGCTTGACGATATTGACTGTCACTAATTATAAAACAAATTGATAAAAAATGCAAATTACAAAATTTTGCCCGAAAGCCTCGCGTAGTTAAAAATGTACTGCTGTGCAATGCCCGCATATTCGTTGGCGCACTGCGGCAGACCTGCCGGAAAAAGCTCCTTCATGGCGCGCTTCATCCAAACATCAAGTGGGAAGCACTCCATTCTGCCAAAGCCGTAAAGCAGTGCACATTCGGCAACCTTAGGGCCTACTCCGCTTATGGTTTGCAGCGTTTTTCGCGCTTCTTCAAGCGGCTGCTTTGCTACCTCGTCAAGGCTTACTTCGCCGCTTGACACCTTGTTTGCCGCATCTATTATGTACTTTGCGCGAAAGCCGCTTCTAAGCGGAGCAAGCTGGTCTGTGCTTAGCCCCGCAAGCTGTTCGGCAGCGGGAAAAGAATATTTCCCACAGGGCAGTTTTTCTCCAAAGCTCTCGCACAGCCGTGTTACTATACCGCGTATGCGCTTTATATTGTTGTTTTGGCTTATTATAAACGAGCAGAGGGTTTCCCACGGGTACTGCCTAAGCACGCGTATTCCGGGTGCAAAAGCGGCTGCCTGTGCAAGCGTCGCATCGGTGCAAAGCTGCTCTCTTACCGCCGCATAGCTTGTGGCGGTGTCAAAGTAATTGCTCCAAAACTGCTCGCTGCCATCGCTGTCTACAGCTATACCCTCCGCAGTTTGGCGTGCGCGGCAAAAAACGCCCTCTACAACTCCCTCAAAGCTGCCGTCCTCTGCCTCGTCCCAACGGAAGCACTGCCCGCAGTTTAATGTGTCGGCAAGCGAAAAATTGTCTTCCTTAGCTATACGCAGAAGAATTTTTGTATCTACCAAAAAACCACCCGTTTCATTAGTCTGTTATTGTAATATTGTAGCAGTTTTTTTAATTGGTGGCAAGGCTTAATTACTCTTAGTAGCTTATGAAAAAAATATATAAACATAAAATGAATAAACTCTTAACAAGAGAAAACTGTGCTGTAAAAGGAAAAGCTTTAAACTCTTTCAACACTTTCAACCGAGTTTTCAACAGCTTTTTATGAAGTAAGCTGAGATTATGAATATTACTAAGCGTATATACCCTCAAAAACCTTGTTAATACAACAAATTTTGTAGTTTTAAAGAATAAATTAAATTGTATAAATTTATGAAAACGGCATAACTAAAGCGAATATAGCTTTTGTGCAAAAGTTGTGAATTTATCTCTGCTGTTTGGGAATAATTTACTGTACCGAAAACGGCGTATAAATTAAACAGGAAAGGCGGTTGTGCTTATGCTGCGCGGCGTAAACAAAAAAATAATAGAGGTAATAGACACGCAAAACGAATATTTTGAAAGAGCGATACTTTTTGTTAAAAACGGTAAGATAGAAGAAAATGAGGGCGATATAAAGAAAAATGCAGACACTTTTTTAAAAGATGTGGGCACTCGTCGTTTGCGCCGTATAATAAGCCATGCACCGCTTGTGGAGGGGCTGAAGCTTTTGTGCGCGGCAGGCATAGGCGCAGCACTTACACTGGCTGTTGTTCTTTTGTAAAAAACGGTTTAATTTTATCGCATTTTGTGTTATACTAAACGCAGTATACACATAACTGCTTCACATAAACAAGACAGGGGAAAAAACTCATGATAGAAAACAGAAGCGATGAAAGACCATCAAACCTTATTTACGGAAGAAACGCCGTAATAGAGGCACTTAAAGCAGATAACTGTATAGATAAGGTTTATATAGGCTCTACAGACGGCAAGGGAAGTATCGGTAAAATTATAGCTATGGCAAAGGAGCGCGGTGTGCCGGTAAAAGATGTAAGCTCGCAAAAGCTCGATGCCATGTGCGGGACAGAGAATCATCAGGGCGTGGCGCTTAGCGTTACGGCTGTAGAATACAGCGAGATAGAGGACATTTATGCAAGGGCGAAGGAGCGCGGCGAGCCTATTTTTGTAATAATAGCTGATGAAATTGAAGACCCGCATAATTTGGGCGCATTAATACGCACCGCCGAATGCAGCGGCGCGCATGGTGTAATAATACCAAAGCGCCGCAGCGCAGGGCTTTCACCGACAGCTTATAAGGCATCTGCAGGTGCCGCCAGCCATATACCTGTTGTGCGTGTGGCTAATCTTGTACAGGCTATAGAGCAGCTAAAGGCAGACGGAGTTTGGGTGTATTGTGCTGATATGGACGGTGAGCCGTGGTGCAAGGTTAATTATTCGGGCGCTGTTGCGCTTATAGTGGGTAACGAGGGCGAGGGCGTTGGGCGGCTTATAAAAGAAAAGTGCGACTTTACTGTTTCTTTGCCAATGCTTGGCGAAATTGGTTCGCTAAATGCCTCTGTGGCAGGTGGAATTATTATGTACGAAATTGCAAGGCAGCGGCAAAAGCTTTAAAAGCCGCATGGTTTTTGTTTTGTAAGCAGGGAGGTTAAACAAAAAATGAATCGCGATTACGATATTGACAGCATATTGGCTGAAATAAAAGAGAAAAAAGCGGCAGAGGCAAGGCGTCGTCCACCGCAAACTGACGATGCTTATGACGAGAACCCACAGCGCCGCTCTGTGCGGCAGGCGGAATATGGCGATTATGACGAGCCGCGGCAGACCGCGGCGCGCAGAGAGCCTGTTTACAGAGAAGAACAATATGACGAGCGTCCTGTGCGTCCACAGCGCCGTCCTGCTGCACCGCAGGCAGACTATAATGATTATGACGAGCCGCGGCAGACCACGCCGCGCAGAGAAGCGGCTTATGAAGAAGCTTACGACGAACGCGATTTGCGCGCGGAGGTGCGGCGCGAGCCGGCATATGCCGCGGCAGAAAGCGGCAGAAAGCTGCGCCCGCAGCATTTAGAGCCGCTACAGCCATTAAAGCCACCTAGCCACAACTACGGCGGGGACGACGATTATGCTGAACGCATGACACAGATGACAGACAGGAGCACACGGCGTGCAACTGCTGTAAAAAGCAATGATGAATATGAGGACGGAGAGCAAAACGCTGATTACGGGGAAGCAGAAAGCCGCCGCGAGCAGCGCGAAGCCTACGAAGAAGCACAGCCTCGCAGCTCATCTTCTGCGCGCGCTATAGGTGACAGATATAACCCCGCAGATGCTATATTTGCATTGGCAAGTGAAGAAAAGCCTTTGCAAAATGTCCGGCCTCAGCGCACGGTGCAGTTGCCAAAAGAGGTTTACGCAGCTGCTGCCGCCGAGCCTAAAAAGGCAAGTGACGATGAATTTATAATGAAATACAGCGGGCTTTCGCCTATCGGCAGCGGTGTGCGCAAGGGCGCAGTTTCTGCCGGACGCGAGAGCATACGCACAAACTTCGGCGCGGCTGCCGAGCCCTCTGCAAGGGGACGTGCTCAACAGCAAAAGCAGGCTGTGCCGCAGCCACCGGAGCTGCCAAAGCCGGAGCTAAAGGGCGGCTTCAGGTTAAACCCCAATGCGCATGACAGCACTGCCGCGCAGCCGGATTCCGAGGCTTTTACGCGTATGGACATACCGATTTCTGACTTTGTGCAGAGCGGGGACAGCCTTGAGGACACAAAGGATTTACCGCAGGGGCTTGCGCTTGACGGCTTTGCCGAACAGGAAGCACCGGAAAAACCTGCTGAGGACATTTTTGAAACGGACGAAGCGCCGTCAAAGATGGAGATGGACGAATATACGTCGCAGTCTGACGCACAAGGAGTAAAAAAAGACCTTGACACTATGCGCGGGAGCTTGCTTTTTCGTTTGGCTGCAAGTGCGCTTTGTGCTTTGGGGCTGCTTTATACAGGGCTTGCACAGGTGTTTGCGCTGCCTATGCCGAATATTGTTTCTCCGACAGCGGCACCGGGCACATATATGCTTTTAAATATTGTACTGCTTACAATAGCGGCATTGGTTTCTTACCGCACCGTTGCAAGCGGGCTTGTGGGTATGTTTACGCTTAAAGCCAACAACGATTCTCTGGCGGCAGTTGCTGTAATGGCATCTGTAATACAGGGCTTTGCACTTTTTTTAAACCCCTCATCGCTCGGCACAGAAAGTGTCCATGTTTATTTTGCGGTGGTTGCACTGGTGCTTATGTTTAACGCTGTAGGCAAGCTTTTTACAATAGGACGAATTACAGGCAATTTTCGCTTTGTATCGTCGGGCTCTGCAAAATACACCGTTCAAAATTTGAGCAAGCGCGAGCTTGCACGCGAGTTTACGTGGGACATGAATATAGATGAACCGCACTTGAGCTACAGCGAAAAGGTGGGCTTTATAGATAATTTTATAGAGCAGTCATATGCCGAGGACAGCACCGAAAACATTGCAAAAATAACCTCCCCCATAATATTTATAGGCAGTATCGTTGTCGCGGTATTTTCGTATGTTTTGGGTAAAGATTTATTTATTTCGCTCTCTACCTTTGCGGGTATTTTGGCAATAGCATCACCTTTTACTTCTACAATAGTGGGCAGTTTGCCGCAGCACAAGGCTTACCGCACACTTTCTAAGTGCGGCGCGGTACTTACAGGTTACAATGCTGTCGAGCGTTTTTCTGAAACAAATGTGGTTTTAGCCGATGCCTGCGAGCTTTTTACAAGCGATGAGGTGTTGCTGCATAATATAAAGACATTTGAGAAAAACCGCATAGATGAAGCAATATTAGACGCCTCAAGCGTGCTTTGCGTTTGTAACGGTGCTGTAAAAAATATATTTTTGCGCATAATACAGGGTAACACCAAAATGCTAAGCCCCGTAGAAAACCTGGTCTATGAGGACGCTATGGGAATATCGGCGTGGGTTGGCGGCAAGCGCGTGCTAATAGGCAACAGCGACCTTATGAAGCACCACGGAATAGACACGCCCAGCCACGATTACGAAGCAAAATACCGCACCGAGGACAGAGATATTTTATACCTTGCAAACTCCGGCGAGCTTACGGCGATGTTTGTTATAAGCTATGTTCGCAACGAAGCTGTTGACGCGGCACTGGGCGACCTTGCGCATAAGGGTATTTCTGTTGTTGTAAAGTCGGTAGACCCTAACCTTACAGCGGCAAAAATAGCAAAAATATACGATTTGCCGGAGGAAATGCTGCGCATACTCCCCGCAAAGCTGCACCCAGACTTTGACTCTCTGGCAAAGGAGCGCGAAAGCGACAAGGGCTACCTTGTGCATAACGGAACCTTTGCGGGCTTCGCAAGGGCTGTTTCGGCGGCATCAGGCGTTAAGGTTGCAACAAATATAGGGCTTATTATCCAAATAGTGGGCATGGTGCTGGGTTATACACTCATCACATTCTTTTCGTTTATGGGCAGCATGGGGCAGGCAACCATGACAACAGTCTTGCTTTACCAGCTTGTGTGGGGCTTTGCGGTTTGGTTGTTCTCGGCGCTTCGCAGAATATAATTTGTTTAATATGTACAATACACAGCCTGTAAATTTTATTACAGACTGTGTATTTTTTTATAGTTCGACTTGATTCTTAAACTTTTTGTAGTATAATTATACTATAATTGTTTTATAGATAAGAATGAAACTTATTTAGATTCCACAATTGTATTTTAACAGCCTGCTGATTTTTTAAAGTAGGCGTAATGAAAGGGGACCTTAACTATGAGGCAATACCTAGCCGATAAAATTAAAAACGTTGCCTTGGCTGGGCACGGCGGCTCCGGTAAAACTTCTTTGGCAGAGGCGCTGCTTTTTAAAGCCGGCGCTACAGACAGACTTGGAAAGGTGGCTGATGCAAACACTATATGTGACTATGACCCCGAAGAAACAAAGCGTAAGGTTTCTGTTTCACTGGCAATAGCGCCTCTTACATGGGGCTCTACAAAAATAAATTTGCTCGATACACCGGGGCTTTTTGACTTTGCAGCCGGCTTTTACGAGGGCGTAAGGGCCGCAGACAGCGTTATGATAGTATTATCAGGAAAATCCGGTGTAACAGTTGGCGCAGAAAAGGCTTATAAGCTGGCTACGCAGCTAAAAAAGGCAAGAATGTTTGTCGTCACAAAGCTCGATACTGAAAATGCCGATTTTTATAAGGTGCTTGAGAGCTTAAAGACAAAATTCGGTCCCAGCGTATGCCCGCTTGTTGTGCCGCATTATGAAAACCATGTTGTCACCTGTTACGTTAATCTAATAGATATGAAGGCTTATACATATGATGCGTCCGGTAAGCCCTCAGAGGTTCCCATGCCCGATTCCGGTCACCGTATAGACGGGCTTGTTGCGGCTATTTCAGAGGCTATTGCCGAAACAGACGAAAAGCTTTTTGAAAAGTATTTTTCCGGCGAGGCATTTACGCGCGAGGAAACCATAGACGGTATAAGAAACGGCGTTACCGCGGGTACAATTTCGCCGGTGCTTTGCGGCAGCGGCACTACGCTTGCGGCTGTCGATATGCTGCTTGACTGCATAGCAGACCTTTTGCCTACGGCAAAAAAAGTGGCTGACGAAGTTGGTCTTACACCTGACGGCAAAGAAGTAGAGATAGAATGCGACGACACACAGCCGCTTGCGGCATATATATTTAAGACAGTGGCAGACCCGTTTGTGGGTAAGCTCTCGTACGTAAAGGTAATTGCGGGCAGGCTTTCTGCCGATATTACCCCGATTAACGCAACAACGGGGCAGCAGGAGCGCCTTGGCAAAATTATCTATGTAAAGGGCAAAAAGCAAGAGGATACCGCGTTTATTTCGGCAGGTGATATAGGTGCAATTACAAAAATATCTGCTAACACGGGCGATACCCTGTGTGACCCTAAGCGAATAGTAAGGCTGCCTGCAATACAGTTCCCAAAGCCGTGTATGTCTATGGCTATAACCCCTAAGGTAAAGGGCGACGAGGGCAAAATTGCCGCCGGTATACAAAGGCTTATGGAAGAAGACCTGACAGTCGGCTACGAAAACAACAACGAAACAAAGCAGCAGCTTGCCTCCGGTCTTGGCGAACAGCACCTTGATGTTTTGATGTCTAAGCTGAAGGCAAAGTTTGGCGTAGATGTTTCTCTTGAAAAACCGCGTGTCCCATACCGCGAAACTATCCGCAAAAAAGTGCGGGTACAGGGACGTCACAAAAAACAATCGGGCGGGCACGGGCAGTTTGGCGACATATGGGTCGAGTTTGAACCCTGCGATTCCGATGAGATGGAATTTTGTGAAAAAGTGGTTGGCGGCGCTGTGCCGCGCAACTTCTACCCGGCTGTAGAAAAAGGTCTGCGCGACTGTGTTAAGCACGGCGCTGTGGCGGGTTACCCTGTTGTGGGGCTTAGGGCAACACTTGTTGATGGCTCGTATCACCCTGTCGATTCCTCTGAGATGTCGTTTAAAATGGCGGCAAACCTTGCCTATAAGGCGGGTATTCCCACGGCATCGCCTGTGCTTTTAGAGCCTATAGGCAGCCTAAAGGTATATGCTCCGGAGGCAAACACAGGCGACCTTATGGGCGATGTAAACAAGCGCCGCGGCAGAGTTCTTGGTATGAACCCCGCCGAGGACGGTTTGCAGCTTATAGAGGCCGAAGTGCCAATGAGCGAAATGTACGACTTTACAACTGCGCTGCGCCAAATGACACAGGGCAGGGGCTACTTTACTATGGAGTTTTTGCGCTATGAGGAGCTTCCTAAGATGCTTGAAGCCGCCGTTATAGAGGACGCAAAGGAAATGAACTCCGAAGAATAAATTTATCTGAAAAAGCGCTATGCAGCACTAAAGGCTGTGTGGCGCTTTTTTGTCCGTATTATAGAGCATATCTAAAAAATTTAATATGGCACTTGCCATTGCACCCTTTCTTCTGTTATAATATTAAATGGATATTTTTGCATAGGGGGCATTGCGTGTGGATGTGCGGGTCGGAGATATACTACAGATGAAGAAGCATCACCCATGCGGGTCGTGCCGCTTTATTGTGTTGCGCTCGGGCATGGATTTTAAACTGAAGTGCGAGGGCTGTGGGCACGAGGTTCTTGTAGCGCGTGCAAAAGCCGAAAAACATATAAAAAATGTTATACACCCGTCCGTGCAAGAATAGACGGCACATGAAAGGAAAAAACCATGTTTGATAAATTAAAAGACGTTGAGGCAAAGTTTGAACAGATAGCCAACAGGCTAATGGAGCCAAACATTGCCGGAGATAACGAGCAATATAAAAAGCTTATGCGCGATTATAAAAACCTGACGCCGCTTGTAGAAAAATATCGCGAATATAAAGCGGCTCAAAACGAGTATGATGAGGCGAGAGAGCTTTTAGAAGAAGGCGGACTTGACAAAGAGTTTAAGTCTGTGGTTGATGAGCAGTATTCCGAGGGTAAAGCAAAAATGGATTCTGCTTCTGAGGAGCTTAAAATATTGCTGCTGCCGCGCGACCCTAACGATGAAAGAAACGTTATAGTCGAAATACGCGGGGGAGCGGGCGGTGAGGAATCGGCGCTGTTTGCAAACTCGCTTTACCGTATGTATACCATGTATGCGGCGGCACAGGGCTGGGGCGTAGAAGTACTTAACGCCAACGAAACCGAGCTTGGAGGATATAAAGAAATAAGCTTTTCTATAGAGGGCGACGGTGCGTACTCAAAGCTCAAGTTTGAAAGCGGAGTGCATCGCGTGCAGCGTGTGCCGGAAACCGAAACGCAGGGGCGCATACACACCTCTACATCTACTGTTGCGGTCTTGCCGGAGGTAGATGACGTAGAGTTTGAGCTTGACCCGAAAGATTTACAGATAGATGTTTTTCGTTCCAGCGGTGCGGGAGGGCAGCACGTAAACAAAACCTCGTCAGCTATACGCGTAACATATTTGCCTACGGGCATGGTGGTGGAATGTCAGGACGAGCGAAGCCAGTATAAAAATAAGGACAGAGCCTTAAAGGTACTGCGCTCGCGCCTTTTAAACCAAAAGATAGAGGAGCAAAACGCGCAGGTAGCCTCGGCGCGCAAGCTACAGGTGGGTACGGGCGACCGCAGCGAGAGAATACGCACCTATAACTTCCCTCAAGGGCGTGTAACCGACCACCGTATAGGGCTTACCCTATATAAAATAGATGCAATAATGAACGGAGATTTAAACGAGCTTATTACAGCGCTTGTTACCTTCGACCAAGCTGAAAAGCTACAGGAGCAGGGGAGCGAAAACTAAAAAATGCCTATAACTAAGTTTTTTTCCATAAAAGATATAGAAAAAGATAAAGCACAGCTCGTCGATGCCGCTAAAATATTGGCGCAGGGCGGGCTTGTTGCCATTCCTACAGAAACTGTCTACGGGCTTGCCGCCGACGCAACAAATGAAGCGGCGGTTAGTGCAATATTTGCGGCAAAGGGACGCCCGCAGGATAACCCGCTTATAGTGCATATTTCTGAAACAAGCGAGCTTTATAATGTAGCGGCGCAGGTAACACCGCAGGCATTGGCGCTTGCCGAGCACTTTTGGCCCGGTCCTCTTACAATAATATTGCCGCGCGGCAAAAAAATACCCGCAATAACCTCGGCAGGGCTTGATACCGTTGCAGTGCGTTGCCCCGCACACCCTGTTGCGCGCGCACTTATACGTCTTTGCGGCGTACCGCTTGCAGCACCCAGCGCAAACCTTTCGGGCAGCCCCAGCACAACAACGGCACAGCACTGCATAGATGATTTAGACGGTAAGATAGATGCCATAGTGGACGGCGGTGAGTGCGCGGTGGGGGTTGAATCTACCGTTATAACGCTTGTCGGCACTGTGCCGCGCGTACTGCGGCCGGGGTACATTACACCGGAGGAGCTGCGCATGGTTTTGGGCGAGGTTGAAATAGATGATGCCGTAACGGGGCAGCTTTTGCCAAACGTTAAGGCAAGCTCGCCCGGTATGAAGTATAAGCATTATTCACCAAAATGTAAGGTTGTGCTTGTACATGGCAGCGACATTGCATTTGCAAAATATGTAAACTCACACACCAAAAACGGCAGCTTTGCGCTGTGCTACAATGAGGACAAGAAAAACCTAAATTGCCCCTTTGTGTGCATAGGTGCCGAGGACGACGAAAAAGAGCAGGCAGCAAGGCTTTTTGCAAGCTTGCGCCGACTTGACGATGAGGGCGCAAAAACTGTTTATGCCCGCTGTCCACACAAAAGCGGTGTGGGGCTGGCACTGTATAACAGGCTTATTCGTGCCGCCGCCTTTACGGTGGTGCAGGCAGAGGAGGAGTAATACTGTGCGTGTTATAGGTCTTACGGGGCAGACGGGGGCAGGTAAAACCACAGTTAGCAGTGTTTTTAAAGAGAGCGGCTTTGAGGTTATTAACTGCGATTTGCTTGCAAGACAGGTTGTGCAGGCGGGTAAGCCTTGTTTAAAAAAGCTTGCGGCGCATTTTGGGGGCAGCATTGTTTTGCCAAACGGCGAGCTTGACAGAAAGCTTTTGGGCGGCATTGTTTTTGCCAATGACGAAAAGCTTGCGCTGCTTAATGAAATTATTTTTCCATATATTAATGCGGAGCTTAACAGCCGTATTAAAAAGCTGGAGGAGGGGCATATTAAGCTGGTGGTGCTTGATGCACCAACGCTTTTCGAGAGCGGCACAGACAGCCTTTGCAGCGAAATAATTTCTGTTATAGCACCAAAGGAGGTGCGCCGTGCCAGAATAATAGCGCGCGATTCTCTTACAGAGCCGGCGGCGGACGCACGAATGGCAAGCCAGAAGTGCGACGATTTTTACATAAAACGCTCGCAGTATGTTTTGCGCAACGAGGGCACGGTTGCCGAGTTTACGGCTAAGGCGGCAGGGCTTGTAAAAGAACTTGAAGGGGCGTAAATTTTGAGCAGTAAAATCTCAAAAAATTTAATATCGACGCTTGCGGCACTTCTTGCGGTGCTGCTTGCTTTTTTGGCTTTGCGCATAGCTTACGGAGCTTTTAATAAACGAGCTTATCCTGTAAAATATAAAGAAGCTGTGGTAAAGTATTCGGACGAAAATGCGCTGCCCTACGACCTTGTCTTTGCTGTAATTCACACAGAGAGCGGGTTTCGTCCCAATGTGGAATCTGAAGTGGGCGCGCGCGGGCTTATGCAGCTTACCGAAGAAACCTTCGACTGGACAAAATCCAAGATGTCAAATGCCGGTGACGAAAGCTACGAGGAAATGTTTGACCCTGTTCTTAACATAAAGTACGGCACGCACCTTTTGCGGCTGCTTATAGATGAATTTGAAAGCACCGATACAGCCCTATGCGCATACCATGCGGGCTGGGGCAATGCAAAAAAATGGCTTAAAAACCCCGAGCATTCGGCAGACGGGGTAAATATACACAGCATACCCTTTGGAGATACCAAAAAATATGTTGCCGGAATAAACAAAACACGCGGCGTGTACCGCGCTGTTTATGGCTTTGCTGCTACAGGACAATAACAAAATAACTATATGGAGGTATATATTATGGCTGAAAAAAAGAAGACAAAGGCGGAGCTTTTGCAGGAAGAACTGCTTATTAAACCCGAAAACGGTGGTAAAACTTTAACCGATGCAGAGCTTGTGCAGGTGCAGGATTTTTGTATAGGCTATAAAAAATTTTTAGACGACGCAAAAACCGAGCACGAGGCTGTGTGCGTGACTGTAGAGCTTTTAAAAAAGAACGGCTATACCGAGTTTGAAGCGGGTAAAAAATATGAGGCGGGTAAAAAGGTTTACTACAACAACCGCGGTAAGGCGCTTGTGCTTGCAACAATAGGTACACGCGGTCTTGACGAGGGAGTAAAAATAGTTGCGGCGCATATAGACAGCCCGCGCCTTGATATGAAGCCACGTCCGCTTTACGAGGAGGCACAGCTTGCATTTTTAAAAACACATTACTACGGCGGCATAAAAAAGTACCAGTGGGGGGCAATACCGCTGGCGCTGCATGGTATTATAGTTAAAAAAGACGGAAGCTTAATAAAGGTTAAAATAGGCGAGGACGTAGACGACCCCGTGTTTTGTGTAACCGATTTGCTAATTCATTTAAGCCGCGAGCAAATGAAGCGTCCGCTCTCGGAGGGGCTTAAAGGTGAGGAGCTTAATATTTTGGTTGGCTGTCACCCTTTCCGTGACGACAAAGCAAGCGAGCTTGTAAAGCTTAATATTGCAAATATATTGTTCCGAAAATATGGTATTACCGAGCACGATTTTCTCTCGGCAGAGCTTGAAGCAGTGCCCGCCTTTGCGGCGCGTGATGTCGGGCTTGACAGAGCTATGATAGGCGCATATGGGCACGATGACAGAGTATGTGCATATACTGCTGTAATGGCGGCTATAGAAACAAAAAAGCCCGCATTTACCACAGTTACTGTGCTTGCAGACAAAGAAGAAATTGGTTCTAACGGCAGCACAGGGCTTAAATGTGCATATTTGCGATATTTTATAGCAGATTTGGCAGCAGCCTACGGCATTGAAGCGCGCACGGTGTTAAGCCGCTCGCAGTGCCTTTCTGCCGACGTAAATGCGGCGTTCGACCCAACCTTCCCTGAGGTTTACGAGCGCAAAAATACGGCTTATTTAAACTATGGTGTTGTTGTTACAAAGTACACAGGCTCCGGCGGTAAAAGCGGCACAAGCGAGGCATCGGCACAGTATATGGCAAAGGTGCGCGCGCTTTTGGACGGCGGCGGTGTAATATGGCAGACGGGCGAGCTTGGCAAGGTCGATGCGGGCGGCGGCGGAACTGTTGCAATGTACATTGCCGAGCTTAATGTTGATGTTGTAGATGTCGGTGTGCCGGTGCTTTCTATGCACGCACCCTTTGAGGTTGTTTCTAAGCTTGATGTTTATATGACATACCGCGCATTTAAAGAGTTTTTAGAACAAAAATAAAATTTAATTTTTTACATCACAACGGTTTTTAAAATAAACATATGGAGGTGAAGCTGTGTTTAAGGTTTTGGTGTGTATGGCGGCAGGAATGCTGGTGGGCTTAAAGCTTTTCCCCGATAAATACCAAAAAATAAACGGTATGCTGCAATATGTTTTTATAGCTATACTGATTTTTTGTATGGGTGCGTCGCTTGGACACAGCCCCACTTTCTTTGCCGATATGCAATCGGTGGGGCTTAAAGCGGTGCTTTTTTCTGTTATACCTATAGCGTTTTCGGTAATTGTCGTGTATATTATTACAAAACGTGTGTTTAAGGAGCCGAAATAATGATTATACTGGCAATAGTAAGCCTTGTGCTGGGTGTTGCGGGCGGGCAATGGCTGTTTTCGGGCGAAACCGTCGAGCTTTTCGGTGATATTTCGGAGTATACTCTGAGTCTGCTTATGTTTTCTGTCGGTATAAGTGTCGGTGCAAATAAGCTTATATTCCGCAAGCTGCGAGAAAACAATATGAAGCTGCTCTTTGTTCCGTTAGGCGTAATAGCAGGCTCACTTTTGGGCGGGTACATAACGGGGCTGTTGTGCGGTATGCCGGGTAACATAAGCATGGCAATAGCCTCTGGTCTTGGCTGGTACAGCCTTTCGGGTGTAATGCTTACCGATTTGGCGGGGGCTGAGGTTGGGACAGTTACATTTTTGGCAAATGTTTTTCGCGAAATATTCTCGTTTTTAATAATACCGTGGATTG
Source organism: Hydrogenoanaerobacterium sp. (assembly GCA_036638975.1). GTDB lineage: Bacteria > Bacillota > Clostridia > Oscillospirales > Ruminococcaceae > JAVWJP01. The sequence goes on from JAVWJP010000019.1 coordinate 19,331, forward strand.
CCGTGCACCTAAACCATTACACGGCAATAGCACCGGCGGGCGCTACAAGCGAGGACACGACATTGCCGCTTATAATGAAATGTACAAGCGAGGAGGTAGCTGTGGTTTCGGTTTTAAACGGCGTAATTTGTTCTATAGCTGTGCCGTTTTTGATAGAGATTACCTTTAAGCTGCCTTTTTAGCTTTTGCAGTTAGCACATAGCCCGCAAATTTGTCATGTTAAGGGGTGCTTCTTTTTTTTGCTGTGGCAGTACAAGCCTTTAATACTTTGACGGCTTTGTCGCGGCGGCTCTTTTAGCTGCCTATTTTAGAATGTATTAAGTAAAAAATTAAAAATAAAAAAACTTGCCGTTTTCTATTGACAAAACCGGCAAGTAGTTAAAATGGACAATCAAAAAAATATTTTTTATTAGTTTAGAACAAAAATATTGACAACGGCGCTTAAATGTAATATAATAATAAAATGTATCATAATGGGTATCTGCGCCATTAGCACTAATTAGTATAGCAGAAAGCAATGTAAAATTCAATACCGTTTTGTAAAATTGTACAAATGCTTAAAATGGCTTTGTACCTTATGCAAAGCAGAGTTGTAAATAGATTGAATGGAGTGAGCAAGCCTATGGTGAATGTGAAAGATGTACATCTGGGGAAAAACGTCCGAAAGAGCTTTAGCCGTATCAATGAAGTGATCGAAATGCCTAACTTGATTGAGGTTCAGAAAAATTCTTACAGATGGTTTCTGGAGGAAGGGCTGAAGGAAGTATTCCAAGATATTTCCGCAATCACCGATTACACCGGCAATCTGGTTCTTGATTTTATTGATTACAGGTTGGAAAACACCCCGAAATATTCTGTTGCAGAATGTAAAAGCCGTGACGTCACCTATGCCGCACCGCTTCGAGTTCGTGCAAGCCTTTTAAACAAAGAAACCGGAGAAGTTAAAGAGCAGGACATTTTCATGGGAGATTTCCCACTGATGACTGAGAGCGGAACTTTTGTTATAAATGGTGCAGAGCGAGTAATAGTTTCGCAGCTTGTTCGTTCTCCGGGCGTGTATTATGGCATGAACTACGACAAAACAGGCAAAAAATTGTTTTCGTCAACGGTTATACCAAACCGCGGCGCATGGCTTGAATACGAAACCGACTCCAACGACATCTTTTATGTTCGTATAGATAAAAACCGCAAAATCCCCGTCACCGTTTTCATACGCGCAATGCTAAAGCTGGACGATGATAAAATAAACGGCAGTACAAACGGTCTTACCGACAGCTACGGCTCTGACATTGAGATATATAATATCTTTGGAGAGGACGAGCGTCTTGTTAAAACAATACAGGACAAGGACAACACCAAAAATGGCGAAGAAGCCCTTTTGGAGGTTTACCGCAAGCTTCGTCCGGGCGAGCCGCCTACAGTAGACAGTGCTGTAACGCACCTGCAAAACCTTTTCTTCGACCCGCGCCGTTACGACCTTTCTCGTGTCGGACGTTATAAATACAACAAAAAGCTTGGTATTGGTCAGCGCCTTGCCGGGCACGTGGTTGCCGAGCCCATTGCAAACCCCATTACGGGCGAGCTTCTTGCAGAGCCGGGCAAGGTTTTAACATATGACGAAGCCATGGTGGTAGAAGAAACAGGTGTTTCCCGCGCAGTGGTTACTGTCGATGGTGTCAATGTTCTTATACTTTCTAACGGTATGGTCAGCATTAAAAACTTTGTTTCTTTCGATTGTACCGAGTATGGTATTAATGAAAAAGTACGCTTTTGCGTTTTAAAAGAGCTTTTGCAGAATAACGAAAGCGAAGAAGACTTAAAAGCTGCAATAAAAGCCAACGCAGACAAATTAATTCCAAAACATATTATAAAGGACGATATTTTCGCCTCTATAAACTATATAAATAACCTTTGCTACGATATCGGCAATGTAGATGATATAGACCATCTCGGAAACCGCCGTATCCGCTCGGTTGGTGAGCTTTTGCAGAACCAGTTCCGCATAGGCTTTTCACGCATGGAGCGTGTTGTGCGCGAGCGCATGACAATTCAAGCTCAGGACATGGACGTAATTACACCTCAGGCGCTTGTCAATATCCGTCCTGTGGTGGCTTCTATAAAAGAGTTTTTCGGTTCATCTCCGCTTTCTCAGTTTATGGACCAGACCAACCCATTGGCAGAGCTTACGCATAAACGCCGTCTTTCTGCCTTAGGCCCCGGCGGTCTTTCTCGTGACCGTGCAGGGTTTGAGGTTCGCGACGTTCACTACAGCCATTATGGACGTATGTGCCCTATAGAAACACCGGAGGGTCCGAATATAGGTCTTATATCATACCTTGCGTCTTTTGCACGCATAAATGAATATGGCTTTATAGAAGCGCCTTACCGCAAGGTAAATAAAGCAACGGGCGTTGTAACAGATGAAGTTGTTTATATGACAGCAGATGTAGAGGACAACTTTTATGTTGCACAGGCAAACGAGCCTTTAACCGAGGCGGGAACCTTTGAAAAAGAGCGCGTTACAGGGCGTTTCAGAGATGAAATACTTGAGATAGAGCGCGACCGCGTAGATTACATGGACGTTTCACCTCGTATGGTGGTTTCTGTTGCTACTTCTATGATACCTTTCTTAGAAAACGACGATGCTAACCGTGCTCTAATGGGCTCTAATATGCAAAGACAGGCTGTTCCTCTGATGAAAACGGAATCTCCTATAGTGGGTACAGGTATGGAGTATAAGGCTGCTGTAGACTCCGGCGTTGCTGTGCTTTCAAAGCACAACGGTGTTATTGATTCTGTTTCTGCCGATAAAATTGTTATAAAAACAGATGAAGGCGAGCTTATTACACATAAGCTTATAAAGTTTATGCGCTCTAACCAAAGTACCTGCATAAATCAGCGTCCTGTTGTAGAAAAAGGCGAGCGCGTCACAGTCGGGCAGGTTATAGCGGACGGACCTGCAACAAGCAACGGCGAAATAGCCCTTGGCAAAAATGCGCTTATAGGCTTTATGACTTGGGAGGGCTACAACTACGAAGATGCTGTTTTAATTAACGAAAAAGTTGTGCGAGATGACGTTTTCACCTCTATTCATATGGAGGAATACGAAGTTGAAGCACGCGATACAAAGCTGGGACCTGAAGAAATTACCCGTGATATACCAAACGTTGCCGACGATGCTCTGCGCGAGCTTGACGAACGCGGCGTGATACGTATAGGCGCGGAGGTTCGCGCAGGGGATATACTCGTTGGTAAGGTGACACCAAAGGGCGAAACCGAGCTTACCGCAGAGGAGCGCCTTTTACGTGCAATATTCGGCGAGAAGGCACGCGAGGTTCGCGACACCTCTCTGCGTGTTCCGCATGGAGAATACGGCACAATTGTTGACATAAAAGTGTTTACAAGAGAAAATTGCGATGAGCTTTCACCGGGCGTAAATATGGTTGTTCGCTGCTACATTGCGCAAAAGCGTAAAATTTCTGTCGGCGATAAAATGGCAGGCAGACATGGCAACAAGGGCGTTGTTTCGCGCATTCTTCCGCAGGAGGATATGCCGTTTTTGCCGGACGGAACACCGCTTGATATTGTTCTTAACCCGCTTGGAGTTCCTTCACGTATGAACATTGGGCAGGTGCTTGAGGTAAACCTCGGACGTGCCGCTAAAGAATTGGGCTGGAAGGTTGCAACACCTGTTTTTGACGGTGCGCACGAGGACGATATTCGCGCTACCTTCCGTGAGGCAGGGCTTAACGAGGACGGTAAAACAATACTTTATGACGGGCGTACAGGCGAGAAGTTTGACAGCCCTGTTACTGTCGGAATTATGTATTACCTAAAGCTCCATCACCTTGTCGATGATAAAATTCATGCGCGCTCTACAGGACCGTACTCACTTGTTACACAGCAGCCACTGGGCGGTAAAGCGCAGTTTGGCGGGCAGCGTTTTGGCGAGATGGAGGTTTGGGCACTGGAGGCATATGGTGCGGCTTATACCTTGCAAGAAATTCTTACTGTTAAGTCGGACGATGTGGTGGGCAGAGTAAAGGCATTCGAGGCCATTGTTAAAGGTCATAATATACCGCAGTCAGGTATCCCCGAGTCGTTTAAGGTGCTTATGAAAGAAATTCAGTCGCTGGGGCTCGATATTAAAGTCCTTGACAAAAACGGCGAGGAAATAGACTTAAAGCAGAACTTTGACGATGACGATGATATGGGTCTGCCGCGCATGAACGACGATGAAGCCATGGAGCTTGAGTACATCAAGGACGAGGACGAAATAGAAGCTAATTATCTGCCCGATGAACCGGAGTCAGATGAAACGGAATCTATTTTTGATGCCGATGTTGCTTTTGGGCTTAATGACGAAGATTTATTTGAAGATAAAATATAGGAAGAAGGCGCCGTAATTGGAGTTTAATGTATTTGAAGCGATTAAGATAGGTCTTGCTTCGCCCGAGCAGATAAGAAGTTGGTCATACGGGGCGGTAGAAAAGCCGGAAACCATTAACTATCGTACACTAAAGCCAGAGCGTGACGGCCTTTTTTGCGAGCGCATTTTTGGTCCTACAAAGGACTGGGAATGTAACTGCGGCAAATATAAGCGTTTGCGTTATAAAGGCAAAATATGCGACCGTTGCGGCGTAGAGGTTACCCGTGCAAAGGTTCGCCGCGAAAGAATGGGGCATATAGAGCTTGCCGCCCCTGTTTCTCACATTTGGTATTTTAAAGGTATTCCCTCACGTATGGGGCTGCTTTTAGATCTTTCTCCGCGTCTGCTTGAAAAAGTGCTGTATTTTGCCTCGTATATAGTTATAGACCATGGCTCTACACCGCTGGAGGACAGACAGCTTCTCTCCGAGAAGGAATATCGCGATATGCGCGAAAAATATGAAGATGAGTTTGTTGCGGGTATAGGTGCCGAGGCTGTAAAGCAGCTTTTGCAGAATATAGACTTACAGGCGATGTATGACGGACTGCGTGAGGACCTTGAAACAGCATCGGGGCAAAAGAAGATTCGTGTACTGAAGCGCCTTGAAGTGGTAGAGGCATTTATAAAGAGCGGCAATAAGCCCGAATGGATGATACTTGACGTTATTCCCGTAATACCGCCGGATATTCGTCCAATGGTTCAGCTTGACGGCGGGCGCTTTGCAACCTCAGACTTAAACGACCTTTATCGCCGCGTAATTAACCGCAACAACCGCTTAAAAAGGCTTTTAGAGCTTGGTGCGCCGGATATTATCGTGCGCAATGAAAAGCGTATGCTGCAAGAAGCGGTAGATGCTTTAATAGACAACGGCAGACGCGGCCGCCCCGTGACAGGGCCTAATAACCGTCCTTTAAAGTCGCTTTCGGATATGCTGAAGGGCAAGCAGGGGCGCTTTCGTCAAAACCTTTTGGGCAAGCGCGTCGATTACTCCGGACGTTCGGTTATTGTTGTGGGACCGGAGCTTAAAATGTACCAATGCGGGCTTCCTAAGGAGATGGCTTTGGAGCTGTTTAAACCCTTTGTGATGAAGCGCCTTGTTGATACAGGAGTTGCCACAAACATTAAAAATGCAAGAAAAATGGTAGAGCGCGCTAAGATAGAGGTTTGGGACGCACTTGATATTGTAATTAAGGACCACCCAGTGCTTTTAAACCGCGCCCCCACGCTTCACCGCTTGGGAATACAGGCGTTTGAGCCTATACTGGTAGAGGGACGCGCCTTAAAGCTTCACCCGCTGGTATGTACGGCATATAATGCCGACTTTGACGGTGACCAGATGGCAGTGCATCTTCCGCTTTCGGCAGAGGCACAGGCCGAGGCTCGCTTTTTAATGCTGGCAGCGAATAACCTTTTAAAGCCCTCGGACGGGCGACCTGTTGCCGTGCCTACTCAGGACATGGTTTTGGGTTCATATTACCTCACACTTGTTAAAGACGGCGAAAAAGGCACAGGCAAGGTATTCCGCGACACCGACGAGGCTATTATGGCTTATCAAGAGGGTGATGTCGGCTTACACGCACCTGTTAAAATTCGTATGTCCAAAGAAGTTGGCGGCAAAAAGCTCAGCCAAATCCTCGATTGTACAGTGGGGCGTGTTATATTTAACCAGCCTATTCCACAGGATATCGGGTATATTGACAGAACAAAGCCGGAGAATATGTTCCGTTTGGAAGTGGAATTTCTTTGCGGCAAAAAGCAGCTTGGCGATATTATAGACCGCTGTATTCGTGTGCACGGCACGGCGGAAACTGCCGAGGTTCTTGATAAAATTAAAGCACAGGGCTATAAATATTCGACAAAGAGCGCAATTACGGTAGCAGTTGTAGATGCTGTAATTCCTCCGCAAAAGAAGGATATGCTTGATGCTGCGGACGAAAAGATTCTTAAAATAACAAAGCAGTACAAGCGCGGGCTTATTTCTAACGATGAGCGCTATAATCTTATTATAAAAACATGGAACGAAACGACCGAGCTTGTTTCAGAGGCGCTTAAAGATAATCTTGATAAATATAACCCTATATTTATGATGGCAGATTCCGGCGCCCGCGGCTCTATGAACCAAATTCGTCAGCTTGCAGGTATGCGCGGTCTTATAGCCAACACCTCGGGGCGCGCGATAGAAATTCCTATTCGTGCCAATTACCGTGAGGGGCTTAATATCCTTGAATACTTTATTTCATCGCGCGGAGCAAGAAAAGGTCTTGCCGATACCGCTTTGCGTACTGCCGACTCCGGTTACCTTACCCGCCGCTTGGTTGACGTTTCTCAAGATGTTATCATTCGTCAGCAGGATTGCGGAACAAAAGAGGGCATAGTGGTGTGCGACATAAAAGACGGCACCGAGATGATAGAGCCGATGTCAGAGCGTCTTATGGGGCGCTTTGCCGTAGAAGATGTGCTTGACCCGAAGACAGGCGAGCTGCTTGTTTCTCACGACAAAATGATGAACGAGCGCGATGCTCATAAGATAATTGATGCGGGTATTACACACCTTAAAATACGCACAGTGCTTAACTGCGAATGCAAGCACGGGGTTTGCTCGCGCTGCTACGGCGATAACCTTGCAAATGGCAAGGCTGTGGCAGTTGGCGAGGCAGTTGGTGTTATAGCTGCACAGTCTATAGGCGAGCCGGGTACACAGCTTACCATGCGTACCTTCCACACCGGTGGTATAGCCTCTGCGGACGATATTACACAGGGCTTGCCTCGTGTAGAAGAACTTTTCGAGGCGAGAAAGCCAAAATCACAGGCAATTATAAGCAAAACCGCGGGCGAAGTTCGTATGCAAGAGATTAAAAAGAACAATAACGTGGTTGTATTTAACAAAAACACGGCTGACGAGGAAGCATACATGATACCATATGGCTCGCGCCTAAAGGTTCAGGAGGGCGACCATGTAGAAGCCGGAGATATGATTACCGAGGGCTCTGTAAACCCGCATGATGTTCTGTCTATACAGGGGTATCTGGCTGTGCAGGATTATCTTATTCAAGAGGTTCAGCGCGTTTATCGCTTACAGGGCGTTGATATCAACGACAAGCATATCGAAGTAATAGTGCGCCAGATGATGAAAAAGGTGCGAGTGGAGGAGCAGGGAAGTACCAATATGCTCACAGGCTCTTTGGTTGACAAGGGCGAGTTTATAGCTGCCAACAAAGATGTAGCAAAGCGCATTGCAAACGGAGAAGAAGGTCTTTCACAGGCAACCTGCTCTGCGGTGCTTATGGGTATAACAAAGGCTTCTCTTGCCACAGACAGCTTCCTTTCTGCCGCGTCCTTCCAAGAAACCACACGCGTTTTAACCGAGGCTGCAATAAAGGGCAAAATAGACCCGCTTTTGGGGCTTAAAGAAAACGTTATAATCGGCAAGCTTTTACCGTGCGGCACAGGCATGAACTGCTACACAAATGTAGATGTTGTATCAACAAGTGTTCCGCAAAATAATTATCTTTCAGAGGCAACCAGCGATTCTGTAGGTGTAATGTAGTTATTTGCGTCAGCAAGTAAAGTTTTGCTTGACAAAATGACACCTAAAATGGTAAAATGTTTAATTGGTAAGCTCTGCTTGCCAAAAAGCGGCAGCAGTTATTCTACCGCTTTAAGCGTTTGTTATGTAACGTCGGTTTTTGCCGCCGCTCATATAAAAATTTTTAAGTAAGGAGGTGCAATATGCCAACCTTTAACCAACTCGTACGCAAAGGCAGAGAAGTTATCGAGAAGAAATCTACGGCTCCGGCGCTTTTAAAAGGGTGGAACTCTAAAAAGAACAAAGCAACAGAGCAAAATTCTCCTCAAAAACGCGGTGTGTGCACAGCAATAAGAACGTCCACACCTAAAAAGCCAAACTCTGCGCTTAGAAAAGTTGCAAGAGTGAAGCTTACCAATGGAATCGAAGCAACAGCCTACATTCCCGGTATAGGACACAATTTGCAGGAACATAGCGTTGTGCTTATCCGCGGTGGACGTGTTAAAGACTTACCTGGTGTTCGTTACCATATAATTCGTGGTACGCTCGATGCTCAAGGCGTCGCAAAAAGAATGCAGGCAAGGTCTAAATACGGAGCAAAACGTCCAAAGGCTGGTGCATCGAAGTAATAAAACCCCACCAAATTGCTCATAATAGCAACTGCCGGTCAGTGCTTAAATATATTTTTAAGCGTCCTGTTCCGGCTCTAACGGGAGTTTTGTCACTTTCGAGTACCTATGAATTCATTATGTGAAGGAGGGAAGCGAAGTGCCGAGAAGAGGTCGTATAGCAAAACGTGATGTTTTGCCGGATCCGCTGTACAACTCAAAGCTGGTTACTCGTTTAATCAACAGCGTCATGTTTGACGGCAAAAAGGGTGTGTCGCAGAAAATAGTCTACGGTGCATTCGATATTATCAAAGAAAAAACAGGAAAAGAGCCTTTAGAGGTTTTTGAGGCATCTATGGAAAACGTAATGCCACTGTTAGAAGTAAAAGCACGCCGTGTGGGCGGTGCTACCTATCAAGTGCCTATGGAGGTTCGCCCTGACCGCAGACAAACTCTGGGTTTGCGTTGGCTTACCACATATGCAAGAAACCGCAGCGAAAGAACAATGCGCGAAAGGCTTGCGGGAGAGCTTATGGATGCTCTTAACAGCCAGGGCGGAGCGTTTAAAAAACGCGAGGATACTCACAAAATGGCAGAAGCGAACAAGGCTTTTGCACATTACAGATGGTAATTATTTTGTGTTGCAGCGCACTGTGGGCTGACGCCTGCTGTGCCGCCGCGCCGCACAATTAAAAACGGCGATTTTCGTATTTATTTAAGGAGGACAATATGCCGAGAGACGTTTCATTAGAGCTCACTCGAAATATAGGCATAATGGCCCACATTGATGCCGGCAAAACAACCACGACCGAACGTATTTTGTATTATACTGGTATTAACCATAAAATAGGCGAAACACATGACGGTTCGGCAACAATGGACTGGATGGCACAGGAGCAGGAAAGAGGTATCACAATTACCTCTGCCGCTACTACTTGCTACTGGAAGGACCATAGAGTTAATATCATCGATACCCCCGGACACGTTGACTTTACAGTAGAGGTAGAGCGCTCGCTTCGCGTGCTTGACGGCTCTGTAACGGTTTTTTGTGCAAAGGGCGGCGTTGAGCCACAGTCAGAAACAGTTTGGCGACAAGCTGATAAGTATCACGTTCCAAGAATGGCGTATGTAAACAAAATGGACATTATGGGCGCAGATTTTTACCGCGTCGTAGACATGATGATTGACCGTTTAAAGTGCAACGCTGTTCCTATTCAGTTGCCTATAGGGGCTGAAACTTTCTTTAAGGGTATAATTGACCTTGTTGAGATGAAAGCGGAAGTATACTATGACGATATGGGCAAGGATATTCGAGTGGAGGAAATCCCGGAGGATATGCTTGAAAAAGCAAAGGATTACAGAGCAAAATTAGTTGAACACGTCGCCGAAACCGACGAAGTTCTTATGGAAAAATATTTGGAAGGCGAAGAGCTTACAATAGACGAGATAAAGAGCGGTATACGCCGTTCTACCATTGCAAACACAATGGTGCCCGTCTGCTGCGGAACTTCGTATAAAAACAAGGGCGTACAGCCTTTGCTTGATGCCATTATAGATTATATGCCGTCACCTCTTGATGTACCGTGCATAAAGGGTGTAAACCCCAACACCGAGCTGGAGGAGGACCGTCCGTCTTCAGACGACGAGCCTATGTCCACCCTTGCGTTTAAGATAGCCACAGACCCGTTTGTGGGTAAGCTGTGCTTCTTCCGCGTGTATTCCGGTGTTGTTCAGGCGGGTGCTACGGTTTATAACTCAACTAAAGATAATTCCGAGAGAATCGGTCGTATTCTGCAAATGCACGCAAACCACAGAAAAGACATTGATTGCTGCTATTCGGGCGATATCGCGGCGGCTGTAGGGCTTAAAAACACAACTACGGGCGATACCTTATGTGACCCCAAGCACCCAATCATTCTTGAATCTATGGAGTTCCCGGAGCCCGTTATTCGTGTTGCAATAGAGCCTAAAACCAAGGCAGGGCAAGAGAAAATGGGCATAGGGCTTTCAAAGCTTGCAGAAGAAGACCCAACCTTCCGCACATGGACTGACCAAGAAACAGGGCAGACTATAATTGCAGGCATGGGCGAGCTTCATCTCGAGATTATTGTAGACCGTTTGCTGCGCGAGTTTAAGGTTGAAGCAAACGTGGGCAATCCTCAGGTTGCCTATAAAGAAACTATCCGCAAGCATGTCGAGGTGGACGAAAAGTACGCCAGACAGTCCGGCGGTAAAGGGCAGTACGGTCACTGCAAAATTAAGATGGATCCAAACGAATCGGGCAAGGGCTACGAGTTTATTAATGCTATCGTCGGCGGTTCTATTCCAAAAGAATATATCGCCCCTATAGACCAGGGCATACAGGGCGCAATGCAGGCGGGTGTTCTTGCCGGCTACCCTGTTGTAGACGTAATAGTTACCCTTTACGATGGTTCATACCATGAGGTTGACTCCTCTGAAATGGCGTTTAAGATTGCCGGTTCAATGGCATTTAAGAACGGTATGAAAAAGGCAGACCCTGTTATTCTTGAACCGATTATGAAGGTTTCTGCTACTGTACCGGAGGATTACATGGGTGATGTTATCGGCGACCTTAACTCTCGCCGCGGACAGATTCAGGGTATGATAGCAAGATCGGGTGCACAGCAAATAGACGCATTCGTGCCGCTTTCTGAGATGTTTGGTTATTCTACAGACCTTCGTTCTAAGACGCAGGGACGCGGGCAGTATACTATGGAGCCATCTCATTATATTGAGGTTCCAAAGTCTATAGCCGAAAAAATTATGTCGGATAGAATGAAGAAAGACTAATTCTTCTTTATCTTTCGATGTAAAACGCTTGAAATTTATATCTTTTATTGCTACAATGAAGCTTGTAGTCACTTAATTAATTAAATCCAATTTAAGGAGGAAAAAATCAATGGCAAAACAAAAGTATGAACGCAACAAGCCCCATGTTAATATTGGTACCATTGGTCACGTTGATCACGGCAAAACCACTCTTACAGCTGCAATAACAAAAGCGCTGGCTCTTAAAGGTGGTTCTAAGTATACCGCCTACGATATGATAGATAAAGCGCCTGAAGAGAGAGAGCGTGGTATCACTATCAACACCTCTCACGTTGAGTATGAAACAGACAAACGTCACTATGCTCACGTTGACTGCCCGGGACATGCCGACTACGTTAAAAATATGATAACAGGCGCTGCACAGATGGACGGAGCTATTCTTGTAGTTTCAGCCGCTGACGGCCCAATGCCACAGACCCGCGAGCACATTCTGCTTTCGCGTCAGGTTGGCGTGCCTTATATCGTTGTATTTATGAACAAAGCAGACCAAGTTGATGACCCTGAGCTTCTTGAGCTTGTAGAGATGGAAATTCGTGATTTGCTTAATTCTTACGATTTCCCCGGCGATGATACACCTATCATCAAAGGCTCTGCGCTTGAGGCACTTGAGGCACCCGATGATGCTTCAAACCCTGCATATGCTCCTATCTACGAGCTTATGGACGCAGTTGATTCTTACATTCCTACACCCGAGAGAAAATCCAGCCTCCCATTCTTAATGCCTGTTGAAGACGTTTTCACAATCACCGGACGCGGCACAGTTGCCACCGGCAGAGTAGAGCGCGGACAGATTAAGATGTCAGACGAAGTTGAGATTGTCGGGCTTCACGAAGAAAAGATGAAGACTGTTATCACAGGTATCGAAATGTTCCGCAAGCTGCTCGATTACGCAGAGGCGGGCGACAATATCGGTGCACTTCTTCGCGGTGTTCAGCGTGCAGATGTTGAGCGTGGTCAGGTTCTTTGCAAGCCGGGCTCCATTCACCCTCACACAAAGTTTCGCGGACAGGTTTATATCTTAAAAAAGGAAGAGGGCGGGCGTCATACCCCTTTCTTCAACAACTATCGTCCTCAGTTCTACTTTAGAACAACAGACGTTACGGGTGTAGTTGCTCTTGACCAAGGCGTTGAGATGTGTATGCCCGGCGATAACATTGAAATGGACGTTGAGCTTATCACTCCAATAGCCATCGAGGAAGGTTTGCGCTTCGCTATTCGCGAGGGCGGACGTACAGTCGGTTCAGGCGTTGTTATCAAAATCAACGAATAATTTTATGCTTTAAAGCCACCGCTGCGGGGTAAACCTGCGGCGGTGGTTTTGTACTATTGACTACTTTGTGCTAAAGTGTTAAACTAAATGAATATAAAATCAGTTTGGTACAATAATTATGGGAGCGTGAAGATATGAGTAATATTAAAGTGGAACTTGCAAAAACATTAAAGGCAAAGCCAAAGGACGAAAGTAAGCTGGGTTTTGGAGAGGTTTTTACCGACCATATGTTTATTATGGATTATACAGAGGGCAAGGGCTGGCATGATGCACGTATAGTGCCGTACGGACCTATACCGATGGAGCCATGCGCCATGTGCCTGCACTATGGTCAAACTGTTTTTGAGGGCATGAAGGCTTACCGCACAGCGGACAATAAAATTTTGATGTTCCGCCCGCAAGAAAATTTTAAGCGCCTTAACAATTCTAACGACCGCTTACAAATACCCGCAGTTGATGAAGCTATGCTTTTAGAGGGGCTTGAAAAGCTTGTTGAGATAGAAAAGGATTGGGTACCGCATACTACCGGTGCATCGCTTTATATTCGCCCGTTTATTATAGCTACCGAGGCAAAGCTGGGTGTAAAGCCTTCGTCAAGCTACCTGTATATTGTTGTTCTTTCGCCATCCGGCCCATACTATGCAAGCGGGCTTAATCCTGTTAAAATTTATATAGAAACTAACTTTGTCCGTGCTGTAAAAGGCGGTACAGGTGCTGCAAAGACAGGCGGAAACTATGCCTCAAGCTTAAAGGCGCAAGAGCAGGCGCACGAGCAAGGGTATTCGCAGGTGCTGTGGATAGACGGTGTGGAGCGCAAATATATAGAAGAAGTTGGAGCTATGAACGTTTTCTTTGTCATAGGGGACGAGGTTGTTACGCCGGAGCTTGTCGGCTCAATCTTGCCGGGAATTACGCGTAAATCTGCTATAGAAATACTTAAAGAGTGGGGCTACAAGGTTTCGGAGCGCCGTCTTTCTATAGATGAGCTTAAAGAAGCATATAAAAACGGAAAGCTTAAAGAAGCCTTTGGCACGGGTACAGCCGCTGTTATTTCGCCTATTGGCGAGCTTAAAATAGGTGACACGGTTATGCGCTTTAACGACGGTAAAATAGGCGAGATTTCTCAGCGACTTTACGACACCTTGACAGGTGTACAATATGGAAAACTGCCAGACACTCACCACTGGATGGACGAGGTTTGCAAGGGCTAAAAAAACACAGCGGGCTGACGCCTACCATTGTCTGCCATTTTAAGAGCTTTCTTAATTGGCGGCGGGGGTTGGCGTCAGCTTTTGCGTTGTGAAAAGAAAGGGCGGCGGGAAATGTCAAGAAGCTTTACTTACACCATTGAAGATGAATTTGACAATGTAAAAATATATGACTTTTTACGGCATGAGGCAAAGCTTAGCTATAGGCTTATTACAAGTCTAAAGCATCTGCCGCTGGGTATTGTGCTTAATGGACAGCACGCGCGAACAATAGACAGGCTTAATACGGGAGATGTTCTTGCCGTAAACCTTGCCGAGGACGAAAACACAAGCGAGCCTTCGCAGTTATATGTGCCAATTATCTACGATGACGAGGACGTTTTGGTCTATGATAAGCCCGCCGGTATGAACTGTCACCAGTCGCGCCGCTTCCAAAATGACACCTTGGCAAATGTGTTTGCGGAGTATTGTAACAAAAACGCTTTGCCGCAGCTAAGCTTCCGCTGTCTTACACGGCTTGATAAAGACAGCTCGGGGCTTGTGCTGCTTGCAAAAAACCAACACGCCGCAGCGCTTTTAAAAAATGTTGCACAAAAAGAATATACTGCGCTTGTGTGCGGGGTGCCCTCACCGCCGACAGGTACAATAGACGCACCTATAAGTCGCGTAAACGAAGTGTACACAAAGCGTGAGGTTTCGCCCTTGGGGCAAAGCGCAGTTACACATTACGAGTTAATTAAAGCCTCCGTGGACGGGCGCTACAGCCTTGTGCGCCTAACGCTGCTTACTGGGCGTACACATCAAATACGCGTGCATATGGCGCATATAGGCTGTCAGTTGGCGGGTGACGATATGTATGGGGGCAGCACAGAGCTTATTGCGCGGCAGGCGCTTCATTGCGGCATAATGCTTTTTAAAAGCCCTATAAGCCAAAAAGAGGTAAATATAAGTGCATTTTTACCAAAAGATATACAAAACGCAATAACAACTGCAAAAATATACAGCAATAATGAATAAAAACATATATTTTATGAATATAATTGCAAAAAACGCTTGCAATTATGAAAATATATTGTATAATAAAAAACAGAAGCAAAAAGAAACTTAAAAACAAAATAGTTAAGGGGATAATTACAATGAAAAAACTTATAGCTCTTACAATGGCGGCGCTTATGGCAGCTGCAGCTTTGACAGGCTGCGGGGCAAAGACCGCAAAGGTTACAATAGCAAAAACAGAGGACCTCTTTGGTAAAAAAATAGGCGTACAGGCGGGTACTACGGGCGAAACCTTTTGTAACGATAATTTGAAAGATGCAAAGGTGCTCTCGTTTAAATCGGGCATGGACGCTGCGCTAGACCTTAAAAACGGCGCTATAGATGCTGTTGTGCTTGATGAACTTCCCGCAAAGGCAATAGTTGCACAAAACAAAGACCTAGAGATTATCGACATAAACCTTGCGACCGAGGAATATGCCATCGCGGTTAAAAAGGGCAACACCGAGCTTTTAGCTTCTATAAACGAAACAATAAAGACAATGAAGTCTGACGGCACCTATGAGAAGCTTGTAAACGCTTATATGCCTGCCGACGGCGCAATAAAAATACCTGCACTTGTTGCAACTACCGAGGGTGACAAGCTTGTAAAAATGGGCACAAATGCCGCATTCCCTCCTTTTGAATATGTAGACGGTGACAAAGTTGTTGGCTTTGATATTGCAATGTCTGACTTGGTTGCAAAAAACATGGGCGTAAAGCTTCAAGTAGAGGACATGAATTTTGATAGCTTACTGTCTGCCTTGGACACAGGCATTATAGACTTTACCGCTGCCGGTATGAGCATCACCGAGGAGCGTTTAAAGAGCGTAGATTTCTCTGACCCGTATTATTCATCAAAGCAGGTAATTATAGTTAAAAAGTAGTTTTAACCTAAAAAAGCGCGGGCGGGGCTAAGCTCCGCCCACGCTTTGTGTGTAGAAGGGAGCCAAAATGCTACAAGAAATTTATCGTAACCTTATAGCAGAAAACCGTTGGAAGCTTATTTTAGAAGGGCTTAGCAACACTATAATAATCGCTCTCGGAGCTATCATTATAGGCACTGTAATAGGTGCTGTTATGGCGCTTATGCGTGTTTCTCGCAGTAAGATATTAAACGGAATATCATTTGTGTATATCACTGTCATACGCGGTGTGCCTGTGGTGACTCAGCTTATGATATTTTCATTTATAATATTTGCAAAAACAGGAATGCCAAAGCTGCTTATTGCAACTATAGGCTTCGGCATAAACTCCGGCGCGTATGTGGCAGAAATTTTTAGGGCGGGCATACAGGGGGTTGGCGTAGGGCAGGTGGAGGCAGGACGCTCGCTGGGGCTTTCCGGTGGGCAGACACTGCGCAGTATAATACTCCCGCAGGCGTTTAAAGCTGTTCTGCCAACCTACACCAACGAGTTTGTGGTGCTTATAAAAGAAACTTCCATAGCGGGCTATGTCACTATAAGAGATTTGACAAAGGTAAGTGACATGATAAGAAATACAACGTATAACGCATGGGTACCGCTTTTTGCGGCTGCTATTATTTATTTGGCACTTACGCTGGGTCTTTCGCAGCTGTTTGCAGTGCTTGAAAGGAAGATGGCTCGCAGTGATAGAGGTTAAAAAACTGGAAAAACATTTTAAAGATGTAAAAGTTCTTTGCGGAATAGACGAAACTATAGCTAAGGGCGAAAAGCTGGTAATAATAGGTCCTTCCGGTTCGGGTAAATCTACTTTTTTGCGTTGCCTTAACCGCCTTGAAGAGCCTACAGGCGGGGAAATATGGTTTGAGGGTACAAATATTGTAGACAAAAAATGTAATATAGATAAGCTTAGACAAAAAATGGGCATGGTTTTTCAGCAGTTTAATCTTTTCCCGCATCTTACTGTTAAACAAAATATTACACTTTCACCTGTAAAGCTGGGGCTTATGACACAGGAACAGGCAGACAAGCATGCAATGGAGCTTCTGGAGAGAATAGGTCTTTCAGAAAAAGCAGGGGTTTACCCAAGCACGCTTTCCGGCGGTCAGCAGCAGCGAATAGCTATAATACGTGCCCTTGCCATGAACCCCGACGTCATGCTATTTGACGAGCCAACTTCTGCGCTGGACCCTGAGATGGTGGGAGAGGTGCTGGAGCTTATGAGAGAGCTTGCAGATGACGGTATGACAATGGTTGTGGTGACGCACGAAATGGGCTTTGCGCGCGAGGTCGCAACGCGTGTGCTTTTTATGGACGAGGGAGTGATAGTTGAGCAAAATGAGCCTAAAGAGTTTTTTGCAAACCCTAAGAATCCACGCCTTAAAGATTTTCTTGCAAAGGTTCTGTAATATAGCCATAATATTCGATAAGTAAAATGTAATGTATAAGCTAAGCCGTTTGCTATAATTATTTGTGACAGAGCAAAAACCACTTTATTGTAAGCGGATATAATAATTATAAAAAAATGGATAATATGGAATTGCCAAAACATTACATTTCCATGAACAACCTTGAAATAAGCCCCTTTTTGTAGTATAATAGGGCTTACTATTAACAAGGTTGTTTTTTGCGCCGTTTTTACGGCTATATTTTGCGAAAGGAGCCGATGCTATGCGGTTTAACAAGCTAAATAAACAAATGCACAAGGTAAGCTTGCACGATGTAGAAACATCTCGTGAGCGTGAATCAATTGCAACGGCTCTTTTTCGTCCAATAGATAAATTTTTTGATATAGTATATAGGCTTTTATATTTTATGGGTGCGCAGCTTGTGCGCAAGGAGCGCCTTTACAGCAGACACCTTGAAACCCGCTTTAACCGTTTTCGCGATAAGCTGGCGGCACGGCATATAAAGAAGCGCACAGAACGTAAGCGCCGCTTAAAGGCGAGGTTTCGCGAGGTGGTAATGCCTATTGTAACTGTGGGGGAGCGCTTTAAAAACTACGGTATCCGTTTGCGTAAGGCAGCGGGTATAAGCTTGTGGCGCGCTTTTTTAGAGCTTATGGTGGTTTTGTTCGAGCTTATCCGCACGGCGTTTCGTGCAATGGGTACAGTTTTAAACTATGTTGCTCCTGTGGTGGCGGTGTTTATGCTGGTTTCGGTAATACAACACTTTACAGGGCTTACATTTGCGCTTTCTGTTAATTATGCAGGGCAAAATATAGGTTATATAACAGACGAAGCTGTGTTTGAAAACGCCGAAAAAGAGGTTAAAAAACGTATAGTGTACGAAGACCCCGCAGTGGCGGTTTTAGATGCAGAAAAGCTTGTAAAATCATTACCGCAGGCGGTTGCAAAAGTTAAAAGCTCTGTTGCGCAGGAAGCTGTAAAAGTGCTTGCAGCATATGCCGGCGATGATAATGGCGATAAAAATAAGCCGGCGTCGGCGGACAAACACCGGTTTTCTGAGATGCCGCAGTTTACGCTTACCGTCATAAAACCGGAGCAGATAATAAGCCAAGACGAGCTTACAAACCGAATTATAAAAGCAAGCGGCGACGAGATAACGCAGGCAAGCGGTATTTATATTGAGGGAGATTTTAAAGGCGCTACCACAAAGCCGGAGCAGGTTTTGGACATAATGAACGCCATGCTTAACCAGTATGAAAGCGACAGCGAGCTTGAGAGCATACATTTTATCAACAAAATAGCGGTTAAAGACGGGCTTTATCCCGTAAAATCGCTTAAAGATACTATGACCTTTGGCACAATGCTAAGGGGGAATGTTTCGGGAGAAACTAATTATACTGTTGTAGAGGGCGACAGCCCAACACTTATTGCCGACAAAACAGGTGTTCCTTTAGACGAGCTTAATGCTATGAACCCAAATATAAATGAAAATTTTGTGCCGGGTAAGCAGCTTCTAATTTCGCGTTCTGTGCCAATGATGAAGGTTAAAGTTACGCGCCGCGAAACACATACAGAGGAAATACCTTTTGAAACCGAATATACAGATAACCCGAAGCTTGTAAAGGGACTAGAGCAAACTGTTAAAAAAGGCACGGTAGGCTCTAAAAAGGTTGACGAAGATGTTGTTTATATAGACGGCATTTCAATCTCTAAAAAAACAGTGCGCGAAACAGTAATTATAGAGCCTATAAGCGAGATTGTCGACCGCGGTACAAACGTACCCAAGCCGCAAAAACCAGGCAGCTCGTCAGGTAGCTCATCAAGTAGCTCGTCAGGCAACAGCGGCTCATCGGGCGGCAATGTCAATATCACACCGTCTGCGGGCGGCTTTATATGGCCGGTAATCGGCGGTGGATATAACTACATTTCTATGCCTATTTGGGGCTACTGGGGGCATACGGGCACGGACATTGCAGCGCCCTCCGGCACAACGGTGGTTGCGGCGATGTCGGGCAGAGTTACAAGAGTAATGCAGACGGCAGGCGGCTACGGCAAGCATATAATAATAGACCATGGAAACGGTATGTCAACCCTTTATGGGCATAACAGCGCCGTGTATGTTAAGGCGGGGGATTATGTCCAGCAGGGGCAGCGCATAGCGGCTGTGGGACGTACGGGCAATGCCAGCGGAAACCACTTGCATTTTGAAATTCGCTCCGGCAGTAACTATCTTGATGCAAGAAAGTATATTGGACGTGTTTCTCCTTATTAAAATATTTTTTGCGGTTTTAATTATTAAGCTGTGGCAGCGCGAGTATATAAATAACAGAGGAGCTTTTGGAATAAACCAATGGCTTCTCTGTTTATTTAAGCGGCTTTACAAAATCAATTTAATATATCTATAAAAATAAATAAAAATCAAACCAAAGGGCTTGACTTTATAAAGCTTAATTGTTATAATAATACCTGTCACACAAGTTGTGTGACAACAATATGCGAGGGTGGCGGAATGGCAGACGCACTAGCTTGAGGTGCTAGCGGTTTCACGACTGTGTGGGTTCAAGTCCCATCCTTCGCACCATAATTTGCGGCAATAAAAGATGTCATCGGTAGAAATGCCGATGACATCAGCCTTTTCCGGAGGTTTTCACCCATAAAAGCTTTTTGTAAATGCAATAATCGAGAAAAGAAAGGGTGTGCTGTTGTATGATAACATTTTTGATTGCTCTGACCCTGTTGGTCATCGGGTACTTCACCTATGGGAAGATCATGGAGCGTGTCTTTCATCCTGATGCACGCCCCACCCCCGCTGTGACGATGGCGGACGGCGTGGACTATGTGGAGATGCCAACCTGGAAGGTCTTTCTCGTGCAGCTACTCAACATTGCGGGAACCGGCCCCATCTTCGGGGCACTGATGGGGGCGGTGTTCGGGCCTGTGGTGTTTCTTTGGATCGTGTTCGGTTGCATCTTAGGCGGTGCTGTTCACGACTACTGTACCGGCATGATCTCCGTCCGTATGGGTGGTGCGTCAATATCCGAAATTGTAGGGAAATATCTGGGAAACGGCATGAAACAGGTCATGCGGGTGTTCTCGGTGATTTTGCTCATCTTGGTTGGTACGGTGTTCGTCACAAGCCCTGCCACTTTGATTGCCATGCTGACTCCGGAGGCTCTGAATGTCCCATTTTGGGTGGTGGTCATCCTCATTTACTACTTACTGGCGACTCTGTTGCCTATTGACAAGCTGATTGGCAGAATTTACCCCGTATTCGGCGTGATCCTGATTATTATGGTGGTAGGCGTGGCGGGAGGCATTCTCGTGGGTGGCTACCAAATTCCGGAATTGACGTTGCAAAATCTCCACCCTGACGGAACACCGGTTTGGCCGTATATGTTTGTCACAGTAGCCTGTGGTGCGGTGTCCGGCTTCCATGCCACTCAGTCGCCTATGATGGCTCGGTGTATAAAAAAAGAAGCGGACGGCCGCAAGGTGTTTTATGGAGCTATGATTACCGAAGGCATTATCGCCCTTATTTGGGCGGCGGCGGGCGTGGCGTTTTACGGCTCCACGGGCGGCTTGCAGGCGGCACTTTCCTCTTTAGGGCAGTCCGGCGTGGTCTACGATATTTCTACCACGCTTCTGGGTGCCGCAGGCGGGGCGCTGGCAATAATCGGCGTGGTGGTGTGCCCCATCACCAGTGGGGATACGGCATTTCGCTCGGCTCGGCTCACTTTGGCTGACTGGTTTCACATCGACCAAAATAAAATTGGGAAACGACTGCTATTGACCTTGCCACTGCTGGCGATTGGTGCGGTGCTCACGCAACTTGATTTTAATGTTATCTGGCGTTATTTTTCCTGGAGTAACCAAACTCTCGCCATGATTGCCCTGTGGGCGGCGGCGGTTTATCTGTGCCAAAACTGTAGCAAGGTGAGCAGTCTTATGGCCGCCCTGCCTGCCACGTTCATGTCAGCGGTGTGCAGTACCTACATCTTGATGGCGGACGAGGGTTTGAAGTTGTCGGGAAGCATTGCCTATCCCATCGGTATTTTATTCGCACTGATTTGTGCGGGGATCTTCTTCTTCCGATGCTACCACAAACCATTGATACACAAGGATGCCTTACAGTGAAAGAGAATTTATTTCGTGCAACAAAATGGAAATCACTTCGTCTTTTTTGAGCACCTTGCCAAAAGAAACAACCTTGCCGTCCACTACAAGGGCAGGCGTTGTCATCACGCCGTAAGCGGCAATTTGCGTAAAGTCCGTCACATGGTCGATGGTGGAATCTATACCCAGTTCTTTGAGTGCTTCTACAGTAGCCATTTCCAGTGCATTGCATTTTTTGCAACCTGAACCCAATACTTTAATATTCATAGCTTATTCCTCCTAAAATTTTAAGCACGATAGCCATAACAAGCTACCGTGCTTTTTTACTGTTGCCTGTCTACCCAAAGGTTACTGTCAAACGGTTTCGCCCCGCCACCTTGCTTTGGTACATGGCCTTATCTGCCCGATCTACAAAGCTCATGGGCTCTTCGTTCTTCACGGTAACCCCTACATAAGCGCCAAGGCTAAGCGTTACCACCTTTGCTTCAAGTGAAACGCAGATATGTGGGATTTTAAGCGCCGCTACAGCTCTGCGAATATCTTCGCCAATATCCGCCGCCTTGTAGCAAAGCTCTTCGTTTAGCAGTGCAATAAACTCCTCGCCGCCATAGCGGCAAACTATTACCCCCGCGGGCACCGATGCGGCAATTGCCGCAGCAACTCGGCGCAGGCAGTCGTCACCTGCCACGTGCCCATATTTGTCATTAAAGGATTTGAATTTGTCCAAATCCATCATAATCACACCCATTGGAAGCCCGCCGGTGCTGGCTCTGCGGAACATTTCGTAATAGTTATCTTGAAAGCTGCGGTGGTTATACAGCCCCGTAAGCGGGTCGGTAATGCTTATTTTTTTAAGCTCTCCATTCAGTCTTTGTGAATCTGCCCGCGCAAAAGCTTCTTCCGCACGTATCTCGTTTACCTGCCAACCAAACATAAATGAAAAAAGCAGAACGCTAATCCCATTGAGTGTGTCCGATTCAAACCAATAGCTATCCTTAACATAATAGCTTGCGACTATCACTAGGACCGTGCAGAGTGTGGAAACGCTCATTGTAAGCATGGTTGGCAGGGTGAAAATCATAGAAGAAATAGTGAGCACCACAGCAAAAAGCAATGCCGTTTCGTTCTTGCAATAGAACA
>JAVWJP010000020.1:0-37036 GCA_036638975.1 Hydrogenoanaerobacterium sp.
CAAACTGATAGCTGCCGTCCGACATTACCCTGCCGCCCAATACCGAATGGTTAAATTCTTGCGGCTTGTCGGCGTTCGCCTCCATCGCTTACGCGACCGCCGGTGTCCTTAAAAGCTCCACCGGAGCTTTTATTGCTTCGCAATCGGACAGCTTGCTGTATTCATCGTCGCCCACGATTATGAGAGTGCTTTGCTCCATTTCAGTCATGTATTCGTGTATCGTTGCCGCAATTTTCACTGTCTGTTGATAAAATTCGTCGGCTTCGGGACCGACTACGTCACCCATTCTGCGGTAAACATCTCCATTAGCATTTACTCCACAGGCTGGATATTCGCCCAACTTAATTGTAAGCATTCCATTTTCGATATCCCCGGTTTCGATGCCGTCTTGACCAAGACGGCGGGTGAGCTCTGCAAAATACTTTTTGCTGTCCATCTTCTAACCTCCATAATTTTAGTGTCACACATAATTGCAAATGCTTGTCAATAGGTTTCGCATAAGTTTTTACTTTTTTTGAAAATCTGCTGATGAGTGCGCCGAAATCGCTCCCACGCATAAGGGAAGCTATCTGTCAATACTTTTTTGGGGATTTTCTTAAGGATTTTCCGAAGCTTGAATCGCCTGCCGTTTTTTTGATAGAAATGAAAAAAGCGGCGAGTCTTTCCTACATTTAGTAGGTCAAACTCGCCGCTTATATTTGGGTGTATTCTGTTGTGATATTGGTCATTAATGGATATACGCGCGTTCGACTCCCGTCAGACGGTAAAAATAGTGTGTTTGCATCTCTCAAACTAAATCTCTAAAAAAATGGTCTGCACCCCCCGCAAAGCCGCATAAACACTGGCTTTACAGGAGGTGCATCTTTATTGACCAAACATTATGGTGGAGATGATCAGACTCGAACTGACTACCTATACGTTGCGAACGTATCGCTCTACCAGGTGAGCTACACCCCCACATAAACGGCGCAAAGCATAGTGCTTCTAGCCGACTTATGATATTATAACACAAGAAAAGAGCGTTTTCAAGTATAGAAAATATTTTTATTCTTCATCTGGCTCATCAGGAATATCCCAGTTGTGGAATACATCTTGAACATCGTCGTTGTCCTCTAAATGCTCTAAAAGAAGCTCCATTTTTTTTGCCATTTCTTCATCGGCAATTGCTGTAAGCATATTTGGTACCATTACAGCCTCTGCCGAAAGCACCTTGTAGCCTTTTTCTATAAGACCCTTATTAACGGTATGCACATCGTTTGGCTCGCACGAAATCTCGGCAATATCGTCCTCTATATTAAAGTCGCTTGCACCTACCTCCATACAGTCGTCCATAAGCTTTTCTTCTGAAACACCTATGTTCTCAACGATAACAATTCCCTTGCGCGTAAACATAAACGAAACGCAGCCGGTCTGCCCCAAATTGCCGCCGAATTTATCAAAATAATGGCGTAAGTCACCGGCTGTACGGTTTTTGTTATCTGTAAGCGCCTCTACAATAACGGCAACTCCGCACGGACCGTAGCCCTCGTACACCATGTCAACATAGTCGTTTTTGTCCCCGTCTGCCGAGGCTTTTTTTATAGCGCGGTCTATATTGTCGTTAGGCACATTGTTTGCCTTTGCTTTAGCCACAAGGTCGTAAAGCTTGCTGTTATTTGCAGGGTCTGCACCGCCCTCTTTTACCGCAACCGCAATTTCGCGCCCGATTTTAGTAAATACCTGTGCACGCGCCCCGTCGGTTTTTTCTTTTTTGCGCTTAATGGTACTCCATTTTGAATGTCCGGACATATAATCTTCCTCTCATGTAGAAAATCTGCCTTTATATTGTAACATAGCCAAAGGGCTATAGCAAGCAAAAAATATGCTTTTTGTAAAATAGCGATTGCATTTATTTTAATTTGCTTTATACTTAAAAGTAATACTTATTCTTGTGGATTTTGCAGCTTTGCCGCAGAGAACCCATGCCATTCCACCGCCTGCGGCGGTGGAATATGACCCACATACAAAAGCAATACCGATGCTAATTATCGCTAAACGACAGGAGGAGTAAAAAATGGACTATCAAAAATTTAAAAAGCTCTCAAGCATGGCCTTAGGCAATGAGCCGGCGGAGCTGGTGCTTAAAGGCGGAGATGTCGTAAATGTGTTTTCCGGTGAAATCATCACGGCTGACGTTGCCATTTGCGACGGTGTTATTGTAGGAGTTGGCAGCTACAGCGGGCTTTGTGAGTTGGATATGCACGGTAAAACCCTATGCCCCGGGCTTATTGATTCACATTTGCATTTTGAGTCGACACTTGTTACACCGCCCGAGCTTATTGCAAATGCCGTAGCCTTTGGCACAACAACATACATAGCCGACCCGCATGAATGTGCCAATGTGTGCGGTGTCACAGGGGTAGAATACATATTATCGCAAACCGAGGACGTACCCGCAAATGTCTACGTGATGATGCCGTCTTGTGTGCCCTCGGCATCGTTTGAAGAAAACGGCTGCAAGCTTTCTGCCGCACAGATGAAAGTGCTTGCAGAACACCCGCGCGTTTTGGGGCTGGGTGAAGTTATGGATTACCGCAGTGTCGTAAGTGCAGAGCGCGAAATGTATGAAAAGCTGGAGCTTTTTAGAAGTAAAAATATAGACGGACACGCGCCGTTTTTAAAAGATAAAGAGCTTGCTGCATACTCACTTGCAGGCATTGCAACTGACCACGAATGTTGCAGCTACGAATACGCCATGCAGGAACGCCGCTGCGGTATGCAAATACTTATCCGTGAGGGCAGCGCCGCCAAAAACCTTGAGGCTATTGTACGCGGAATTGTAGCAAACAAAACTGACACTATCGGCTTTTGCTTTTGCAGCGACGACAAGCACATAGAAGAAATACGCCGCGAGGGGCACATAAGCTACTGCGTTAAAAAAGCGATTGCGCTTGGTATTTCGCCTGTACACGCGGTGCAAATGGCAACAATAAATGCCGCACGTCAATACGGCTTAAACCATTTGGGGGCTATTGCACCTGGCAGACAGGCAGATATACTCGTGCTTTCAAGCCTAAGCGAAATGGAGCTGCACAGTGTTTATCACAAGGGCGTTTTAATAAGCGAGGGCGGTGCGCCAGCTAAAGTTAAAGTGACAAAATGTACAGGCGCTGTGCGCGAGAGCGTGCACCTTGCACCCTTTAAAGATGACTGCCTGACCTTACGCACAGACGGCAAAAAAACGCCTGTAATAGGGCTTATTGATGGGCAGATTGTAACAAACCGCATTGACGAAGCTTTACCGCAAAAAGACGGAGTATTCACCGCAAACGAGCTTTACAATAAGATTGCTGTTTTTGAGCGCCACAAGAGCACCGGGCATATAGGGCTTGCCGCCATAAAAGGCTTTGGCATAAAAAACGGAGCTGTGGCCAGCAGCGTTTCTCACGATTGCCATAATATTGTTGCGGCAGGTGACAACGATGCCGATATTTTAGCGGCAGTGCGCGAGCTTATGCGCACGCAAGGCGGATATGCCATAGCCGGCGGAGGTAAAATTGCAGCTTCTTTGCCACTGCCTGTAATGGGGCTTATGAGCGACAATGGCTATGAGGAAGTAAACTCTACGCTGCATAATATGGTAGAGCTTGCACATAAAATGGGGCTTAACCCAAACATAGACCCGTTTATTACACTTTCGTTTACGGCACTGCCTGTTATACCGACACTTCGCCTTACGACAAAGGGGCTTTATGACGTAACACTTGAACAATTTGTGTAATAGTATTAAGCGGCAGCTGCACGGGCGCTTAATGCCGCCATACATTGCAAGGCAAACCAAAACATCGTTTAATTTTACAGATTAATACAACACAAAAAAGCGAACTCCCTCATCAAAGACGAAGGAGTTCGCTTTTTATTTATTTAATAAGTGTGCCTGTGATGCCCGCTATGCCCTCTTTTGCTTTTTCAAGCAAGGTTATAAGAGATGAGCGCCCCTGCTTGCTCTCGGCAAACTGCACAGCCGCCTGAACCTTAGGCAGCATAGAACCGGGAGCAAACTGCCCCTCGTCCATGTATACCCTTGCTTGCTGCGGAGTTAAAGCATCTAACCACTGCTGGTTTTCTTTACCAAAGTTTATGGCTACTTTTTCTACCGCAGTAAGTATTATAAGGCAATCTGCATCTAGCTGCTCGGCTAGCTTTGCACTGGCAAAATCTTTGTCAATTACAGCGGCAACACCCTTTAAATGGTTGCCCTGTGCTATAACAGGTATACCGCCGCCGCCGCACGCAACAACAACGTGTCCTGTATCGGAAAGAGCCTTTATGGTACTTATTTCTACTATCTCGACAGGCTTTGGAGAAGCCACTACGCGGCGATATCCGCGACCGGAGTCTTCTACCATCACATAGCCTTTTTCGGCTACAAGCTTGTCAGATTCTTCTTTGGTCATAAAGTGCCCTATAGGCTTTGTTGGGTTTAAAAACGCGGGGTCCTCAGGGTCTACACGCACTTGCGTAAGCACTGTGCATATACCACGCTCTATTCCCCTGTCTATAAGCTCCTCACGCAAAGCGTTTTGCAAATCGTAGCCTATGTAGCCCTGACTCATTGCAACGCAAACCGAGAGCGGAGCGACAGGCTCGCCTGTTGCGCGGCTGTATTCACCCATAGCATTTTGTATCATACCAACCTGTGGACCATTGCCATGCGCTATTATAACTTCGTGTCCGTCCTCGATTAAATCGGCTATTGCCTTTGAAGTTTCTTTTACCGCAAGCATTTGCTCGGGCAGGTTTTTACCAAGCGCATTACCGCCCAACGCTATAACTATTTTTTTGCCCATATTAAGTTATACCTCTTTCTTATTTCTGCAACCAACGCTCCATGCCACGGGCTTCGAGTGCGGCAAGTGTCTTTTGAGGGTCTTTAACCTTTGATAAGAAAATCATAGCGGCTATGACATACGGCTT
This sequence comes from Hydrogenoanaerobacterium sp., assembly GCA_036638975.1. GTDB lineage: Bacteria > Bacillota > Clostridia > Oscillospirales > Ruminococcaceae > JAVWJP01. The sequence goes on from JAVWJP010000020.1 coordinate 4,957, forward strand.
GTAGGAAGCCTCTTTGTAAAGCGGTGTGCGGTAACGGTCAAACACGGTTGCGGCAACTTCGCCCTCTTTGCAGCTTACGCCGGAAATATCGGCAGGCAGGCAGTGCATATACATTGCTTTGCCGTCTTTGGTTGTCTTCATAAGTTCTTCTGTGCATTCCCAGTCTTTATGCTGTGCGTTTTGTGCCAAAAGCTCTTTTTCAAGCGCATTTATACCTGCTGTATCGCCATTGCCGTAAAGCTCTGTACGTTTTTCCATTGCTGCAAACGACGCCCAGCTCTTTGGATAAACAATGTCGGCATCTTTAAAGGCTTCTGCCATGCTGTTGACCTTTGTAAATGAACCGCCGGACTCTTTGGCGTTCTTTCTTGCAACTTCTTCAACCTCAGGCATAACATCGTAGCCCTCCGGATGTGCCAAAACAACTTCCATACCAAAGCGTGTCATAAGACCGATTATACCCTGTGGAACAGAAAGAGGTTTGCCGTATGAAGGTGAATATGCCCATGTCATGGCAACTTTTTTGCCCTTTAAGTTCTCAATGCCGCCAAAATGGTTGATGAGATGAAGTGTATCCGCCATAGCCTGTGTCGGGTGGTCTATGTCGCACTGTAAGCTTACGAGTGTCGGGATTTGGTTTAATACGCCATCTTTAAAGCCCTCACGTACGGAATCGGAAACTTCGTGCATATATTTGTTGCCTTTGCCAATATACATATCGTCGCGGATACCGATAACGTCTGCCATAAATGAAATCATGTTGGCGGTTTCGCGCACTGTTTCGCCGTGTGCTACCTGAGATTTTCCTTCGTCAAGATCTTGAACCTCAAGACCTAAAAGGTTGCAGGCAGAAGCAAAGCTAAAGCGTGTACGGGTGGAGTTGTCGCGGAAAAGTGAAATACCAAGCCCGCTGTCAAAGATTTTTGTGCTGATATTGTTTTCGCGCAGATAACGCAGGGCATCGGCAACGTTGAACACTGCCTCAAGTTCGTCACGGGTTTTCTCCCATGTCAAGATGAAATCGCTCTCGTACATCTTTGAGAAATCAAGTTTGTTTAAGGTTTCAATGTATTTGTTTAATCCGCTCATATTTTTTCTCCCTTTTAATATTAAGATAAGCTCTATGGCTTAAATTATAATTTTGTATTTGTGTTTTTTATGGAATTATTCGCAGTAAATTGTAGGCAATGCAGCATAAACAGCGGCGCAGCGTACAAGGTCTTCTTTCCATGTTTTCTCGTTTGGTGCGTGTGCCTGTGCCTCTGCACCCGGGCCGAAGCCTATGCAAGGAATACCGTTGCGTCCCATTATGCTAACGCCGTTTGTTGAGAATGTCCATTTGTCTACAAGCGGGCGTCCTGTACGTGCAGCCTCTGTTACGGGGTTTGACAAGCGAACGTCGCCGTACAAGTCATTGTAAGCTTTTTTAAGCGACTCTGTAACCTTGTGGTCCTGCGGAAGAACCCATGTTGGGAAGTAGCACTCGATAGGATAAGAAAGCCCTGTCCAAGACGGACGGTCGTAATTGTACATTGTAACCTCGGCGCCGTATTTTTTGCAGGCAGGTAAATTACGAATTTCTTCAAGGCAGCTTTCCCATGTTTCGCCGGCTGTCATACGTCTGTCAAGAGAAACCGCACAAGAATCTGCTACTGCACAGCGTGAGGGTGAAGTAAAGAATATCTCAGAGGTGGTAACTGTGCCGCGTCCTAAGAAGCGTGCTTCTTGCCACTCTTTGTTATATTTTTCATCAAGCATTTTTACAAGACCTTTTATCTCTTTGCTGTCAGCCGCATCGTTCTCGTTCAAATCGCGCACGTTCTGCAAAATATCAGCCATCTTGTAAATAGCATTGTCGCCGCGCTCCGGTGCAGAGCCATGGCATGAAACGCCTTTTACGTCAATGCGAATTTCCATACGTCCGCGCTGTCCGCGATAGATACCACCGTCTGTAGGCTCTGTGCTTACAACGAAAGCAGGGCGAACATTGTCCTCTTTGATTATGTACTGCCAGCAAAGACCGTCGCAGTCTTCCTCTTGAACAGTACCTGTTACGAGCACTGTATATTTATCTGTAAGTAAGTTTAAATCTTTCATTATCTTTGCGCCGTATACGCCCGAAACTATACCGCCCATTTGGTCAGAGGTGCCGCGGCCGCCTATTTCGGTTTCGTTTTCGTAGCCCTTGTATGGGTCAAATGTCCAGTTAGCAAGGTTGCCTATACCAACTGTGTCAATATGTGCATCAAAGCCTATAAGGGTTTTACCTGTACCCATGTAACCCAAAATGTTACCCATTTTGTCTATAACCACTTTGTCAAAGCCAACTGCTTTCATCTCTTGCTCTATACGCTTAATGTGACCTTCCTCGCCTGCGCTCTCGCCTTTAATAGCAACAAGTTCGCGCAGGAACTTTGTCATTGCAGCTTCGTAGCCCTGTGCCGCTTCTTTAATTTTTGCAAAATCCATAATAAAATCTCTCCTTCTTTTTTTATATTGATTTCTGAGCCTTATTATTTACCCGCCAAAGGCGAGATAATAGCTAAAACAATGTTATAGTGACTCGTGTGCGCCATTCCAAACTATGCGCTTGTAGTTTTCGGGGTCGGTGTCACCCTCGGTTGAGAACATAATGATTTTTGAGTTTTTATCGAGCTTTAAAGCCTCGCGCAAATCTTTGTATTCGTCGTTTTCCATAAGGCTTGCAACAAGACCCATGCCAACCGCGCCGCTCTCGCCGGAAACAACCTGCGGGTCGCCCTTAACGGGTGCACCAAGCATTCTCATGCCTTTTGCCGCAACCCAATCGGGGCACGAAACAAAGAAGCTGCTGTGGTTCTTTAGTATATCCCAAGAAATTGTGTTTGGCTCGCCACAGGCAAGACCTGCCATAATAGTCTGCAAATCGCCCTCGGCAAAACGTATTTTACCGTCCTCTGCCGCTGCCGATTTATAAAGACAAGCTGCAATTTCCGCTTCCATAATAACTGTTGTAGGGCAATTGTCGGGGAACATATTTGCAAAAAAGCCCTGCACAGCACCTGCCAACGAGCCAACACCCGCCTGTACAAATATATGAGTCGGGCGTTCTACTCCTGCGGCTTTAAGCTGCTCGTAGGCCTCCATTGCCATTGTTCCGTAGCCTTCCATTATCCATGCGGGAATCTCCTCGTAGCCGTCCCATGCTGTGTCTTGCACCATAACGCCATGCTCTGTTTTGTTTGCAAGGGCATTTGCCATACGTACACACTCGTCATAGTTTACTTCTTCTATAGTTACATCTGCGCCCTCTTTGGCAATATTGTCAAAACGGGTTTTGGTAGAGCCCTTTGGCATAAGCACGACAGACTTCTGACCCAGCTTGTTGGCAGCCCATGCAACTCCGCGTCCATGGTTGCCGTCTGTGGCTGTAAAGAAGGTTGCCTGTCCAAACTCCTCTTTAAGCTTAGACGAAGTTAAATAATCGTATGTAATTTCCGAAACATCTCGTCCCAGCTCTTTGGCAATATACTTTGCCATAGCAAAAGAGCCGCCAAGTACTTTAAAAGCGTTAAGTCCAAATCTATACGACTCATCTTTTACAAAAAAACTGTCAACACCCAAATGCTTTGCCATACCGCTAAGACCTGCAAGCGGTGTTACTGTGTATTGCGGAAAGCTTTTGTGAAATGCACGCGCCTTTTCAACCTCGCTAAGCGCCATCACTTTAAGCTCTGCGTCGCCGGTTTTGGGCATTTTGTTTGCCACCCATTTTATTCTGTCCATTGGCTTTTCCTCCTACAACTCTAACGGCAGATGCCGCGTTTTTATACCTTTATTGCTTTTATCATAACACAAATAAACTATAAATCAATAGTTTTTCTAAAAAATTTTTAGATTTGCTAAAAAAATTTTTAAAATGCCCTTGTTTTGGCAATTTGATGTCTTGATTTTTATTATTTAGTATGTTAAACTATTTAATAGTAACATCAAATATTGCCGATATTTCTTAAAATCTATACAAAACGCAGCAAAGTCATACTTCGCTACATTTAGTAGAATTTAAAACTCGGCTTTAATGGCTAAAAAAAGAAACGAGGTACGGTTATGTCAAAGTTTATAGTAAACGGTGAGCCCGCAGAGGCTTTAAAAGATGAAAAGCTGATATATTTTTTACGTGACAGCCTTAACTTGACGTCGGTAAAAAACGGCTGCTCTGAGGGCGCCTGCGGAACGTGTATGGTACTGGTTGATGGCAAGGCAACAAAAGCCTGCATCTTAACGACCGCGCGCGTGGAGGGCAAAAGCATCATCACTGCCGAAGGGCTTACAGAGCGCGAAAAAGATGTATATGGCTATGCGTTTTCACACGCAGGTGCAGTACAATGCGGTTTTTGCACGCCCGGTATGGTTATAAGTGCAAAAGCACTTTTAGATGTAAACCTTTCACCAACGAGGGCAGATGTTAAAGAAGCTATAAAAAATAACATATGCCGCTGCACGGGCTACAAAAAAATAGAAGATGCCATACTTTTAGCGGCAAGCATATTTAAAGAAAACTCCGAAGTGCCGCATCACGACTTTACCGGAATTATAGGCGAAAACCTGCACCGTGTGGACGCTGCGGCTAAAGCACTGGGTACAGCAGAATATGCCGACGACCTTTACCCCGAGGGTATGCTTTACGGCGGAGCTGTGCGCAGCGGGCACGCACGCGCTAAGGTTTTAAGCATAGATGTATCTGCCGCAAAAGCCTTAAAGGGCGTTGCTGCCGTTATGACTGCCTCCGATTTACCCGGCAACCAAAAAGTCGGACATCTTAAAAAAGACTACGATGTACTTATTCCTGAGGGCAAAATTACACACTTCGCCGGCGATGCAATAGTACTTGTTGCAGCGGAGAGCCGCGAGGTGCTTGAAGAAGCGCGCTCGCTTGTAAAGGTCGAATACGAGGTTTTAACGCCTGTGCTTTCGCCGACAGAGGCTATGGCAGAGGGTGCACCTAAGGTACACGAGGGCGGCAACCTTTTGGCGGACGAGCATCTTAAACGCGGTGATGCCGATGCAAGAATTAAAGCCTCAAAATATGTGGTGACGACAAAATACTCAACCCCATTTACAGACCACGCATTTTTAGAGCCGGAAACTGCTGTAGCAATGCCGGATAATGATGGTATTTTAGTGTATTGCGGCGACCAAGGCATATACCAAACAAGGCGCGAATGTGCCGAAGCACTGGGGCTGCCGGAAGAAAAAGTTCGTGTCATTGCTAAAATGGTGGGCGGCGGCTTTGGCGGCAAAGAGGACATGAGCGTACAGCATTATGCGGCGCTTCTTGCATTTAAGTCGCAAAAGCCTGTAAAATTTGCCCTTACACGCAAGGAGAGCATTTTGGTGCACCCAAAACGTCACCCGATGGAGATGGAATTTACAACAGCCTGCGATGAAAACGGAAAGCTTACAGCGATGAAAGCAACTATAATATCTGATACAGGCGCTTATGCTTCGCTTGGCGGACCTGTTTTGCAAAGAGCCTGCACACACGCAGCAGGACCATACAATTATCAAGACATAGACATTGAGGGACGCGCTTACTATACAAACAACCCGCCAGCCGGTGCTTTTAGGGGCTTTGGCGTAACACAAAGCTGCTTTGCTACCGAATGCAACTTAAACCTTCTTGCCGAAAAAGTTGGCATTTCGCCTTGGGAAATGCGCTACCGCAATGCAATTCGTCCCGGAGAAACCCTGCCAAACGGACAGATTGCAGATGACTCCACAGCGCTTGCAGAAACTCTGGAGGCAGTAAAATCATACATGGACGAGCACCCAAAAGCGGGTATAGCCTGTGCCATAAAAAACAGCGGATTAGGCGTTGGCATACCTGACGTCGGACGCTGCCGCCTTGTTGTAGAAGATGGCAAGGTGCATATCTATTCCAGCGCTGCCTGCATAGGGCAAGGGCTTGGCACTGTTATGACACAAATGGTTTGCACAACACTAAAGCTCCCGCCTGAAAAAGTTGTCTATTGCGAACCGGACACCTCAAAAGCACCTAACTCGGGCAACACAACCGCCTCGCGCCAAACAGTGTTTACGGGCGAAGCTACACGCAGAGCATCGCTTGCCCTGCGCGACGCTTTGGGCACAGCAAGCCTTGAAAGCCTAAATGAGCAAGAATTTAAGGGCGAGTACTCGAGCGAAACAGACAAAATGGGCTCTGATAAACCGCATCCTGTAAGCCATGTTGCTTATGGCTATGCCACCCATGTTGTAGACCTTGACGAAAACGGAAAGCTTAGCTGTGTACTTGCCGCGCACGATGTAGGTGCAGCCATAAACCCGGTGAACGTAGAGGGACAAATTGAGGGCGGTGTTGTAATGAGCCTTGGCTATGCCCTTACCGAGGATTTTCCGCTTAAAGAAGGCGTTCCGACAGCAAAATTTGGCACACTTGGGCTTTTTAAGGCAACACAGGTGCCCCCGATTAAAGCAATAATTGTAGAAAAAAGCAAAGAAAAATTGGCTTACGGTGCAAAGGGTATAGGCGAAATATGCTCTATTCCCACGCCTCCTGCCGTACAGCTTGCCTATTATAATTATGATGGAAATTTTCGTACAAAGCTTCCGCTTGAAAACACACCGTACAGCAGAAAAAAATAATATTACCTTAAAACACGCGACACCGCAGGCTGAGCAGGCTTGCGGTGTCGCTAAAAGCTATAGGTTAAACGTAACAATTTGAATTTATTACTTCTATAATATGATTTACCTAAAAAATGTGTTATAATAATTAGCGGATATACCACATAAAATTACACGGAGGTAACATATGAAGCACATTATAGACCCGCTTGATTTAACCGTGGACGAAATAACCGAGCTTTTAAACATGGCAGATGATATTGCGGCAAACCCGCAAAAATACGCTGAGGTTTGTCACCACAAAAAACTGGCTACACTTTTTTACGAGCCCAGCACACGCACTCGCCTTAGCTTTGAGGCAGCAATGCTGAACCTAGGCGGCAGTGTACTTGGTTTTTCGTCGGCAGATTCCTCATCGGCATCAAAGGGAGAAAGCGTTGCGGATACCATACGAGTAATCTCTTGTTATGCCGATATCTGCGCCATGCGGCACCCGAAAGAGGGTGCGCCTAAGGTTGCCTCGCAATACTCCGGCATACCCGTAATAAACGCGGGCGACGGTGGACACCAGCACCCAACGCAGACATTGACCGACCTTTTAACCATACGCTCTTTAAAAGGCAGACTGGATAATTTAACCATAGGGCTTTGCGGAGATTTAAAATTCGGGCGCACTGTGCACTCGCTCATAAAATCATTGGCGCGCTACAGCGGAATACATTTTGTACTGATAGCCCCTGAGGAGCTGCGTATCCCTGATTATATCCGTGACGGAGTTTTAAAGGCAGGAAATATCCCATTTACAGAGGTTTTAAAAATGGAGGAAGTCATGCCTGAGCTTGATATTCTTTATATGACGCGTGTTCAGCGCGAGCGCTTTTTTAACGAAGAAGACTACGTTCGATTAAAAGACAGCTTCATTTTAGACACTCAAAAGATGAACCTCGCCCGCAAGGATATGTACGTCCTGCACCCGCTACCGCGTGTAAATGAGATATCGCCCGAGGTTGACAGCGACCCGCGTGCGGCCTACTTTAAACAGGCGCAATATGGGGTTTATGTTAGAATGGCGCTTATCGTAAAGCTTTTAGGTTTGGAGGTTAAAGATAATGCTTAATGTTGACAGCCTTAATAAAGGCGTGGTTATAGACCATATTTGTGCCGGAAAAGCAATGGACATTTACAAATATCTTAACTTGGACAGGCTTGATTGCAGTGTAGCCATTATCAAAAATGCGAAAAGCCGCAAAATGGGGCGCAAGGATATCATCAAAATTGACGATAATATTGACATAAACCTAGATGTTTTAGGCTTTATGGACCCAAATATTACGGTAAATATTATAAACGAGGGCGGGCTTATAGAAAAAAAGAAGCTGAGCTTACCTACACAGGTAACTAACGTTATAAAATGCAAAAACCCTCGTTGTATCACATCTATAGAGCAAGGGCTTAACCATTGTTTTAAACTTTCGGACGCTGAAAACGGTGTTTACCGTTGCATTTATTGCGAACAAGAGTTTCAAAATAAATAAAAAACAGGAGGCAAAAAATATGTCAAACAAAGTAATAGCAGCACAAAACGCACCCGCAGCGGTCGGTCCATATTCCCATGCAATTTTAGCGGGTAACACACTTTACACCTCGGGACAAATGGGGCTGGACCCTGCAACAGGTACATTGCCGGAGGGCGTAGCGGCACAGGCAGAGCAGGCGCTTAAAAACCTTGGAGAAGTGCTTTCGGCTGCAAACATGGGCTTTGGCGACGTAACAAAAACCACCGTGTTTTTGGCAAACATGGGCGATTTTGCAACAATAAACGCAATTTATGCTAACTTTTTTACAGGCAATTGCCCTGCAAGGTCTTGCGTGCAGGCAGCCGCACTTCCAAAGGGCGCTTTGTTCGAGATTGAAGCAATAGCAGTAAAATAATGATAATTGAGTGTTTAAATAGGTAAAATTATTGCAGCTACACAAAACTGCCCCCGCAATGAGCTTTTTCAGTTCATTGCGGGGGCGCTTTTATCTTGCTTTTGAGGTTCCGTGTTCGCGCAGGTACGTCGCATCTATATCTGACATATGAAGCTTAACAGCCATTGGGTATTTGTCGTACGCCTGGCTTATAGCATACCCGCCCGACTTTGCAGTGTCATCAAAGCCGCCCATGTGCCAGCGCACAGCCATTGCCTCGGCAGTACTAAGACGCATAAAACGCTCGATAAGAAACACGCTTTTTTCTCCGTGACCATACGGGAAAATATCATCTATAGTGTAATAGGCAGCTTTTTCCCACTGGTTGGTTTTTTCGTTTTTAACATTTCGAGTTGCAACCTTGTAAAATTGAGCCTTGCATAAATCGTGTAAAAGCGCACATATAGCAAAGCTTTCGGCATTGTCCTCACCCTCTGTAAAGTGCTTTTCCATCATAACCTCATACACATTTACGCTGTGCTGCACAAGCCCGCCTTCGCAGGCGCAGTGGAATTTTGTACTGGCAGGTGCAGTAAAAAAATCGGTTTTAAGCAGCCACTCTAAAAGCTTTTCGCTGCCCTCGCGTTTAATATTCTGCCTGTAATAGTCTAAAAACTTTTCTTTATAATTTATAATCTCCGCAGATTCTGTAGTTTCCATTGTACCGCCCCTTAAAATATTATATATTCTCTAAATTATTTACCTTGCTACACAGCACTTTAAAAACTAAGAGCCGACGTAAAACATCGGCTCTTGCTTTAAAGCGCACACAGGCTATTATTTCTTCTTTTTGCTGCTTTTTGCAGGTGCATTTTTATTTGCGACGTATTCCTGCCATGTTGTCCATAATGCCGGTGCTATACATACCGACGAATACAAGCCCGAAATCATACCCATTGTAAGAGGGAAAGCAAATGACAGGATAGAATCGAGATTATAAACCTTGCCGACTATGCAAACTATAGCCATAGCAGATATAGTAGCCACACTTGTCATAACAGTACGCCCCATTGACTGGTTTACACTTGTTGTAACAAGCTCTGCAAGCGGAACTGTCTTGCCCAAAATGCCTTTGTTTTCGCGTATTCTGTCGTAAATTACTATTGTTGCATTAAGCGAATAACCTATAATAGTTATAACTACAGCTATGAAGTTTTCGTTAAGCGGAATGCGGCAAATAATGAATGTAGCATAAACCACAATAGAATCGTGGAGAAGTGCCAGCATACACATAACACCCGCCGACCAACCGCCTATCTTGCGGAACCTGATAGCTATATAAATTATCATAAGAATTGATGAAAGCACAAGTGCAACAAGGCACTTTGCAAAAAACTCTTTGCCTATGGTTGGGTCTACATTGTTAATTTGCAGTATATTTATGTTTTGCTGCGGGTATTCCGCCTGCAAGGCATTTGTAAGCTGCTGCTGTTTTTCTGACGAAAGGCTTTTTGAAGCTGTAAGCGAAACCACCATATTTGTATTGCCTGTAGTAACGTCCTTAGCCTCTTGCACAGTGACATTATCGCCTATTGTTTTTTCTATAAAGGACTGTGCCGTCGATTTGTCAATTTCTCCGGTATGGGAGTAAGTGATGATAGAACCGCCCTTAAACTGAATATCAAGCTGTATACCAAAAACAAAGGTCGAAAGTATAGCACACGCCATAATGACTATGGAGATTGTAAAGAATATCTTGCGTTTACCACAAAAATCTATCATTGTTTTGCACCTCCGTAAAGCCATGTATTGCGGAAAGCCTTAAACTGCGAAACCGAGCGAAGCATAAGCCTTGACAGCAGCACTCCGCAGAAGAAGTTCATAATTATACCCACAAGCAGCGTGTAGCCGAAGGAGTATATAGAACCGGCAGTAGAAGGACCAAAGAAGCCAAACACAGGGCTTAAAAGCTTTGCAAACACTGTGCCCGGTGCACCAAAGGCACCCATTAGCACAACAGCCACAAATATAACGGTTATATTGCCGTCAAAAATTGCGCTCCAGCCTTTTTCAAAGCCGTTTGCAATAGCGCCGTCAAGCGAACGCCCCGCTGCAAGCTCCTCTTTAATGCGCTCGTTTGTTATAACGTTTGCATCAACGCCCATGCCTATACTTAATATGATACCCGCTATACCCGGCAGAGTAAGCGTAAAGCTTGGTATGGTTGGGAAAAAGCCGGTTGTTGAAGCGACTATACCGGTTACCTGTGCCACAAGCGCTATACACGCCACAAAGCCCGGTAAGCGATAGAAAACTATCATAAGCAGACACACAACTATAAACGCAATGATTCCCGCAAAGACCATGGCATCTTTTGCGCCCATGCCCAGTGTAGGAGAAAGCGTGTTAAAGTTTTCGGTTTTAAGCTTGAACGGCAAAGCACCGGCATTTATTTTATCTGCCAAGGCTTTTGCATCTTCGGTAGTAAAGCTGCCCTCAATGATAGCTTCTCCGCCGGTTATTTGTGCGTTTACCGTAGGATATGATATTACAGTATCGTCCATCCATATTGAAATTACATTGTTTGGATACTCCTGCGACATTAGCTTTCCTGTAGCATTTGAAAATTTCTCTATGCCGCTGCTGTTAAGCTCCAGCGACACAACAGGCTTATTATTGTCGTGTTGGACAGACACATATGCAGACTTTATGTCGTTGCCCTGTAGTATTATATTATCCTTTGTAACACCCGTGGGCTTACCCTCTGCGTCTACATTGATGCCCTCGCGGAATGTGAGCATTGCGGTTGCGCCAAGCTCTGCTATAGCCGCCTCAGGGTCAAAGTTTGTTTCGTCCTGCTTCCACGGAAAGCGAACTATGATTCTGTCCTTGTTAAAGTCTGTATATACTTCAGAATCCGTAATGTTAAGCGACAGCAGCCTAAGCTTGATTACCGATTCCGCCGAGGACATTTGCTCATTTGTGGCGTCAAAATCGTCAGGCGGGCTAAACGTAACGTCTACGCCACCCCTAATATCAATGCCCCATCGAATATCGCCCGCACCCTTGATATAAGTAGTTGTTTTATCACCAAAGGTTGAACTTATGCCATAAAATGTAGCATAAGTAAGGAGGGCAATAAACAATACTACTATGAAAAACACCGGTTTGCCAATTTTTTTCATGTGTAAACCTCCACTATTTTTATACTTCCCCATTGACATCATAACCTCTATTATATTTTAAACAGCGCAAAATGTCAATGAAAATATACAGCTTTATGACATATGTATTAACAGATTGTATTGTGTCAAAAAGACTGTTATAATAGTAATATATTTGGTTAATATTATTAGTTTTTATGTAGGAGTTGCATTTTATGAAGGACACACAGCTTATACTGTTCGATTTTGACGGAACGGTTTTTGACACAGGTGAGGGAATTACTAAGGGTGTTGCCTATGCCCTTACCCATTTTGGAATTGAAATAACAGACCTTAGCACGCTAAACCCGTTTATAGGGCCTACCTTACGCGAATCGTTTAAAGCTCACTTTAATTTGAGTGATGATGACATTACAAAGGCTATAGGCTTTTACCGCGAATATTACCAAAAAAGCGGGCTGCTGCAATGCCACCCATATAATGGAATTGAAGCTATGCTGCGTCATCTTAAAGCAGCAGGTAAAACTATACTTCTTGCCACCAGCAAGCCTGAATATTTTGCGGAGAAAATTCTTATAGAAAACAAAATGCTTGACTGCTTTGACGACATAACAGGTGCTACAATGGACGAGAAGCGCACCGACAAGGCCGAAGTCATAGCGTATGCACTAAAAAAACATTCTGACATTCCGCGCAAAAATATGCTTATGGTGGGCGACACAAAATATGATGTGGCAGGTGCAAAAGCAGAGGGCGTTGCCTGTGTAGGCGTACTTTACGGCTATGGCAAAGGACGCCCTGAGCTTGAAGAAGCAGGTGCAGAATATATTGTGGCTGATGTTTCTGAGCTGGAGGCGCTGCTGCTGTGAGAACACTTATTTGGTTTATATATTTTTGGGCGTATCTTCTGTTTCTAGTACCAAGTATGAAAAAAGCCGAGCGTCTGCAAGGCGAAGGCAAAGCTGACGAATGTGACACGCTTACGCAAAAAAACACACGAGCATGGGCAAATGCTCTTTTGCACCTTGCGGGGGTAAGGGTTGAGGTTTTTGGGCTTGAAAATATACCGACAGAGCCTTGTGTCTATGTGTGCAATCATCAAGGCAATTTTGATATTCCGATACTTCTGACGGCGCTGCCACGCGCAAACGGAATTTTAGCAAAAAAAGAGCTGCAAAAGCTACCATTTATACGCAACTGGATGCAGCTTTTAAATTGTGTATTCATCGACAGAAAAAACCCGCGGCAAGCTATAGCGGCACTTAACACCGCCGTGCTTCACATTAAAAAAGGACATTCTATCATTGTTTTCCCCGAGGGCACGCGTAGCCGCTGTGCCGCAGCCGCAGAATTTAAAGCCGGTGCTTTTAAAATTGCCACAAAGACAAAGGTCAAAATTGTTCCGCTTAGAATAGACGGCTCTTACAGGGTAATGGAGCAAAACGGCGGCTTTATACACCCCGCCGAGGTTAAGCTTACCATACTGCCTTATGTAGAAACTCAGGGGCTTACGTCAGAAGAAGCGAAAGAGCTTCCAGGTCGTCTAAGAGAAATTATTACAGGCGAAAAAACAGCACCAAAAGAACAGACCGTCGTTGTCACAGCGCCGGTATAGTTTAAAAAAATACAAAAAAAGCAACGAGCCTTATATACTCGTTGCTTTTTTCTTATTTTATGTTGAAGTAATCTGCTTGGTGACGGCTTACATATTTGCCGCAAAGCTCTTTTGTTATTTTACCGTCCTGCACCACAGGCTCTCCGTTTAAAAACACAAGCTTCGCGCGCCCTTGTATGTCCATGCCCTCATATGGCGTATAATCTACATTTTGCTGCATATCTGCGGCAGTTATTTTGCCCCTATAGCTTGTGTCCCACACAACGATATCAGCATCACTGCCAACCGCTATTGTACCCTTTTGCGGGTACATTCCAAAAAGGCGCGCTGCATTTTCGCTTAGCAGCGATGCCATTTGCTGAGGACTTATGCGCCCTGCCGCAACACCTGCTGTATACATAACAGCGGGACGATGTTCTGTACCCGGCATTCCGTTTGGTATCTTGCTGAAATCGTCCTTACCCTGCTGCTTTTGATCCTTAAAGTTAAAGCTGCAATGGTCTGTCGATATACTTTGTATCTCGCCGTTTTTTATGGCACCCCACAAAGCTTCTTCGTCCGTTTTTTTGCGTATCGGTGGCGAGCAAACATACTTTGCGCTCTCAAAGCCGTCCAAATTGTAACAGCTTTCGTCCATAGTGAGGTATTGCGGACAGGTTTCTACGTAAACGCTCTGCCCCGCAGCCCTTGCCTTTCGCACCTCAGAAAGCCCTAGCGCCGTGCTTAAATGCACAATATGCGTGGGGACTCCCGCCGCCTTTGCAATGTACAGGTAACGAGAAACAGCCTCTGCCTCAACGTAATCGGGGCGCGACTTTGGATGTGCGGCAGGGGTGGTTTCCCCCGCCGCCAGCATTTCTGCCGTAAGTTCTTTTACAAGGTCGCCGTTTTCACAATGCACACCAATTATCCCATGCACTGCCCCAACTCTCTTTAATATTTCGTAAAGCTCTCCATCTGTTACACGTAAATTGTCATAAGCTAAATAAAGCTTAAAAGAGCTTATACCAGCCTTTACCATGTCATCAATCTCTTTTGACGTGTGCTCGTTCCAATCGCTTATTGCCATATGAAACGCATAGTTGCACGATGAATTTCCGTCCGCTTTTTTGTGCCAGCTTTGCAGCGCCTGCGCAAGGGTTTCGCCTTTTTCCTGCGTAGCAAAATCGACTACCGTTGTAGTACCGCCGACAAGCGCAGCACGCGTTCCGCTTGCAAAATTATCGGCAGTTGTGGCAGTAGCGGTGCTCATGTCAAAATGTGTATGAGCATCTATAAAGCCCGCAAAGACAAGGCAGCCGCTCGCATCAAAAACCTCTGCTCCGTTTTCTGCAAGACCCGCGCCCATTTCGGCTATTTTGCCGTTCTCTATCCGTATATCGACAGAAAATATGTCGGTAGGCGTTACGACAGTACCATTTTTAATTATTCTTGTCATAATGTGCCCTCCGTTTTAAAAAAGATAATTGTATTCTACATAAACGGTAGCTATCAGCTTGCATATATTTGACGGTAAGCCGCACTTTGGCTCAGAAACGACATAATCGGCAATTTGTCCGTCAAGACGCACCTTAAACAAGCTTTTTTCTCCGTCAACACACATAAAGCCCTCGTTAGTGCTGTCTGCAAAATCTTTTTCGTTTGCAAACAATGTAAATTTCTCTTTATAAGGCGAGCTGTCATATGGACAGAAAATGGTGCAGTTTCCGCATTCGTTGCACATAGCATCTACGTGAATAATCTGCGGCATATCGCTTGTGCCTACATCTATGGCTAGGTTTGCACGGTTTGGACAAACGTCCACACAGCACTCGCATACCGTAGCACACTCAAGGCAGCGGTCGCACTGCTTGTGTTGGTTTGGCTCTGCTTCGAGCAAGCCTTTTTTCATCATTGCCGAGGCAGGTGTTGGGCTAATGTTTAGTTCTGAATAGCAACCTGTTTCAAGCTTTGCAACAGCCTGTGCAAACTGTGTGGCATCGGCTATAGCCTCTACCACTGTAGCCGCTCCGCGCCTTGCGTCGCCCGCAACAAACACGCCTTTAACACTTGTTTCCATAGTTTTTTCGTTTACGGTTACGCGCCCGCGCTCATCTACAGCTATTCCGTTTTGTGTAAACAGCTCGGTATCAACTTTTTCTCCGACTGCCGCTATAACTGTGTCCGCAGCTACATCTTCTATTTCTTCCGTCTGCACCGGGCTGCGTCTGCCGCTTGCATCGGGTGCGCCAAGTGTCATTTTGTAACAGCGCAAAACTCCGTCTTTAAGCTCTATAGGCGAAAGCAACTCGCGGAACTCTACTCCGTCGTCTATAGCAAGCTGAAGCTCCTCTTCATCGGCAGGCATATACCGCTTTGTACGGCGGTAAACGAGAGAAACCTTTTCTACTCCCTTTACACGCTTAGCTGCACGCGCAGCGTCCATGGCTGTGTTGCCGCCGCCGACTATTACTACGTTTTTGCCAAGCGAAAGCTTGGCTTCGCCCAGTTTGTACTGCTCTAAAAATTCCAGAACATTTATAGCTTTTCCGCTTTCTAGCTTTAAAGCTCCGTGCTTCCATGCACCCACTGCAAAAAGTATATACTTATAGCCGCGCGCTTTAAGCTGCTCTACCGAGCACTGCTCGCTGCCCATAATAAACTCGCCGCCCATTGCTCTTACAAGCGCCACATCTTTTTCTATAGCATCTGACGCTATGCGGAACTCCGGTATAACAAGGCTTACTATTCCGCCAAGCTTCTGCTTTTTTTCAAAAACAGTTACCGGCACGCCGGCCTTGCCTAAGAAATAAGCTGCTGCAAGACCTGCCGGTCCTCCGCCTATAATTGCTGTTTTTGAACCCTTATGGTTAATTGGTTTAAGCTCTGCCATAAGCTGAGAATAGCCTTTATTTGCAGCCTCCAGCTTAGCCGCACGGATTTTTACCGATTCATCGTAAAAACTGCGCGTGCATTTATCTGCACAATGATGCGGGCATATTGTACCTGTTATAAACGGAAGCGGGTTTTTATCGGTGATAACACGCAGTGCTTCAAGGCTTTTACCCTCGCCCGCAAGGCGTATATATGCCGGAATATCCTGTCCTATAGGGCAGCCGTCCTGACACGGTGCGGTAAAGCAATCTGTCAGTGGAACTTTTTTGCTCATTTTACGGCTTGGCAAAGGCTTTATTGCTTTTATATTGTGCCTGTCGGTTAAGGCGCTGTGTGCCAATGCCTCAACAGAAGCTTCGTTTACGCCGTCAAACTGTTTGTACTCGTGTGCGGCAAGTGCCTCTGCCATTTGTGATAGGCGCTGATAACCGCCCGGTTTTAAAAGAGTTGTTGCAAGGGTAATGGGCCATATACCGCAGGCGAATATATTTTCTATGTTAAATATATCGGCACCGCCGGAATATGAAATGCGCAGCTTGCCCTTAAAGGCTTTTGTAAGCCTGTTTGCGACCTCTAAGGTAAGCGGGTAAAGCGACCTGCCGGACATATACATCTCTTCGCCCGGAAGCTCGCCTCTGCCAATGCCTACAGGGAAGGTATTGGTAAGCTTAACGCCGAAGGTAAGCCCGCGCTCTGCACTTAAAGCAAGAAGACGTTCTATCATCGGCACCGCATCTTCAAAATGTAAGTCATCATTAAAATGGTGGTCATCAAACACCAAGTAATCGTAACCCATATCGTCCATTGTTTTACGGGCAAACTCGTAACCCAAAAGTGTGGGGTTGCATTTTATGTATGTGTTTAGCCCTTTTTCGGTTATAAGGTAAGTGGCTATGCGCTCTATCTCCTGCGGTGGACAGCCGTGCAGGGTAGAAAGCGTTATTGATGTGCACACCTTTGGAGAAATAGCACCGACAAAAGCTGCGTCCACTTTTTTAAAGCGCGATAAATTCGCCAGTGCCCACGCATTGCATTCCTGCCATATCTTACTTTGAGAGGCATCTTTAAGCCCCTCTATAAAGGTGTCTATTTTTTTGCTTTTAATGCCCTCTAAGTCGTAGCCCACGCTCATGTTAAACATAAAGCCGTCAGCATCACCAAGCGAAAGCTCTTTTGCAAGTAGCTTAAGCGCAAACCATGCTTTTACATATTCGTCATATGCCTCAGGTACACGCAGCTCGGTAGACCATTCTACGTTATAGCACTCGTCCTCGGCATTAATGCAGGGCTTTGCAACCGGCAAATCTTCGCCGTCTAAGGTTTGCACCGTTTTAAGCTCAAAAAAACGGCTGCCTGCAAAATAAGCTGCAATTATATTTTGTGAAAGCTGTGTGTGCGGTCCGGCAGCAGGCCCAAACGGGGTTTCCATCTGCTCACCAAAAAGCTTTAAGGTTTTTCCTTTTTCTGCCGTGTAGCAGCGATGTACTCCAAAAATTTCTCCGCTTGCCCCATGCTCGGCTAAAATATGGTTCATAAGCTTATCAAAGGGAATCGGCGTCATACGGTCACTCATAAATATCCTCCTCGTTTTTTGTCATCGTCCGGCGTTAATACGGTCTGCAAGCCCTGCTGCCTGTTCGCGGCAATGTGCCATAACGGACGGTTCGTCTATCTCGGTAAGGGCTCTGTCACGCATAAGAACCTTGCCCGCGCAAATTGTTGTAATAACGCTGCGCCCGTTCATGCCAAACAGCGTATGTCCGTTAATATTTCCGGCATTCATCGGTGTAAGCGGGTCGTAATCTGTTATAATAATATCTGCCGCCGCACCCGCTTTTAAAACACCAAGCTGTTTTTTAAAGTAACGGTTGGCAATAATGGCGTTGTTGTTAAAGAGCATTACAGGAATTTCTCCCCACGAAGCGTTTGGATTGCAGGTGTTGTGCTTATGTAAAATATTTGCAACCTTGTAGGATTCAAGCATATCATTTGTGTAGCCGTCGGTGCCAAGTCCCATTAAAATACCCTTTGCAAACATTGTTAAAACAGCAGGACAGCCTACTGCATTGCCCATGTTTGATTCAGGATTATGGACAACCATTGTGTCGGTCTGCTTTAAAATATCCATTTCGGCGGGAGTAATATGGATACAATGTCCGGCTATTGTACGTCTGCCCAAAATATCGTTGTCATAGAGCCTGTTTACAATGCGCTTGCCATATTTTGCCAATGAATCGTAAACATCGTCTATACCCTCTGCAACGTGTATATGAAAACCGACGTCCTTTGGTGTGTGCTCGCGGCAGAGGCGCAGAGTTTTGTCCGAAAGGGTAAACGCCGCGTGCATTCCCATCATGCCGTATTGCATATCGCTTTTATCTTTTGCGGCGGCATTTATAAATGCTTCGTTCTCTAAAACCGCAGCCTTTGTTTTTTCTTCTCCATCTCTGTCCGAAACCTCGTAGCAAAGGCAAGTGCGAACACCGTACTCTTTTGCAACTTCAGATATCCTCTGCAAGCTGCCCTCGGTAGAGCCGTAGCTGGCATGGTGGTCAAAAACAGTGGTAACACCGTTTTTAATGCTGTCAATATAGGTTGCTCTGGCGCTGTATTCAGTGTCATCAAGGGTTAAGTTTCTGTCAAGTGTCCACCATAGCCCCTCTAGAATATCCATAAAATTTTTGGGATTGTTCCCCTTTATGGTAAGCCCGCGCGCAAAAGCGCTGTAAATATGGTTATGCGCGTTGATAAGCCCCGGCATAATAACGCCGCCGTGCGCGTCTATGAACTCTGCCTTTGGGTACTTTGCCAAAAGCTCTGCGGTAGTGCCAATCTCGGTAATGCTGTCCCCATCTGTAAGCACCGCGCCGTTTTCTAAAAACGGGTTGGTTTCGTCGCGTGTAACAAGCCTGCCGTTTCCAATAAGCAACATTTTTGTTTGCTCCCTTCGTTATATGTAATTTACGATTATAATAAAAAAACGCCCCGTGCCAATGCCCAATTAAGAACATTCAGCCCGTGCGCACAGCACTACTTTCCAGCCGATATTAATCTTTTTAAAGGTGAATGCGCTTAGTATGACTTTTACCCAAAACATACAAATTGCACAGAATATTAGCACACGCTCTTTATACTTTTCATTTTACCACCTAATTTAGTAAAAATCAAGCAAGAAATCGTAGGCAAATTTAACAAACTAAAAAATATTTTTTAGTTATTATTTTTTTTATGATAAAACTATTGCATTATTTTTTCTTTCTGATATGATGAAAGGATAGAAAAAGGCGTAAAAGCCGCACATATGGAGGCAGAAAACATGATGCAAGGATTAACCTTTGACTTTTTAAAGCGCCTGGCAAAGGGCATTTCGCAGCAGTTTGGCAACAATTGTGAGGTTGTAGTGCATGATTTGAGCAACAATTTCACTGAAAGCTCTATAGTTATAATAGAAAACGGTCATGTAACCTCACGCAAAACAGGTGACGGGCCTTCGCTTGTCGTGCTTGAGGCACTGCACGGCGACAGGAACAAGCTTTGCGACCACCTAAACTACCTTACAAAAACGCACGATGGCAGAATATTAAAATCGAGCACCATATATATTCGCGACGAAAAAAACGAGGTAGTTGGAATTTTCTCTATCAACTACGACATAACAGGGCTTTTGATGATAGATAATTCGTTAAAGTCACTGATAGAAACCAGCTCTGACACAAAAGAACCTGAGCGCATAGCCCAAAATGTAAACGAGCTTTTGGACGAGCTTATAGAGCAATCGGTAAAGCTTGTGGGCAAGCCTGTGGCCCTTATGAACAAGGACGATAAAATAAAAGCCATACAGTTTTTAAACAATACGGGCGCTTTTCTTATAACAAAAAGCGGTGATAAGGTAAGCCAGCATTTTGGAATATCAAAATACACACTCTACAGCTATATTGATGCAAAGTAAAATATTTTCTTATAAATAACAACCATTTAGTTATAATTTTTCTTTGCACATTAATTTAAAAAGCGCACCGAAATGCTTATTAAAGCTGGTTCGGTGCGCTTTTATTTTACTGTTTTCTTTTTGGTGCCGCGTGGATAGCACCGCCAAGCGCATCGTCAACAGCCTCTGTAACAGCCTCTGTAAACGTTGGGTGAGGGCGCACAACAGCGGCAAGCTGCCGCGCAGTAAGACCCTGCACCACCGCAGTTGTCAGCTCGCTTATTATGTCTGTAGCGCGCTCGCACATAAGCTGAGCACCCAAAAGCACCTCATCTTTTGCACTAAACACAAGCTTTATAAAGCCTCTGCCTCCGCCTTCTATAAGAGTTTTGCCGTTTGCCGACATAATAGCCTTACCTGTTTTTGTTTCTATCCCCCGCTCTTTGGCTTCATCTGCGGTAATTCCCACACAGGCAATCTCGGGGCTTGTGTAAATACATGAGGGTATTATATTCATATTGATATTTGGTTTATGCCCCGCCAATGCCTCGGCAACCATTATGCCCTGTGCGGATGCAAAGTGTGCAAGCTGTATACCCACTGTCACGTCGCCGATTGCATATATTCCCTCGGCACTTGTAAGGCAGTTCTCGTCAACAGCTATTGCAGAGCGGTTCATTTTAAGTGTAAAGCCGTCCTCAAAAAGCCCCTGTGTGTTTGGACGGCGACCGATAGCCACCAAAATTCCGTCTGCATACACAGCTTGCGCTGCTTCTTTTTCGGTAAATTCGCAGCACAGCTCACTGCCGTTTTGCACTATTTTTTGCACCCTAGAGCCTATATGCACCGAAGCTCCGCGCTTTTTTAAAAGCATCGTCAGGTTTTGCGAAATTTCTCTGTCCATAGCAGGAAGCAACCTGTCAAGCGCCTCTATTATGGTAATTTCGCAGCCCAAAGCACCAAAAACAGATGCAAACTCCACACCTATAACGCCGCCGCCTATGATGACAAGGCGCTTAAAAACCTTGTCACTCTGCAAAAGCAGCTCGTCACTTGTAAGAACATTTGGCAGCTCCAGCCCCTCTATAGGTGGACGTGACGGCACAGAGCCTGTAGCAATGATAATATTTTCAGCTGTAATTTGACGCGTTTCTCCACCGCTCGTAAGTGTTGCGCAGTGCGGTGCGGTAATGGCGGCAGTGCCGCGGAGAAGCTCTATTTTATTACCCTTCAGCAGCTGCTCTATACCACCGCGCAGTTGCCCCACAACCTCGTCCTTGCGCGCATAAAGCTTGTTTACATCGTAAGAAAGCCCCTCTATGTGCAGCCCTATTGCCTCAAAGCTTTGCGCCGCCGCAAAAAGCTGTGCTGCATGAAGCAAGGTTTTTGTAGGTATGCACCCACGGTTAAGGCAAGTGCCGCCGACATCGCGGTTTTCGGCTATGGCAACAGAAAGCCCAAGCTGTGCCGCCTTTATAGCCGCAACATACCCGCCTGGACCTGCACCGATAACCAAAAGCTGTTTTTGGTACATTAAGGTTTCCTCCATTTGTTTTATAAATCCTCTTGCAAAAGGCGTTTAATATCCGCTGTAATCTCTTTTTCCGCATCGGATTCGGCTGTTTTGCACAAAGGCTCAAGCGCATCGCAAAGCGATTCCTTTGTAAAACGCGCCCCGCAAAGCAGCGGCTGTACTTTTGCTATCAGCTCGCCATTTATGGCGTCCGAGAACACAGCCGCCTCTGTGACAATTCCGTTTTTTGCCGCAAGCTGAAGCTGAAGCTCACCCCAAGCAAAACGGCGGGAAAGCTCCTTGCTAAAGTTTATTTTAGCGCCAAAGTTCCACTCCCAAGATGAGAATTTTTCGGTCAGCTCATCTATTCTTTTAAAATCTATTTTACCTTCGTCTACAGGTAGCGCAACAGCACCATAAACCTTTGCAAAAGCATCTAACAGAGCTTTTTTTAGGGTTTCTACAGTGATATCCGGTGCAAGCCCTGAAAGGTTTACCACACGCGCGCGCACCGAAGCAACACCGTTCGATTTTAATTTTTCGGGCGAAGCGTTGAGATATTTCGAGAGCATATTTAAATCGGCATTGACCATAAGCGTGCCATGATGATAGCAGCTACCTCCGCTTTTGTAAAATGCGTTGCCGGAAAATTTTCTTCCGTCAGCTATAATATCATTACGTCCGCTTTTTTGCGCTTCTACACCCAAAGCGCGCACAGCCTGCAAAATAACCTCCAGCTGCCGTGCAACATCGTAGCTTGCGTCACGCGCCAAAAATGTAAAGTTAAGGTTGCCAAGGTCGTGGAAAACCGCGCCCCCGCCCGAAAGTCTGCGTACAAAATACCCTCCGTCGGCTTTTAGCTGTTCTACGCGGCATTCGCGCCATGGGTTTTGGTTGCGCCCCGCCACAACTGTATGCCTGTTTTGCCAAAGATAAAGCACAACAGTGTCTTGAGGCACACTCTCCATAAGGTATTCTTCAAGCGCTAGATTGCGGTAAGGAATGGTGTTTTCACTTATGCAATAAAACAGTTCCTTATTCACTCAGTACTCCTCAAAAACAAAATGAAGGCGCGGGTTTCTGGCGGCACCTACCTCGTCCAAACGGCGTACAGGCGTGCTTACAGGTGCGTTGTGCAGCGCCTGCGGGTTTTCTTTTGCGGTTTTATAAAGTGCACGGAAAACCTCTGCAGCTTCGTCTAAGGTCTCGCGGCTTTCGGTTTCTGTCGGCTCTATCATAAGCGCCTCGTGCACTATAAGCGGGAAGTACATCGTAGGCGGGTGTATGCCGTTGTCCAAAAGCCCCTTTGCAATATCCATGGCAGAAACGCCGCATTCTTTTTTAAGCCCTTCAAGTGACATAACAAACTCGTGCATACAGCGCGTATCATATGCCATTTCATATAAATCAGAGAGCCTGCTCATCATGTAATTGGCGTTCAAAACAGCGTTTTGTGAAGCCTCGGGTATTCCTTCGCAGCCAAGTGTAAGAATATAAGTAAGCGCGCGTACAACTACAAGAAAATTGCCGTAAAAAGCCTTTACGCGCCCTATGCTCTGTGGCGCTTTGTCATCAAATGCGTAACCATCACCCTCTTTGTGCCAGTGAGGTGACGGCAAAAATGGCATAAGAAAGCTCTTGCATCCAACAGGGCCGCTGCCCGGTCCGCCGCCGCCGTGCGGAGTTGAAAAGGTCTTGTGCAAATTAAGGTGTATTACGTCAAAGCCCATGTCACCCGGACGCACCATTCCCATAACTGCATTTAGGTTTGCACCGTCATAGTAGCACAAGCCGCCTGCATCGTGCACTATTTTTGTAATTTCCAAAATGTTTTTGTCAAAAAGCCCCACGGTGTTCGGGTTAGTAAGCATAAGTCCGGCAGTATCCTCGCCTACAGCGGCGCGAAGCGCATTTAAATCCACACAGCCATCTGCCTGCGACGGAATATTTACAACGGTATAGCCCGCCATATTCGCCGAAGCGGGGTTCGTGCCATGCGCCGAATCGGGTACTATTATTTTTGTGCGTTTAGCGTCTTTTCGCGCCTTATGATAAGCTTTTATAAGAAGTATACCTGTGTATTCGCCATGTGCACCCGCCCCCGGCTGAAAGGTCATGGCGTCCATACCTGTAATTTCGCACAAATATTCTTCTGCCTTGGCAAGAACCTCTAAGCAGCCCTGAACAGTGTGCTTTGGCTGCAAGGGGTGAATTGCAGTAAACTGCGGCAATGCAGCCATTTCTTCGTTGATGCGCGGGTTATACTTCATGGTGCACGAGCCAAGCGGGTAAAAGCCGTCGTTTACACCATGTGTGCGCTTCATAAGCTGTGTGTAATGGCGGCTTATATCGGTTTCAGCAAGCTGTGGCAAGCGCGGAGCGTGTGCCCTTGTTTTGTCTTGTGAGAGCACAAACTGCGGCACATCGCAAGTGGGCAAAACGGTACAGCCCCTGCCCTGTTTGGATTTTTCAAAAAGCAGTTTCATTTATGTGCCGCCTCCTTCAATATTGCCACGGTTTTATCAATTTCGTCCTTTGTATTCTGCTCGGTCGCACACCACAAAATACAGCCCTCAAGCTCTCCGCTAAGCGGATAACCGCCTAAGATACCATTTGACTCAAGTGCATCAATAGCTGCATCTACAGCTATTGGAGAAGCCGTGACAAATTCGTGGAAAAACTCTTTATTATATTTTTGCGTAAAGCCCGCCTTTGCAAGCTCTGCCGCAAGGTAATGCGCCTTAGAGCAGCACTGCCCTGCCGCCTCGCAAAGCCCCTGCTGCCCCATTGCGGCAAGGTAAACCGTCGCAGTAAGCGCACAAAGAGCCTGATTTGAACAAATATTGCTTGAAGCCTTTTCGCGTCTTATATGCTGCTCGCGCGCCTGTAATGTAAGCACATAGGCTCTTTTTCCGTCAATATCGGCGGTTTCGCCCACTATACGCCCGGGAAGCTTGCGAACCATAGTGCTTTTTGCCGCCATATAGCCCAAGTAAGGTCCTCCAAACGCAAGTGGCATTCCAAAGGGCTGTCCGTCGCCCACAGCAATGTCGGCACCGTATTCGGCAGGGGTTTTTAACACAGCAAGTGTCATGGGGTTGCAGCTCATAATGTATTTTGCACCCGCGGCGTGTGTCACTTCGCCCAGTAGCTGCGTGTCCTCAAGTATGCCGTAATAGTTAGGCTGCTGAACTAAAAAGCACGAGCTTTTGTCGTCTAAAAGCGCTTTTAGCGCATCAATATCTGTAGCACCGTCCTTTGCAGGTACTACAACAAGCTCGGTGTTTGCTCCGTCGCAGTAGGTCTGCACAGTTTGTATAACATCGGGGTGCGTTGTGGCAGATATAAACGCTTTTACCCTACCGCGCTCCTTACACATTGCGACTGCCTCGCCCGCCGCCGAAGCGCCGTCATAAACAGAGGCATTTGAAGCGTCCATGCCTGTAAGCTCACAAATCATCGTCTGATATTCAAATATCGACTGCAAAATTCCCTGGCTTATCTCCGCTTGATATGGCGTATAAGCCGTAAGAAATTCTTCTTTTCCGGCAACACTTTTTACAATGGCGGGTATGTAATGGTTATATGCACCGGCCCCGCGAAATATTGTTTTAAACACTGTGTTTTTGTCGGCGATATCGGTAACTGCACGGCGAACCTCTATTTCTGAAAGACCGTGAGGTAAATTAAGCGGCTTTTTAAGCAACACCTTGTCCGGTACATCTGCAAAGAGCTCGTTTATGCTTTTACAGCCGACAGCCGCAAGCATCTCAGCTCTTTCGTCTTTTGACGAAGGAATATAACTGCCCAAGTACTATTCCTCCTCACGCGCAAATTCTTCATAAAGCTCGGGGCTTAATAAGTCTTCCTTTGCGGTAATATCCTCCACCTTTATAAACCAAGAATCGTACGGGCTTTCGTTAATAAGCTCCGGTGTATTTAAAAGCGCGTCATTTACGGCACATACAGTACCGCTGACAGGGCTGAAAACGTCAGAAACAGCCTTAACAGATTCAACATCTGCAAATGGCTCGCCCATGCTTACAATGTCGCCTATCTGCGGCATATTTACAAAAACAAGGTCGCCCAGCTGCTGCTGCGCAAAATCGCTAAGACCGATTTCTGCCGTATTGCCGTCAAGACGCACCCACTCGTGAGATTTACTATAAAGAAGCTCCTTTGGAATATTCATAATTTTATCCTCCTAAAATTTATTGATTTATAGATGTACTGTTTTAATAGGTACTGCTTATGCTTTTTTGTAAAATGGCAGCTTTACAACCTCTGCCGCTATACGGCGCCCGCGAACATCAATATCTACCGCTGTGCCGACTTCGGAAAAAGCTGTCGGCAAAATACCCATTGCAAAGGCTCCGCCCAAAAACGGGCAATGTGTGCCGGAGGTAACAACGCCAACCTGCTTGTCACCGATATATATAGGGCATTCCTCTCGCGCTATACCGCGCCCCGTCACCTTTAAGCCCACGCGCTTTTTTGTTATATCGCCTTTTTTAAGCAGTGCTTCCTTGCCTATAAAGCCGGGCTTTTGCATCTTAACAAAAAAGCCCAGCCCTGCTTCAACCGGTGTAATCTCATCAGTCATCTCATGCCCGTAAAGAGGCATAGATGCCTCCAAACGCAAGGTATCACGCGCACCCAAGCCGCAAGGAATAAGCCCCTCTGCCTTGCCCTCGCTAAGTAAAGCCTCCCACAAGGCAGACGCGTCAGACGGTGCACAATAAAGCTCGTAGCCGTCCTCGCCGGTGTAGCCTGTTTTTGAAACTAAGCATTTTATACCCGCAACAGTGCCCTCTTTTACAAAGCTGTAATATTTTTTTGGGATATCCTCATCTTTTGCAAGCCTTGTTAAAATTTGCTGCGCTTTTGGTCCCTGAAGCGCAAGCTGAGCAACACCGTCAGAAATATCGGTAAAAACGACATCGCCTGTCAAATATTTTTTCATCCACTCAACATCTTTATGCCTGTTTGCGGCATTTACAACCACAAGGTATGTAATTTCATCTATGCGATACACGATAAGGTCGTCCACAACTCCGCCATTATCGTTGCACATAGGGCTGTAACGCACTTGTCCGTCATACATTCCGTTAAAATCGTTTACAAGAAGCTCGTTTAAATTTGCAAGGGCGTCGTTTCCCTTGTATATAACTTCTCCCATATGAGAAACATCAAAAAGCCCCGCCCTTTGCCGCACCGCCATATGCTCGGCAATGACACCAGTGCCGTACTGCACAGGCAAAAGATACCCTGCAAACGGCACTATCTTGCCTCCGTATTTTACATGACAATCGTACAGTGGCGTTTTCAAATCTTCCATTCTCAGTCCTCCTAAATTAAAAAAATGCACACCAAAAAAGGCGTGCGCTTTATTACATTATGGGCAGGTGTTGCCCACCTTTTGTTTACGCCGCGTTTTTTACTTTGGCTTACATTAAATATACTAGAATATCTTCAAAAGGTCAAGCGCCAATTTCATCTTTAAATGCAACAAGCCTATAGCGTATAAGCATTGCAAAAAAAGCCGAAAGCCGCGCATAAAGCGGTTCGGCATCATCGCCAAACTCGTCATAAACCACCTCTGCAAGCTGCATAAGACTGCGCACGCCGTCAATGCTTTTCCACACAAAGCTACCTAGTACATCTAGCTTTGCAAACGTTATTTTTGGTTTTTTAAAAAAAAGCTGCGCAAGCCTGTTAAAAACACCCGCGTTTAAAACCTCCACTGTTACGGTGCAGCCGTCATCATGCCACCTGCACTGCGGTGTCAGCTCAGGAATATAATTTAAAAGATTTTCGTCTTTTTTTTTCATATAAGACCTCGTTAATTACAAAATATATTGCTTGCTTTACCTGCTGATTTTTTAAATTTACTTAACTTTTTAATATATCATTATACTACTGCGGTTTTTCTTTATAAAAAAGCGAAGCCTTTAAAAGCGCCGTCAAGAGCAGTGCAAAAGCCGCAAAAGAGCCTAAATACCCCAGAGATGTCCCTCGTGCGGAAGCATCTAAATATTCACCGACAGAGGCATAGCCGCCGCCCGCAGGTATTATTGCAAGCACCGCCAGTGCTATACCCATAAGCCCCTCGCCCGCTATCATGCCGGAGGTATAAAGCACTCCGCGCTCTAATGCCTCACTGCGTTTTTCGTCGGTAACAGACTTAACTTTTTCTATAAACAAGCGCACAAGACCGCCCGCCATAATACCCGCACTTAAATGTATGGGCAAGTACAGCCCCACGGCAAATGGTAAAACAGGTATGCCTAATATCTCGGCGGCAACGGCTATAGCAGCACCCGCACCAACCATTACCCACGGCAAAGTACCGCCCATTACGCCCTCAACCACAAGCTTCATTAAAACCGCCTGCGGTGCGGGTAAATTTGCCGAGCCATAGCCCCACGCAGCATTTAACAAATACAGCACTCCGCCTATAGCAAGCGCCGCCGACGTAACACCTATAAGCTCGCCGTACTGCTGCTTTTGCGGAGTTGCACCTAAAATATATCCGGTTTTTAAATCCTGCGAGGTATCCCCCGCTATTGCCGCCACAATGCAAATTATAGAGCCTATTGCTATTGCGCCCAGCATACCTTGCCTGCCGACAACACCCGTTGCCTTTAAAAGCAAGGTTGCTATAAGCAAGGTTGCGATAGCCATGCCCGAAACAGGGTTATTACTGCTGCCTACAAGCCCCACCAGCCGCGCCGAAACCGTGGCAAAAAAGAAGCCGAAAACCGCAATGATAACAGCACCCGCAAGCGGAACGGGGAAGACCGGCAAAAGCCATATTGCAAGCGTTATTATAAGCACGCCCGGCAAAACATATTTGAGCGGGATTTCTTTTTCGGTGCGCAAAGCAGCACCGTCTGCCCCTCGTTTACGCAAGCCGCCTATTGCAGAAGCGAAGGTTTTTATTATAAGCGGCAAGGACTTTATAAGGCTTAATATGCCGCCTGCCGCAACTGCACCCGCACCTATATAACGTATATAATTACCCCAAAGCGTAAAAGAATCCATGCCGTTTATGGGTGCCTCGGCGGGGAAAAGCACAGCAGACCCGCCAAAAAGTGACATAAGCGGCATAAGCACAAGCCAACCCACAACTCCGCCCGCCAACATATAGCTTGCTATACGTGCGCCGCAAATATACCCTACGCCCACAAGCGCCGGCAAAATATCAGCGCCGACAGCCGCACCCTTATACTGCTTTATTTCGTAATGCAGTTGGCTTGGGAAAAGCTTTATTCCATCGGCAATAAATTTATATACCGCAGAAACACCAAGCCCCGCAAACACCACAGCAGCCTTACCGCCGCCCTGCTCGCCTGCTAAAAGCACCTCGGCACAGGCTGTGCCCTCGGGGTATGGCAAAAAGCCGTGCTCCTCTACTATAAGCGCGCGGCGTAAGGGCAGCATAAAGAGTATACCCAAAACGCCGCCGACAAGCGCTATAAGAAAAAGCTCTGACATAGACGGTGCACCCATGCCCCATTCTTCCATCCACATAAACATGGCAGGCAGCGTAAAAATCGCCCCTGCCGCCACCGATTCACCTGCGGAGCCTATAGTCTGCACCATGTTGTTTTCTAAAATAGAATCTTTTTTCATTATAACGCGAAGCACACCCATAGAAATTACTGCGGCAGGTATTGATGCCGACACCGTCATGCCTACGCGCAGCCCCAAATACGCATTTGCAGCACCAAAAACCACAGACAAAACCACACCCAACACAACAGCTGTCGGAGTAAGCTCCGGCATTACAGCTTTTGCCGAAATATAAGGTGAAAAAGGCTCTTTTTCGTTTGACAAAACAGCACCCTCTTAAAAATATAATATAGTTTATTGTGCCACTAATTAAACCATAATATGCAAAAAAAGACGCCATATTTGTAGTGACCCCAATAAGTTAGACTTGATAGCGTAGTAGTAAATCTGCTACGCTATTTTTACAAAATTAAAAGCCCCCTAAGCGGGAGCTTTTAACATTTTTATGTCTTTTCGTCATTTAGCACACGACCATCTCCTGTGTGTACTATATGGTCTATCATATCCGGTGTAATATATATTGTTTCCCAGTCCTTAGGTGAGCTGCCTATGTCGGCAACGTAAGTTTCAGGGGAGCTTACATCCATAATGTCCGCCATTCGCCCGTCTTTTAACACAACTGTGTCAAATTCCTTAATTTCCATACTTCTCAACCTCCTTTATGTAAGCACTTGTGAGCCATGTTTTTTCTCCATTTACTTTCCATGCAACAATAATGTTAGCAGGTGTGCATAAATATCATACGTTGTGCTCACCTTAGAATGTCCTAACAATTCTGATATTATTTTGATATCAACGCCCTCTCTAATTAGCTTTGATGCAAATGTATGCCTTAAAACGTGAAGTCCTGAATTTTGGACTTTTGTACAGGCATTTGTTTAACAAGTGTTTAAAAAATAACGTAAGCACTCATACACCACCATGCACGTTACCAGCGCACTACTGACAGAATGCTAAATTTTAGCAAAAACAGTTTTATTTTTAAGAAAAGAAACCCCGTGAACCGGCTCTACAGGCTGGTTTGCGGGGTTTTAAGTTTGTCAAGTTTGGTTAATAAAGATGCAGGACATTCGGGAACTAACTACTGATTTTATGAATAATGAGCAGTTTAGGGGAAATTGTCTCCATTATAATTTATGGATAATATACTGACAAAAACAAAATTATGTAGCGGTTATTTGTGCCAGCACTTTACTTCTCATAAAGCCCCTTTTTAATCCCTCTATGAAGACAAAAATTACAAGTTGATAAGCCGGTTTTTGTTGGAAATTTAATGTAATTTTTTTCGTAAGAAAAAATTGGAGTTTCGGTTTCGCGCTTTGCAATGTAATCAAGATCATGGGAAAGATTAATCAATCCCACAAATCCAAATTCGTACATTTTTTGCAATAGACTAAGTGCTAAATTATCATTAAAGTCTACATTGTGTCGCAATATAACTTCTCTCCAAGTATTGTATGAAAACCTATCAAAAGGGAGTTTATAAAGAATAGTTTGCAAGTCTTGAATAATAACATCATCAAAATGCCCTGTCAGCTCATCTTTTACCTCCCCTATAAAATATATATCCGAAAAATTATGATCGATTTTTATTATATCGTCTCCAGTTAGCTGGACTTTCGAATCGCCAATTATTTGACAGAATTTCAAGTATTGTAATATATCCCGCGGACGACCTAAAGAAATGTTAAGAAATCTATCATAAAAATCGTACCCTGTTAACATAAAATAATCATTTAATTCAATTGCAAGTTTTTTAATTCCATCACGATACCCTGAACAATAAAATCGCATATACAACATTTGAAAGATATCAGATTCTTCTGGGTTGCGGCTTGTATTCCATTTTAATTCAATAGTGCAGTCCATTTTTAATTTATTTTTATCTTGAAAAACCAATTCAGAGAACATTTCATCCCTAATAAATAAAATGGTTTTTAAAAAGAGTGGGCCAATTGACAATCGTTCATTAAGGTTAGAAACTGCAATGATTAATGAGAGAATATATTTTTTGCTAATCGCTTTAGATGGTTCCAAAAAATAATCTAATGAGTCAATGGTGATGTACAACTTGTTCGGTTTTCTTTTGTTCTGAATTAACTTAACTATTTGATCAATAACTTCATTAATGTTTATTTTATCGTCATTTTTATCGCTTGTAAGTGAAGACTCAACGTCAATATGTTTGGATTTAAAACTTACATTTAATGTCATTCTATCAACTATTTTTTTAAGCAAATTCTTTTTTGACAAGAACATCATTTCTTTTATACTGGGGTCTAAGGAATATTTCGAGACAACTTTAGCCTCGATTAAGCATCTATATGCATATGATAGTATAAACAACTGCCAGGCTTTAGCAAGAAAACTTTCATCGACATCCTTTTGAGCTAAAAAATAATCAAAGTCGCTTATATTTATGGACAAATCAATAGCAAGCGATTGGTCTGACTGAGCATCTATAATGAGCTTCTGCTTCATCGCTGTTTTCCCTGTGCCCTTTCTTCCGAGCACAATAAATTTGGAGGATGTCAATAAAGAATTTATGTTTCTTCTTGGATCATAATACATCTCAATAAAAAAGTCTGGATTATCTCGGAACTCTTTTTCAGCATCTGTATATAAAGAATATAACATTTGAATGTTCATTAACACTTCTCCCGTCTTAATATTGACTCCATATTATTGCTATTTAGGCACCAGCATACCATATTCCCAATTCACGTGTTGACTGACCTTGCGAATTGCGCAGTGTTGCCTTACCGTACTACTAGGTCAACTTCGTATTATTAGCCTAATCAAAAGCTACACTTCCTGTACCTTCTCAAAAACCTCTCTTGAAACAATCGCCGGATGGCTGTTTTCCACCAGATACC
>JAVWJP010000021.1:0-34914 GCA_036638975.1 Hydrogenoanaerobacterium sp.
TGACAAAGCAGCGGCGCCTAAATAAAATCGGCTCAAAACGGAGGCTGCAAATGAAGGTTGCTATCTTAACCATGTTTTGCGGGCTTAGCACAACTTATTCGCTGGTAAATGTCGTGGCAGATCATATCAGCATGCTGCTTGCCGCAAATATTCCGGTAAAAATTTTGGTGAGCGAAGATTGCCCGAGCATAGAGCGGTATGGTGTTTATGCCGACGAAAGGCTGGAATGGGTCAAAATCACAAACAGGCTAAACGGAGAACAAATACATTGGCATGATTATTCGTCACCGAACGGAGAGGTACACGCAAGCTTTTACCGAGAGACCGAAATAATTGCGGAAGATTTTGCCGACAAGCTGATAGATGTAGATGTTTGCATGATGCACGATATTCTCTATCAAGGCTGGCATTTAGTTCATAATATTGCCATCAGAAAGGCACAGCAAAAGCTTGCGCATGTGAAGTTCATTGCGTTCACCCACTCTTTGCCTGTCAATCCCCCGCCAGAGTCCATCTATCCATTTTCGGCAAGATTTGAACCGATGCCGAACACGCTCTTTGCATATCCTACCTTGTCCGGCATTCCTGCCCTTGCAAAGCAGTATCATGTTCCGCAGGGAAAATGCAGAACCGTATATAATACGTTGCCCATTTTAGAGAGTGACTGTGAAGCTGTAAGGCAGATACATAGTAAAATGAGCCTTCTATCCCCCGATATTTTGATTGTATTCCCCGGTAGACTAACCACCGGAAAACGGTTTGAAAAGGTGGCAGCGCTTGCGGGAGCAATACAAAGCATAACGGAGCAACGCACATCTGTTGTTTTTTGCGATTTTCCAGCTATAGATACACCAAGAGATTTGTACAAGGCAAGAATAAAAGCTGAAGGGAAAATGCACGGGCTCTTAGATGGTCATATTCTGTTTACCTCCGATGTAGGCTATCCAAACGGAATTTCCAGAGAAGCCGTCCTTCAGCTATTCGGCTTATCCAATCTGTTTATTTGTCCCTCGTTTTCCGAATCCTTTGGGTTGACGGTATTGGAGGCGGCATCTAAAGGCAATTTTTTGGTGCTTAACGAGGCTGTTCCTGCACTGGAGGAGCTTGGCAAACGTCTACATGCCTATTTTATGCGGTGGGACGCACGCAATTTTGGGTTTGATAGCCATGAAAATTATAGTCCATCTGAAAAAATGTATTATGAAGAGCACGCAAGGAAAATTATTGACTTGATGCGAGAGGACAGAGTTCTGTATGCCAAAACGAAAACCAGACAGGAATACAGCCCGAACTGGATATGGGAAAACCAGTTGGCGCCTCTTTTGGAATAAAGCTACGAAGCCCCCGGCTTACCGCTTATGGGGGCTTCGTGGACAAATATTTTGTTTTTGTTTTAGCAGCAGTCATCGTATTTAACGGAATTAAGTTTTGCGTGTAAGATAGTTTCTAACGTTCCAAGCGCATCAACCATGTTTCGCACCGATTTATTTAGCTTTAGCAGCTCATCTGCTGTTGCACGCATTGCAATTGCACTTTGAATTT
The DNA here is from genome assembly GCA_036638975.1 of Hydrogenoanaerobacterium sp. GTDB lineage: Bacteria > Bacillota > Clostridia > Oscillospirales > Ruminococcaceae > JAVWJP01. The sequence continues at coordinate 1,543 of JAVWJP010000021.1, forward strand.
TTGCACCTTCGGCACCAAGAATATTTGCAATTGCAGCCTCCTCCAGTGCCACCGATGCAATTAAGTCGCTGATTTGCTGGCTGTAGGGTCCGGGTGGGCAGGTTGTGGTCGTCGTTGTGCTTGTGGTGCTTGTCGTAGTTGTAGTAGTTGTCGTCGTAGTTGTAGTAGTTGTTGTTGTTGTAGTTGTTGTTGTAGTTGTTGATGAGCTACCGGTAAAGCTGCAGCTTGAGCTTAATGAAGGGCTGCCGATATCGGGCAAGGTGCCTGCAAAAATAGCAGATTTGGTAACCAGAGTACCTGTTAAATTGTTTGTAAACATGGTGCCGCGCAGAGAACCAAAACCGGTTGCAGTCACATTGGCATTGGGCGCCATAATACTGCCGAAAAGATTGCTGTTAAATGTGAGGGCTGTCATGGTAGGCATATTCCAAAGAATATATTGTGCCTGTGCCACTGTCGGCGCTGCGCCATTGATGATAGTTGTAATATTATTCAGTGCTGTGCTGCTGCCCGATACATTGATTAAAACCGTTGAGCCGGCAGGCAGATTCAAATTAAGATTGGTGACAGCGCTGAGCGGTGTGCCGCTTGACTCTATATTGTCGGCACTGATTGTAAAAACATTCTGTACAGGGTCTGTGCCCGTTAGGGTTACGGTTGTACCGCTAATCGCCGTTGTGCCATTTGATGGCAAATATGCCCATCCATAGGAATCGCACTGAAGCCACCCGATGATATTTGCAAGGGAATAAGTCCACTTGGAATCGCTTAGCGGCTGCCCTGTCAGTCCGCCTAGACTTGTCATGCTGTACTGAATCAGCGTTCCCGGAGGATTGAAAATATCACCTGCACTCAGTGCCGAGTTTTGCGTGTTTGTTCCTCCCGTTATGTCCATGACGCCAAGAACAAACAGGGATATTGGGCGCGGATTAGGATTTGGCGGGTATACAATTGGCAATGCTGTGCCGATTGTATAATTATTATATGTGGCCGTACCGCCTACAAAAACCGAGCCTTCTGCGGAGCCGCCGGTTTGCTTGTGGTTTCCCAAAACAAATACATCGTTGTCTCCAAAAAAATAAAATGGTGCTCCCATAGGAAGTCCTCCTTCATCTTGATTACTTAGGGGCGATTCCCTCTACATATTATATTCATCAAGTTAGGAATTTGTGAAATACTATTATCGCTGTTACGGCTACATATTGTAAAGATACGAAAGGGAGAAATGATGAACATTGCAATTTTAACGATGTTTAACGGTTTAAATGAAAGTTATTCCGTGGTGAGTGCAGTTAAAAACCAAATTCAAATGTTGCTACAAAATGGGCACAGGGTGACAATGCTGGTTTCAGAGCATTGCCCGGACGAAGAACGCACCGGAATATTTGCAGATGACAGAATTGCATGGGTTAAAATTACAAACAGCTTAAACGGCAAGCGTGCCCAGTGGACTGACTACACACGGTATCAAGGAAATGTGTCCCCTGATTTTTGGACACTCGCCGAAGCTGTGGCAAAGGATCTTGAAGCTGCACTGTGTGAAGTTGACCTTTGCATACTCCATGATATTTTGTATCAGGGACTTCATTTGGTTCACAATGCCGCAGTCAGAGCGGTGCAAAAAAGTCTGCCGAAGCTCCGATTTTTAGCCTTTGCACACTCCGTGCCCAGAGAGCATCAAGAACAGGAGATACCCTATCGTTTCATGTACTGCGATATGCCAAACACCACATTTGTTTGCCCGTCACAAGCAATGATTTCACTACTGGCAAATCAGTATGATATTTGTCCGCGAGCAGTAGCCGTAGTGCCAACAGCTATTGACTTGATTGATGGCATGAGCGAGGAGGTGAAGCAGATATTTTCAGTGCGAGATTTTTACAAGCCGGAGTTTATTATGGTTTATCCTGCTAGGGCTGCTTCCTCCAAGGGTCACAATCTCCTTGCACATTTTGCGGGAGAACTAAAAAGAATTTCAGGAGAATCTGTACTCATCATTTTTGCCGATTCCTATGGGGATAAAAATTCTCGCTCCCTCATGCGCTTTGAGCTACAGCGAAGCGGTATTGCAGAGGAGGAATTTCTTTTTACCAGTGAGCTTGGTTTTGAACAAGGGATTCCTCACAAGGCAGTTTTGGAGCTTTTCTCCTTGAGCAATCTGTTTGTGTTCCCAAGTCTGGCGGAAACACAAGGCTTAGTTGCTTTGGAGGCGGCAAGCCGGGGGAATTTTTTGGTGATGCATTCCGGCACACCCGCACTTTACGAGCTAGGGCAGATGCTGCAAGCTGCCCTATATTACTTTGGAGGAAACGCTTTGCCGGCACAGCCGCAAAACGGCGAAAGCTCAATTCAAATCATCATCAGACAAATGAGAGAAAATCCTGTGATTCAGGCAAAGAACACCGTACGAAGAAGTTTTTCACCAAAGGAAATTTATTCAGGCTATCTTTCGCCTTTGTTATATAATTAATTCAAGGGCTTGACAAAACTAAATCAGTATGATAATATTCTACCTAACGATAGGTAGAATATTGTTTTTTGGGGGTGTTTTTTATATGAGTGACAACAATACAAAAGAAAAAATAATAGAAACAATGTACCTTTTAGTTGCCAAAAAAGGTTATGATAAGTCCTCTATAGGACAAATCGCGGATATAATAGGCATAAAAAAAGCCTCTGTTTATTACTATTTTAAATCTAAAGAAGATATTTTTTTACAAATGGTAAAGACACTTTACAAAACCAATTATTATGACAGAGCAGGTCTTTTCAAAAATGAAATCAGCGCAGAGGCTTACTTTCAAGAGCTTATTTTGATGGGCGAAGAATTTATAGATTCATATTTTAAAAATAAAGATTTACGAAAGGTTTTTGCCGAGGTGGATATTCAAGCGACACGAATACCCGCATTAAAAGACTTTGTAATGACAAACGATAGGAGTTTTACTGATTTTTTAACTAAATGTATGCTTCATGGTGTTACGTCAGGTGCTTTACCAAAGGATTTTGACACAACGCTAAACGCACAAATTTTATACACGGTTATAATAGGCATAGACCAAGCTATACTCTACGAGCTTCCCATAGAGCCAAAGGCGGTTTGGAAGGAAGTGATATTAAAACTACTTAACAGAAAGGCTTTTTTATAATTATGACAGAAAAACAATTTATTACGCTTCCCGTCAAAAAGGTATTTGCGGGGCTTGCATTGCCCAGTATTTTCAGCATGGTTTTTTCATCAATTTACATGATGTCCGACGGAATTTTTGTTGGACGGTTTATAGGCGAGCACGCGCTTGCGGCGGTAAACTTAATAATGCCTGTCGCAATGATTATTTTTGCACTTTCCGATATGATTGCCGTTGGGTCGTCCGTTAAGGTATCTACCGCATTGGGAGAAGGCAATATAGAAAAAGCCAAGCATCTTTTTTCTGCCAGTGTGCTTATGATTATAGGGCTGGGCTTTGTGTTTTCTGTTTTGGGCTTGTTTTTTATAAAGCCGCTTATTTTTTCTTTAATTAAAGATAAAATGCTTGCGGAAATGGCATACAGCTATGCAAGAGTTTTTACATTAGCTTTCCCTTTTATAATGCCGCTGTTTGCAATGGACAACTTTTTACGTGCCTGCGGACAGGCAAAATATGGTATGTGGCTTAATATTATCGTGTCTGTGCTAAATATAGCGCTGGACTGGTTTTTTATTGCACATTTGGGCTTAGGAATTGAATTTTCAGCAATATCATCGGTAATAAGTATGTTTTTGGGCGTGATTTTCTGTTTTGCTCCCTTCTTTACAGGCAAACTAACCTTACATTTTTCAAAACCTAAAATCTCACTGCACGAGGTCATCGGCATAATTCACAATGGAGCGTCGGAATTTTTCAGCAGCATTGCAGGCTCTTTTATTGCTACTGTTATAAACGTAATTTTGCTAAACCTCGGTGGTGCTGTTGCCATTGCCAGCCATGGCATAGTTATGTATATAGACACCTTACTTATAAGTATTTTGTATGGCATACTGGATTCTATACAGCCTGCGGTAAGCTATAATCTTGGCGCTAAAGAAAGTAAAAGAATGTTTTTGTTCTTTAAAATTTCATGTGTCTTTACCGCTGCTTTATCTGTCCTTTGTATGACATTTATTCTGTTATTCCCAGAGTTTTTGGTGAGCATATTTTCAAAGGACAACAATAATGAAATTATAAATATGACTGTTATAGCCCTGCTGCTTTTTGCTCCGTCATACCTTTTTACATGGTTTAACATGGTTACAAGCGCTTTTTTAACAGCAATGGATAAACCAAAGGAATCTATGGTTATTATGATGTTCAGGGCAATTATATTTCCTATTCTCTGCTTGCTTTTATTGACCTCATTTATGGGTGTTTACGGTGTGTTCCTAACAGCCACAATATCCGGCGCACTAACCGCAGTCGTAGCGCTTATTATCTGGGTAAAAGCATCAAAAAAAATACAGACGGCTATCTAAGCTATAACATCTTTATAATGCTTTAGGTAAAAAAATAAAACAATGGCATAGTCATTTGTACATATCGTTGGTGCAAAGACTATGCCTTTATTTTTGTGCTGTATATTATATTTAAGCTGCCAAAAATTCCATAGAACCAATACCAAGTGACAGTGTAAAAAACGCTTGACCAATCTCCGCATATATGACGGTAAAAAGGACAAAAGCTTATATCGAACAGATTAGCACAATATTATTTACTAATCGTTTTTATAGAGAAGCTCATATTCATCAGAAGCACTAAGGCTATACACACTCTCTACATCTGTATCCATTTTATCAAGATGTGCGTCCTCTGCCGCATAGCGCACACAAGTACCGCAAGATGAGCTTAGCTTGCGCGGTACAGGTGTCATTTGCGTAGTTACGCCTATTGCCCGCAAAGTGCGGTCTGTACACAAAGCGGCAAGGTGAGTATGAAAGGTTGCAATATACTGTGCCATCACTTTTTTAAAACCATACGGCTGTCGCCGCCCTCTTTTGTTACTGCCACTGTATACCCGCAGCTTTCGGCAAAGCGCGTAACGTTTTCTGTAGAGCACTCGTTATCAACCAGTACCTCCAATGTGGAGGGCGAGTCGGTCTTGATAGCCTTTTGAACCATAACAACCGGCATCGGGCATGAAAACCCTCTTGTATCAATCATTGTTTTTTCTCCTTTGGCAAATTAATTAATGACACCGCTAGAAACACAACTAGACCGATAATTACCGCCGTCTTCCCCGCAGTTGATATTCCGCCGACCACAAGCTCTTTTGCTTCGTTTAGTGCGTTGGGGTTACCTGCAAGACCAAAGTTATGTACAAGTGCCGCTCCCATTACCATGCCAAGCACAGCAACAGCAGAATCTCCGTTGCCCTCACCCGACAAAATAAGCTGTCTAAGCGGGCAGCCGCCAAGCATAACAGAGCCCCAGCCCACCAGAACCATACCCAATAGGTTCCATAAATGTGCGCTGTGCGCAATAGGCTGCATAGCAAAGCCTAAGCTAAACTTGCCTAAAATTAAATTACCCACAAGTACCGTAACAAAAATAGCAGTAAAACCATAAAGCAACTTAAAGTCTTTAAACATAAAGCTATCTCTTATTCCGCCAACCATACAAAGGCGTGTTTTTTGTGCCAACGCACCAATAATAAGAGCTACCAACAGTGCAATAAAGAATGGTGCGTGTTTAGAGCCGGGGCCTGCCTCGCTGAATTTAAAAAGAGCGGGTACAGCTATAAATAAAATCAGTAATCCACCCACAAAAGCCGGCAATACCACACCCTCCGCCTTTCCTACCTCATAAGCGCGGTTGAGAGAAAAACCCTTTTTCAAGAAGAAAATACCTATTAAAATGCCTACAATAAACCCGCCCAGCCCTACCAAGGCATTTAAATCTCCACCGCCCAAACGAATGACCATACGCAGCGGACACCCCAGAAATGCCAGTGCTCCAACCATAACAAACGCACCCAGCACAAACCTTGTTGCCGGCGACGAACCTGCTTTTGCACGGAACTCGCGCGAAGCAAGTGCCATAACAAATGCACCAAGTACAAGCCCTATTATTTCGGGGCGTACATATTGTACCTTTACCGCTGCGTGCATACCTGTTGCGCCCGCAATATCGCGCAAAAAGCAAGCGATGCAAAAGCCCATATTTGCAGGGTTTCCCAGCGCAGTAAGCAGTACTGCCGCAGCTCCTAGCGCAACTCCCGCAGTAACAACCAACCAGTTCACCTTTTTCATAGTTTTCTCCTCTTACACACTTTTAATCCCTAAGCATTTATTTGGCGATGCTTGGGGACACCTATGATTATAGTGAACTTTAAGTAAATAAGCCAATCTCTATTTGCGATAATAATGTATTTGTTATCGTTTATCTAAATGACAAAGTTTTTTTAACCTCTGCACGAGAAAATGAGATGAACTCTTTTTCTATGTGAGAAAGCTGTCTGTCACGCCGATATGCCAAATAAATTTTGCGATAAACACCCACTCTGTCCATAGGGAACGATAATAATTTGCCCGCCACGACCTCGGCTTGTACCGCAAGTGCAGACAGCACAGACACACCGACACCGGCTGACACCATGTTTTTTATAGCCTCTGGGTTATCGCTTTTTGCAACTACATTAAGCCTGTCATAAGGGTAATTAATGCGCTTTAAATATGACTGCATAACGCGAAAGGTTCCCGAGCTTTCCTCGCGCAAAACCATAGGCTCAGACAAAAGCTCGCGCCCCTGTGCCATTTCTGCCCAAAGAGCGCGGTAATAGCTGTTTGCCGCTGTCACAAGCACCAGTTCATCTTCTAAAAGCGCATGGTACTGATAAGCTTTTGCATCAAGCGCCACACCGACAAAGCCTATTCGCACCTCTCCGCACTGCAAAAGCTCATGTATTTTTTCGCTGTCGCCGCGCTTTAAAAAGTATCGGCAGGAATCGTGTTTTTTAAGAAAGTCGGACATAATAGGCGGAAGTAAAACTTGAGCAGGTACAGTGGAAGCGCCTATTAAAAGCTGACCTTGCTTAGCGTCACTTAGTTTTTTTAAGTCATCACAGCGGTTTAAAATATCCTTTGCGCAAAGATAAACATTTTTTCCGTCCTCGGTTAAGCAAATTTTCTTCTTAGCCTCTCTGTCAAAAAGCAGAACGCCCAGCGCCTGCTCCAGCCTGCCTATATGCGCGCTTACAGTGGACTGTGTAAGATATAATTCTTCTGCCGCCCGCGTAAAGCTGTTAAATTCCACCGCAAAGACAAATGCTTCCAGCTGCTTTAAATTTACATTAATCATGTAAAACTCCCGCCTCCTGTTTTTTTATCTCAAAACGTGACAAAATAAATTTTATATGCTATGCTCCAATCATTGGCATAAACCGCATTAACTATGGAGGCTTTTTATGAAAACAATTTATTTAGACAACGCCGCTACTTCTTTCCCAAAGCCAAATGGAGTTTCAGCGGCAATGTGCAACTATATTGATAATATCGGCGCTACGGTAAACCGTTCTGTCTATGGCAGCGCCCGCAATGCCGAGCTTGTCACGCTGGAGCTTCGCGAGATGCTGGGCAAGCTGTTTAACTTTAAAGACCCGACACACGTTGTTTTAACAGCTGGTGCAACCGCCTCTTTAAACATGGCAATAAAGGGCTTTTTGCAACCCGGTGACCACTGTCTTGTAAGCAGCATGGAGCACAATGCGGTAATGCGCCCATTGCAGCAGTTAGCCGACAGCGGCATCACCTTTGACCGTATTCCCTGTGACAGCGAGGGCATTCTCGATGTCGATGCTATAGCTCCGCTCATCAAAAAAAACACTCGCCTTTTAGTAATGGCACACGGCTCTAACGTCTGCGGAACTGTACAAAATGCCGAAGCGGCAGGCAAAATATGCCGCGAGCATAATATAGCTTTTGTACTTGATGCCGCCCAAACGGCAGGGCATTACCCCATAGATTTTGACAAAATGGGGCTTTCAGCACTGTCTGTACCAGGGCATAAAGGGCTGTTGGGGCCTTCCGGTATAGGCGCGCTGTTGCTCTCGCCCGCTTTTTGCAAGGCACTTACACCACTTATAGCGGGCGGCACGGGCAGTGCATCAGACAGCGAGCTGCTTCCCCCATATATGCCCGACCGCTTTGAATCCGGCACACCTAATGTACCCGGAATATATGGTTTGCATGAGTCTGTTGCGTTTATCTTAAAAAATGGGGTTTCGGCAATGCGCTCTCACGAGCTTGCTTTGACCTCGCAATTTATAGACGGTATTAAAAGCATTAAGAATCTTCGCCTTTGCGGAACACAAGATTTATCTCGCAGAGTAGGCGTAATCTCTTTGGATTTTACACAGCTTGACAATGCCGAGGTTACATTCAGGTTGGAATCTGAATTTGGCGTTTTAACCCGCTGCGGGCTTCATTGCGCCCCCTGTGCACACAAAACTCTCGGCACCTTTCCGCAAGGCACAGTGCGTTTTTCTATAGGCTTTAAAAACACAGCCGATGACATTGCCGATGCGCTTTCTGCAATTCAAAAAATCTGTGAAAATCAGTAATATCAGCCGCCAAGCTGACTAAATTAAAAATAATTCAGTACATTAAAAACCGCTCGCAGCCCACTATATAAAATGGACTGCGGGCGTTTAATATTTAATTACACTAAAAGCGGGTTGACAATTGTACCGTCAAAAAGAACAAGCTCTGTGTCAAGATCAACAATAGCCAAATAAAATGGGCGGTTCACCGTCATAACAGCGGCTTGCTCGTTGTCCGGCATAGCTTTCGCCATAACCTCTATAGATGTAGCTGCCGCCGCCATAGTGCCCGCTTCATCAAGCTTTAGCACCGTTTTATGCAGTGCATTGTCAACAAATAATGAGCAATCGCCTGTAATTCCGCTAAGATTAGCCCTGTCATTAAAGGCATCTGTAACGCCCAGACTTTTCATTGCGGGCACAAGCTCTGCACTGTAATTTATGTCTAAGCGTGGCATAGAAAAATCGACCTCACGATATTCTGCTTTTTTTATAAAACTACTTAACATACCTGAATCTATGGCTTTAGAAAAAGCTTTTAGGCTTTCTCTCGGCAATATAATTATCATAGCGGTTTTATTGTCGCAATATGGCAAAACCACGCCCTGATACTGCTCGTTTTCAAAATAATTATAGCTGCCCTTTCTCTGCATCATAGGAACTTCAATGTCACCTGACGGTGCATAAAAGCTGCGCTGTTTAGTGTTAGAAGGGTAAAAAGGGTCTTTCCAGCTTGATTTAAAATATGTCGTGCTTATTAAAAAAAGCTTTGTTTGTTCGTCCAATTCATCAGCTACAATTTTTTCTATAAGACCATTTGTGTTTGTCTTTACCCAATCATTTATAGTCTTAGGGGCAGAGCTATCTTTAAAATCAAGCAGCTCCGCTTTTGCATTATAATTTTTAATGAGTGAATTTGTAAAAGAAGCTTTTATCTTCGGCGCAATATTTTTATTTATCCATATTGAGTTTTGGAACTGTAATTCTGTGTTCTTACGCTCGCCGTTAAGGTACTGCCTTAGCTCTGAGCAGGACAGGTTGCAGGGCTCTTTTTTTTGCCCCAGTGCCGTTTCAAGCTGACGCAGAGTGTTTTTTTCTGCGCCGTTTTGCAGCATACCAAACGCCATATACATATTTGCAGGTGATATAAACACATTTTTATTTTCATCATAAAGCTGTTTCAATAAATTGTCGCCGTAACGGTTTACTTTATTTACCGCCTCTGCGCTTATGCTTTTTGGTGTTTTTTGCGTACCCAAAGCGCTTTCACCTTTTAAAGGTGCAGTGCCCGCACAGAGCAATGCCGCGACACATACTAAAGAAATTAATCTTATACTTCGTTTCATAGCAATTCTCCTCACTCTCTAGTTTAAATTTAATCTGCATCATCATCTGCCCAGAGCATAGAACGTTTTACGGCGCGATGCCAGTTCTTTAAAAGCGATTTTCTTTCTTTGTCGTCCATTTTTGGCTCATACAGCTTGTCCAAAGTCCAATGACCTACGAGCTCGTCGGTATCGTGCCAAAGCCCCACAGCAAGCCCCGCCAAATATGCCGCGCCCAGCGCCGTGGTTTCGCGTATCATGGGTCTGCGCACGTTAATGTTCATTATATCCGCCTGAAACTGCATTAAAAAGTTGTCACGGCTGGCTCCCCCATCAGCTTTAAGCTCTTTTAAAGCTATACCCGTGTCGCTTTGCATTGCGTCCAGTAAATCCTTCGATTGATAAGCAGTTGCCTCTACTGCCGCGCGTATTATATGGCTGCGGGTTGTCCCGCGTGTTATACCTACAATAGTTCCGCGCGCATACATATCCCAATACGGTGCACCAAGCCCCGTAAAGGCAGGCACTACATATACCCCGCCGTTGTCATTTGCTTTAGTTGCAAAGTACTCGGCATCGCGGCTCTCGCTTATAAACTGCATTTCGTCGCGCAGCCACTGCACCACAGCCCCGCCCACAAAAACGCTGCCCTCTAGGGCATACTGCACCTTTCCGTTAAGACCTACAGCAATGGTAGTAAGCAAACCGTTTTTACTGCGGCAAATTTCATCGCCTGTGTTCATAAGCAAAAAACAGCCTGTACCATAAGTGTTTTTAGCCTCTCCCCTTTTAAAGCAAGCCTGCCCAAAAAGCGCCGCCTGCTGGTCGCCCGCTATGCCCGCTATAGGTATTTTTGCACCTTGAAGGTTGATATAACCGTAAACCTCACTTGAATTATGTACCTCTGCCAGCATTGACATAGGTATATTCAACTGCCTGCAAATTTTTTCGTCCCAACAAAGCTTCTTTATGTTATAAAGCATAGTGCGCGAAGCATTGGTATAGTCGGTGACAAAAACCTCGCCGCCCGTAAGCTTCCACAAAAGCCATGTATCCACCGTGCCAAAAAGCAGCTCTCCGCGTTCTGCTTTTTCTTGCGCACCCTCCACATTGTCCAAAATCCAACGTATTTTTGTAGCCGAAAAATATGCGTCTACCAAAAGCCCTGTGTTTTCGCGGATATATTCCTCACAACCGTCGGCTTTAAGACCCTCGCAGATACCTGCCGTGCGGCGGCACTGCCACACTATGGCATTATAAATGGGTCTGCCCGTAAGCTTGTCCCACACCACAGTTGTTTCGCGCTGGTTGGTTATACCAATTGCCGCAACCTCGTCAGCAGCTATACCGCTTTGCGCCAGCACCTCTGCCAGCACGCCGTACTGCGAGGCATATATTTCTAATGGGTCGTGCTCTACATAACCCGGCTGTGGGTAAAACTGCGTAAATTCCTTTTGCGAAACACCTACGATATTCTGCTCCTTATCAAATATTATAGCACGCGAGCTCGTAGTGCCTTGGTCAAGAGATATTACATAGCGCTTCATAGCTTTATCCTCCGAAAAGTGCAAAAACCGATGCTCACATCAGAACGACGTAAACACCGGTTTTTTTAATCATATATTATTCAACTATTAAAGTTGCGGTGCAGCAGGTGGCAAAAAGTCCGGCAGCTCCCCTGCATTTGCTAAGTCCATTGTAAACATTTTTGCGCGCATTACCGCATAAAGCTCTGCATATGTAGCATAAATATACGGCCGCAAGAAGATGAAGCCAATACCGCACGTCAATACACCCAGAATATTCCAGCCAACGAAAGATAGCTCAAGCACAAATATGTTGAACTTTTCATTTTTTGACATGCTTTTTGTTATTTCAAAATACCGCTGTGTTGTTAAATCCGGGTTTTCGGCAAGCAGATATGGAATGAAATGGTATTCGTAGGTTTTTATAAGACCCGGTACTATAAAAAGACAAGTCCACAAAAGTATTTTTGCATCTCTAATAAGCATAACTTTTACTATTTTTATATATCTTCCGCCCTTAAAAGCAAAAAACAAGCTCTTAAAGCTGCTTTTAAAGCTACGGCTCTCCATAAAGTACCTGTTTGCACCTACAATAATAGGGTTGAATACAAATATCATAACTAATAACCCTATAATAGAAGTCCACATCTCATACGATTTTGTTAGTTCTGCAATATCTTGCGCACTTTGAATACCGAATTGACTTACAATTTTCGTAATCTGATCCGCAGTTAAAAAACCGGTTTGCATGCCTGATACCACAGTATAAACTATACAAACCGCTACAGCTACCCAGTAATAACGCTTTATTGCCGTCTTTGCGTTTGTCTTTAATTCCGTCCTACTCCACATAATAAAACTCCTCCTCAAAATAATTAGGACACCGTGTCCTTGCCGTTACTTTGCTATATAAGCATTCTATAATATCACTGTTACGTAGTATATACTACATTCACCTAAATGTAAAGAAAAATATGTCAAAAAAGCCTATATTATTTTTTTAATTGAAAAAAATTACCTTTTATGTTACTATAATAATAACTAAAAAATTATAGCTGTATGACAGGAGTTTTAAATTATGAATTATCACTTTTCGGATAGAATCGGCTCTTTGAAGCCTTCTGCTATTCGTGAAATATTAAAATCGACTTCAGACCCGTCCGTAATCTCCTTTGCGGCAGGAAACCCTGCGCCGGAGGCATTCCCAATAGCTGAGGTACGCCGTATCACAGACGAAATTTTTAAAGAAACGCCTATTTTGGCACTTCAATATTCCATCACAGAGGGCTACCCTGCGTTTAGAAACGAAATTTCTAAAATGCTGCATACGCGCTACAGCATCGGTAACGAAAACGACGATACACTTGTGGTTTCAGGTGCTCAACAGGGTATAGATTTGGCTGTTCGCGCCCTTGTGAATGACGGTGACACCATCATATGCGAAAACCCCAGCTTTGTTGCCTCTTTAAACTGCTTTCGCAGCTACCGAGCACATCTTGTGGGCGTTCCTGTAGAAAGCGACGGAATAGACACCGATAAGCTTGAAGCGGCACTTAAAGCAAACCCGAACACGCGCCTTATTTACCTTATTCCAAACTTTCAAAACCCTACCGGTATAACCATGAGCGCCAAAAAGCGCCGCACTGTTTATGCTCTGGCAAAAAAACACAATACTCTCATTTTAGAGGATAACCCATATGGAGATTTACGCTTTGGCGGCGAGCATATCCCTGCTATAAAAGCGCTTGATGACAACAATATTGTAATATATTGCGGGAGCTTTTCTAAAATACTTTCGCCCGGTCTGCGCGTCGGCTTTGTCAATGCGCACCGCGATATTTTAGCTAAAATGACAGTTGCAAAGCAATGCAACGATGTACATACGGCTATACTTTCGCAGCTTATCTGCTACAAATTTATGACCGAATGCAACTTAGATGTGCATATTGCAAATCTACAGAGCATATACCGCAAAAAAAGCGCGCTTATGCTGCGCGGGATAGACGAAAGCTTTAGCAAAAACGTAACACATACAACGCCTGACGGCGGGCTGTTTATATGGTGTACCCTACCCGAGGGCAGCGACATGATAGGCTTTTGCAAGACAGCCGCACAGAACAAGGTTGCAGTTGTGCCCGGAAGTGCTTTTACGGCTGATGAAAGCGAAATTACCACATCGTTCCGCATGAATTTTTCTACCCCAACCGATGAAAAAATATCCGAGGGCTGCAAGCTATTGGGCGAACTTACAAAGGAGATGTTTTAATGCTTGAAGACTCTTTACATATAAAGGCGGAGCGCAAAAAAAAGATATTTTCAGGAATACAGCCAACAGGAATAATGACACTTGGCAACTACTTAGGTGCTGTAAAAAACTGGGTGCAGCTGCAAAATGACTACGACTGCACCTATTGCATAGTTGATATGCACGCTATAACTGTAAAGCAAGAGCCTAAGTTACTGCGCCAGCACACCCTAGAGGCATATGCGCTTATGCTTGCCTGCGGTGTAGACCCCGCAAAAAGCACAGCCTTTGTTCAAAGCCACGTGCCCGCACACGCCGAGCTTTCGTGGGCGCTTTCGTGCTGCACACAGTTTGGCGAGCTTTCTCGCATGACACAGTTTAAAGATAAATCGAAAAGGTATCCCGAAAACATAAATGCGGGTCTATTTACCTACCCTGTTTTGATGGTTGCCGATATTTTACTTTATCACGCCGATTTAGTCCCCGTAGGTGTTGACCAAAAGCAGCATTTAGAGCTTACGCGCGACGTTGCCATACGCTTTAACAACACCTATGGCAACACCTTTACCGTGCCGGAGCCATATATACCCACACAGGCGCAGGGCTCTAAGATTATGTCGCTTGCAGACCCCACTAAAAAAATGTCGAAATCCGATGACAATATAAACGGATTTATTTCTATTTTGGATAAGCCTGAAGTAATTGTTAAAAAATTCAAACGCGCTGTCACCGATTCTGACTCGCAAGTGGCATACCGCAAGGGTAAGGACGGAATAAATAACCTTATTACCATTTATGCTGCTGTCACCGGAGAAAGCTTTGAGAATATAGAGCACGACTTTGACGGGCGCGGCTACGGAGATTTTAAAGCTGCTGTAGGCGAAGCTGTCGCCGAGCATCTGCGTCCGGTGCGCGAAAGCTACGAGAAACTGCTTGCCGACAAAGCATATCTTGAGGGCTGTTACAAAAGCGGTGCCGAAAGCGCCAAAGTAACAAGCGGGCACACCCTTGAAAAAGTCTATAAAAAAATTGGATTTTTGCCATCAAATTAAACTTAGGTACTTTTTAAGAAAAGAGGTGCTCTTATGATTTATATACCTGTTGGCAGACTTCAAGCCGGCATGAGGCTTGCGGCCGACGTTAAAGCCTACAATTCCAACCACGAGCAAGCTATGCTGCTCCCAAAAGACACTGTGCTTACGCAGCGCTTTGTAAATAAAATAGGTGCTTTTCGCATAGAGGGTGCATATGTAGATGATGGGCGAAAATATATTGTAAACATTAAAAAAATTATAGATGACCAAACAAGGCGCAATATTGTTACAAACCTTGAAGATACCTTTACACACTGCCATGACAACAACTCTGTACTCAGCAGCGACAGTATTGCCAGTATAGAGAATATATCTTCAAACCTTGTTAATTCCATTATAAACGAGGACAGCCATGCCGTTGGAATTGTAGACTTGCAGGCATATGATGACTGCACCTACCATCATTCATTAAGTGTCGCGGTAATTTCTATAGCTATAGGTGCAAAAATGGAGCTTTCAAAAGAAAAGCTCGCACTTTTGGGTACAGCTGCACTTCTGCACGATATCGGCAAGCTTGATGTGCCTATAGAGATAATAACAAAGCCCGCGCGCCTTACAGATGATGAATTTACCACCATAAAAAACCACCCGCAGCTTGGTGCAAACCATCTTATGGAAAACAACGAGCATCAAGAAGAAATATATCAGGGTGTGCTTATGCACCACGAAAAATACGACGGAACAGGTTATCCCAATGGGCTTAGAGGCGAAGAAATTCCTCTTTTTGCGCGTATAATATCTATTGCAGATGTTTACGACGCACTTACTGCCACGCGCCCATACCGCAAGCCTATGCAGCCGCAAGAGGCAATGGAGTACATAATGGCAAACGGCGGTACTGTCTTTGATTTTGATATAATAAACATATTTTTACAAGTAATAGAGCCTTTTCCTGTTGGTTGCTGTGTAAAACTTAGCGATGGTCGTTTTGCCGTGGTAACAGCGCCGAGTAAGTCAATTCCTCTGCGCCCCGTGGTACAAACCGTAGACAACTATAGCAAGACCTTAGACCTTTCTAACGATGTTACACTTTCGAGCATTGTTATAACAGGGATAGATTACAGCTTTACCGTTGAAAAGAAGCCAAACTAAAAGGAAAGAGGCGCCAACATGGTAAAAAATTACATGGAGATTTTTGTAGATGATATAATAAATGATATGCTAAGAAAAGACCCGTCTGTTTTTTCTTGTACCTGTGAGAACTGTATCGAGTGCATTAAAGCAATATCTCTCAATCACATTCCGCCTTTTTACATCACCTGCAAAGTAGGAGAAATTTTTGGCGACTACCAAAACAAAGTGCCGCAGCAACGCGCAGATATATTAAGCGAAATTGCAAAGGCTATAGAAATAGTTGCGAAGAACCCGCGCCACTAGAGTGACGTTTTTTATTATATATACTGCGCATAAACAACGCGTGCAAAGCCTGCCAAATCGTTTTGAACGGAAACATTTATGTATCCGGCTTTAAAAAGTATCTCCGAAACCTGCTTGCTTTGCCTGTCGCCTACTTCAAAAACAAACCAGCCGCCTTTTTTAAGGCGGCTTTTGTTTTTTTCTGCAAGCACGCGGTAAAAAAGCAAGCCATCTGCTCCACCGTCCAGCGCCATAACAGGCTCTCGCTTAACCTCTTTTTGCAGGTCTGCCAGCTCACCTGTGCAAATATAGGGCGGGTTTGCCGTTATAATATCATATTCCGCATTTTCGAGCAAACCCTGTGCCAGAACATCGGTCTGTAAAAGCTCAACATTTTTTACACCGTTTAAAGCGATATTTTTTATTATATATTCGCACGCAAGCGGCGAAAGCTCTGCCGCTGTAACTCTTGCCTGCGGCAAGCAATGTGCCAATGCTATAGCAACACAGCCGCTCCCACTGCAAAGGTCTGCTGCGGCAAGCATATTTTTTTTATCTTTACAAATTTTTAGTGCTACTTCCACCAACGTTTCTGTATCCGCACGCGGTATAAGCACACCCACGCCCACATAAAACGGTAAACCGTAAAACTCCCATTTTCCCAAAATATACTGTAAAGGCTCTCCCAAAAGCCTGCGTTCCAGCAGCGCTTCCACGTTGCACCTCTGCTGTGCGGTAAGGCTATCAGTTGTAAGCTGCTGTGCCTTTGTTACGCCTGCGGCACTCTCTATTATTTCAGAAAGCTCAAAGGCAGGAGCATACACGCCTGCCTTTTTTAAAGCTTCAAGCCATTCTGTTTTTAGCGACAAAAAAGCATTTTCTACCATTTGTCAATGCCCTTTTCGGCAGGTATCACGGGCAGCATAGAGGCTATAGCCGTTTCTATTTGGCTGTCGTCAGGCTCGGCGGTTGTAAGGCGTTGCAGCCATAAGCCCGGAGCAGAGATTATTTTTGTGAAAAAATTGTCGTGACGCCCCGCAAACTTTATTATTTCGTAGGCAATTCCCACAACTACAGGCAGCAGCAAAAATTTTATAATTATACGCAAAACTCCGCTTGCCCATGGTACAAAAGAAAAAACTATGATACTTATTACAAGCACTATAAGTATAAAGCTTGTCCCGCAGCGCGGGTGAAAGCGGCGGTATTTACGGACGTTTTCAGGCGTAAGCTCCTCGCCGCCCTCGTAGCAGGCAATGGTTTTATGCTCTGCTCCATGGTATTCAAAAACGCGGTGAATCTCGGGCATTTTTGCAACAAGCGCCAAATACCCGACAAACACAATTATTTTTATAATACCCTCCAGCACGGTTTTAAAGCCGCCCAATGGCACAAGCATATCTAAAAACTTAACGGCGTAAGTAGGTATAACCATAAACAAAAGCATTGCCAAAAGCGCCCCCGCCACAAGTGCAAAAGCCGAGATTACTTTCATCATGCCATTTCCAAACTTTTCTACAAGCCATTTTTCAAACTTTGTCGGCTCCTCATCAAGGTCCATTCCGCTTTTTTCTGCCGACTTCATAAGGCACTTATACCCCATAGAGAGAGAATCTATAAGGTTAAAAATTCCGCGAATAAACGGTGTTTTTTTATACCATGCCTGTGTTTTTTTGTTCTCCCATGTTTCGGTGTCTATAGTGCCGTCAGGCATTCTTGTAGACATTGCCGAAACAAGCGGGCCGCGCATCATAACGCCCTCAATAATTGCCTGCCCGCCTATACTTGTTCTACAAACGGGTTCATTTACTTTATCTTCCATTTTATTACTCCTTTTCTACGGCTGTGTTCTTCCCTGCTATCGGCAGCGAAATTGTAACCGTTGTGCCTTTTCCCTCGGTGCTTTCAAGCCCCAGTGTCCCGCCATGCATTTGTATTATCTCATCTGCCACCGCAAGCCCGATACCCGAGCCGCGGCGCGTAGAATTGCCCTTATAGAACTTCTTTTTAACCATTGGAACATCTTCTTCTTTTATTCCGCAGCCTGTATCCGATATTATTATATTAACTATATTATCGTCATTTTTAACGCTTATAGTTATTTTTGCATCGCTGTCAGAGTATTTAATAGCATTATCTATTATATTTATAAACACCTGCCGCAAGCGGTTTTTGTCACCTATAACAGGTATAAAGCCCTCAGGCTCGTCGTAATAAATTGTCATGCCCTCGCGCATGGCGCGCTGTGTAAACATAAGGTATGCCTCTCCAAGCTCCGCAATAATATCTATTTTATCCATTACAAGCGTAAGCCGCCCGCTCTGCATACGGCTAAAATCTAAAAGCTCCTCTACCATAGAAGATAGCCTGTCGGTTTCTTTTAATATAACGCCCATACCTTTTTCTATTGTTTCTTTATCGGTGGTGTCAACAAGTGTTTCACCCCAGCCCTTTATAGCTGTAAGCGGCGTGCGCAGCTCGTGCGAAACCGACGATATAAAGTCGTTCTTCATTTTTTCGTTGGTAGAAAGCTCGCCCGCCATGTTATTTATAGCCTCGCATAAGTCCCCTATTTCATCGTTGTTTTTAGCCTCTAGGCGCGCTGCAAAATCTCCCTGCGCTATTCTTTTGGCGGTAACACCAATTTCGCCAACCGGCGTAACAATTGAGTTTATAAAGTAAGAGCTTGAAAAGCCCACAAAGCACAAAATACCGACTATCAAAAGCGTTATGACACATATAAACTGAAAAATCTGTTCATCAACACGCGTCAGCGAAACAACAAAACGAAGCGCCGAAAATTCATTATCCTTTACCGGAGAAATCATAGTTATTGCCATGACCTTTTCGCCCATATTAAGAGTACCTGTATATTCGCCGAATATAAGCCCTCCGCCCGCCGCAGTTGCATTTGCCCGGCTCAAAGCATCGGAATAATCAGGCATAAGAATTGTGCCTGTAGGGCGAAAGCCGCTTGAGGTTAAAATGACACTGCCATTACTGTCTATTGCCATAAGCTCCATTTTTTCTTTGTCCTCAAAGTTCTCAACCAAATTGCGCACCTGCGCGCGGTAATCGGTTGTAATGTACTCTGAATATTTAAGAAGCGAGCTTGACATGACAGATGCACGAGATTTTATAGACGAAGTTACACTGTTGTAGTAATAGCTTTTTATTCCCACTGCGGCTGCAAGCTCTATAACCAGCAAAATTATGAGTATTACGCCAAAGCTGTTAAATAACCAACGTTTTGTTATTCTTTTTATAGCCACGGTGCAACCCCCTTTTTATGCCGTTATAAAAAATATATGCCGTCTGTTTTACTGCTGTGCAGTCGTTCCCGGAGTCCACTTGTAGCCAAATCCCCAAACCGTAAGCAAATATTCAGGCACTGACGGCTCTTTTTCTATTTTCATACGCAAACGGCGAATATTGACATCTACTATTTTAATATCGCCAAAATAGTTTTCTCCCCACACCTTATTTAGTATTTCAGAGCGCTCTAAGGCAACATTTTGGTTCCCCATAAAAAACTCCATTATTTGGTATTCAACCTGCGTCAAGTCTATAATCTTACCGTTTTTATAAAGCACACGGCTTTTAAGGTTAAGCACAAAAGGGCCCGAAACCATCTCGTCCGGCTGCTCTTGCCGCTGTGCAGCCATAGTTACGCGGCGGTGTATTGCATCTATTCGCGCAACAAGCTCTGACGGTGAAAACGGCTTTGTTACATAGTCGTCAGCACCAATCATAAGCCCGTTTACCTTGTCCATTTCCTGCGTTTTTGCCGAGAGCATTATTATCCCTATGGTGCTTGATTGCGCACGTATTTTTTTACATACTGTAAAGCCATCTATACCAGGCATCATAATATCTAAAAGCGCAACATCAAAATTACCGCCGTTTTCCTCAAAAATACGCAAAGCGTCCTCACCGTTTGCGGCATCTATCACATCATAACCTGCTCGTTTTAAGTTAATTACAACAAAATCTCGAATAGCGTCCTCATCTTCAACAACTAAAATTCTTTTCATGTATTTCACTCTCCTTTTTTTATGATTTAGTAAAACTATGACAAAGGTTCAAAATAATCTTAAATAAGTATAGAAAAACGTTTTTCTACGTCTTCATAGGATATTTTAAAAGGCTTGTCGATTTTTTCTGTTGGAATAAATGCCCTATATTCATACATACCGCGCACACCTAGCGAGCGATATTCCTCATTGGCATTTTTGTCTAGCGGCAGGCTTTTGTTGTTGGCGCCTATGCGCAAAATCTGCTGATAACTGTTCTCCAGCGAAATATCATATACAAAAAACCGCCATTCACCCGTACCGGGCTGTACCTTTACCGTCACTGTATCTATCCAATTGTCAGGCAGCTCAAAGCGCCACCCCGCATCTACATTTGCAACACCGCTCCATACAGGCACAAACAAGTCGTCTGTCATGCGCAGGTACTGCACCTTTGTCAGTCTGGTTCCGTCGTATTCTTCGCCATAACCGGGCAAATATGGGTTATCGGGCTCGCAAGGGACTTCTATAATTCCGTCGCCGTCAAAGTCTTCACAATAAACGGCAGAGCTGCGCTTTAATATAATGCGGTCTTCCTCTTGAAGCCTGTTTATAATATTAACCATTTTCTTTGATATTTCAAAATCGTAGCTTAAAATATTGGTAGAGGTCTTGCCGTCTTCTAAAGCAGAATCAATAAAAACCGCCTCGATATTCTTAGTAAGCATACCAACCTGTACACGTTTAAAAGCCATTACACCGTCACCCAAGGACAGACTTGTGCTTGTTTTAAGCATTCCGTCCTGCCCTCTTGCCACAAGCTGCGCTGTTGCTTCGCCGTCTAAGGTGTTACAGCGCAGCAACAAAAGCTCGGTTAAGCCGTCCTTATTAATATCATAAAGCAGCATATCGTTGTAGCTTACATATGTAAGCTGCGCTAAAGTTTCGTCTTCATCGGGGTTATATGAATATACCTCTATTATTTTATCGTTAGACACACCGCCGCTCCAGCCTACAACAATATTCACTTCGTCCTGAGCCGTCATCTTGCAAAAAGCCACACTGTCCACATTGCTGCCCTTGCCGCTGCTCCCGCCGTTAAGCACCCAGCCTGCAGCTGTTTTTGTAAGGACACCAGCCCATGTTTGGTTTTCGCCAATTTGTGGGTCGTAAAAAACAAGAGCCTCATCATCTCCGTCACCGTTTAAATCGTGCATTATAAAAGCCGAACGATATTCGCCCTCTTTGGGGTATTTAAACTTAACATTTCTTGTACCAAGCCCATCGTAAAGTGCCTCGCGGATTTCGATTTGCTCCGGCGTAAGCATTGGCGCGTCCATAAGAGCCTCGGCACTAAATTCAAGCTTCATACACGAGCTAAGCGAAAAAGCGCACAGCAAAAGCGTCAAGATAGCAAATATTTTATATATACGCACTGTGCCACCGCCTTTTTTAAAATTGACAGATAAATATTCTTCATACTATTATACTATATTTGTGTGCAACCTGCAATAAAAACAGCCGCAAAAAAATAAAGCCTTAAAATAGGCTTTATTTTTTGTTGGTATAATGATACAATAATAAGAGTTATTTTTTGTCGAAAGCTATTTTATTCTCGCTTGTCTGTATAAGATTTAAAAGTGACGATGCGCACTGCGGGTATTTTTCTGTTATACTTTGTGTAGTAAGCAAAATATCCTCAACATTATGCACCGGCTCCTGGCTTTCAAACGGTGTTCCGCAAGCAACATTTTGTGCGTTTGCACTGCACATCTGCATCATGGCACTTGCATATTTATCTGCCATACGGTTTGGTATAGTAAATAAACTTTCTTGGTTTTTTGGGTTCACCGAATAAACCACGCGGAACATTCTGTACACCGCAAGCATCAAAAAGCTTGATATTTCAGTTGTAAGAGTTTTACTGCCGCAGCTCTGCAAAAGGTCAAAAAGCACATTAAGCGAGTTTGAAATAAGCTTTTTGTTAAGCGTTGGCAATATACTTCCTTTAAATGTATTGTCCTTGCCTACCGCGTCCGGTTCGGGAATATCGTCAACAGTAAGGGTTGTGCCGGTTCTGTCCGGCGAGCGCCCCAACAGATAGTCACACGAAACCTGATAGAAATCTGCCGTACGAAGAAGAAAATCGAGCCCGCATTCTCTTATTCCTTTTTCGTAATGCGACAAAAGCGCCTGTGATATTTGCAAATTAGACGCCGCTTCCTTTTGACTTATTCCTTTTTCTTTACGCAGCAGTGTCAATATTCTGGGGAAATCCGCATTCATAATTACACTACCCCCGCTAATACTTATGAAGAATTAATCTACTTAAAGTAAATTATAATACATAATGATACCAATTGTAAAGCCCGAAATGGAAATATTTCGACATTTTACCGCAAAATTTAAAAAACAAGGGGATAATTTAGTTGATAACCTATAAAATTTATTTTATCAGACACGGAATGACAGGCGCAAACCTCAAGGGGTTGTATGTAGGACGCACCAACACCCCACTATGTGACGATGGACGCGAACAACTTGATTTATTAAAGGAAAACTGCGGATATCCCGAAATTCAGAAGCTTTATTGCAGCCCGCTTATACGTTGCCGCGAAACAGCAGAAATATTGTACCCTGACACCTCTACGCAAATAATAAATGACCTTGTCGAATGTGATTTTGGTGCATTCGACGGTAAAAGCATGGACGAGCTTAAAAACGAGCCTGCATTCATCTCGTGGACAAACTCCGGTATGAAAACCCCGCCTCCCGGCGGCGAAAGCGGAGCAGAGCTTGAAGAAAGAGTGTGCAATGCACTTAATGAAATATTGGACGACATGATGAAGAATAAGCTGCAAGCTGTAGGAGTAGTGACACACGGTGGTGTTATAATGACGCTTATGGCAAGGTATGCACTGCCGCAGCGTGAAAGCCCCTACGACTGGATTACAGAAAATGGAACAGGCTACACCGTGCAGTTTACGCCGCAAATGTGGATGCGCGATGAAGCCTTTGAATACTACGAAAAAATACCCTACCGTGTAGAGATGTTTAATAAATTGGGTGTAGAAAAATACCGCGATCAACTGCGTGAATGGGAAGAACGAGCGGTAGAGGGTACTATAGACGATGAAGAATACAGCAGCGAGGACCTGTCAAATAAACAATAACACAAAGTAACAGGAGGTATAACACTATGAACATAAGAAAACAAGTAAAACAAAATGCCCGTCGGGCACTCTCGGGTAACTGGGGCAAAGTAATTTGCATATTTTTAATTACTGCCGCAATATATATTATTTTTGCACTTATGCAGGGCGTATTGTCGCTAATTTTCAATATTCCCGATTTTAACGACATATTTTCATCATACCAATACCTAAATGCTCCGGTAATAATCCCGCCAATTACACTTATCATGGCGGCTGTATTTGCAGTTTTCAGCCTTATTGTAAATTCCCCGCTTATGTTTGGTATAAAGGGCTGGTATTACCGAATGATAAGCGGTAAATGCGGAGAAATAGGCACAGTTTTTGCGTTTTTTTCCAATATGCGCTTACTTCTTAAAACAATTTGGCACGACATTGTAATAGCGATACGCACGGTACTATGGAGCATAGTTTTTGCGGTAATACCCGGAACAATATGCGGATTTGGAGCTTTAATACTCAATAACCCCGCATATACAGATTTATATCGCTTAGGAGGCATCTTGCTGCTTATTTTAGGTGGTTTGCTTGCCGTACTGTCACAAATATTTATAATGATTTTTACGAAAAGATATTTTCTTTCGGCTTACCTAATAGTGGAGGATAACAGTATATCTGTGCATAAGGCAATAAAAACCTCGGTACGCTACACAAAAGGCAGCCGCTTTGAAATTTTTGTGTTTCACCTCTCGTTTTTGCCATGGATGATACTCTCGATTTTTCTTCTTCCGCTTTTGTATGTAGCACCGTATTATGGCGCCGCAAATGCACTTTACGCAAAATACTTGATAGAACGCGGCAAGCTTAATGAAAACGAGCAGCCCTCCTGCACCGAGGCTGAAGCGCCGCAGGACAGCAATGAAGACGCAAATATCGCAGAAGATATAAGCGGCAAAGACGAAGCTGACAGCCTGTAAAAAAGGCACCCGCTAAGGTGCCGTGCTTATTTTATTAAGTTTTTTACTTTCTCTGCCGAGCTTGGGCTGCCTGCCACAACAAGCACATCAAGAGCAGCAAAAACAGCATTTGGTCCCGGAGAAAGATTTATTTTACCATCGCTTTTTATGGCAACTATAGTTGCCTCGGTGTTTTGCCAAAACTCAAGCTCGCGTACGCTTTTGCCTATAATGCCTGATTGCGGAGATATTGTAAACTCATAATTATGCAAAGGGTCGCTGTTTTTAAACCTGTCGCTCAAGTCTGTAATGTTATCGACAAGCTCCAATATTCTTGCGCTTACTCTGTCGCGCTCGTCCAAAAGTGCGCGCAGCTCTGTTTTCATAGAGCGCAAGTCCTTGCCTGTTTCAAACTTTGCTATATATTCGGCGGCTTTTACCCTAGAGAGCACAACTGCACCAATATTTTGACGGACACTTATAATCTCCATATCTGAAAGCTGCTTAAATGCACGGCGCATTGTTTCTTGCGAAACGCCATATTCTGTAGACATCAGCGAACGCCCTGTAAACCTTGCGCCCTCTGCAATCTCACCTGCGGCTATTTTTGTGGCAATATCAAATGCCACCTGCGCATAAACAGATGGTGTAGGGCTATTTCTCATAATGAACACCTGCTTTTTTATAATACATATATACTGTTTTTATGATAACACATACTCGTTACTTTTAAAAGCACAATATACATTTATTTTACCTTGACTGCATACGAGATATGCTATATACTTTTTAAGGTGGTAAGCAATGAAACTTATAGAATATAAATCTCCTCCAACAGCGCGCAAAATTGCCGCTGTGGTGTTTGCAGTGGCTCTTGCAGCCCGTATTTTGCTGCTTGGGCTTTCTTTGTTTTTCGGATATGAAATTTCGGGAAAAGCCACACTTCCGCTTATTAATTTAATTATACTTTTGGCAGCTTTTCCTATAATAAAAAACCACAAAGCCCTGCTCGCTTCTGTTTGCGGAATACTTATGATTTTAAACCTTGGCTACTTGCTTGTATGCAACGACGGCGCCGAATACTATTTTGCATCTCCAAACAAGCAAAACACACTGGTAGTGCGCGAAAAAAGCGCACTTTTAAGCGGTGGCTGGGCAAAGCTCTACAAGCGTGAGCACTTGCTTTTTTTAAAACCGCTGGGCGAAGCTGTAGGCACAGACGAAAGCTATCAGCCGTTTTCACACGGACAATACCGCATAGAATGGTCAAGCGAAAACACAGTGGCTGTCTATTATTATGACGGATACGGCTACAAGCGGCTTGACATTACACTGTAACAGAAACGGAGTGTAAGAAAGTGACAGATAACATACCAAACACTATGCTTGAGGAGCCCGGTACTATAGGCGAAATAATTATGCAAAAGCTAGGCTCGGTGTTTACATTTTTTAGCTCTAATGCGGGTGAACTGATGTGGGGGCTTATAGTTGTTGCCTTTATACTGCTTATGTCAAAGCTTTTACTGGCGCTTATTTCGCAAGTGACAACATCGGTAATGGAGAACGAAAAATATCACCCTAATATACTGCAAGGCAAAAGAATAGACACCATGATGACACTTGTAAGGAGTGCCGCGCGCTACAGCATTTACTTTATTGCCATACTGCTTATATTGCGTCAATTTAACCTTTTTGACAACATGAAGGGGCTTGTGGTGACAGCCGGTATAGGGAGCCTTGCCATCGGCTTTGGTGCACAAAACCTTGTAAAAGACGTTGTCACCGGCTTTTTTATGCTATTTGAAAACCAGTTTTCTGTGGGAGATTACATAAAAACAGAAGAAGCCGAGGGCACAGTGGAAGCAACTGCCGTGCGCGTTACATATCTGCGCACCTTTAAGGGTGAACAAATCATCATACCAAATGGCTCAATATCGCGCGTCACAAACCTTTCTCGCGGCGACAATGTTGCCGTAATAACTATATGCACGGCATATGAAGCCGACACACGCGCCACTATAGCTATAATTGAAGAAGCAGTGCAAAAGTTTGCCTCAGAGAACACAGACGTTATAAAAGAGCCGCCTATAGTGCAGGGCATTACCGGCTTTGCGGCATCGTCGGTAGAAATTGGCGTAATATGTAAAGTAAACACCATGAAGCAATGGCAAGTCGAGCGCGGAATGCGCCTTGCGATAAAAGAAATGTTTGACGAAAAGGGAATAAGCTTCCCATACCCGCACGTTGTTACTGTAGATTATAACAAACAAACGCACCCGCAAAGAGGTAAACTAAACGCCTCGTCGCGCCCTGCTGAGAGTATGCCGGAGCAACCCGATTGGGCAAACACAGAGGAGAATTAACATGAAATTTATAGACCTCAGAAGTGACACGGTTACATACCCCACACCCGAAATGCGCATAGCTATGGCATCTGCCGAGGTGGGCGACGATGTTTACGGTGACGACCCAACAGTTAACCGCCTGCAAGAGCTGGCAGCCGAAATGCTTGGCAAAGAGGCGGCACTTTTTGTACCTAGCGGCACAATGGGCAACCAGCTTGCCATAATGTCGCACACACAGCGCTCTAACGAAATTATTTTAAGCGACTGTGCACACGTTGCAGTACACGAAAGCGGAGCTGCCGCAACGCTGTCTGCCGTAATGCTTCGCTCTTTGCATTACGAAGGTGGCATACCCGTACCGTCACAAATAAAAGCCGCTATCCGACCCGCTGATATTCATATGCCTGTAACCGGTATGATAGAAGTTGAAGAGCCTCTTTCCATAGGCAAGCTTGTTCCAATTAAAACACTTGAAGAAATCTACGAGCTTGCCCATGCAAACGGCATACCCGTACATATGGACGGCGCAAGAGTTTTTCACGCCGCAGCTGCGCTTAATGCAGATGTAAAAAACATTACAAAAAACTGCGACAGCGTAATGGCGTGTCTTTCTAAGGGGCTGTGCGCCCCTGTAGGCTCAATTTTAGCAGGCAGCCGTGAGTTCATTGCGCGTGCACTGCGCAACCGCAAAATGCTTGGCGGCGGTATGAGGCAAGCAGGTATACTGGCGGCTGCGGGTATTATTGCGCTTGAGAAAATGACAAAGCGCCTTAACGAAGACCACGATAATGCAAAATATATGGCGAAAGAACTTATGAAGCTGCCTTGTGTAGAGCTTGATTTTGACAGTGTAGAAATTAACATGGTATTCTTTAAGCTTAAAAAAGAGCAAGCATGGCAAGATGCTTTGCCCGAAGCAATGCTGGCAAAGGGCATAAAAATAAATGCCGTTGAGGACGGAATGTTCCGCTTTGTCACTTCCAATGATATTTCACGCGGAGATATTGACAAGGCTATAGCTGTTTTAACAGAACTGCTACAGGCATAAGCATTTAAAGCACCCCCAAACTATGATATAATAGAAGCATAGTTTGGGGGTGCTTTGTTATGTACGAGAAACGAAATCGAGAAGAAATGAAGCGGATACATTTTATGTGTTTGGAGGACATGGTGCCTAAGAATCATTTGCTGCAAGCAATAGAAAAGGCGATTGCTTGAAGCTTCATATATGACGAGGTAAAAGGGTTATATGTGGAAGAACGCTGGGGAAATCCCGGCATAGACCCAGTAAGCCTAATAAAGATAGTGCTGTTTCGTCTACAGGCTGTGGCGTCATGCCGCCTGTGGTTAAGCGGGGGTCTTTCTTAGAAATGATGAATGACAAGGTAGCATGAGCCATGCTCAGACTCTGCGCACAAACTCACTGTTAACTTTATTTGACATTATCAGTTCGTACAGATTCGTAGCGTTTACCTCCGTGCTGATTGCTTTATATGGCATACATCATCACCAAAGTGAGCGTACATAAATGGTCACATCGTTTTTACATATATGTAGTTAACTTTTAAAAACTTGTTCTATGTAAAAATGTTCAAGGTCTGTATCCCCATAGAAATGAAATCCATCCCAAAAATCATCACTCTTATTCTGAGGAAAATCAGCATACTCCATATCATATACTACTCCAATATTTTTTACCACATCTTTATACTGCTGTATATCATCTTGTAAATTTAAAGGTGTTATTACATTATCCCATATAGTTTGATGCATGGGAGGAATAACAAATAGCAATTCAATACCTTTACTCTTACAATAAGATACCACATCATTGAGTTTTTGCAAATTGTCTAAGTCGAGTGTATAGTCAAGATTTGCATTATAAATCTCTTTCCAGAAAACCTCGTAATCTACACTGACATTACCTGCTGCGGCCTTGTCCTGTGCTATAGGCAGTGGTTCAGCAAACTTATTAGATACCTCTGTTTTTAAAATTTCAACCGTTTTTGCGTTATATTCATAGTTTAAAAGATATTCCAGAGGGTTTTCACTAGTCTTAATTATCTTTTCTACCCTATCAAGGTTGTAGTTCTTGTTTAGTGTATAGTAGCTTATTTGGAAGATTACTTTCCTTATATTGCTATTTTTCTCTACCGCAAACCAAAACATGTCAATGGTTTCCTTAAATGATGCACCTCCGAAAGATAAGTTAGCATACCGTTCTCCGGACACCTGGTACACTTCGTTCATATCTATGTGTGCCATTCTTGAGTCGCCAACAATTATGAAGTCTTCTTCATCTCTCATATATTCACGAAGTCTAGGTAGCGGTGTATTATATTCTCTAGCTATCTGTTGCAGCCCAAAGTAGTTAAAAGGTTCATATACTAAAAAAACAATGTAGTATGCTATTATTGGCAGTATTAAAAGAGTTAACTTAGATATAAAACGTATTGCCTGTGTTCTTTTTTTCATCTGTACACACCCCTAAAACTGGAAGTAGATAAACTGCACTGCGCCTTGGAAACCGCCATTTTGAAGAATAAAATAATAGCATACAACTACAGTTTCAATCCAGTATAGCAACCATCTAAACCATGTATCTTGCCTTTCAATGAACTTTCTGACAGAAAATGCGTGTGAATTTGCTAGAGATACCATTAACAAACATAGAATAGCCAATACTTCAATTGTTCCAATTCCTAAAGACTGTATATCTGTGCGGATACTTAAAATATTTATATTTCTTGCTGCCTGGCTAATGATATCAAACGCCTTAGTTGCACTTGGAGCTCTAAAAAACACCCATGCTATACATACCAAAGTAAATGTAATACATCTTTGTAAAAATTTATGCGAAAATGATTCTGTATCAATATTGAGAAGTCTTATACATTTTTGTCTGGCAGGTTTTAGTATTTCTCCTATTATTTGGTATGCACCATGCAAGCCGCCCCAAATTACGTAATTCCAACTTGCTCCGTGCCACAAACCGCTTACTAAAAACGTAATCATTAAATTTGCATATTTTCTTACTGTGGAGCACCTGTTTCCTCCCAATGGTATGTACAAGTAGTCTCTAAACCAAGTACTTAGAGAAATATGCCACCTCTTCCAGAAATCTTTTATTGATGTCGCAAAATATGGCGTATCAAAGTTTTGTATCAAATTAAATCCCATGACCTGAGAAGCTCCAATAGCAATATTCGAATATCCTGCAAAATCACAATAGATTTGTATTGCAAAAAGCATAGTGGCAAATATAATTTGAATTCCTGTTGATTGGTCATAATTATTATAAACGTTATCAACAATTGGTGATA
This sequence comes from Hydrogenoanaerobacterium sp., assembly GCA_036638975.1. Classification (GTDB taxonomy): domain Bacteria; phylum Bacillota; class Clostridia; order Oscillospirales; family Ruminococcaceae; genus JAVWJP01. The sequence goes on from JAVWJP010000021.1 coordinate 31,428, forward strand.
GCCTATCCGCAATTGCCAACTTTTGAAACAATCCCCATAGCATTAACTGCAAACCATATTTAGCATTATTATAGTCAAACCGATGAGTGTCACTTATCTGCGTCAGCAAATTTTCGGATCTTTCAATAGGGCCAGCAACAAGTTGAGGGAAAAACGAGACAAAGAGTGCATATTTGCCCAGATTTTTTTCAGCCTCTATATCTCCACTATATACATCTGCCGTATAGCTAAGTGCCTGGAATGTATAAAATGATATTCCCACCGGCAGGATAAGACTAAAACTAATATCAAGTGTTGAAATACCAAACGTAGAAAGGGCAGCATTGATATTGCTGATTGCAAAGGCAAAGTACTTATAGAAAAATAGAACTGACAAATTTAAGAAAAAGCTTAAAAAGACCCATGTTTTGCAAAGCACTTTAATTTTAGTATGTGTCAGTCTACCAGCTTGTTTGCGTGTCCAACTTATAAGCAAACCACTTAAATATGTAACTACTGTAGACAGTCCCATTAGCAATGCATATTTAGGATTCCAACTCATATAAAAATAGTAACTTGCAAAGAGCAGCCAGATCCATTTTATTTTGTGAGGTATTAAAAAATATATAAAAGCAACTATCGGGAAAAAAAATAAAAAATCAACTGAGTTGAATAACATCTTATTCAATCCTCGTATAATAAAATTTGCAGACGGTTTTAAGCGTGTCTGCTTAGTTCGCTCAACAATATCAGTAGGCTTTTAGATGCTCATGATATAATAGCTGTAGGACAGCAGGGTCAAGTTCTCTCAATCCTTGTTGAACCGTAAGGTTAGCCCAAAGGAGTCAGTCCCTCTGAACAGGAAGTTAACTGCAAACTCATTGGCTGTTTGCCAGTGATAATGTCAAATAAAGTTACAGTGAGTTTGTGCACAGAGCCTGAACATGTACTAAGCCACCTTATCAGCCATCATTTCTAAGAAAGAGCCTCCCGCTTAACCACAGGCGGCATGCCGCCAATGCCACGGAAGTAATTATTATGAGAACTGATATTTTTTCATAATGCCCTCCTAAATTGTCTGGTTCTGGTTGATAGCTTCATTATACTATATTCCGGCAAAAAAAGCCAGTGCGTTTTGGAAAACATGAGATACTTTTAGGAACTGTGCTTTAACACAAGCTTACCCATTAGCAGAAGATAAAACCTCTCTATCAAATACATCATACGCAAAGTAGGGAACGGTCAAGACCGTTCCCTACTTTGCCCTTTGCCGAACTCCGGCTCTATTCAAATCCTCTATCAGAAGCCAAAAAAGGAATTACAGACGAACGTCTGTAATTCCTTTTTATGTCAAGTTTGGTTAATAAAGATACAAAGTTAAACCCGCATAGGCACTGGATTTGTGGCAAATCAGAACCATATCGTCCTGCTAATCAAAAAACCGTTTGTGTAATCAGTCTGTCCATATAACGGCGTACAATTTCTTTAGCCATCGGGTCAATGCTTTTGAACGGATCATATTTTGCCCAATCAAAAGTTTGCATCATCGCTATCGCAAAAGAGTCAGCGAAAAGTTCAACCACCGCATAGCCTTGCTGCAATTTCTCGCCTTTCATTTGGTTAATTAATTTTACAAAGTTATACGGTGCCGTGTTGTTATTTGGGTTGTTACGATCCAATCTATTTTGAGAGAATAGAACTCGCACCTTTTACTTCTTCGGTACTTTCAACACATCACCGGGGTGAATGACATCAAATACCGTTTTGTTGTTTAGCCCTGCCAGTTCTGCTGCACTGCATCCATATTTGTGTGCAATTATTCCCCAGCTCTCGTTTGCCACCACCGTGTGGGTGGTGTGTTTCAGATTTTTCGGTACATCGGCTGTTTCGCCATTCCGGTCAAAGGTGTAGCTTGCGCCGTCAATGGTTTTTGTGCCTGTGAACAGCTTTCCATTTTCATAATAAACGATTTTGCCGCTGTCATTCACATCAAGCCCCTGTGCCGTTGCCTTGTCGATGACAAGCTCCACATAGCGGCGTAAAACCGCCGATACCTCGGCTCTGGTGGCGGTGCAGGTGGGGTCAAAACGGTTGCCGTCCTTGCCCATGATAACGCCTGCCATCTGCATAGATTTCACTGCTTCACTTGCCCAGCTTGCAATATTTGTGCTATCCGCAAAGGTGACTGCCGTGCGGGTTTTTGGCAGGGTGTAATTCATGGTCTTTGCGTAGTTTGTCATAATAACTGCCATTTCCTGCCGTGAAATTGCTGCATTCGGTGCAAAGGTGGTTGCACTTGTGCCTTCGACAATGCCGTTTTTACTTGCCCATTCCACATAGCCAATAAAATAATCCGTCGATTTAATGTCTGCAAAGCTGCTCTTTTTATAGCCGCTGACATCTGCACCGGCAAGTCTGCCAAGTGCTGTAACGAACATTCCACGGGTCATTGCGGTGTTGGGGGAGAAGGTGGCTTTGTCCGTGCCGGAGAGCAACCCTCTTGCCGTCACAAATTCAATATCGTTCTTCGCCCAGTGCTTTTCAATATCGCTAAATTTCGGTGCATTTGCTTTGTATCCAATACCATAAGTAGAGAAGTGATTGGTGACAAAAACCATGCATTTTGTGACAGGGTCATAGGTACAAGTCACTTCATGCAATTTGCCTTGTGCATCAATGAAATACGCTTGCAGATTGTTTGGATTTTCGTCCTTTTTCAAGGTGTACGGAATCGAAACTGTAGCCGAACCGCCGCCAAAATCGCTGATGTTTTTACCATCTTTGCCTGTAATAGAAAGGTTGAACACAGGACGATTTCCGATTTCATTTTGTGCTTCTTTGGAGAGCTTGCTCACATCCGCTTTTGAAGCATTGATAGTCACATCGCCGCCTGCCTGCTTATGAATTTCTTGCAACGCCTTGCTGTCAAAGGTTAAATTTGCGGCTTCGCTGACAATTTTAAACTCCGAAACTTTGTTTTCCACCAGCGAATCCTGTACCGCTTTTGGAAGCTTGGCGCTGATAGAATTAGGTGCTTTTTTGCCTGTGTCTACGTTTAGTTCAACAGAAACACCATTTTTCTCCGTGCCGTTTTTCTTGGCTTCATCTTGTGCCTTTTTGATGGCATCGGCTACCGTTTTGTCGGTGACTGTGACGCTTGCGTTGCCGTTTTTGTCCACGGTTGCCGGTGCTTTGATTTCGCCGCTTGTTGGAGGATTCAGATTTGTCGGAGTAATCGTTATCGGAGGGGGTGTTACTGTTCCGCCGGAGGACGAGCCACCTGTAGAGCCGCCACCTGTAGAGCCGCCGCCTGTAGAGCCGCCACCTGTAGAGCCGCCGCCTGTAGAGCCACCGCCTGTAGAGCCGCCGCCTGTAGAGCCGCCGCCTGTAGAGCCGCCGCCTGTAGAGCCGCCGCCTGTAGAGCCGTCGCCTGTAGAGCCGCCACCTGTAGAACCGCCGCCTGTAGAGCCACCGCCTGTAGAGCCGCCGCCTGTAGAGCCGCCGCCTG
>JAVWJP010000022.1:0-27525 GCA_036638975.1 Hydrogenoanaerobacterium sp.
TAGCAGGCATAAAATATTTTTTAGTACGGTTTCGTCGTCTAAAGCCGCCGACAATTTCTTGTAAAAGCTGTTAGAGCAGCAGATACTGAAAAATATTAAACAAATAGCCCACAATGATGATGCCGCCGGTGCAGATTGCAACAAACAACGCCAGCAGCTTTGGCTTTACCGCCTTGCGCAACATGACAACGGACGGCAGGGACAAGGCGGTAACCGCCATCATAAAAGAAAGCACAGTGCCAAGCTGTGCACCCTTAAAGAGCAGTGCTTCCGCTACGGGAATCGTACCAAAGATATCGGCGTACATTGGGACACCCAGTAAAGTAGCAAGCACAACTCCAAACGGATTGTTAGCGCCCAGAACCGTTTCTATCCAGCTTTCTGGAATCCAGTTATGAATAAGCGCACCAATGCCGACGCCAACAAGAATATACGGCAGCACCTTTTTTAAAGTAAAAAGTACTCTGTCAAGCGCCGAGCGAGCACGTTCTTTCTTTGTAATTTTTGCTGCTTGAATGTCTGTACTGCTTGCCGCCTTGATAAAATCTTCAACATAGTTTTCCATGTGCAGCTTTTCTATTATTGTACCGCCCACAACAGCGATAACAAGCCCCACTGCCACATAAGTAATGGCGACCTTGCCGCCGAAAACACTTATAAGCAGCACAAAAGAGCCTAAATCCACCATGGGGGAAGAAATAAGAAAAGAGAAAGTTACCCCCAAGGGCAGCCCTGCACCTGTAAAGCCCATAAAAATCGGAATTGACGAGCAGGAGCAAAACGGTGTAACCGTGCCCAAGAGAGCCGCTATAATATTTGCCGATATTCCATGAAAGCGCCCCATAATTTTGCGGCTGCGTTCCGGTGGAAAATAGCTTTGAATGTACGAAATTATAAAAATTAAAAAACATAGCAGCACCGTAATTTTTATTACGTCGTAGAAAAAAAACTGAATACTACCGCCAATTCTGCCCGACGTATCCATCCCCGCAGACGACAGCAAATTTCCGATTAATGAATTTAACCATTTCATTCCAAGCACTTGCTCCCCGATAAACAACCACGCACCCTGCAATATCTCCATAAAAAAACTCCTTTAATACAAATTGATATAACTAATTGTGTAGATGTATTGTATCTTAAAAAAGCCACCTATTAAAGATGACTTTATTTACAACCATGCACCGTGCTTTTTGCTTCTGTTAATTTTAGAAGCCGCTTTTGTGCTTGTGCAGTACCCTCTGCGCTTATGGAGTAGTGCGTCCACTTTCCATCTTTGCGGGCTTGCACAATGCCCGACTCGCATAAGATTCTCATATGATGGGACAAGGTGGACTGCCCAATGTGCAAATCGTCAAGTAGCTTGCAGGCGCATTTTTCTCCGCTTTGCAGCAGTTCCAGTATTTTCAGACGGTTTTCATCGCAAAACGCCTTAAATACCCTTGCGTTCTCTTGATATACAGTTAGCATTGTTTCACCTCAAATTTATTATATTCAATATGAATTATTATACAACTCAAATTTATAAATGTCAATATGTTAATAAGCTTTTTAGCATATTCCACAGCTTTTGCCGCTTATTACCGTGTTTTTTACAGTCTTTATATTTGTTTTTTTAACTTTTCGTTGACAATTTAACATTTTACTGATATAATAATAAAGCATTAAACGCAAACCCTAAATGCACAACCCGCCACGGCAATACATGAGCCAGAGTCCACCCCATCGGGTGCTAGCTCAGTTGGCAGACACTAAGCACACAACCCGCCACGGCAATACATGAGCCACTAGCTCAGTTGGCAGAGCATTTGACTTTTAATCAAAGGGTCCGGGGTTCGAATCTCCGGTGGCTCACCAAAAACATTACAATGCAAAAAAGTCTACTTTTCATATTTAGGCTCTTTTGCGTTGTAACAGCGTATATTAACCGCACAGAGGGCGTGTTAAACACCCTCTGCACGGATATATAAATATTTTGGTTCTATCCTCTGCACCCGATTACTGTTCCTATGGATGGGTCTCACCCCAGCACGTTTCCTCTGCGTGTGACGCATAAAGCATGGGGCTCGCTCGCTCGTCAAGTACGAGGTCGTGGCATAACTCTACCCATCAATGGTATCCCTTATCGGGCCTTTGGCATATTCAATTGTCGAGAGAATGGAACTCTCTCGGCGGGCAACGCTATTGCCCACTCCATCTCCGCAGCTTTAAGGCTTTCTCTAGCCGTAGCCTGCTTCACACCGTTAGCGGTGTGCGTATCTATTTAAAGTAGAGCATATTTACTCCACTTAAAAAGCAAAGAGCCTTCAGATGTCCTGCAATGGAAGCATCTGAAAGCCCTTGACGTGTATTTCAAGCTATGATAAAATCACAGCATGAAGTCACTCTTACAAGTCTTACAAGATGTCTCTCATCTTTAAGGCGCATGCAGTAATTTTGTCGGAAACAAAATTACTGCTGTGAGGGTGTTTTTCTATTGTTATTTTTTAGTACAAGAATACTATAGCACGCCTTTCCAATAATTGCAAGTTTTTTAAGTAGCATTGGCTACTTTCCTTATTATTTATATTATACGCTTACTTGCATAAGTAGTCAATTGACAAAATGCACAGCCTTACACAAGTAAGCGTTGTGCATTTTGCTTACTTGTGTAATACATAAAATTGTGATAAACTAAACATGAGGTGAAATAATATGGGTGGTAGAGCAAGTGCAGCCAGTAAAAATAAATACAATTCAAAAGCCTATGACCGAATAAATGTAATTGTTCCCAAAGGGCGAAAAGCAGAGCTACAAATGGTAGCTGCACAGCTGGGAGAGAGTTTAAACGGCTTTATAACCAAAGCAATAGAACATAGAATAGATAATGGGGGTTCACAAAATGAGTAACAAAGAATTAGCAATACAGCTATTAGAGAACGTTCCGCCAAATAAGCTCGGCTATGTTATATCCTACCTGCAGGGCATCACCGCAGACGAAGATGCAGACGACCAATATTGTGAGGCTCTGTATAGCCAATACAAGGCAGACCCAAGCAAGGACGAAACAATCAGCCTTGAAGCCGCCGCAAAGAGCATGGGCGTAGTATTATGATAAATTATAAAATAATTATTGATAAGCCCGCGATAAAGTTTATTGAGAAACAACCCCAACAGCAGCGAGAGCGTATTTTAAAAGCTATAAGCCGGTTACCAGATATTGGCGATGTTAAACCAATGGGTGGGCACACTGACTTATTCCGCTTGCGTGTGGGCACATATCGTATACTTTACACCGTTGAAAACGATGTGCTCACCGTGCGCGTGCTTGCCGCAGGCAACAGGGGCGATGTTTACAAGTAGAGGTTAATAATTACGCATCGTCTGTCCACGGTTCTATAATAAGCTTACCTTTGGCAGTAAAGCGAAGCGCCAACGTTGCAACCTCGTCCAGCTCCAGCTGCTCTACTATTTCCATAGGCAGGCGCAGGCGGTAGTCATTAGCAAGAGTGACACTGCGTATGTAAACACCGCCTTTCGGGTTGCGCGGCGTGGTATTGCGTTTATTATGCTTTTCCATTCAAAATCTCCTCTCATTTTATATAAAATTAGGGCTTTTATAGCCAACTGCGCCGGTTATATCATAGCATTGGTTGTAAAACACACTGTGTAGGCTAGAAAAGCTCCGCTTTTACTGCTGAAAAAAATAGTTTTCAACAATACGAAAAAAAAACAAAAAATTAAACATAAACCATATGACTTTACTACAGTTACATATAACCTCTATAAATATACATAGCTATTATTTATTCAGTTGTAATATAATAGTGGGTATAGTTACTGCCCCTGCAGAATAGTACCGGTCAAATTAAAAAATGCGAAAAAAGTTTACAAATTAACCCCTTGCATTTTTTGATAACCTGTAATATAATGAAGATGCAATTAACGGTCAAGCTATTTGCTTTGCGAGTAACCTTCTGCGACGAGGCTACTCGTATTTTTTTTTGCTTTTTTTGCCATTTGTCAGCTAAAAGAAGTACGAGCAGACGAAGCTTTGCGCCTATTATAAAGTGCCTGTTGTGCCCAATGCGTTTATCCGACTTACGCGCGTAGCCTGTTTTGCAAATAAATAACTGCTCGTGCAGATATTTCACGGCACTGACAATGGTCTGCTTTGACATATTAAGCGCCGCCACCATTTGTGATAGGCTGGGCACTGCCTGTAGGCTTGTTGAGCTCTTACATTTAAGCAGGTAAGCATATACCTTGAAAACACTTTTAGGAAGCTTGTAGCTGAATATTTCGGCAGGCAGCACAGTATATCCGCCGTGCATGGTTTCGAGCGTATAACCGTTGGCAATTTGCTCTCCTGCTTTGTTTTTACACTGATGAATGAATAGAAGCCCCTTTGCTTGCAGCCCATGCGTGGCGCGAGAAACACTGGCGCACGATGCATCGATGAGCCGGGCTAGGGTGCTGTGCTTCACAATACACCTGTCAAACACGTTGGTGTGCTTTTTTATAGCGATGTATACCATAAGCTCTGTCGAGGTTAAGCCGTAGCTCCAAACGCTATCCGCAAGCTTAATATATGTCATGTCTATTCCTCCTCCCATTATTTGTAGTATTTCAGCATAAAAAATGCCCACCTCGAACGGTGGGCTGCGTTATTAATCCTTTTCTTAATTGCGTGCTATGGAATATTTGAAGTCTTGCAACTGGATAGACATAACTTAACCTGTACTTATGCCATAAACCGCTACGGACATATCTTTCCCCAAAATTACAAGATACACATTCCCATTGCAATACTCCTTTTCTACGACGTTTACTTTTTCTATCGTTTTGCTATAGGGCAGCAAGGTGTTTTCATTGTACAGCACTGTCCCATATGGTGCCTCATCAAACACGCTTGTAGAAAAAGTAAAAGCAAGCTCTATATTATTAGCTTGCTCTAAAATTTTATATGCTTTTTTGTAAGAAGCTTTTACATTGCAGCCGTGCCCACTGCCTAGTAAATAGTAATTTGAATGGCACTTTAAATTTTCATCTTTACAATCGTTACAAAAGGTTTCAACCTCATTATCCGTCGTAATTGCAATGCCATATTCAAGCTCTAAAGAGCTTGCGTACTGAAAACTTGCATTCAGCTCTATTCCATTAAGATATCTGATGTGTAGGCTTTCAATAAAGCATTTAAGCTTATGGTCTAAACGAAAATTACATAAGAATAGCGCTTTTACATTTTCAATATTTTTGGGAACTTTTATTTTTGTGTTTGTGATATATTTCATTGAAGAACCTCCCCTAAAAAGTAAGACACCCAAGCGATTGTGCTTGAGTGCCTTTTCCGAAGCTTAAAATTTTAATTTAAAAGCTTTTCATATTTATTTTTACTAACAAAAGGGAAAAAGCGCACTTAATAACCCCCAATATTGTAAGACTCATAAATAGCTTTAAAACAGGCAGCTTTTGTGCTGTTAAGTGCTAATAGGTCATGCTTTAATAGATTGAGTACCGCTTGCTTTTCTGTAATATTCTCAAACTCACGATAAAATCTAAAAGCGTAAATGTAATATATTTTTTTAGATATGCGCAATTCAAATGGAATCTTTAATATGCTTATTTTACCATGCAGTATGTAAATTGCAAGTATTTGCTGTAATGCTTTATTTTTCATAACTTCGTTAAATGAAATTTGCAATTTTGCCATTGAATAACCTCCTCTCCATAAAAAGTAGTTACTGTCACCCGAACATACCCATATGCAGCTTAAACTGCACACCTGTGATATTTTTAACGTCCTGCTCTGTCATGCGTGATATGGGCAGGACTTCGTTCTCCCTTAGCATCACATAATTTTCATACGTTGGCAGATAATCGGCATAATATGGCAGGTGAGAAAGCATTGGCATCGCGCCGGACTTCATCACGACAAACTCGCCCTGCTTTAGCCGCATAATTTCATCGGGTGAAAGTAGCGGCTTTGCCATCATCTGCACTGTTTGCTGCCCGCCCTTGCCCATAGATACACTGCCGCCCTGTACGGTGCGGTTGCCCAGCGATTGTGATATTTCCTTTGCCGTGTCGTACGCCTGCGGTGCAACATAGGTAGTAACGGTAATTTGGCAGGTTTCGCGTATAATTTTTGCGGTATTTGCATTATAGCTTTTTTGTAATTGCCCAAGGCTTTGCAGTGCGGGCATAATGCGAATACCTGCGCTGCGTGTCGCCGAGAAAAGAGTATCTACATTTTTAATAGGCGGCATATTGCCAAACTCGTCCCAAAGACAAAAAACCTGCCGCGGCAGCTTCCCCTTACCGCCTGTACGCGCCTGCTCTATGAGGTCGTTAAGGAAGTAGCGCATAAACAGGGTGGCGAAAAAATAACGCGTGGGGTTTTCATCGGGGCAGATGATAAATATAGCTGTGGGTTTTTCGATAAAGCTTATATCGTCAATTTCCTGCGAATGCCGCGAAATCATTTGCTCAAGCTCTGCATCTATAAGCCCGACAAGCTTACCCAGCGCCGATGAGAAAATGTTCATGCTGCTGCGGAAGTCAGCCGACATTGCAGGACCTACATACTGCTTAATTCTTTCGTTTTGAACATGCTCCAGCATATCGTGCAGCTTATTGCGCTGGTTAGGGTTATTATTTTGCTCGTCCGACACACCGTTAAGCTCAATTATGAGATTAAAAACAGAAAGTATATGCTTTTGGTCTTTGCGTGTAGCATATTCCGACACCAACAGTACAATGCCGGTAATAAGCCCCTGCGCCGTTTCGTTAAAGTAAGCCGAAGCATCGCTGCTTTGTTGGGTATCGGTGTTGTAAACAATGCTTTGCGCCAGTGTTTTTGCGTAGCGTTCAGCCTTGCCAAAAAAAATAAGCCTATCGCGCTCATTATCAGCCGCCAGATAGCTTTCCATATGCTTATTTACATTATTGAGCAGATTAAAAAAGTAACTTTGGAACGGAAAACGCAAATTAAGGTAGATATTTTCGTAGCCGTTTTTCTCCAAAAAGTTACCCGCAAGGCGCAGCACGTCACCCATAAGGTCGGTAATTATCATGCTTGCGCCGCTGCCCTTTGTGTTTTTGTTTACTATGCCGTTGTACATTACGGTTGGCAGAATTTCTCGCGTGGTCTTGCCACAGCCGGGCGGCCCGATGAGCAGAGCACTCATATCTGAAATATCAATTATCCATTGCCCGCCCTTGGTCTGCCCTAAAACAAAGCCCGGTGTTTTTTCTTTGCCCTGCCGCACCACTTCGTATGTGTTTTTTATTTCATCATCTGTTGCCCAACGCGCTTTTCCGTGCTGTCCGTCTCCTACATCTTTAGCCTTGATATTTTCTAAATTGTAGCTAGGCAGCAGAAAAATAACAAAAGTAAATATAGCCGCAACAGGCACTTTTATATACCATAGCGACGGAATAGCCAGCAGAAAGCCGGCAAGCCCCGGTGGTGAGCCTTGCTGCGCCTGCGGACTGAGAAAGAAACCTGTAATTATAAGATACATAGCGGTAAAGAGGAAAACTGCCGCTATGCGCCGCTCGCCATTATCAAGCTTAAACAACGGCAGCACCCTCCTTCTTTTTTAGGTTACTAAAGCCTTTTTTATTCATATCTCCCCCTACTGTATTTGATTTATAAAATTTTTAAGCTCCTCGGTGACTGCCACATTGCCATCGCTTTGGCTGAATGCCCGCTGTTGGCTTTGCTGCGGTGGGTTCTCTTGAAGTAGACCTACCGCAACTTGCGAAAGACCGCTTTGTACAAATGATGACATTCGGTTTACACGCGCAAGGGTTCTCTCCATACTTGCAAAAGAACCCGTTGCTGCAGATGAAATATTGCTTTCTGCCGAAACAAATGTTGATGTCAGCTTATCAGCATCAATCATAGATGGCTTCAGACCACAGGCAGTATGCAGCTGAAAAGACAATAGCTGAGCTTCAAAGGCTTGCAATATGGGCACAGAGGGAGAGGTTAGGTCTACAATTGCGTCTGAAATACGCTTAATATATTCCGACATCTTGCGGCTCTCGTGCAGCTCACTGTTAATTACAATGCTTTTATCCGCCTTACTATAAATGCTGTCAAGAGTCATGCCCTGCATCGGAGTTTCCTTCAGCTTAATACCCCCTAATGAAGGTGTTTTTACTACCTCGGCAAATTTTTTGAAGATTTCACAGGTGTAGTCCGGCTGCTCTACTTCATAGAGCTTTTGCAGCTCGGCGGCAGGCAGCTCCAGCTGCGAAATATCATATGCAGTTGTGAAATAATATTTCACGTCCTGCCTAACCGGCAGCTTTTTATTTATTATCTTAAACTGCTCCTGCTCGGTTGCCTTTTGAACAGGAAGCAGCCTACCGCCACGCTCAAAAAAAGAACGCAGCACAGGAGTAAAAATGTAAATTGGTTTTTGCCCGGCTTTTACCTTTATAGCATGTGTTACTAAATTTTCAGCTGTAAATATTTTTGTCGCCTTTGGGTTTTGTATACGTGCTGCCAGTGCATTTTGAAGCCCCAGCTCAGTCAAATTTTTATCATACAAAATATTTGTAAGCGTACCGTTTTTTATGCTCGCTTCAAGCCTTTGATTTACAGAAAGCTGTAGCTCGCGAAGTGTCATATGTGTGGGCATTTTCATTGCCTCTTGTCTGGCTGCCTGTAAACTGCTTTGCAGCTGCTCATCTGCCAGCAGCTCGGTTGGCAGCTCCATTGCATCAAGCTGTGCTATATACTGCGCTTTTATATCTGTATCGGTAATTAGGCGGTTGCCCGAAGCAAGACTTTTAACCCAGTCTAAATTAAGATATCTAACATCTGAAGTTTTCTTTAAAAAAGCGACAGAGCCATTGCTTTTTGCAACGGCTCTGCCCTCTGGCATATTCTTTTTTTCCTTTATATTTTTCTCAAACTCGCGAACACTGCTTATATACTGCTGCAGTGTTATAAGCTGTGGGGTTTTACTTGGCATTTTTCCGTACCTCCCGCAGCACATTGCCGGCTGCATCAAGCTTAACACGTACAGGAGAAATAAACGTATTCATTGCATATTTTTTCGCCGCCAGCTGCGGGTGAGTAGCGGCACTGATATTGGCATAGTCCTTACCCTCAAAAACAAACCAAATCTGTAAATCGTCACTGTAAACGGTAAAAAAAACATTGTCATCATCTATATACTCTATATTTACAAGGTTAAGCCCCAATGGTGCCGATACTTCATTGCAGTCCTCAAGCTTTTCCATATGCTCTAAAAATTCATCTTCTAGTGGGGTCAACTCCTTGCTCACAACAGGGTTGTTCCATGGGAAGAACTCTCGCTGATCGTCCGGCAGAGTGTAGTAGAAGTAATCTCCTGTGTCGTTTTTATGCACTGCTTTATCGTACAATAAAAATCGAGCAAATGCCACATCATTATCTAAAAACTGCCTGTAAAACGGCACAGCCCTTAGCCCCTCAAGCTCCTCCGGTGTCACCCATTGCCCTCCGTTCGGTGGCGGTGGTAGGTTATTTATATCTTGTATTTGTGCTGTTGTGCTATCTTTTAAATTCATTATACTTACTTCCTCTTTTCAAAATTAGTATGATATTGAGTTATCATGTAAAGTGCCGCGCTCTGCAAACTGCTTTCTGTTGCGAAACTGCGGCTTTGCCGCAAAGCTATGCTCATCTTTGCTGTATCTGTTAGCATTTTCGGCTTGTCCGTGCAGTAGCCGTGCAAGCGACTGAAAAAGCAGCTTTGTAAGCTGTGTACATATATACACATTATGCTTGTGTATAATCTCACTGCTGTTTTCGAGTACATTTACTATAGTTTCGTGCATATGCAGGGTGTCATAGGGGTTATCTCCTCCTCCATAAAATAATTTATCTATACTAGAGCGATACTCGCTCTCAGGTTGTGATATACCATGCTCGCGCAGCTTTGCAAAAACTGATTGGTAGAGCTTTTCTTTTTCTGCTGTAAAATCGTAGTCCTTATTTGAGAGTGCTTTTAACAGCTCGTCCATTTTCTCTGCACTGGGTGAGGCTTTGTATTGACACATGAGCGCGGAGGCGGCGGGGTTGCCACCGGTAAGCGCAGTACATAAGCGGCGGTACAGCTGAGAACGAAACTCTTTAAGCTCCGGCTTTAGCTCCTTGCAAACAAACTTAATGTGCTCTATGCGTAAATTTTTGCAAAAGTTTTGTATGATAAAGTTATATGGTACACTACTCTCTCCGCTATAAAGTGCGGTGTCTATTCTTGCATCTAATTCCAACAGCATATTAGGGTCGGTACAGGTAGCATTAAGCTTTTCTAAAAGCCGGCTTTTACAGTTTTCCAGCTCTTTTTCACACTCCGAGTCATACAGCTGGCGAAATAGTTTAGATGTTTCAGCTTCAATGGCGGTAGTGTTGGGTTCTTTTTCATTAAGCAGCCGTTGAAGCTCGTAGGCGGCGTTTCCGCTCATCGCGCTCCAGTCATCACGCATACGCATAGAAAAGTTTTTAGAAACAGCAGAAAATACATCTCTGTTTTGCCTTATAGCTTGCCGGTAATAATTTTCACTAAGAGTTTTTGCGTAGCCGTTTAGGACGAAATGTACAGGTAGCTCACTCTCGGCTGAAAATAAATCCGCTTGATATTTTGCAAGCCATTCGCCTGCATCGGCACTGTTCATATTCACTTTAAGGCGATTATAAATGCTACCGCTTAGATTGTCTAGCGCATGGCGTACTAATTGGTCAGTATCACGCAAAAATTTAAGAATATTAACACTATGCTGCCTGTTTTCCGTATCATGTAGCTGATGTAGCTCCTGCCTAAGCAATTGAGAAGTAAACATATCATCACCGGTGTGGTCATCTGCAAGTGCTTCATCTAGAGCCTTAAAGAGCTCTTTGTAAAAAGGCTTGTTGTTTTCCTTGTCTCTAATAGTCATATTGTAAAGGTGTTCGTCTAGGCTCTCTGCAAACTTAACGACAGCAAGATGAGGGCGCATAAGCCGAGGAACATCTGCTAAGGTTGATGCTAACCTCTTTTTATACTTTTTTGCTTTAGCTTTATCAAAGTTATCATCTAAAACAACTCCATAATTTGCTAAGTATTCTTGTAGGTCTGCCGACACTACATCGTCCTCACACAGTTGAAAAAATATTGTTTTTACTGTTTCGCAAACAATTTTGTTCAACTTGTCATCATCAAGCTCGTCCGCAAGGTGACGAATTTTTCTTAAGCCTTCTAGCAATGCTTGGTTATTTTCATTTGCACACAGAGCAATAAGGGCATGATACAGCGATTTATTGAGAGGCTTGTTAAATTCTTGATATGCACTTAAAAGTTGATAGTATTTTTGGTCGTCCAGCGTTTCAGCAAAATAGTAAAGATAATCATGTACAGGTGTAATAAATTTAGCTGAAAGCATATTGTCTTGAAGCTTTTCAAAATAATTTTTTACCTCCGGTAGTGGTAAGCTTTCGCAAAGCTGTAGCCTTGTTTTTTCCAGTAGTTCATTCATGCTGTCGCAAAAAACATTATCGGTGCTATAAATGAGGTTAAACAGTTCCTTTATATGTGCCTTACTGTTTTCCGAGTATCTTACCTTGCTTCTTAATTTTTTCTCTTGCTCTGGTGTCAACCCCACTGCATCAAAACAAAGTTCGTCTTGTAAGTCTATAAAATGCTCCATAGCATAACTTTGCAAACCAGTATTCTCAAGCTTAGGATTAAAAATATCGCTTAATGCCTTGTAGTATAGGCGAGCAAACTGCTTGTTTTTGCTTTTTAGGGTGATGTTCATAATTTCAAGTGGCGTTTTTGGTTTTTCTTTTAGCTTTTCGCTTGACAGCTCTGCCCTTGAGGGTATAGGCTCTAAAATTTCCTCGTCAGCCGTTCGCACAGAAACAGGAATGCCATAGTCTGCATCGGTAATTTGAGTCATTTCTTCTTGCTGCCACTCCGGAATAAATTCAAAAGCTTCAAGCGGCGCATCGTCATCACACGATAGCGGCACTTCCTCCGGCTCATCTGCCGGTGCAAATATTTCTCTTGACAGCTCTAGCATTTGGGGTTTATTATTGAAAATTTTCTCCTCAGCTGTTCGCACAGCGGCGGGGAGTGCCATGCTGTTAATCTTCACGGCAAAATCTAAAATAGTGTTGTGATAAATGCGCAGCTTATCTTTTTTAGGGCTAAAAAACTCTTGACGGAACATTTTCATTTTTTCATCTATTACAGCAGGGTTAGACACATAGCCACCAATTTGTTTTCTGTGAATGCCGCAAATTTTTTCAAACATAGCCGCCATGTCATTGTCATGCTCTACTACCCGACGAAATAAATTATCGACCTTTGTTTTTACTTCCGGTGGCATATAGCCATATTTCTTTGTTCCGCCAAGACCATTAATTTCGTTTGCAATATCCAAAAGCATATCTGCAAGCTCTGTCTGTCCGTAATCCTTTGCCATACAGTTCTGCAAATATTTATTAAGGCTTTGTTTTATAGTATCACGATTTTTCGATTTTTCAATCTCTATTTCGCGCACGTCATTCTTAAAAATATCATTATAAAACATAGATTTAAGAGCCTCGCTGGCGACCTGCATTTGCGGCTTACCGCCCTTAATATAGCCCTCGCTGCTGCTTTTACTGTAAAATATGAGATGCGCATGAGGATTATCGGTGTTGCCGTGGTAGGCGCAGTTAATAACGAGGTTCTCAAGCGAGATATGATAAGCCTTTGCTATTTGCGGAGATTTTGCAATAATCAAGTCTTTCCACGCCGAGCGGCAATCGAAGCCTGCATCTGCAGCTGCTTGTGCATCAAGCGATATAATATGCGACCACTTAATGCTATTCTCATATTCTGTCGCCAACGCCTTCGCCTGTTCAATATCTATATTGCCTGTAAGCCCGAACAAACCGTGCCCGTCCTCTTTTTCAACGCCCGGGCGCTCAGCAACGTATGGAAGATACTTAAAGAAATCTAAATCCTCAATATTATGATAACTCTTTCCGTCACTGTTTACAAGCCATGTTTCATCGTTCTGCACCGTCTGCAAATCGTGTACACGCACAGCCTCGGTCTTTTCCTTGGTGAATAGGCTGTAGCTTTCGTAGCTTATATCCTTTCCGACACCGTCTTTGTAGGATAGCCGTATGCCGCTTACCGCCTCTTGCTCTGCCTTGGTTAAAGCAATGCGAGCCTCGGGGTCTACCTCAAGCACGGTGCCGTCCTTAAAAACAATGTGCTGTGCGGCAATTTTGTTTCCGGCGTATTCCAATGTGTTAAGTACATGGGCTAGGTCTTTGATATATCCGCTTTTGCAAATTAGCTTTGGGGTACTCATTCAAGCTCGTCCAGCCGCAGGGGGCGGTTCTTATCCTTTAAAAACTCCAGTGCTTTTAAGCGATAGACGTGCAAGTCCTTCCCCTTAATTTCAAGCCCATTGGAAAGAATAAGGTTTTGCATAGCGGACTGAATGGCAAGCTCGCTTAGAACAGCATTTGTCCTTTGGTTAATACTGCGCTCCATGTTAGCACAGGTGGCTTGCAAAATAGAAACAATACGTTCGTTTACAAGGGTGGCTTTATGCTTCATATAATAATCGTCGCGATACAACTTTAAGGCAGAGCTTATGGTCTGCGTTTCACTTTGGTGTAGCTCTATTGCAATAGCCTTTATGTCTGATGCCAGCTGTCCATCAAGTAAAAACGTTTTCTTTGTGGTTGACAAGTTATCTGCTCCTCTCTTTTAAAAAAATGCTATATTTTAGAGTTGTGCTACAGGATAAAGGGGTATGGCATTTTTGCCATACCCGGTTACCTCATCCCGCAGTGCGGGCTGATTTTTGCATCGGCAAACTTACCTGTATTTGCGGCTGAGTTTTCAACGAAATACCGGCACGGTGTTGAATAACGGCTGTATAATCACGTCTATTCATATGGTGCTCTATGTATAAAGTACCATATAGTTTATAACAAATGCTTTATACATCACATTTATACAGCTGGCACGAAGCCACAATAAGCAAGCAAAAAAAATAATGCCTGTGACTGCTCACTTCATGTATTCTATAGGATTCACCGCTCTGCCATTTACCATAAGCCCAAAATGTAAGTGAGGTCCTGTGCTGTTGCCTGTGTTTCCAATGCACCCTATAAGCCCTCCCTTATGTATAAATGCTCTATGATGAAACTCCTTATAATCTGAATTATAAACCTTTTTATTGGGCAATACTGCAATATCTTGAAAGCTTTCTTGTGTGTCAAATTGTGACAAATGAGCGTAAGTTGCCTTAAATTTTCCGTCACTTGAACGCAAAAAACCTACAGCACCGTAGCTTGTAATTTCGCCGCTGAAAGTCTTGCAGATATAGTAATCCACCGTGCCGTCAAAAGCCGCGACTACAGGAGTACCGAGAGCCGCGGCAATATCAACACCGGAAGCAGCGCCGGCATCATGCAGCCCGCGTGAAAAATGTGCACCGCCGCCTTTTACCAGTGACAATACACCCTCCCCTCCTATTACCGTTTCGCCTGGCGGCAAAAGCCCTGTGTTTATATCTCCCTGTGCATACAATACAGTTATGAAGTCTATATCCTCATCTATAAAAGCAAAAGGTAATTCCCTAAGCTTTGCCGATATTTCTTCTACAGATAAAAACACATTAATCTTTCTTTTTTGTATTACAGTTTCAGTTACTCCATTATCGGGGTCACCGACAATCACCTCTACCTCCACAAATATTATCTTTGTACCTGTAAAATTATCCCGAACAAAAGCTTCGATTTCTTCTGCCTGTGTCATAAGCTCACCGTCCATAATGAAATCTGCTGTTTTTACAACAGACACCGGCAGCTCATTGCTTATGCTCATTTGACTTTTTACCGATGCAATAGCCTGACTATGTATGTCACTTGCAATGCTATCACCTGTAGATACAAGCGTAAGCAGTATACACATTATTATAATCAGCGGCAGCAAAGCTATAAATAGTACCGATAAAAAAGCAACAATCAGTATAATTACAAATTTTTTAACTGTTTGCTTGTCGCTAAGCAACAGTGCAATTTTAGCAGCCGTCACAGGCTCCATTATCTTCCACCACCAGTGCCGAATAAGGTTTTTTCATATGGCAACGTACCCACGACCATATGATAATTATCATTACCGCTTTTAAAAAGGCAATGCCGCTTATTAGAAAAACGAATAGCATCTACCTCGCCGTCTGTAAGCTTTAGCTTCTTCTGCATAACTTGCAAATCTATGCTGCCCGGATAAAACAAGAACTTATAAGTTGGGATATCGAACACAGCTGCGGTAAGGTGAACAATTTTATCATCTAAGCAGTCCATAATCCGCTGTGTTGCTGTGACAAGCAAGGCCTCATATTTTCGGGAACGACGCGAAAAAGTATTAAGATATTTTACAATAGTGGGGTTTTCCCTGTTCATAAGTAAATACACTTCATCAATCGCCAGCATAATTTGCTTCTCCTTAAGCATAATCCGCGACCAAAAATAGGTAAGATAATTAAAAAGTACTGCTTGCAGGTTGTCGTCAGAGCCTGCAAGCAGCTCTTGTATATTGAGATTTATAAGACTGCTGTTTACGACGTTTGTAGCCTTATTAAACATAGGGCTAAGAGAACCTTTATACACGTCATAAAGAAGCAGCAGCAGGTCTTTCAGTACGCTGTCATCAATCATTTTATAAAAGCTATAGGTAGCTCTATCCCCCAAGACGGCATTAATATATTCATAAACATCTGTCATAATAGGAAAATCTTCACTTTGAATCGTCAAAAAATTGCTCTCCTCTGTTATGCCTTTTTGCTTGTACACGTCCTGCACAATAATTTTAAGTGCTGCCAACTGTGTCGGAGATATGCTGGGAATGAGAACCCTAAAGAAATCGGACAGCCAGCTGAGATGTTGAAACAAAGGTGACGCTCCCTTTTGAAAGGCAGCTACTGTTTCGTCAAAGTCTTTTTCTTCCTGCTCGTCCTCGTCACCGCTTCTAAAAAAACGAATTTGCAGAGGATTGATAACAAAGTTGCCGTGAACACAATTAATATTTGTGCCGCCCAAGGCTTTTACCTCATCTCCATATTCGTTTTCAGAATCAATTATAAATATTACCGTACCGCTTATGTACGAAAGATTGATGATTTTTTTCATTAGATAGCTCTTGCCTTGCCCCGGGTCTCCGATAATAACAATATTAGAGTTTGTGCGTATCATGTCGCGAACACTAAAATCGACAGAAATAATACCGTTATCTATTGTTTTTCCTAAAATCATACCATTGGCATCATTCAAATATGATGCTGAAAACGGATAGAGCCTCCCCATGGTATTGGACGGTATATTATTTGCAAGCTGCGTACTGCGTGTATCCCAACCTATCGGCAGCACACCAAAAAAGCCCTCCTTTTGCCGCAAGGTAAACTCCTCAAGCGTGACACCCCATGCGCGGCATGTGTTCTCAAAGCTTCCTGCGTTGGTTTCCAGTTCCTTTTGTGTTTTTCCGTACAGCTCTATGTATATGTTTGCGCACTTAACACCTCCTCCGTCACCTGCGTGTTCAAGGCAATCCCTGTAAAAAGCAGTAAGCGTATTCGCATCTTTTTCTGCTGCCAATACCTCAGTTTGCTTTTTGCGAAACAGCCCTGCATTTGCATTGTTAAACTGCTTATTCACCATGCGCTGAACCTCGGTGACCCGCATATCTGAAATTCGTATAGACACAGTTGTATTTTTGCGCTTTACCAGCTTCTTCAAAAAACCATTGTTGTCACCGGTTATATCCTGTGGCAAGTTACGCACCACCATAGTTTTTCTGAAAATCCCGCTTTGTATAATACAGTTAATATCAAAATCCATGCGTGTTGGCAACAGCTGCCTAACGAGCGGAGAAAGTTCCGATGTCTTCTCGTCAGATTTAGGTTCATCATAAATATAAATTCCTCTGTCTACAAATTCGCGCAGTAAAAAGCTACGCATAATAGATGTAAGCTCGTCTTTATCAGCAAGCTCACAATGAAACCCAGCCACTTGCAAATATCCGGAAAACCTGCTCACATCGGACTGTGATTTAGTACGAATAGAGAAATAATAGCCGCGCTCTGTGTTCCCTCCGTCACCCTCCACCTCCACAAGGCAAGCTAGCAAGTCATTTTTTATATAATCGTATTCCTCGCTGATTTCCTCAATGTACTTGCGGTTAGCATTTAGGTTTACTGTGCGGTCTGCAATATATATGTTAAAAGATATATCGCAGGCAGAACGCATAAGACTTTCAAATGACCTATAGTGATGCTCCTGCTCATCGGTGCTGAGAGTTGAAAAATTAGGTGCCTTGACCTTAAAAAAATAGTAGTTTCCCTTTGGCGTTTTAATGCTGTCCTCAAGAATATCAAAATTAAGTAAGCTCGTCATTTCCATTGGCTTTTTGCTCCTTTTCAAACAGTGTGTATTCATTATAATGTGTGGATTTACCCAGCAAATAACTAAATACCGCCATAGCCCAATAATGTGCCGGGTAATTTTTGATTCTAAAGCTCATAACAGCAAAGCAGACGGGGAAGAAAAAGAACCCCATAATATGCAGCACCACAGCCGCAAAGGTTGCACCGCCTACAAGCAAGAGAATCGCTCCTAAATCCCACATAGTATAAAAAGCAGACAGCGAAAATTCTTCGTTAAGATTTTTAGGTATTCTATATATCTTTTCTTGCATAAGCTATCCTTTCATAGTCAGTGCTCTAGCACCGGAAATTAGCATATTACCACCCATGGCGGCAGATTGGAACCCATGACCCGCGCCGCTGGACCAACCAAACTTCTGCATTCCCTTCGGCACTGCAAAGACACTAAACAAAAAAGCTATGCCCATTACACCATTAACAATATCTGCCTTCGCATATGTCAATATCAAAGCCCCAATATAGAACATAGCGAACTGAATGACATAGGTAAAGCCTATCGAAACCGTGCTTACTACCCATTCCATTACTCTTTGATTTTCGCCCATGAGCGCATAAGGTACATAAAATGGTGCAATCATCATTTGAATTGACATAGAACCGATACGCATTACCGTAACAATAAAAAATCCGATTATGGCAATAGCGCAAATAGTAAAAATTAAAGGCTTGACCGCCTCACTGAAATATACATCAAGAAAACTGCCTGAATCAAATATGTCAAGTGCAAAAGCTGTTTGAATACCTCTTATAATGTGATATGGCAACACGAAGCAAAGCTGCGCTATTATCTGATTCAGTGTAATGAAAATTATTGCGTTAACCGGACAGCGCATAATTACAGCCCAATTGCGTTGCTCCTCCTGCGCTATTTTTAAAAAATAGAACAGGAGAGCAAATACAAAAACCGTCCAGCTAAACATATTTACAACATAAAGAAACGCATTTAATATAGGGTTTTCAAAGACAGATGCAAGACCTTCCATCTTACTAAAGCAAAAATCAAACAATGTCATTACAAGACCTTTAAAAGGGCTTACAGTTTTTTCTACTAAATTAATAATCGTTTTTATTACAGCTTCTGCAAGATTATCAACCATAAAACCGCCCCCTTATGCAGCGCCTGTAATTACATTTATAAGCCCGCCAAAAATAACACTGTATGCTCCTATCACAAGGAAAACAACAAAGGTAATGCCAAGCCCCAACACCTTTGCAGACGTAGCCTCACCATTATTTTTCTTTTTTTCCCACGCTATAGCCGCAATAAAGTAAAGCATCAGCATCAAAAGCCCTATCAGCGACCACGGCACCACTGTATTGTTTACAATTTTCATAACCATATCGGTGCCTGCTTTTGTAGCAGTACCTGCCGATTCCACCAAAGCATTTCCCACTTCCTCCAGCGACGAAAGCTTTATCATCGTTGCATTTGACATAATGTTATATCCTCCATTTTATTATTTTTTAAAGTACTGTTTTTAGTGCCGTTTTGCTGCGCAAGGTGCTCTTTTAAGTCGTCATTAAAATCGTTTTTAATTGGTAGCTTACGAATCAGCTGCCCATTAAAGCCTGCCTCTTTGCACTTGTCAGCCAGCTTCTTTGCCATGTTGTTCCCTGCCGTATCATTGTCATAGCAAAAATAAATTGTTTTAAGCTTCTGGTTGTTTTCTAAATGATACCTAAGCATTTCATTTTTGGGATTTCCGCTGGTTGCTAAAAAAGAATATTTATTGTAATCTTTTTTAGCAAGCTCCAGCATAGTCATAATAGACATTGCATCAATAGGCGCTTCGCATAAAAAAACAGCCGGCTTGTTTTCATTTACAAGCCAGCCGATTTTTTTATCACTGCCCTCAAGGTCTTGCCCAAACTTTTTTTCACCGGTAGAGCGCACACACGCAAATTTTGCTTTTTTGTCATAATCATTACCTACAAACACACAATTATGATATTTTGCATCTTCATATAAAAAGTGCCGCTTAACCATATCTGACACAACTGCCGGAGAAATACAGCGAGTTTTTGTAAGGTATGCAAAGACACGGCTATATTTGCCCTGATGCGGTGCAGGTAAAACAAATGGCTTTTTTTCAGTATCTTTAAAGCTTTCATATTTTTTTGGTGTATAGGTTGGTGCTTGTCCGGACATTTCACTGCGAAGCTTAGATATGGCTTCAACCAGTGACAACTTATCTTCCAGCATAACAAAATCTATCACAGAGCCGCCCTTTGCCTGCGAGTTCCAAATGAATAAATTTTTTGCCGGTGTTACCCACATACTATCGTGCTCTAAGCATTGAAATTCGCCGGGGCTTTTCTCTTTAAAATGATATCCGTACGCTCCTATATATTCAAGAATATCAAAATGCGCCTTAATTGCCTGTGTAACTTCTCTGTTTCCGCCCCTGTCACGTATACTGTTTTGTGCCATTTTAAACCTCCCGCTTTAAAATCTATTCATATATTCTACCGTCTGCTGTTGGCTTTGCAAGGTCAAAAAATTGCCTTTCCACAACAAGTCCTCTGCAAAAATTAAAGTGTAGTTTACCCTATACTTTGTTTTTTCATTTGTGCTTACAGCATTACTTACAAATAAACGCAAGTCGGATATTTTAAAAACCATTTTACCGTCCTTTATTTTTACAATATTACCGTCTATAACCTTAGTGTCTGCATAGAGCTGCGTAAACAGCTCGTAGAACTTTGAAGTGTCGCGAATTTCATTAAAAGATGTACCGTTAAAAACATATGCTCCGCTTGTTCCGTCACGAACAGGCGCATAGCTGTCATAAATGTGACTGCCTGCAGCACCGGCGAGCGTTGTTGTAATATCACGTGAAACCTCATTTGTCACCATATGCAGCTGCTTTTTTTCCATTAAAAGCATTGTGAACAACGATATTATGCAAAGTCCGGCCATACCCCAGACAAGCGCTCCATTGCCGCTTTTTTGGTGCAGCTTATTTGTGATATTCCTCAGCCGTACCCACAGCCTGCTTAACATAGGTTTTCTCCCTCCTCCAACCAAGCCACCCTACGCCGTATTGTGTCTTATACGATAAACTGACCGTGAAATCTGACTGCAGCAAAAGCTTGCTTGTACCGCGCACAAAAGTTCCGTCTACGTCCATTGTAACGTCCATATTCATCAACTGCTCAAGCTCACCTAAACGTTCTGTAACAACACCGTCAGTTCGTCCCTCAAGAGCAATTTCTCTTGCCATAACCTGCGCCATCTGCTGTAAATCATCGAGCTTAGTCTGCTGCCCCCACATTGTAAGCCCGCCTGCTGCGGCTAATGTAAAAAATATAAGTACAATAATACCGACAACAAGTTCTGAACTGGCAAGCTTACTGTGCAACTTTAAAAGAACTTTCTTCATGGCTTAACCCTTATAATTCCAAATCTCATTTATCTTGCCATCAGCTTTATCCAAAGACCCTTTCAATAGCTTATTTATCTGTGGGAAAACCACAACTAAAATCACTACAATAATTAAAGCTATCCACACCATTTGCTCCACAGTAATAGAGCCTGCTTCATCTAGCAATCTTTTTTTGCAGTCTGAGAGCATACACACAGCCTTTGCCCCAAGCTTAGTTGTTACTCTGTTAAATTTTTTTAATGCTTTTCTAATATTGTTTTTCATAGTAAAATCTCCTCGTTTTTTATTGTTTTATTATTATAGCAATTCCGCTATAATAACATCGTACCTGACATCATTTGCTTCATACCGATATATCCGGAATAACCGATTATACAGCCGAAAAATGCAAACAAAAATAAACCCGGCATCACAAGCTCCATCGGTCGCGCTAAAATAGATTTTCGTTTTACAGTTAAATAATCATTATTAAACTGATGTTGCTTCGACTGAAAAAAGACCCGCAGGTCATCGCCATTTTGCACTGCGATAAGCCCGCGGACAACATCACTGACTTTAGGACTGCTTATACGACTCTCAAAACGTCTTAGGGCTGTTTCAACATTTCCTGTTTTCATATCTGCAAGCGTTAATTTAAGCTCTGCCGACATCGATGCGTTAGCTATAGGTAAAAATGAGGTTAAAATTGACTGAACATTAGCCGTACTTTGCAAGCGCGAATTTATAACGCTGCAAAGCTTAGGCAAATCAAGCTCTATCTCATTCTTGCGCTTTATATACTTTTTTTGCAATGATGAATTTTCAGAAAAATATATCGTTGCCGCGCATACCGGAGCCAGCAGCAAAAGAATAGGTGATAAAACACCAAGGCTTAACCCAACAACAAAAAAACAAATTGCTTTCGCCATAATGCGGGAGGTATATTCCTCAGGTGTATAGTGCAGCTCCAGCACCTCTAGCATTCGCAAATATTCGTTTCTCTTATACTGCGATATTTTTACAAAGCGATTAAGCTTTTTTGAGATATAATCCAATAAATGCTCGTATTGCGTTTTTACAGTAAAGTTATGTACCTTTGCCACTGCTTGAACTGCCGCTTTTGCAGGCTGTATAAATAACGAGTTATAAAGCAGCATAATACCAAAAGAAAAAACTGCCCCTAATAAAATTTCTTGTAGCATAATAGTTCCTTCCTCTCTTACTCCATAGAGGTTGATAGTGTAATGGCCTTATTGAAGCCGACTAATAATGTAATAACGTAGCCTACCACTATGCTTTGCCCTATAAAGGTAGTAAACAGAATATCTAAAAGCTTCCCTATTTGCAGCTGATGCCCTATCATAGCTGTAAGCGGAAAGCTTACGCCGGAAATTAAAGCAATAGTGATAAATGTTCTCATAGGTGCCGATATTTCTGTAGAAAGCATATTGTAAAGTTCTTTTTCTGTCGCAAATTGCTCAACTATAGCGTTAAGTGATGCTTTCTGGTTTATATCATTTTGGCAAATCCGTAAGCTGTCACACCAAAGCTTAAAAATATCATTATCAATTTTTTGCTTAAGTTCGTCTATGTTTTTTTGAGGATTAGGATTTACTTGACGGCTTGCATACACAAACGACTGAAAAATAGATTTACACGGTTCGTTCATATAGGTAAGATTTTCTGAAACAGCTTCTACAATATTTTCATTTCGTATATACGAATTTGTCACCATAGAAAGCACCACAGAAAGCTCGTTTTGCATACGCAGACGATAGCGAAACAGCTTGAACTTAATAAGCCACATTGGTAATAGCCCCAATCCACCTGCAAGTATTGGCAGCAGCATATAGCTGCGAAGGTAAACCGCTATAACAGCCCCTACTCCGGCACATATAAGCGATATTATCCGCATTTGCTTTTCCTTGGATTTTTCTCCTGTTGTCGCAAGTATTTCGGACATGGTATTGTAAGAACGAGAAAAGAGATTCTCCTTTTTACCATTGTTTAAATGCATCACCTTTGTTTTAAGTGATTGATTTTTTTCAAGCTTTTTTGTACACCAATGTAATGCACTGTAAAAATATGTCTTGTAATTTCTACGCATAGCAGCTATTAAATGAAGAATACCATCCCAAAAATAAACCGCTACGCCTACGGCTATAACCAGATAAAAAACAAACAACAAATTTCACCCTTTCATCAGTAAATTTCAAGCTCTGCCTTAGTACATCCGCTATCCATCATATTTTGACGCAGCCCATCGCTTATTTGTCCAATCTGTTTAAACCCGCCTATTGCCGTTCCACTTGATTTTTGATTATCTGTAACAATAAATTGAAAAAGCGGCTTTACAACTACTTTGCGGTTCTTATACTCAACGCCTTCTGAAATTTCGTATATGCGACGCGCACCCGTCTTTTTATTCTGCCGCTGATAAACAACTATAGGAAATGCAGAAAGAGCAAGCTGGTAAAGAGTATCATCATCAAAATTGGTGTCAGCTTTTTTGCAAAGCTGCACCATGCGTGAATACGTATCTGCGGCGCTGCTGCAATGTATGGTTGTAATAGCCCCATGCCCTGTTGTTGCCAGCTCGCAGGTCATAAGCGCCTCTCTGTTTCGCATTTCACCTACGCCTACAATATCAGGCTTAAAACGTAAAATTGTTTCTACTAAGGTGTTTGCAGAAATATCATACCGCTCATCGTCAGAGGCTCGCGTTACCCAGTGAAATACATCATTAAGGACATCACCGTTTTCATCATAACGAATCAAATTAAATTCACGGCTCTCAATCTCTATTGTACCCACACGATAGGTATCGTCCTGCGCCATATATGACAGCAGATAATACATTGTACCTGTTTTGCCTGAGCCTGTTTTGCCGCCTATACAAATGTTTGCACCGTACTCAATGCACAGCTCTAAAAAGCGCAGACCTCTTTCGTCAATTGTTCCACCGTCAAGCAGCAGCTTGCGCTTCATCTTGCCGCCGTGCACAATACGAATGTTAAAATCCGCCCCAAGTTCCTTTGACGTAATGGGGCTTGAAACAATTGACGCGCGAATATTCGGAGCAAATTCGCCCAAAGCCGTCGGAGTACCCTCGTTTATATTGCAGTTAAATCTGTTTGCAATACGGTTTAAAATATCGAGGCAAAACTCTGACGATGGGAACTTTTCATTAAGGCGAATTTTTTTGTTTTTAGCTAAAATATAAATGCAATTCCAACGACCGTATATTTCTTCTATTCCATCATGGTTATATCTCTCGGGCTGTAAATATGGAGTTAAAATATCAAATTGTGTCATACTGTTATACAGCCGCTCTATTAACTGCGAAAGTGTGTCAATTTCTTTACACTTAATGCTTTTTGTAATAATGCAATTCTCTATATGCTTTTTGTAACGGAAAATTTCATCTTGTGTCATATTAGTAAGTTTAAATTCCGTTTGACCTGCCATATATGCCTGTACCTGTTTAAGCACATCAATATATGAAGCTGTGCCCTGAACATTATAAAAAACATCTGTGTTTATCGCAACTCGTTGGAGGTCTTTATCCATTGGCTTTCACTATCCTTTTTAAAATTTCTTCTACCACTTTTTCAAACTTTTTACCCGCTTCGTCAGAAAGGTCTTTTATAAGCCCGCCGCCTACAAATTTACCGTACACGTCGCGAGAATGAGGCAGTAAAAATTCTATATCGTAATCCTTTTGCATTTGAACTGCAGGGCTGTATTCATAAGCATTATTAATAATTTTTATATGCTTTAAATTAAAATTTCCTCCTTGCAAAATTGACATTTGCGACTGACTAAATGAAACAGAACGAGTATCAGGTGAAAAAAGCTCTAATACACACTGTGCCTGCCCCAAGGCAAATAATGTTCCGCCATCACTTAGAACATCACTTGTACAGTCAAAAATTATATATTCTGCAAAACCCTTTTCAAAGAGAAAAGCTACCAGCTTATAAATATTATCGGTAGACCAATTCACTTGATACTGCAAACCGTTTTCGCCTGATGTTAACGCCATAAATCCCAAATGGTCATTCTTCGGGTGTATATGTATCGTATGCCTAAGTCTTTCCTCAGAGATTTCGCCTGAAAGCAATCTGCCTAAGGATTGCTCCGGCAGCACTATCTCCATAGGCAAATATACTTGAAACATAGGGGTAAGTTTATCGGTACACAGCACAATAACATTGTCTCCTTTTTTTGTCAGCGCATTTGCCACTGCGCACGAAACAAGACTTTTCCCCGCACCGCTGTTTCCCCACACAGCTATTAAATTGTCCATTTCTATTTTACCCCCTCTGCTTTTAGTACAGGCTCGTCCTTTAACTCCACAGCTTTTTCTGTCGGCACTGTATCCACAGCTGTATCTGAAAGTTCTGCCTTTTTCTCATCTAACATCTTCTGTTGTTCTAAAAAATCATCTTGCTGCCTCAGTAAGTTTTTCTCCTCCTCCTCTTTACCGCGGCTTACCAGCGCTGCATGAACTGTACCGTTTTTCTCAAGCCCCGCTAAAGTACAAGCCTGTAAATCATCTACCTGTAGAGTAATAGTTACCGGCAAGCTGTTTTCTTTTGCTGTTTTTTCATCTGTATCATGCTTGGAAATAGTAAAAGCATCGTACCCATCAGCATCTGTAACTGAAAGCACACGAAGATACATAAGCTCAGGCAAAAGCTTTGCTGTGTATACTATTTTTTCGGCTTTATTATCTTTCTCATTTATATTTACATAAAGAGAGATTATATCGCCGGCTTGAAGCTTACCCGAAAGACCTGTTGCGAATGAATTTATGGTAATGGAAATAGCCTTTTTACCTTTCTCAAGCGTGTATAAATAGCTGTTACTAAACGGTAATGTGTCCGAAAGCTTAACCTTAGATATCTGCTCGTCTTTTGTTATATCTGTTTTTGCATATTTGCCTGCAGCCAGTGTTTTTTCTTCTATAAAAACAGGCAGCATTGTCGCTTTCGGTACAGATACCTCCGCAAGCATTTCATTGGTTATCATAGTGCCTTGCTTTATATTATCTTTTGCTACAATAACCATGCACATTTTTGTTGTTGTCAAATAATTAAGCAGCGGAGCTATCACAAGCATTATAAATAGAGATATGCTAATGAGGAAAATTCCCACTTTCTTTTTATCACGCCAAAACGGCAGCCCTGTCTTTGGTTTTTTAGCTTTTTTGGTTTTCTTAACTTTTTCTACCGTTTCGGGTGTTTCTGTAGGCATTGTACTCTGCTCGTCCGGTGGTAAAGCTTCTGTATTGTCGTCAGTAAGCTCATCCTTTGTCGGCAAATCATCTGTCACCTTTGTTTTCTTACTCCCCCACTTCTTGTTGGTGTTGCTTTTTAGCTCATAGGTTTCTGCCTTGTGCCCAAACATAGATTAAAAAACTCCTTTGCTTTATTTTTCATATACTTTCTTCTCGTCCTTTGTTTTCTTAACCCTGCGGTAAATGTAATAGCATATCAGCAAAAATATAAGCCACAGCAGAAGAATAAATATCAGCCGCATAGTAATCGAAAGGCTGTTAAACCAATCAAAAAAGCCCATATTTTCGTCCTTGTCTGCTTTTATGGTGGGGGTAAGCTCATATGCCGCAAGATTTCCGTGTTTTTCATTGTTGTCATTTGTCAAAGACTCGCTTCCACCTGCCGCGTCCTTTTGGGTCGGCAAAGGCTTTGCCGGTTTTGGTGCAGGCAGCGGAATGCTTGCTGTGGGTTCTTCACCTACAACAACAATCTCATCACTCGGTACTAAGCTACCGCCGCCCTCGCTTGTGTCACTGCAGGGCTGAAGATAATAATCTACAGCTATTTTAGAGCTAAGCCCCGCTTTGTCTGTTATTGTGTAAATGTGAGTTTCTGCTTGCAACATTTTACAGGTAACAGTGCTGCCATACGTTACAGTAACAGCTCCGTAATGCTCGCACTCTATTTTCGCCACGCCGGAAAGCACGTCTGCTGCTGTAAGCGTAATCTCATTTGCTTTAATTTCGGCTGTTCCTGTAGGCGGCGTATAGTCGTTTTTAACAATGTAATTTGATATTTTCGATACATTGCCGGCATAGCTTAATGAGCGCACCTTTACATCAAAAACTCCCTCGTTGTCAACAACAATTTTTCCGGAGGAATCGCTCCATTGCTCCGCCGATGCGGAGCGTAACACAGTATTAGGCAGCTCTCGTTTTTTGATAATATACTGGTATTTTTCTATTCCGCTTTGTGCTAACGATTTCACATCAATGATGTTCTGCTCCCAGCCAAGCTCAATATTATCGGGCATATACATTTCGTCCGTTGGCTTGTCTGCATCTCCTACACCTAGCTTTGGCGGCGTTGGGTAAACTTCCTCAATGTTATTTATAGGCACAATGTAGCTACAACTATTCCCCAGCTTGTCCGCTAAAATAAACTTGTAATTGCCGTTGCGCACTGCTCTAAAGCTTGCCGTGCTCCCCTGCACTATATTGCCATTCGGCAAGGTTATTTGTTTTACCTCCGTCCATTTGTCTTTTGCATTAACAGTAATTATCACATATGTGTTGCACCACTGCGTAGTAGAAAGCGTGTGGCTGCCAATGGGTGCACTGCCGTCAATAACCGCATTTTTAGACAGCACAGGCGAAATATTATCTGCCTTGTCAGTTGTGCGCACG
>JAVWJP010000023.1:0-21593 GCA_036638975.1 Hydrogenoanaerobacterium sp.
TGATGAAATTCTACGCTTGAGTGCGCTAATTTTTCATGTTTACTTTACAGTGCCGGGTGAATTTGCCTTATGTTAAAATATTATTTTACAGTAGGCTTAGTATAAAAGAAAAAGCAGCCGCAGAAGCAGCAACGAAAAAAACCTTGTTGCAATATATCTTCATACGGACTGCCCTTTTGATTTTAAAAACTCAAGAAACCGACGAGGCTCCGCGCACTCGCGGCTGTGCCCGTTTTGCAGAAAGCTGTAGCTTTGAAGGGGCTCTTTGCGGGTTGTAAGAAAGCATAGGCGGCTCTTTGCCCTCTACGCAGCTTTTTGTCACGGTAATGCTTTCTATGGTGCTGTCTGACGGAGAATTAAACATAAGCTCTGCCAAAACGTTCTCCATAATAGAGCGCAACCCGCGCGCACCCGCTTTTTGCTCTATTGCCTTTTGTGCCACCAGCTTTAAAGCATCTTCCTCAAAATTAAGCGCTATACCGTCAAGCTCAAACAGACGCACATATTGCTTTAGCATAGAGTTTTTAGGCTCTGTGAGTATTCTTATAAGTGCATTTTCGTCTAAATCCTCAAGCGGGGCAAGCACCGGCAGCCGCCCGACAAGCTCCGGTATAAGACCAAACTTAACAAGGTCGTGAGCCTCTATTTTTTGTATGAGATAATCTTTTTCTTTAGTTTTTTTGTCGGCAAGCTGTGCGCCAAAGCCCAGCGATGACGATTTGTTAAGACGTTTTTCGATAATTTTATCTATCCCGTCAAAAGCACCGCCGCAAATAAACAAAATATTAGAGGTGTTTATTTGAATAAATTCCTGCTGAGGGTGCTTACGCCCGCCCTGCGGCGGCACATTTGCAATAGTACCCTCCAGTATTTTAAGAAGCGCCTGCTGCACACCTTCGCCGCTGACGTCCCTGGTTATAGATGGGTTTTCAGATTTTCTTGCAACTTTGTCCAGCTCGTCTATATATATTATTCCGCGCTCGGCCTTTGTGATGTCAAAATCGGCAGCTTGTATAAGGCGAAGCAAAATATTCTCGACATCTTCGCCTACATAACCCGCCTCCGTAAGAGTTGTGGCATCGGCAATGGCAAAAGGAACATTCAAAGTTTTTGCAAGGGTCTGTGCCAAAAGTGTTTTACCCACACCCGTCGGTCCAACCATTAAAACATTGCTTTTTTGCAGCTCAACATTGGCAGAACCGCCAAAAAATATACGCTTATAATGGTTGTAGACAGCGACAGACAGGGATATCTTTGCTTTTTCCTGCCCTATAACATATTCGTCCAAAATGTCTTTTATTTCTTGCGGCTTAGGTATATTAAATTCTTTTTCGTCATGTTGTTGTTTTTTCTTTTGCGGAGCGCCGCCTTCGTCGTCTAAAACGTGCTGACAAAGCTCTACGCACTCGTTACAAATGCAAACTCCCGCGCCGGAAATCATGCGCGCAACCTGCTCTTGTGTTTTTCCGCAAAACGAGCAGCGCATAGGTTTGTTATCATATTTATTTGCCATTTTGTGTGCCCTCCTGCGGGTTATTTTACCGTTTATAAATAACCTTGTCTATAAGCCCATATTGCATTGCCTGTTCGGCTGTCATAAAGTTGTCGCGGTCTGTGTCGCGCTCTATAACCTCTAAGGGCTGCCCTGTTGCCTCCGCCATAATTTTATTAAGCTTTTCTTTGCTGCGGAGTATCCATTCGGTGTGAATTTTAATATCGGTTGCCTGCCCCTGCGTCTGCCCTAATGGCTGATGTATCATTATCTCACTGTTTGGCAGTGCAAGACGTTTGCCCTTTGCACCTGCGGTAAGCAAAAATGCTCCCATAGATGCCGCCATACCCATGCAGATGGTAGAAACATCGCACTTGATATAGTTCATTGTGTCATAAATTGCCATACCCGCCGTTATTGAACCACCGGGGCTGTTGATATAAAGGGATATTTCTTTGTCTTGGTCCTGCCCCTCTAAAAACAAGAGCTGAGCCACAATAAGGCTAGCCGTAGTGTCGTTTACTTCATCACAAAGCATAACGATTCTGTCATTTAAAAGACGCGAAAAAATGTCATAGGCGCGTTCGCCGCGGTTGGTCTGCTCTATGACGGTTGGCACTAATGCCATAATGGTCACTCATTTCTCCGCACGTTTATTTGTTTTTATGTTGGCTCCCGTGCGGGAGGGCTGTTTTTTATATGATAAATTGATGTTTGGCTTTATATGCCGTTTTTATTCGTCCGCTTCGGTTTTTTTCTTAGCGGGGGCTTTCTTTTTTGCAGGGGCTTTTTCTTCGGCTTCGTCATCTGTTTTTGCCTTAGGCGCAGTCTTCTTTTTTGCAGGGGCTTTTTTAGCCGATGCTTCCGGTGCAGCCGCTTTTTCTTCGGTGACAACAGCGGTGTCGCGAACCAAATCTATAGCTTTATTTACAGCAATATCCTGTCTGATTTCGTCCTCAGGAAGCATTGTTTTAATTTTTTCTGCTTCCATACCGTATTTTTCAGCCATATCTGCAAGCTCTTTTTCGTACTCCTCGTCAGAAGCAATAAGTGCTTCAAGCTCTGTAATTTTTTCAAGCGCAAGGCGAATTTTAACTTGTTTTTCTGCCTGCTCTGCAAATGTTTTACGGAAGGTTTCAAGGTTAGAGCCTGTATATTTAAGGTAATCGTCAAGGTTCAGCCTCTGTGACTGCAAGCGATATTCAAACTCCTTAACGCTTTGGTCTATGCGCTGCTCTACCATGCACTGCGGTATTTCAGCCGTCATGTTGTCGATAACGTTCTCTATAAGACGGTTTTCGAGGTCGTCCTGCGCCATTTTATCTTTGCTCTCTTGAAGCCTTGCTTTTATGTCTGCTTTAAGCTCGTCAAGTGTAGAAAACTCGCTCATATCTTTTGCAAGCTCGTCATCAAGCTCCGGCAGCTCCTTTGCTTTAAGCTCGCAAAGCTTGCACTTAAAGAGAGCAGGCTTGCCTGCAAGCGCTTTTTCGGCATACTCGTCGGGGAAGCTAAGCTCTACGTCAAAATCTTCTCCCACATTTTTACCGACAATCTGTGCTTCAAAGCCCGGTATAAACTGCCCCGAGCCCAGTTGCAGAGGGAAGTTTTCACCCTTGCCGCCCTCAAACGCTACTCCGTCCGAAAAGCCCTCAAAGTTGATAACAGCGGTGTCGCCAAGCTGTGCCGCTCTGCCCTCTACTGTCATTATACGGCCTGCACGCTCGCGCAATTTTTGAAGCTCAGAATCTATCTCGCTATCTAAAACCTCAGGAATATATTTTACAGCCTTTATGCCTTTATAATCTTTTACTTCTACCTCCGGCTTTACCGTAACGGTAGCTTTAAATGTAAAGCCGTCTTTATCAACGTCCGACATTTCGACATCGGCTTTGTCAACAGGCTCTATTTTTGCTTCGGCAATTGCCGCTTGATATGCTCCCGGATAGATATCGTTTATTGCGTCCTCATAGAAAACACCCTCGCCATAAACTTTTTCTACCATCTTACGCGGAGCCTTACCTTTACGAAAGCCCGGCATATTTATTTGTTTTACAGCCTTACGGTAAGCTTTTTCAACCGCCGCTTCAAATTCCTCTGCATCTATGGATATTTCCAGCAGATATTTGTTGGTTTCAATTTTGTCTGATTTGATAAGTTTCATTTAATACTTCCTCCTGTTGTGGTACACAAATAAAATATGCGATAAAAATGCAATTAAGCATACTTTTATCATTATACCATAAAAGTTTTTATATTTCTAGTATTTGTGCTATTTTTATAGGTTTAAAATTTAAAAAGTCACTTGAAATTAAGCGAAAGTCTATTCCCAAATATTCTCCGTTTAACGCATAGACACAGCCTGTAGAATGAATATGACCATAAAAGCACCGTTTTACGCCGTTTTTTAACATAACGTCTACTATCTCAGGCAAAATATCGTCGCAATAAACAGGCGGATAATGTAAAAACACGACACGCTCTCCGCTCATACTTTTTGCCGCATCAAACGACATTTGCAACCTTGCGGCCTCTCTCAGAGATATTTTTTTATCGTGCGGAGCACCTTTTTCAAAAAGCCAGCCCCTCGTTCCGCACAGCACAAGCCCCTCGGCTTTGACTGCGCTGTTGTGTAAAATGTGCAGTGTGTCCAGCCCGTTTTCGTCAAAAAAAGCTTCCATTTTTGTTTTTGAATTCCACCAATAATCGTGGTTGCCTTTAATGATATATTTGTGCCCCGGCAAATCGTTTATAAATTTAAAATCATCAAGAGTATTTTGCAGCGACATTGCCCAGGAAGTATCGCCCGCCAAAACCACGGTGTCTTCACTTTTTATTTGGCTTTTCCAACCCTCGGCAATCCGCTCTACATAACCGTTCCAGCCCGCAAATACGTCCATTGGTTTGTCGGTGCCAAGCGAGAGATGAAGGTCGCCTATAGCGTAAATGCTCATAAGCCAAGCTGCCCCTTTACATATACCGCAGCACCGTTTTTTTCGCAGCTGTCACTAAAACGCACAGCCTTACCTGTAATATCAGAAAGCGCCTGCGGAACCTCGCAGCCTGTTGCGGCGGCAAGCTGTAACAAATTCTCAAACTCAGAGCCGTCCGGATTTATATCAAGTGCTGTAAGTACAGAGCGGCAAAATTTAAACGGGCTGGCTGTAGAAGCTATAACCGTTTTAGTATAATCTCCCGTAGCTTTTATATACTGTTTATAGACATTCACCGCAACAGCAGTGTGCGGGTCGCATAAATATGAGTAATCATCAAATGTGTTTTTTATCTCCGCACTCGTTGCTGCATCTGTTGAAAACCCAGCCCAAAAGTCGCTCTGCAAAACAGCTTTTACTTCATCGCTTACGGTATAAGCTCCATTTTGCGAGAGCTCCTGCATAAGCTTATTCACAGCAAAATCATCATTTTTATAAAGCGAAAAAAGAAGACGTTCCAAATTAGACGAAACAAGAATATCCATTGACGGAGAAAGCGTCACATGAAAAGCCCTGTTTTTATTGTATTCTCCGGTTTTTATAAAATCGGTTAGGACATTGTTTTCGTTGCTGGCACATATAAGCTTTGCGACAGGCAGACCCATTTGCTTAGCATAATACGCCGCCAAAATATTGCCGAAATTCCCCGTAGGGACACAGATATTTATGCTTTCGCCAAGTGCGATTTCTTCATC
The DNA here is from genome assembly GCA_036638975.1 of Hydrogenoanaerobacterium sp. Classification (GTDB taxonomy): domain Bacteria; phylum Bacillota; class Clostridia; order Oscillospirales; family Ruminococcaceae; genus JAVWJP01. The sequence goes on from JAVWJP010000023.1 coordinate 5,178, forward strand.
TGCCAAAAGCTTGCAATATGCGCTTATATAATAAATTATCTGCGGCACAAGTCTGCCCCAGTTTATTGAATTAGCCGAGGAAAATTGTCTGTCGGAAGCCGCTAAAGCCTTTGCAAGCCCGACATCGGTGAATATGCTCTTTACAGCAGTCTGAGCATCGTCAAAGTTGCCCTTTATAGCACACACAGCCACGTTTTTGCCCTCTTGCGTAACCATTTGTAGCTGCTGCATTGGGCTTATACCCTGCTGTGGGTAAAAAACTATAACCCGCGTACCTGCAACATCGGCAAAGCCGTCAAGCGCCGCCTTGCCTGTATCGCCAGAGGTAGCAACAAGCAGCACCGCCTCTTTGCCCTGCGCCGTTTTTTTCATAGCTAAGGTTAAAAGATGCGGAAGAAGCTGCAGCGCCATATCCTTAAAAGCACAGGTAGGGCCATGCCAAAGCTCTAAAAGATATGTGTTTTCGCCAAGGCGCGCCATGCGTATAACCTCGTCATCATCAAATTTGCCATTATACGCCCCACGCACACAGCCCGCAAGCTCATCGTCAGTGTAGTCTGTAAGATACTCTGCAAGAATACTTTGTGCCTGCTCGTTATAGCTTAGTTTAGAAAGCTTTAGCAAGCTCTCCCCGCTAAGTTGCGGAAAGCTTTTTGGAACAAACAGCCCGCCCTCCGGCGAAATACCGGCAGCTATTGCGGCTGCCGAGGAAACCCTTGTTTTATTGCTGCGTGTACTTATATAATCCATAACTGTACCTCATTTCTGTAAGCATTAACGCATTCGTTTTATGCTGTCATCTAAAATTATCCGTCAAAATCTCCCGCCCAAAAGGCATTTTCAAGGTGATTAATCCCTGTAATTGCGCCCTCGCTTGTTATAACCTCTATGACATCAAACCGCGGCTGCAAAGAGCAGCTATTTTCTGATAAATACTTTTGCGTAGTTTTTATAATTCTTCGCTGTTTTGCCTTTGTAACCGCTTCGGCAGGGGTTTCAAGCGAAGCTTCGCTGCGGGTTTTAACCTCGGCAAATATTATATATTTATCATTTTGCGCTATTATATCTATTTCTCCGACACCAGTATTATAGTTTCGCTGTACTATTTTGTAATTTTTATCTTCTAAATATTCGGCGGCTCTGTCCTCTCCGCCGTTGCCTATGCGCCGTTTTTCGGTAATCACTTTGCCGCACCCCACTTTTTTAAAAAGCTTAAACGGTGCACCGGCGAAGCCCCATATTTATCAAGCATTTCGTAATGCAGGGCTGTGCCATAGCCCTTGTGCTTTTCAAAAAAGTACTGCGGATATACTTTTGCAAGCTCTGCCATATAAGAATCGCGGCTTACCTTTGCAAGTATAGACGCCGCCGCTATTGATGCCGAAATAGCATCTCCGCCTATTACAAATTCAGAGCTTATAGAGCCTAAATCGGGGCACCTGTTGCCGTCAATGTAAACCATATCCGGCTTTATTTTAAGCCCCAAAACAGCTTCACGCATAGCGCGCATTGTAGCTTCTAAAATATTTATTTCATCTATAATGTGCTCGTCCACGGCGCATATATTAAAAGCTACAGCCTTGTTTATAATCTCTTCAAAAAGCGCCTCGCGTTTTTTTGCGCTAAGCTTTTTGCTGTCGTTAAGCCCTTCTATGCGCGGCTCTTGCGGCAATATAACAGCCGCCGCATACACAGCGCCTGCCAAAGGGCCTCGCCCCGCTTCGTCTACGCCGCAAATATACTGCGCCGCACCCCTGCGGTGTTCATCTTCAAACTCATAAAGGCTCATGCTTTTTAACCTCTTTTACGGTTTTTCAAGTGTTATACGCCCTATTGCGCCGCTGCGAAATTCGTCCAAGACCATAATGGCGGCACGTTCTGTATTGACTTCTCCCTTTTGCAGCAGCATACCGCGTTTTCTGCCTATAAGCGCAAGTAAATCCGGCGGCTCTATATCTTTTGTTTCTTCCTCACTTAAAGCATATCTTGTGCAAAGCATATCATGGTAATCGAGGTTTAAAAGCTCTAACAGCCGCATTGCCAAAACCTCTATGTCTATTACATCGTCCTTTATGGCACCTGTAAAGGCAAGGCGCTCGCCAACAGTTGGGTCTTCAAACTTAGGCCACAGCACACCCGGCATATCTAAAAGGTCCATACCCGTGTCTAAGCTTACCCACTGCTTGTTGCGTGTAACGCCAGGTCGGTCTTCGACCTTTGTGCGCCTTGCATTTGCCATACGGTTTATAAATGACGATTTACCTGCATTTGGTATACCAACTATCATCATTCTGACAGGCTTCCCCGCCATACCCTTTTGCTCTCGCCTTGCAAGCTCATCTGCCAGCACCGTTCGCACCAGCGGCTTAAATTTATTAAGACCTCTGCCGCTGCGGCAATCTGTCGGCAACGCCGAAACACCTTGTTTTTTGTAAAAATCGCACCAAAGCTGCAAGGTTTTTTCATCTGCCGCATCGCATTTATTAAGCAGCACTATACGCGGCTTGCCGCCTGTAAGCTTGTCTATTTCAGGGTTGCGGCTGCTTGCGGGTATTCGCGCATCCGTAAGCTCTATTATTATATCTACAAGAGGTAAATTCTCTTGCATAATTCGCCGTGTTTTTGCCATATGTCCGGGGAACCACTGTATTGACGGTATATCAGTCATGCTTTACCTCCGTTATTTTATAATGCCGAACTTATTTAGGGGCTTTATGCGCATAATTGCTCTGCCCAAAACATAGCGCGTGTCAACCATTCCAACCGAGGTATCGCGGCTGTCAAGCGAATGGTTGCGGTTGTCACCCATAACAAATATATGCCCCTGAGGCACAGCTTGCGGAAAATCCACGTCCTCTGCCAACATAGTAGGCTCGGCTATGTATGGCTCGTCAAGTATTTCTCCGTCCACAATAACCTTACCCGTTTTAAAATCTATATCTACAGTTTGCCCGCCTGTTGCTATAACTCTCTTTATTATAGGTAAAGCAAAGCTCGCAGTCGGCGTTATTACTATAATATCACCTTTTTTAGGCGTATAAAATAAATCTGATATCAGAACAAAATTTTTGTCCTCCAGCGTTGGCAGCATAGATTCGCCGTTGACACCGACAACGCGCACCGCAAAGGTAAATATAAGTACCACTGCAATGACGGCAAAGGCTATGGAATCGACCCAGTCATAAACATTTTTGACAAAGCTTCGGTCATCTGCCGCCCCGTTATTCTCCCACTGTGCCAAATTGTTCGCCTCCCCCGCTCCGACTATATTTATATAACCAAACGGCAAAATAAATTGCCGCCTCAAAGCGCATAATAAATAAAAAGAAAAGGGACGAAACCGTCCCTTTTTTGCACTGCTTAGCGCAGTTCTTCTTTAACCTTTGCCGATTTACCCAGTCTGTCGCGCAAATAATAAAGCTTGCTTCTGCGTACTTTACCATGGCGAACAAGCTCAACCTTGCTCACGTTAGGTGAATGGAGCGGAAATACTCTTTCGATTCCGCAGCCGTGCGCTACACGCCTTACCGTAAAGGTTTCGGCAATGCCGCCGTTGTTTCTGGCAATAACAGTGCCCTCGAACAACTGGATTCTCTCGCGCTCGCCCTCTTTGATTTTAACATGAACCTTGACTGTGTCACCGATTTCGATTACAGGGACCTCTGTTTTAAGAGAGTCTTGTGCTATCAGCTTTAATGCATCCATTGATACATCCTCCTCATATTTCAGACATTCATTCTCACTTTAAAAGTGACAGAGGACTGCCCGCCTTAATGTCGCGGTTACGGCTGTAACCGGGCAATAAGCCCCACTTTGTAAAGACACAAAGCGGTTACTAAATGCCTAAATATAATATCATATATCCGCGCAATATGCAAGCCTTTTATGCAAATTCTTCTAATTCTCCGCCATTTTGCGCCAAAACACGCAATTTGGTAATGCGCGGGCAATCTTGCTGACAATTTGCAAAGGCTGCAAACGCCTCTAAAACAAGTGTTGGGTTTATGCTTAATGTACCGCCCGCCGCAAGGCGAAGTGTCAATGTAAGGTCATCTCCGCTTGTGCACCTACTGCCCAAAAGCTCTACATAGGGTTTAATATCAAGCTCGTTAAAGCCTTTTTTACTCTTTTTTTGCACAAGTATTTTTTCTTGCTCCAAGAATTTTTCAAATTCCGTATTAAGCTCCGCAGAGGTTTTTAAAGGCACACTTATTGTCACTGCGTACTCGGCTTTTACAATATCCTCGTTTTTATTTACAGGCTCTGCCACCTTATATACATTAAAATCCGGTGGTAAGGCATTATTTAAGCGCTCTTTTATTTCATCGTATGAAATATCATTTGTAACGCGCATATCCATGCTCTCGCACTCGCTTTTATAACCTAAAGGTGTCGGCATTGCAAAGGTGATATAAATATGCGGGTTAAAGCCCTGTGTATACCAAACAGGCAAGTGCGAACGTGCAAGCGCGCGCTGAAAACAGCGGTTAATATCTAGGTGCGAAATGTAAGAGGCAGCACCGCCGCGGCTGTAAAAAACGCGGATATCGCGCATATTTTCCATACTCATCAGAACGCGCACCCCCCTGTAAGAACCGAGGCTCCGCAGCCCGCACAAGACTCGCGGCAGTTTTTAGTACAAACAGCCGTATGTGCTTTTTTATTTTCTTCAATGAGAAAACGCTTTGTCACGCCGTAGTCTAGGTGCTCCCACGGAGTAATCTCGTCAAACTGCCGTGTGCGGTTTGCGTAAAAGGCAGGGTCTATACCGCACTGTTCAAAAGCATTAACCCAGTTTTCGTACTTAAAGTGGTTGTCCCAGCCGTCAAGGTTACAGCCGGAGCGCCACGCTGTTTCTATAACATCGCAAAGGTGACGGTCACCGCGGGCAAAAACGCCCTCAAGCACACTGGTTTTTGCATCATGGTAATTAACATTTATTTTACGGCTTGTGATAACCGAAAGAAGTAGCTTTTGCTTGCGCTTTATTTCATCTATAGTAGCCTGTGGCTCGAACTGAAAAGGCGTAAACGGTTTTGGCACAAAGCCCGCAAGGCTTATAGTGACACTTACGCCCTTGCCCTTTGGCTTGTTTGGCAAAGAATAAAATAAATCTACAACCTTTTGTGCAAGCTCTGCAATTCCCTTTATATCCTCGTCGGTTTCGGTGGGAAGCCCCAGCATAAAGTACAGCTTTACAGATGTATAGCCGCCCTCAAATGCGGTCGTGCAGGTGCGTATAAGCTCCTCCTCGGTTACGTTTTTATTTATGACGTCGCGCAAACGTTGAGTACCTGCCTCCGGCGCAAACGTAAGCCCGCTTTTTCTCACATGAGCTATCTGTTCCATAAGCTCCTGCGAAAAATTATCCACTCTAAGCGAAGGCAGGCTTATATTAACCTGCTCCTTGCCTGTCCACGAAAGCATTTTTTCAAGCAAAGGTTCAAGCTGAGAATAGTCACTGGTAGAAAGTGATGAAAGCGAAATTTCATCATAGCCGGTGTTGGCTGTCAAATCAAGACCGTTTTGGTTTAAAGTTTCTGCTGTTTTCTCGCGAAAAGGGCGGTAAATAAAACCCGCCTGACAAAAACGACAGCCGCGTATACAGCCACGCAGAACCTCCAGCATAGAGCGGTCGTGTACAGGTGCAACAAAGGGTAATATAAATTTTTTAGGGAAATAAACTTTATCAAGGTCTTTTATTATGCGCTTTGTTATAGTTGCAGGCGCGCCGTCTTTTGCCTCAACAGCCTTAACAGTGCCATCATCGCTGTACGAGAACGCATACAAAGACGGCACATAAACTCCGCCGATTTGTGCAGCATTCTTTAAAAAATCGGCTTTGCTAAGCCCTTGTTCCTTAGCTCTGCGGTGTGCCTCAACCAGCTGCGGCAAAACCTCCTCGCCCTCGCCCAACATGAATAAGTCTATAAAATCGGCTATAGGCTCTGGGTTGCAGGCACATGGACCGCCCGCCACCACCAGCGGAGTTAAGCTCGAGCGGTCGGCACTTTTTACCGGAAGCCCCGCCAAATCGAGCATATTAAGTATAGCGGTAAAGCTAAGCTCATATTGCAGTGTAAAGCCAATCATGTCAAAATCTGCAATGGAATCTTTGCTTTCAAGCCCATAAAGCGGTATCTTATCACGGCGCATAAGCTGCTCCATGTCGCTTTCGGGCGCAAAAACGCGTTCACACCAAACCCCCGGCATTTCATTAAGCTCAGAGTATAAAATCTTCATGCCAAGGTGCGACATTCCCACTTCGTAGGTATCGGGAAAGCAAAAAGCAAAGCGATAATTGACTTCGTCGCGTTTTTTTACAACGCTGTTGAGCTCGCCGCCCACATAACGTGCGGGGCGCTGTACTTTAAGCAATATTTTATCTAATTTTTGCTCTGTTATGTTAATATTAAAACCTCCATATCACCTTTAATAGCTATTTTACAATTATAGCATAAACGCTATTATTTTACCACAGACAAAGCACCGTACAAGCGATACTTTTGCTTTTTAATTGCGTATGTGCATAGAACGCGAATCAGATAAAAGCTAATAAGAGATTACGGTTGCAGGGACATAAAAAATTCGCACCCCAAAGCAAAGCTCAAGGCGCGAATTATCAGTCGCTTCAAGCGACTGTCAAGTTTGGTTAATAAGGATACTTACGGCGCGTGCGATTTATTTAAGGTATAGAAAAAGCCCCGCCACGCGATTTGCGTGTCGAGGCTCTCGACTGTCAAGTTTGGTCAATAAGGATACTTGCGATGCGTGCGATTTATTTAAGATATAGAAAAAGCCCCGCCACGCGATTTGCGTGTCGAGGCTCTCGACTGTCAAGTTTGGTTAATAAAGATGCGATGTGGTTTGAAACGAAATGCTGCTTTTATGGACAATAGGAAGCTTGGAACTCCTGCTGTCACATACAAAAAAATTACTATTCACACAGTTATTTCCACTAATTCAATTAATTTGTTGATGGCAATTCTTTGGAGTCTACATAATATATTAACGACAAGTCCAAAAAATCATTAAAAGAAGCATATAGCTTTTCCCAGTCAACATCAATTTCATATTGCAAAAGGAATTTTGGAATATTGCCAATTAAAAAAGACCAATTTCCGATATAGTTGTTATCACATACTCTTGCAAACATTGACTTATGAACAATTGCATGGTAATCCCTCTGAATATCTTCTTTTGCATATATAGAAAAAAGATCTACAAACGGCAAACAAGAATACCAACCATCCGCATATTGTGCAATTTCAAAATATCCTATTTTTTGTCCTTTAATATATTCAAAATCTTCCTCATGAATATAACCATTCTTTAACGGCACGTACTGTGTTTCCTCAGATTTATTTGCACTAAGGTACTTCACATCAGCTGCCTCAAGTAATGGAATCAAATCATCATCTGGAGTAAGAATAGAGTAACCATATTTTTTTATACCACATAAAACCAAGTCCCTGTGCTTTGATAGCATAATATTTCGAACATACTGCCCCTCTATGGTCTTTGAATAATTGTAGGTACTCAGTAACTCCATAACCTGAGCAACCACTTCTGAGTTACTGAAACAATTATAATTTTCTGGGTTCAATTCCCAGAACCAAATCCGAAAATCGTTGTTTCTGAAATAGCCCATTTTATTGATTTTGTCAACAAAGCTGGGGTCTTTTTGGTTCACATATGATGTTAATAAATGTGAAATACCCTTGTCAGACTGTTTCATTAACCTTGCAATAATCTCAAATGACTGTTCCCACTTTATTAGATCCTTGGTTTCAAAAACCGTTAATGCTTCATCTATTGTAAATACACTATAATCTTTGTGTTCATAGTACATTGACCAACTATATGCCAAGTTGCTGATATCTACTTCTCTTTTTTCGTGATTTGCCAACTTTAAATATGATGCGACTAAGGTCACGACTTCATAAGAACCATTAGGTGCATTGGCTGTGATTATATCATTAAGTGTAACATTACGAAATTTGTTGTTGTCTTCTAGAAAGCCCAACTCATGCAGTTGATACTTTGCAGAACTTAAGCTATTATCTATCCAAAAATCATCTAGTCCAAACGGAAGCACATTTTCTCGCAGATCTATACAACTTTTGTTATCACCAGCAACATATCTTCGAAATGAGTCGAAAAAAACATCGCCTGTTTTACCATGAATCCAAATACTAATAAGATAATCTGTGAGTGCATTCTTCTTATCTTGCAGGTCAAGCTCAGTCTCTTTTAATTGTATTTTCAGTTTACTATAATCTATCTCTTTATCTTTTTTTTCATAAAAAGCAGAATCCTCATTGATCTGTTTAATTAAATCATTAAATTGGCTATCACATATTTGCCTATTTGACAAATATCGTGCTGCAAGCTTTTCATATCCTTTGCAAGTTAGATATACTTGCCATACATAATCTGAACTAAATATATTGTTTTCTATACCTTCGTAGGAGTGCATATACAATAACATTTGATAAACCAAACTATCGCAACCGATTAAATCATTTCTGGTAGCGACCTGAAAAAGCAATGCAAATGAATAGTATTCGTAGATATTTAATACATCAATTCTATATTCCAACAATTTTTGTAATTGAAAATATAAACTATTGATAGAATTATAATCTCTGGTTGAAAGCATTAATTGTGTGAAGTTATCAGCATTTGAATATTTTCTTAACATTGAGCAGTAAAACTCCTCATCAAAGTTAAACGACTCCATTCTGGCCATATATTCGACAGATCCACTCTGTAAGCTTGCCCTTATAATGGACATTGTCCTTTTCTGCCTTAGAGCAAAAGAATTAATCTTTGTCCTTAAATAGGTGTTCAAACTGTCATGAATAAGAGAAATGCGATTAATTATTATCGTGAACAAATATGGATGTTTCTGAATGAATTCGCATATAACATCGTACATCTCTGGTTCTGCAAAGAAACCTTCTAACTCTTTCCAGGTAAAGAAGCAATTGCCTGCTGCGAATACACTAATTGCAGAGCTGGGTCTATCATTGTTCACAAACAAAGTATCATAATATTCATTTATTTCGGTAATAGGTAATCTTAAATCTATTCGATGATTTATTTTATAATCCTCTACAAGGAAATACGTAATTATAGGATATCCACCCGATACATTAAAAATCTGTTGCTGTGTACGATAGTCCGATATGCTATATGCTGTTTCTAGATATACTCTTGTCTCATCAAATGACTAATCCAATAAGCTTTCTTTCATCCACGAAATATCATGGTGTAAAGGTCTTGATAACACCACAGTTCTTGTGTTATTGAGTTTATCAATAAAATCAATAAACTGCTCCAATTGTTGTGAATTGTAATTTTCCACATGATCCAGTCCATCAATTATAATTAGCATATTTTCTTTGCGAATAATATTAATTAATTCATCAACAAATACTTTCTTTGCTGATTTATATACTTTGATTCCAAGCTCAGAAATAAACGTTTCAAACCATATCCGTCTATTTTTATTTGGGTCCTGTGAACCCGTCCAAAATCTATAGACAATTGCATCCGGATATTTTGCACAGATCTCATCAACAAAATGACTTTTCCCAACGCCGGGTTTGCCTTCGACAAAAGTGACTCTATGTGCGAAATGATCTGGAACACTTCTTAGAAGGATAGTTTCGTTCTCCAAATCAGTAGATATTTGGATTAGCTTGGGAAGTTCATTAATGGTAATTATAAATTTAGCATTTTGAGTTACGTCATCTGCTTTATGAATAATTTGAAGTTCTCTTGCCTCAGTATTAAACATGCTATCCATTTTTTTCGATATCTGCTCTGGAGTCAATGGAATAACAATGATATTTTTCAGTTTAATGCAAGAAAGACCCATAAAAACATCGGTTGTTGCAATTCGTTCAGTGTTTACAATCAATATATTATTGTCTGTTAAAACAAACTCGTTATTATTTCCTTTAATAGCGACAATATTTTTATTTACTTTTATATCATCAATAGATGTATTATGGTAATTTTTTGCCTGAACACGATACGATAATCCGTCCTGTTCTCCATTAGGCATGCACTCAAAGTACATATCGTCAAAATGTTTGGTATCCAGAGCTTCAACTTCTATTTTAGATATATTACGTTCAGTATCCATAATTGCGAGAAAAAGTATAAAGACACTTTGTTGATATGTGTATCCCTTTAATGAATTTCTTGCAACTTCTCCCATTGATATCAATCCTCCATTCCAGTTGATTGGTGTTACTAGATTTCAACATAAGTATCTTTACTGTCACGTCATTTTTATAATCGATTTTTTCTTTGTGAACTTCCCGTTATTAGCCTAATTAAAAACTATACCCCTTGTACATCCTCAAAAACCTCTCTCGAAATAATCGCTGGATGACTGTTTTCAACCAAATACCGCTCTTGCTGTCCGGTATTCTTTTTCTGCTTACCCGAGAAGTAATCTTCAATAAATGTTTTTTGTAGCATTACCGATCCTGTGTATTTCTCGTTAATCAGCATTTTTCTGATGCACTCCCGGCTCCATATCGGCTTTCCGTTGGGAGAAAGTATTTTTCTTTTTGCCAACTCGCTTGCGATACTGCCTAAACTGTGACCTTCCAGCCGTAGATTGAAAATCATTTGCACAATCGCTGCCTCGTGTGGCTCAACGACCAGCCCCTGCTTCTTGTCACTTCGATAACCATAACACTTGAAGCTGAGATACCCGGATGTGCCATTTTGAAATCCTCTATTAACACCCCACTTGATATCGTGGCTTTTGCTTTCGCTCTCTCGTTGGGCAATGGCGCAGTGGGTTTCAATCGCAATTCGTGCATCGGGGTCAAGCGAGTGAATGTTCTCCTGTTCAAAGAAAATATCTATACCCAACCTTTGTAACTCTCTGATGGAACGAATTTCATCCAGCGCATTTCGCCCAAATCGGCTAATGGATTTGGTAAGAACCATATCTATCTTGTGTTTGCGACATTTTGCCATCAGCTTTTTGAATTCGCTACGTTCCTTCATATTTCTGCCGGTAACCGCCTCACCGTAAACACCTGCATTTGTCCAAAGTGGATTTTCGGCAATTTTTGCAGTGTAGTACAAAATTTGCGATTCCAAGCTAGAGGACTGTTCCTCCGTTGTGGTGCTCACACGGCAATAGGCAGCGACACGGAGGTTCTTAAGCTGAAACGGCTTGTCCACATATTTAGGGGGAATGATGATAATGGTTCGCTCCGTTACATCACTCACCTCCACCACTTAACTGTAATAATTATACCATATAATCCCGAATAGTGATAGATATTTTGTTAATATGACATCATGATGCTGATTTCTTGCGTAGGAGCTTTCGACCGTTCGATTTTCAATTCTTGCGTCCGCTGAAAATTCTCCACAGAAATGATCGCATCATGGTGATTCTGAATCAGCACTTTTTCCAGTTGACCTTCGTTCTTCATTTGCATTCCGACAATGCTCATTGTCTTTTGCAACAGAACCGAGCCAACATATTTTTCATTGGATAACAATTTTGAGATGGCCTCGCGACTCCACTTGACCTTTCCTGTGGGTGAGAGGATGCCCTGCTTTTCTAGTTTGGTAGCAATTTTTCCATAGCTGTCACCCGCAAGATACCGACTGAAAATCCATTGGACAACCGCCGCCTCTGTTTCGTTAATGGTAAGCTCGCCGTTAAGTAGTGTGATGTAGCCATAGCAAACACGGTTTGCCATCTTGGCATCAGCGTAGTGGAAAGACTTGCGGAGCCCTTCGGTGATTTTATCGGATTGTTCAAAATAGTTCATTGTAGTAACCTCTTTCGTTTTAATTTGGATATACAAAAAGGCACGATAGTTCCGAAAAACCATCGTGCCAACGCTTGTTGATATTTAATTGTCGCGCGTTCGACTCCCATCAGTTGATAAATTCATTAAAATACATCTCGCTTTGTTTCGGCGGGAACGTCTGCAAACCCGCATAAATAAAGGAAAAGTTGACAAATCTCATTGCTGAAATCTGTCAACTTATCTTGTCAAATTTGGTTAACAAAGATGCAACAGCTTTTCGAGAAATCGATGCTGGGTGTATGAATAGTGGGCAACTAAGAAAGTGGTTTTGCGGACAGGGTTTAACCATAATGGGCATTTGGTATACCATGCGTCTTTCTATAACTGATTGCCCTATTTACTACTGATTTAGAAATTTTTAAATTTGTTTTTAGTCCAGTGAAAAGTTGAATCCCATTACTTGAATAATACCTTCTTGAATTCTTCTTTCCTCTATTTCTAACGCTTTCAATCTCATAGCATATAGAATTGTTTCAATAATGGAGAATCCCATTATATGCTGACCATCCAGCTGAATATCAAGGTTTCCATGTGCCATATCATTACGGAGAGTGTTCATTATTGAAGCAATATCCTCAAGCGGTGTTATTCCATCGATTTTCACATCATATTCCTTGCCAAGTTCATTAATGAGGAATGGAGATAAAATTGTTTTGCAGTCATTAATAACTACCATCAATCGGTCAGATAAACTATTTTCATCATTGTCAATTCTTTTATAGAATGAAGACAAATATTTTTTTACCTTCCCCGATTTTTTACTCATCAAGCTGTATATAGCTTCCAGCGCAACAGTTTTTGCCTCTATATATTTTTCAGAACGTATATCTGACTCTGGATAAAGATTTGCATATTCACGCTCAAAAGCAACAAAATCGAATAGCATTCTGTCAGGTCCAAATTTGTTTGTGCTATCAATGTTTGCTGGTAAATTTTCTATATATATAGTTTCATCAAGGAATGACTTGACTAAGTCGGCAAATTTATCTCCTATACAGTCGTACGATAGGACTCTGCGTTTCATTTTTGTATGGGTTTCCTTTTCCTGCTGTTCACGCAATTCATAAAAACTTCCAAACTTATTACGAATGGAGTCCTCATTAATGTCAAAGATATCAATACTGTCAAAAACTATGTTAATTCGTCTCAAAAGATAGCGTAACGTCTGATATACAGCCCAATAGATATCTTTAATAAATTTTAAGTCAACTGAATCCGAAAATACAGCAACAATTTCACTAGCGCTAAGAAGTGGCGTAGAAGAAAATGACTGTTTTATGGTGTATTGGGCAGAAAATGATATCTCTTTTCCTTCCCATGTTATAATGCCAAGGGGTTTCGCAGATATTTTTTTAACGCAAACTGTTGTGTGATAAATATCATCAGCAGAGGTCTCTATTAAGTAAGCTTTTTCTGGAGGATAAAAAATGTCTACATCTAACCCGCGAAATTTTAAACCCCGAATTTTCGTCTCCTTTGTCTGGTGCTTTTTTTTGCCATCTTCTATGCTGTGACTGTAACGCCACGAATCATATTCAAATATTGAATATACATTGAAGGACAAAAAGCCTTCTTGATCTGAATACTGTTCCGGAACTTCAAAAATAACATTCTTTCTTCCGGCAGTCACCCCGCACAGTTCAATATTTTCAATTTTCTTTCCCCGCTCAATGGGAGCAAATAGTCTTTTTAATGATTGAGGGTCAAATTCACTTGGGTAAAGATTGAGCTTTGCATCTGAGTATGAAAATGGATATTCCTTTCCGCCGAACGTTAAAAATCCCTTTAAATTTTCCATTGTAATAAATCCCTCCTTAAAACCGTTAGAACTGCACATAATTGCTATACTGCACCGCATAGCCAACTGCCAGTTATTAGCTCAATTAGCATCTCGGTAAATGCCCCTGCTGTTATAACGCACTTACAATATTAGATATACCATCTAAAACTGCCCGCCTACTCATCAATAGAGTTACTTACCCTGTAATAGCATCACTACCCTCAGCGGCTTGGCTTGAGTAGCAAATTGAACCTTTGCCCCAGTGGTAAGAGGTGTTATGGTAATTTTGCTCTCCACCACTATCTGTCACCCATAATTTAATTGTAATAATTATACCATATATCCCTTCAAAGCGGTATATGTTTTGCTAATATGACTACTTCTATTTGTTTATGCTACAATAATATCTTGCATAAACATTTAGGAGGTATCATTACTATGACCAAACGATTCAATTTAGAGGATAAGCAGAAACTTATTGAGCAATATAAAAATGGGCAGAGCGTAACCAAACTTAGCGGCGATTTCGACATACCAAAAAGCACCATATACACATGGATTCACAACTTTGCGGAGGTTAAGCGTCCATCTGGCGAAACCTGTACACCAACGCAAATCTATCTTCTTGAAAAGCACATCAAAAAACCAGAAACAAAATTAGCGATTTGGGAACAAAGCGAGTGTGCAATCAATTCGCCATTGCCGCAGAAATTTGATGCCATTATGAAGTTGCACAAAACATACGGTGTTCATTCCACTTGTGAAACACTTGGCGTGTTGCGCTCAACGTTTTATCATTACCAGCGAAGGCGTCCCGAAAAAACACAAATTCAACAAATGGATGAACTTTTGAAGCCTGCTATTCTTCAAATCTTTGAGGAATGCAAGGGGCGTATGGGTGCTAAAAAAATTCGCATCAAACTGATGGAGCAAGGCTTCAAGATAAGCCCGGAACGTATTGTGCGACTGATGGACGAGATGGACCTTGTCTGTGTAACTGCGCCAAACGCACCACGTCCTGTCGACGTTCCATCTAGACCTTATCGCAACAATCGGCTTCGTCAGCAATTTACACAAACACAGCCAAATAAGGTTTGGGTAAGCGATATTACGCTTTTAAAGGCTAGTGACTTGTGCTTTTATCTTTGTACCATTATAGATCTTTTTTCGAGAAAAGTTATCTCCTATGAATTGTCGGATAGCTGTGAGGTAGATCTTGTAATTGCCACATTCAAGCTGGCTTATGATCTCCGAAGTTCTGATGAAAGCCTGCTGTTTCACAGCGACCAAGGCGCACAATACACTGCATACAGATTTCGTAAGCTCTTGCGTATTTCTAAAATCAAGCAGTCATTTTCAAAGCCAGGCTGCCCATACGATAACGCTGTGGCAGAATCATTTTTTAGAACGATTAAAGCTGAGGAAACTTCCAGACATTTTTATAGAACAAAAGAAGAACTGCGCGCATCCATTGAGGAATACATACAGTTCTTTAACAATGATAGACCACACCAACGACTTGGCTACAAAACGCCAAATCAAGTTGAAGCAGCCTATTTTATGGCATAGAAATAGCGGCAGCTATTGGACTTTCTAATAAAAAGTGTCCAATATACTGCCGCCAGTTCAAACTTGCTCAATGTTTTTGCAGAAAAGTTTGTGATTCTGGTGCGAAAAGATCTGACAATTTAATAATATCAACATCCTTCAAATATACAAACCTTTCCTTTGCTGACACAAGCCACGCCCCTACAGTTTTTTCTGTGATATAAACATCTACATATGGAGCTACAGCTACATTATAGCTATCTAAAATTGAATTTCTCTCAATAGATTTGCTTGAGTTATAAATGAATTGGTTTTTCACATATGCAGCTACTTCCAAGCTTTTATACACACCCAAATTTTCAATAGGTGTGTAAGATTTATATCTCCTATAAATCTCATTCATAGAATCCAAAAGATTAACATCAAATTCCTTTTGCCACGATGCCTTTGGTGCTTGCCTTCTTAGTAGCCATTCTTCAATTTCAGACTCAATTGCACCTTCTCGGTTAGTAACATCCTTTTTCAATTTCCCATCAAACCACTTTATAAGATCACCAATATTCAAATTAAAAAGTGGCTTTATTCCAACTGCAAATGTAATTAAATTATTTCCAAGAAGAACTCCAGATTTTTCATATTGATTAATTTCAGGAATACCAATTGAAATCCCTAAAGGAATTATGCCAAATGACTTTTCCATTTTATTTTGGAAGTCAGGATAAGTTTTACTAAGTTCATAGATATTGAATACTGAAGTTACAAAGGCATACTCTCCCATCGCGTATCTTTCCAAAAAATTTTTCGCAGTATATTTAGTATTGTTAACAAATTCACTGATAACATTTGTATCTAAATATACTACTTTATATTCGTTGCCGTTTGGGTGTCTTATCATAACATTTAGCCTACTTAATCCAATAAATATTTTAGTTCTACTGCAACATTTTTTAGATGCATTACAAATTGCTTTTTGGAATATAATACTTTTATTCCATTAGCTTTTGTTACTATTTATCTGTAATTATACCACATATTCCTTAGAATAATAGATATTTTAAGGAATATGTTCAACTAAAACGCTGAATTTTACCGACGAATTAAAGCTTACATAGAGTTTCATAATAATGAACGTCCACATGCAGCCCTTGCCTATAAGACTCCGAACTCCCATGAAGTGATAATGTCAAATAAAGTTACAGTGAGTTTGTGCACATAGGCTGAACATAT
>JAVWJP010000024.1:0-19456 GCA_036638975.1 Hydrogenoanaerobacterium sp.
TTAGCACTTAACGCAGCCGTAGAAGCGGCGCGCGCAGGTGCGGCAGGCAAGGGCTTTGCAGTAGTTGCCGACGAAGTGCGCAACCTTGCAAGCAAGAGCGCCGAAGCGGCAAAGGGCACAACAGCACTTATAGAAGGCTCTGTTAAAGCTGTTGAAAACGGCACACACCTTGCAGACGAAACTGCAAAGTCGCTTGTTTCTGTAGTGGACGGCACAAGTGAGGTTTCTGTCATTGTAGATAAAATTGCTGTGGCATCGGGCGAACAGGCAAACTCTGTGGCGCAGGTAACACAGGGCATAGACCAAATCTCAAGCGTTGTTCAGACAAACTCCGCAACCGCAGAGGAATCTGCCGCGGCGTCCGAGGAGCTTTCGGGGCAGGCAGCTATGCTTAAACAGCTTGTCGGCAAATTTAAACTTAGAAGCGGTTCTCGCACACTGCTTAACGAGCAGCAGTTTGAAACGCGCAAAGCCGAAAAATCGCCTGCATACTCCGGTGACAAATACTAATTAACACATAGCAAAAGCGGCACGCCATAAACAGCGTGCCGCTTTTTTTGCATTTTATAGGTTTTTAAAAATAGACATCAACTGTTTTGCATTGCATTTACAGTAAGCTCACCGTCTTTTTCATCAACAGTAAGTGTAGCGCCCGCCAACACCTCACCTTTTATAATAATTTTACCGACCAAGGTTTCTACCCTGCTTTGCATATATCTTTTAAGAGGTCTTGCGCCATAAAGCGGGTCATAAGCATTCTCCGCTATAAAGTCCTTTGCCTTTTCGGTTATGACAAGCTTTAAATCTTGCTCGCTAAGGCGGTTTTCAAGCTTTTCTGCCAGTAAATCTATAATCTTATGAATCTCGGGCTTTGTAAGCGGCTTGTAAAATACTATTTCATCAAGCCTGTTTAAAAACTCCGGTCTAAAGTGTGCTTTAAGCATTTTTTCTACCTCAAGCCGTGCCCCGTCCATAATGTTGCCCGCGCTGTCTATGCCGTTTATTAGGTATTCAGAACCGATATTTGAGGTTAAAATTATTATTGTATTTTTAAAGTCTACCGTTTTACCCTGCGAATCGGTAATTCTTCCGTCGTCCAAAACTTGCAGCAGCACATTAAAGACATCGCTGTGCGCTTTTTCAATTTCATCAAAAAGCACCACAGAATACGGCTTACGGCGAACCGCCTCTGTAAGCTGCCCGCCCTCCTCGTAGCCTACATACCCGGGGGGTGCCCCTATAAGACGTGACACAGAGTATTTCTCCATATATTCGCTCATGTCTATGCGAACTATATTTTGCTCATCATCGAACAAATTTTCTGCAAGCGCTTTTGCAAGCTCGGTTTTGCCCACACCTGTGGGGCCTAAAAACAGGAACGAACCTATGGGACGGTTGGGGTCGGCAATTCCGGCGCGAGAACGTATTATTGCCTCGCAAACTCTGTTTACGGCATCGTCCTGCCCTATTACCCTTTTATGCAAAATTTCATCTAGCGAAAGCAGCTTTTCGCGCTCGCCCTCCAAAAGCTTTGTAAGCGGAATGCCTGTCCAACGCGATATTATTTTAGCTATTTCCTCATCTGTTACTCTGTCGCGCAATAGTGTGTGCTTCTCGCCTTTTTTGCTGTTTTCTTCTGCCTCGGCAAGCTTTTTTTGCAGCTCGGGCAGCTTACCGTAGCGCAGCTCGGCTATTTTATTAAGGTCGTCATATTCGCGCTCTGCCTTTTCTATCTCGGCATTTACTTTCTCTATTTCTTCTTTTATTTTGTGCACAGAGCTTATGCTTGCCTTCTCGTTTTCCCATTTTGCCTTCATGGAGTTAAATTCCTCGCGGCGCTCGGCAAGCTCTTTTTTGATATTATCGAGGCGCTCTTTAGATGCCTTGTCGGTTTCGCGCTTCAAAGCCGCTTCTTCAATCTCAAGCTGCATTATCTTGCGCTTTTTTTCGTCTAACTCCGCCGGCATTGAGTCTATCTCTGTTCTTATCATAGCGCAGGCTTCATCGACTAAATCTATGGCTTTATCGGGCAAAAATCTGTCCGAAATATAGCGGTGAGATAATACCGCTGCCGATATCAAAGCGCTGTCGTTTATCTGTACCCCGTGGAATACCTCATAGCGTTCTTTAAGCCCGCGCAGTATAGAGATAGTATCCTCAACCGTAGGCTCGTCGGCTACAACAGGTTGAAAGCGTCGCTCTAATGCCGCATCTTTCTCGATGTATTTGCGGTATTCGTCAAGAGTTGTTGCACCTATACAGTGCAGCTCGCCGCGTGCAAGCATTGGCTTTAAAAGGTTGCCGGCGTCCATTGCACCCTCGGTTTTGCCCGCCCCCACAATGGTATGCAGCTCATCTATAAATAATATTATCTGCCCTTCGCTCTCTTTAACCTCGTTTAAGACAGCTTTAAGGCGTTCTTCAAACTCTCCGCGGAACTTTGCACCGGCTATAAGCGCACCCATATCCATTGCGAATATGGTTTTGTCACGCAAACCGTCCGGAACATCTCCTTTTACAATGCGCATTGCAAGACCTTCGACTATGGCGGTTTTGCCAACGCCCGGTTCACCTATCAAGACAGGGTTGTTTTTTGTTTTGCGCGATAATATGCGTATAACATTGCGTATTTCGCTGTCGCGCCCTATGACAGGGTCAAGCTTTTGCTGACGCGCGCGCTCGACAAGGTCGTAGCCATATTTTTTTAAGGCTTCGTATGTTGCCTCCGGGTTGTCGCTTACTACCTTATTTGTACTGCGCACAACCTGCAATGCCTCTAAAAACTTGTGCTCTTCAACGCCCAAAGACTTAAATATTTCTTTTATTTGCGGGGTTTGCTTTTCAAAAAAAGCCATAAAAATATGCTCTACAGAAACATACTCGTCCTTCATGCTTTTTGCCTTTTTTTCGGCGGTGTTAAGTATGCCGTCAACGGCTTGAGAAACATAAATTTTGTCAGGCTCGCGCCCCGGACCTGAAACACCGGGTATTTTAGAAACAGCAGTATCAATTACCGAGAGCGCATTGTCAACATCTATACCCATTTTTGTAAAAAGGCGCGGAATAAGCCCGTCCTCTTGGTCCAACATCGCATAAAGCAAGTGCTCAGGCTCTATTTGCATATTTTGGTTTTCAAGTGCTATTTGCTGCGCCTGTGTAAGTGCCTGCTGAGATTTTTGAGTTAAATTTTGTAAATTCATAAGAGTTCCTCCTAACTAAATGACTATCAAGCCATTGTTTATATACTCTAAATATTTTTGTTCTATCCTGTTTACTCCTACATCGTTGTCGTACAAATAATACTTTAGCAAATCATCAAACATCTTTATATAATCGCCTATGGCTGTGCTTAAATATTCACCTGTAAGTGCATCTGATGTTTTTGGTATGAGAAGTGTGCGCCTAAAGCGCCCCTCCTCTATGACATATTCTATTGCGGGGTTTTTTATATAATGCTTTTCGAGCGCCATAAATATATTAAAAAACTCTGAAAGCCTAAGTAAAAGCTCGTAATGCTGTGTGCGAAAAACCACACGCAGCTCCCCCAAAAGTGTACTGTTAGCCCTATAAAGCTCAACCGAATATTTTATAGTCGGGCGGTGTTTATATTGCAGCGGGCTTTTTACGGTAAACATAA
The DNA here is from genome assembly GCA_036638975.1 of Hydrogenoanaerobacterium sp. Classification (GTDB taxonomy): domain Bacteria; phylum Bacillota; class Clostridia; order Oscillospirales; family Ruminococcaceae; genus JAVWJP01. Next base: position 3,638 of record JAVWJP010000024.1, read on the forward strand.
AGTCGCTGGGAAGCGCCGCCATTTTAAAGTCTGTCAAAGCCTCTACCTGCGCCGTCATAAGGTCGAATATTTCTTTAACACGCATTTCCGGCGTTTGTATAGAAACATAATCGGCAAGAATTTGGTTTATAAGGTTAGAGCGGTTAGTATTTTGTGCATACGCCAGCTTGTCTATCTCATTTATGACGCTGTCCATAAGCATTAAGCTGTACATACTCTTGTCCATTTTTTACTCGCCTCTTTCTTTTTTCTTAAAGTATACATCGGTTTAAATAACTTGTCAATAGTTTTATGTAAATTTCTTTGCAATATTTTCTCATAAAAAAGACGAGCTTTTACGCCCGCCTTTTGTCTTGCCTTTATTTGTTTAATTTTTATCAGCTTTGTATTTGTGCAGTTTTTCTTTGAGCTTTTCGTAGAGCTCTACCGCCGCAAGCTTAGCTTTGTACTCTGGCTTTGCTTCTATAAGCACCGCCTCGGCGGCAAGCTGCTGCGGGCTTTTTTCGGTAACACTCGCGCCCGCTTTTGCGGCAGACAAACACATTGGCGGGAACATCACACACCACCAGTTGCGCCCCTTGCCCTCTCCTATGTAAACTCGCACCGCATCGTAACGCCCTGCCGGCATAACGACACTGCCGTATTGTCGTGTTGTAAAAAACATATTGGTAAGCTCCGCCCGCACCTCATCATTACAGCCATTATTTCTTAAAACATCTTCTGCCGTACTTATTATTTCGCCCATGCCTGCCTGAGCATTCAATAGAGCTTCCTCTTTTGTTGTGCTTTTTCCAAAGGCTTTGTCAGCCTCTGCTAACACGGCGTCACGAACCATTAGCTTTAAGGCTTGGTCTGCATCGGTGTCGGAATTTGCCAAAATGTGAAGCCTTATAGTTTCGTCACGCACAGCACCGCAAGCTGATGCGAAGCTTGTAAAGCTGCAGCTTATTACAGACATGATAAGGGCAGCAAGCACAGCCAATTCTATTTTTTTCATATGTAAAACCCGCCTTCTTCTAAGATAAGCTTAGTTTGGGCGGGTAAAAAACATATTATACAAAAATGCGTAATTTTATTTATACACACCACGCGCAATAGGTGTTGTCACAAACACCTCGTCGCACACCGCTTTAAGACCTTGCGCACAAGCAGCAGCCTTTTCTGCATCATCAAAAATGCCAAAAACAGCAGTGCCGCTGCCTGTCATTAACGCGCCAAGCGCACCATCGTGCAAAAGTACAGCTTTAAGCTTTTGCACCTCCGAAAGTGCCGCCGCCTCCTCTAAAACATTGCAAAGGTTTTGCGCCACAGCTTGCAGGTCGGCTTTAGCTATTGCGGCTTTTACAGCCTGTGCATTTGGGCGTTTAGTAATTACAGCACTATCATAAAGTGCAAAGCAGTGCGGCGTTTTCATTCCGATTTTTGGCTTTGCTACAACGATATTGCAATTACACAGCGGAGCAAGCGGGGTAATTATTTCACCGATTCCCACGCAAAGCGCTGTTCCTCCCACAATACAAAACGGAACATCGGCGCCCACCGCCACGCCTATTTGGCAAAGGCGCTGTACAGTAAGCCCTGTACAGCAAAGCTCGTTTAGCGCAACAAGCACAGCCGCCGCATCGCTGCTTCCGCCTGCCATTCCGGCCTCTGTCGGTATATTTTTTTCTATATTAATATTTAGCCCCCGCGCTTTTACCCCGACATTCTTAAAAAAATGCCGCGCCGCCTTGTAGCAAAGGTTGTTCTCGTCACATGGCACTTTTGGGCTTTTGCAAGTTATATTTATTTTTTCTCCCTGTGCTTCTGCCACAGTTATAGTGTCGTGCAGCTCTACAGCCTGCATAACCATCTCTAAAAGATGGTATCCATCGCCGCGTCTGCCTGTCACATCAAGCGTCAAGTTAAGCTTTGCGGGAGCCTTCAGCGTAATTTCAGACAAATACTCACCTCTGTCACATATTAAAAAACCTGTTGCGCCGCACATCAATAGCCTTAACCGGACACATTTCGTGGCAGCAATAGCATTTAATACACTTTTCGTAGTTGATAACAGCCTTACCCTGTTCCACCTTGATTGTATGGGCGGGACAGCTCTCGGCACACTTGCCGCAGCCTATACAAAGCTTCTTTTTTATTGATGGGCGGGGAGTAACAAAGTTATCGGTAAATTTATCCAGTGCACCCTGCATAAAATTAGGCAAGTATCTGTTAAAATTAAGCGACTTTGTTCTTGGCAGTTTAAAATCTTTTACCGAATTTATCAGCTCCGGTGCACCGCACAGCTCTATATCCACAGGCTGTGCCGCAAGCCCGCGCAGGTATGATGCCTCTACCGTTTTTGCCTGAGTTACCGGCATATGTATAAGCTTTGCCAGCATAACATCGAGGTCGTATGGGTTTGTTGCGCAAAAAGTAAGCCCAACTTTTTTAGCTGTGCCTCCGGACGGTCCGTCACCCTCCATTGCAACTACGGCATCAACAAAGGTAATAGCGGGGCGCACGGTTTCGCATATATCCACAAGCATATCGCAAAACTCGGCAGGCTCTTTAAAGCGGTAGTGGAACTCGGGCTTTTGCAGCCCCGGCACACAACCAAAAAGGTTTTTTACTCCACCCGAAAGTCCTGTCATGCAGTGAGTTTTAAGCTTGCATATGCTTATTAAAAGGTCTGTTTTTATAACCGGAGAAATAAGATTAAGGCTGTTTACTCTTTTGGTTGCCGTTGGAAGCGTAACATAGCTTATGTCGGTATTTAGCGCTATGCCCTCTTGCTGTGCCATTTCTGTCATGCCGCTTGCTTTATAAATTGTGTTAAGCATACCCACAGTATATGGCCCTCCGGGGCTGTCGGCAAGGGTTATATTTGTAACTCCGCGCTTTTTTAACGCGCGAACCACAGCAGCCACTACCTCCGGATGAGTTGTCGTTGCCTCCGGCGGTGTGCGCTTCATAAGTAAATTTGGCTTTAAAGTAACGCTCATGCCGGCACGCAAAAAGCTGTCTAAGCCCAAAAGCTCAAAATGCCTTTCAACAGACGCATCTAGCAGTGCGGGTGTGTAATCATCTGTAGCTAAAATTGAAACCTTATTCAACGTAAAGCCTCGCTTTTTTTATTTTTAAGCTCCTTTAAAAAATCTTCTATGCGGCGTATTGCCTCCATCAGATGCGTAATTGAGTACGAATAAGAAACACGCACAAAGCCCTCGCCGCAAGCGCCAAACGCAGTGCCGGGAACTACGGCAACCTTTTTTTCAAACAATAACCTCTCGCAAAATTCATCGGACGAAAGCCCGCTTATTGCTATTGAGGGGAAAACATAAAACGCTCCCTCAGGCTCAAAGCAGGTAAGACCCATCTTGTTAAGCTCGCTTACAAGCAAACGGCGGCGCATATCATATTCTCCCCGCATAGAGGCAACCTGTTCATCACAGGCTTTAAGCGCTGTTATAGCCGCATATTGGCTTGTGGTAGGCGCACACATTATAGCAAATTGGTGTATTTTAAGCATCTGCTTTATTATTTCTTTTGGTCCGCAGGCGTAACCCAGACGCCAGCCTGTCATGGCATAGGTTTTTGAAAAGCCGTTTATAAGTATGGTACGCTCACGCATACCGTCTATCTCGGGGAAGGAAATATGGCGCTCGTCACCATAGGTAAGCTCTGCATATATTTCGTCCGAAAGCACTATTACATTTGTTTGGCGCAGCACCTCGGCAAGTGCCTCCATATGTACACGCCGCATAACAGCACCGGTGGGATTGTTTGGGAAAGGCAATATAAGCAGCTTTGTTTTAGGAGTAATGGCGTTCTTCAGCTCCTCTGCGGTTAAGCGAAAACCATTTTTTGCCTGTGTGGGCACGGTGACAACCACCGCACCGGTAAGCTCTGCTATAGGCGCGTACGAAACATAGCAGGGCTCTGGCACTATAACCTCGTCCCCCGGGTTTATAAGTGCTCTTATGCAAATATCTATGCCCTCGCTGCCGCCAACTGTCACCATAACCTCGTCCTTTGGGTTATATTCCAAACAAAAGCGGCGGTTTAGGTAAACACATATTTCTTTTTTCAAGTCTGCCAACCCCGCATTTGCGGTGTACCATGTGCGCCCTTTTTCAAGCGATTGTATACCCGCGTCGCGTATTGCCCACGGTGTTTTAAAATCGGGCTCGCCAACACTCAATGAAATAACATCTTCCATCTCGGCGGCAATGTCAAAGAAGCGCCGTATCCCCGATGGTTTTATATTTTTAGCCTTAGCTGCAAGTATTTCTTCATAATTAATCAAAGCAAGGTTACACTCCTCTCGTCATGCTCCTCGCCCACCACCTTAAAACCGCGCTCTTTGTATTTACGCAGTACAAAATGTGTGGCAGTAGACAATACGGAATCCAGCGGAGAAAGCTTGTGCGCAACAAAAAGCGCAACCTCTTTAAATGTACGCCCTTTTACGGTTAAAGCAAGGTCGTAGCCCCCGCTCATAAGGTAGACGGTTTCCACCTCGTCAAACTCCATAATTGTTTCGGCAATCTCCTCAAAGCCTCTGCCCTTTTTAGGTGATACCCTTATTTCTATACGCGCCATAACAAGGTCACGCCCTGTTTTTTCCCAGTCTATCAGCGCTGTGTAGCCATGGATTACACCTTCTTTTTCGTAGCTTGCTATAGAATTTGCAACCTCCGCCTCGGTAGTGCCCAGCATAACCGCCAATTGCCCATTTGGGATTCTGGCGTTTTCTTCAAGTAAATTAAGTAATTTGTCCATTTTCATTCACTCCGTCTTTTATGTATTTTCAGATGTGCTCATTTTCATTTCTATCCACTGCTGACGTGTCATAAGCACGGCTCGCGGCTTGCTGCCCTCAAATGTACCGACTATGCCGCGTTCCTCCATTTCGTCAACTATTCGCGCCGCCCTAGCATAACCCAGCTTTAGCTTGCGCTGTAAAAGAGAAGTGGAGCATTGCCCCATTTCTATTACCAGTTCTATGGCCTTTGCCACCATTTCGTCCTCTGCCTCAAAACCGCCGCCGTCACCCGACGATTTGCCTTTTTCAAGTACAGCCTGACGTTCTATCTCATTCATTATATTTTCATCGTACTCGCTGTTTTTACCGTCTTTAACAAATTTAACTACCTTTTCTACTTCTCTGTCACTTACAAAGCAGCCCTGCACACGTGTCGGCTTAGAAACACCTACAGGTAAAAACAACATATCTCCGCGCCCCAAAAGCTTTTCTGCACCGCCGCCGTCAAGTATTGTTCGGCTGTCTACCTGTGACGACACAGCAAAAGCAATTCTACTTGGAATATTTGCCTTTATAACACCTGTAATGACGTCTACAGAGGGGCGTTGTGTAGCAATTACAAGGTGCATTCCCGCAGCTCGTGCCATCTGCGCCAAACGGCATATGGCGTCCTCCACCTCATTTGGCGCTGCCATCATAAGGTCTGCCAATTCATCTATAATTATAACAATTTCCGGCATAGGAGCAAGTGAATTGTCGCTTTTTGCAGCAAGCTTATTGTAGCTTTTTAAATCTCTCACAGAGCAATCCGCAAAGATTTTATACCTGCCCAGCATCTCTGAAACTGCCCAGTTTAAAGCACCGGCCGCCTTGCGGGGGTCTGTCACAACAGGCACCAAAAGATGCGGTATGCCATTGTAACCGCCGAGCTCTACCACCTTTGGGTCTATCATTAAAAGACGAACCTCATCGGGAGTTGCCTTGTACAGCAGACTTATAATAATAGAGTTTATGCAAACCGATTTGCCTGAGCCTGTAGCACCCGCTATGAGCATATGCGGCATTTTACCTATATCGGCGGTGGCAATGTTACCGCTTATGTCCTTACCTAAAGCCACTGTGAGCTTGCTTTGCGCGTCCATAAAAACATCTGAATCTATAAGCTCGCGTATACCGACTATGCTGACGGTTTTATTTGGAACCTCTATGCCGACCGCCGCTTTATTTGGTATAGGTGCTTCTATGCGCACACCCGCAGTTGCAAGGTTCAAGGCAATATCGTCAGAAAGCCCTGTAATTTTGCTTATTTTAACCCCCGCAGATGGCTGAAGCTCGTAGCGTGTTACAGCCGGACCACGGCAAATATCTATAATTCTTGTCTGAACACCAAAGCTGTTTAAGGTGTCTACAAGGCGCTGTGCATTTGCTTTAAGCTCCTCCGGCACATCATCTGAAATATCACTTTTTGTTTCTTTAAGAAGGCTGATGGGTGGGAAAATATAAGCATTAAAGTTTTCTTTGCCGTCATTTTGTGTAAATTTTGCCTTAAAGCGCCCCTCAACACAGTCTTTTACAAGGTCATCTTCCTGCGCAGCTTCTGCATTTTCTCCATCTTGTGTGCCGCCTGCAATGGGGGGTATTATTTCATCATTGTTTTCTTGTGCGGTAATAAATATATCCTCCGGCTCCTCCGCTAAAGCTCTCTGCAGCATGGCGTAAGCATCGTTTGGCTCCGGCGGCAAGTCGTTTAAAGGCGCAACGTCAAATTCATCGGCAACCAGCGGAGGAAGCGCTTCTTCATCTGCTGCAAATTCTTCATCTATATGTGCCTGTGCATCGGGGCTTAAATGGAATTTTCCGTCATCAGGGCTGCTTATGACTCCCGCCTCGGCATCTTCATCAGAAATATACACAGGTTTAAAGGCATTTGCCTCAAGCCCCATTGCTTTATTAACTATCTCGTCTATGCCCAATGTAGCCGCGGCACTCGCTTGCCCGCCGCACTGTGCCCCTACCGCAGGTGGCTGTTCTGCCTGTTTTTTTGCAAAGCCGAACATATTTTTTTGCTGTTTTGGCTCATCGTCAAGCGGCAGACTTTCCTTGGCAAGTTTTATACTGTCTGTATATTCTAGCGTTGCTTTTTCTGATTGTACAGGGTGCTGTGGCATTACCTCCGCGGTAAGCGGGACATCTATATTAAAGCGCGCGCCCTCGGCACTTCGTTTTTCCTCTGCCCGCTCGTTATATACCTCGCCTATTTTTTGTACCGGCTTATAGGCTTTTTTCATAAAATCGTGCAAAGTTGTGCGGGTAATAACCATAAGAAAAACAAATATTAGCAGTATAAGCGTAAATTTTGCTCCTATATCGCCAAACAATGCTAAAAACGGTACCCCAAAAAAACCTGCAAAAACCCCGCCGCCCAAAAGCTTGGTGCCGCTTTCAAACAATAGCACTATTGTTTTAGTAAAGCCTTTCGCCTCGAAGCCCGGCATGGCAAACACATGAGTAACCCCGCATAGTAAGGCTATAAGCACTGCGCTTTGCCACAGCTTATGCTTTAAAGAGCATTTTTCCATGGTTGTAAGCACAGCTATTGCCACAAAAGCCACCGGAACCAAAAAAGCACACCAACCAAAAAGCCCGAACATTGCCCTGTGCATAGACGTCCAAAAGTGTTTTCCCTCAACAACGCACACTGCAAATATAAAAATGCCCGCCGCAAAAAGCGACAACGCATAAAGCTGCTTATGCCAACGGCTTTTGGCTTCGTAAGCGGCATTTTGCTCGATAGTTTTTTGCGGACGCTGTGCCTTAGGCGTCTGCTTTTTTTTATAAGCTGTGCTTTGCTTTGCCATTGTTTTGTTCCCCTCTATTACGTCTTGCGTGTTATATTTTAAAAAAAGTTGTTTTTCTTAAAGCTTGCCCCCGGTGAATATTTTACATCTAAATAAAGCTTTGGGTCTGTCGAAATAAGGCGCGTTATTTGCATTCCGCTTTCGCTTTTAACACCCTCTAAAAAACCACCTGCTATATTAACAAGCTCTGTTTTTGTCATCTCTGCTGGGAATATATCCTCGGGACGCGCGGTTGTGTAAAGAAAGCTCATTTAGACACCTCCATGTCTGTGCCGGTTACAAGCGGCTTTACAGAAGGTGCCGATATATTCCTTTTAGGTTTTGCGACGCTGCTTATTTTACTTTTAAAATTACCGCCCTTGTGCTGCATTTTTACCGCAGCTTTTTTGGGAGCTTTTTTTGTTGCCTGCGCCGCTTCGGCATCGCCGTTTTCTATAAGCTCGTAAAGCTTTTCTATTACCCTTGCAAGCCCGCCCAGCTCGTCTATAAGCCCTTCCTTTACCGCGGCGTCACCGTCAAGCACACTTCCTACGTCCATCACCATTTCGCCGGTGTTCATCATAAGGTGGCGAAAGCGCTTTGCGCTTATACGAGAATTTTCTGTTACAAAGCGCACTATTCGCTCTTGCATTTTATCAAAATATGAAAGCGTCTGCGGGACACCAAGCACCAGCCCATTCATGCGCACAGGGTGAATAGTCATAGTTGCAGATGGCGCTATAAGCGAATATTTGGCACTGCACGCAAGCGGCACACCTATAGAATGTCCGCCGCCCAGCACAAGAGAAACCGTGGGCTTCTTCATACCCGCTATAAGCTCGGCTATGGCAAGCCCCGCTTCTACGTCGCCGCCCACAGTGTTTAATATAATAACAAGCCCTTCTATATCGGGGTCTTGCTCTATAGCAACAAGCTGTGGTATAACGTGCTCGTACTTTGTTGTTTTGTTTTGTGCAGGTAAAATATAATGCCCCTCGACCTGCCCTATTATTGTAAGACAGTGTATGACGTGCTTGCCCTTTGCCGCACATATAGAGCCTGTCTGCATTATCCGGCTTTGCTCTTGTGCCGCCTGACTGTCTGCTTCGCAAGGCTCTGCGCTCTCGTCGTTTTCGTCTGTTTCACCGGCATTGCGGGGGCTTTCGTCCTTTGACAAAAGCTTTGCGTTCTGCCGCTTTTTTTTATAAATACTCATGGTATCCTCCTTTTTAAGCTAAAAAAGATATACCCTGTATTCTTAACAAAAGCGACCGTATTATGTCCTTGCTATTATATTATACAGTTGTTTTTGCTTTTGCGCAATAATAAAGAGAAACTATATATACCGGCTTTAAATTTTTTAATATAAATAGTAAAGCCTTTTAATTTAGCCATATAAGAGGTATAATGTTAGAATAAATAAGAAAAGCAAAAGCATCAATCAGTTAAAATAAATTCATCATAAAACCACGGAGGAATAAAATGAAAGTACTTGCTTTGGGCGATGTTGTCGGGCAGGCAGGCTGTGACATACTGCGCCGAAACCTTTTAAAAATAAAAAACGAACATAAAATAAACCTTTGCATTGCAAACGGAGAAAACTCTGCCGAGGGCAACGGCATATTACCCTCGTCTGCAGCTGCGCTTTTTGAAGCGGGGGTTGACATTATAACCACAGGCAACCACGGGCTGCGCCGCCGCGAAATATACGAGATGCTTGACGAGGGCACAGGCGTTATACGCCCCGCAAACTACAATTCTGCCGCGCATGGCTTTGGATATTATATATATGATATGCTTTCGTACCGCGTTGCCGTCATAAACCTGCAGGGCACGGTGTATATGGACAATATAGATAACCCATTTGACTGCATAGACCGCATTTTAAACGAACTTGATGCCAGTGTAAAAATAGTAGACTTCCACGCCGAAGCAACCAGCGAAAAGCTTGCTATGGGCTACTATATAGACGGCAGAGCCAGCCTGCTTTTTGGCACTCATACTCATGTACAAACAGCTGACGAGCACATTTACCCGCAGGGACTAGGATATATTACCGATTTGGGTATGTGCGGTCCTTCGGAATCAGTTTTAGGTATAAAGCCCGAGCTTGCCTTGCGTAGGCTTAAAACACACCTTCCGACGCGTTTTGACAATGCAGAGGGTGCGTGTCAAATTTGCGGTGCAGTAGCCGATATTGACGAAAAGACGGGCAAAACCGTTAAAATATACAGAATATTTATAAAGCAAGACTAAAAACTGCTCTACCGCAAAAAAATTGCGAAAAAGCAGCGGTTTTCGTTTACAAACCCCTAAAAAAAGGGTAAAATATAAGCACCTACTAAACTTGCGGAGGACACAATGAAAAAAACCAAACGCACCCTTCTTGTCTATATACTTTGCGTCCTTTTTTTACTGCTATGCGGCTGCGGCAAAAGCCTTGCGGACATACCTGTAAAAAACAGCGGCAAGGAACAAAAAAGCAATGCCGAAGAAGCTGTGCCACCCGATATAAATAAAATTGACAGCATAAAAATTGCATATAATAACACCGATTCATTAAGCCCATACCTTGCAACCTCTACCGTAAACATTAACATTATGCCCCTTATTTACGATTCTCTTGTAAAAACGGACAGACAATATGAGATTAAAAACCTGTTGGCGGAGAAAATAGATTTAACCAAAGAACAATGCTCTGTTAAAATACGCAGCGGAATTACTTTTTCTGACGGCTCACCTCTTACTCCCGCCGATGTTGTATATTCGGCAACACAGGCTATGGCTGGGGAAAGCGCTTATCAAGGGCTTTTATCAAATGTAACCGAGGTTACCGCCGCCGAGGACGGCACGGTAATATTTAAGCTTAAAGCCCCCGACAGGCTGTTCGCAAACCTCTTAACCTTTCCTATAGTATGCGAGAACGTACCAGATGTAGGAAGCGGTCGTTTTGTTTTAAAAGGCAGCGGAGAGAGCACGCAGCTTGTGCCAAATCCGCTTTGGTTTGGGCAAAGCAATGACAAAATTAAAAAAATAGAGCTTATCAACCAGCTTGATAAAGAAACATTGATTTACAGCCTAAAACTTGGTACAATAAACTATGCTTATTCAGACCTTTCCGGCAACGAAGCGCTCGCGCTGGGTATAAGCACGCAGGCAGTGCCGCTTAATAACCTTGTTTATCTGGGCATAAACAGCACAAGCAAGCTGCTTTCGGACATAAAAATGCGCGAGGCAATTAACGTGTGCTTAAACCGTCCTCAGCTTGCCGAGGGTGCCTATGCAGCGCGTGCAACTGCCGCATATACACCTTTTAACCCCGCTATACCCGGCATTGCCGCTTTAGACATAAAAAGGCAAAGCTATACAGAGGCAACTGCTTTAATGACACAGCTGGGCTACAAAAGCGAAGAAAAAGACAGCGACGGATATTATACCACAAAAACAAATCGCCTTAGCTTGCGCATTTTGGTCAACAAAGATAATTTATGCCGTATGCAGCTTGCTGCCGATATACAGCGTCAGCTAAAAGAGCTTGGCATACAAATAATAATAGACGCGCGCAGCTTTGATGAATATAAAGCCGCACTTACAAAGTGGGATTTTGACCTTTACATTGCCGAAGTAAAACTTTATAATAACCGTGACATTACTTTTTTGCTTTCGGGTAAAAGCTCTCTTGGTTTTGGCGCTGCAAACAACGATGCGCTTATGGCTGCAAATGCCGCTCTTATGGCGGGTGACACCGATGAAAAGTCTTTTTTAACAGAATTTGACAATACTTTGCCGTTTTTACCGCTCCTTTACCGCAGCGGAATGGTGGCTTTCTCGCGGGAAGTGACATTTGAACGAACCGCAACCGAACAGGACATTTTTTATAATATAGAAAATTGGTAAACCAACAACAAAGGAGGAATTATCTTGGTTAAACTTACTACACATTTGGGCACAACAAATATTTCGCAGGTATACTTTGCAAACCTGGTGGGACACGTTGCCTCGGAATGCTTTGGCGTTGCAGGTATGTCAAATACAGACGCAACACAGGGTCTTAGAACTATGCTAACGCAAAAAGAATCTCCGGACCACGGTGTGCGTGTTCGCCTTGACGGAAACAAATTGCTTGTAGACTTACACATTATAGTAAGCTACGGGGTTAATATCTCGGCAATTGTAAAAAGCATAGTAAACAAAGTGCGCTACAGCATAGAAGAAGCCACCGACATGGAAGTTGCTAAGGTGAATGTTTTTGTAGATTCTATGAAAACCGAATAGCACACAGTTATAATAAGGAGTGTATTTTAGTGATTTTAGGCTCGCAGCTTAGAGATGCGTTCATTTCCGGCGCACACAACATAGAAAACCAAAAACAAGCGGTAGACGCTTTAAATGTGTTCCCTGTCCCTGACGGCGACACGGGAACCAATATGTCGATGACTATAATGGCTGCTGCACGGGAGCTTGAAAACCTTGATGATGATGCAAGCGTTGAAAAGGTTTCTCAAACTGCCGCTTCTGCACTGCTGCGCGGTGCAAGAGGTAACTCAGGCGTTATACTCTCGCTTCTTTTCAGAGGCTTCTCTAAAGGCCTTATAGGTAAGCGCTCGGCAAACGGCACAAACATCGCCGATGCTATAGCAAAGGGTGTAGATGCGGCTTACAAGGCAGTTATGAAGCCCACAGAGGGCACAATATTGACGGTTGCGCGTTTTGCAGCCGAAAGAGCGCAAATTGTATGCAAAAAAAATGATGACCCTGTTTTTGTGTGGGAAGAAATGCTTAAAGCCTCTGAAGATGCCCTTGCAAAAACCCCTGAGATGCTGCCCGTACTTAAAAAAGCAGGCGTTGTAGATGCAGGGGGCAAAGGACTGCTTGTGATATTTGAAGGCATGATGAGTGTCTTTAAGGACGGCGTTATAATAGAAAAAACAGGTACAGAATCCAAAAAAATTGCTGTTTCGTGGGAGAACGACGGCAAAGATGCAGCCGCAGAGTACGACGGAGAAGAAATAAATTTCACATATTGTACAGAGTTTATAGTGCTTAAAAAAGAAGATGCAGAGGACGCACTAAAGCTCCGCGCTTTTTTAGAGTCTATCGGTGACAGCGCGGTGGTGGTTGATGACGAGGAGATTATCAAATGCCATGTTCACACCAACAACCCCGGTGATGCACTGCAAGAGGGGCTTAAATTTGGGCAACTTACAAACCTTAAAATAGAAAATATGCGCGAACAATTTGCAAACAAGCAAAAAGCCAACAAAAGGCGCGAAAAAGAACGTGCTCCGCAGTATGTACCTGTAGACCCCCAGCGCGAATACGGTTTTGTGGCTGTTGCCGCAGGAGATGGGCTGCAAAACATTTTTAAAGAGCTGGGTGCAGATAATATCGTAAGCGGCGGGCAGACAATGAACCCCTCAACCGAAGATATTCTGACTGCAATACACGCAACTCCCGCAAAGACGGTTTTTGTACTTCCAAACAATAAAAATATAATTATGGCGGCAGAACAAGCTATAAAGCTTGCAGACAGAAAGGTTTGCGTACTGCAAACCCGCACCGTACCACAGGGCATGACCGCCATGCTTAGCTTTGACCCTGACGCGGACGCTAACCAAAACCAAATGGCTATGACAGAAGCGTTTGCACACGTCACAACAGGCTCTGTCACCTTTGCGGCAAGAGATTCTGATTTTGACGGGCACAGCATAAAAAAAGATGAGATATTGGCGCTTGAAAACGGAAAACTCTCGTTTGTGGGAAGCGACCTTATAAAGACAACCACTAAGCTTGTCAAGAATATGCTGCGCAAGGACACCGCTTTTGTAAGCGTATATTACGGCAGCGATGTTTCTGAGGAGCAGGTTACTTTGATAGAAGACGCTTTGCGTCAAAAGCTCCCCGAGGACATTGAGTTCGCCATGCTTTCCGGAGGACAGCCCGTTTACTACTTTATAATAGCGGTAGAATAGCCGTAAAATGAGGTGTTATTGTGGTTTTAGCCATAGATATTGGCAACTCTAACATTGTTATAGGCGGGTTTAAAGACAGTACTCCGCTTTTTGTAACAAGGATAAGCACCGATGCTTCACGCACAAAATTTGAATACGCCGTGGTACTAAACGACCTTTTGGGGCTTTACGGCTATAAAAAAACCGACATAACAGGGGCAATAATATCATCTGTAGTGCCTCCCCTATCGTCGGTTATACAAGATGCTGTACGGCTTGTAAACCCGGTGCGCGTTTTGGCTGTAGAGCCCGGCATAAAAACGGGGCTTGATATTAAAATAGACAACCCCGGACAGCTTGGGGCGGACCTTTTGGCGACAGCAGTGGGCGCTTTTAGCAAATACCCGCTTCCTGCCGTAATAATAGACCTTGGTACTGCCACCAAAATAACTGTTGTAGACAAAAACAGGTGCTTTCGCGGCGGCGCTATAATGCCCGGAGTAATGATAGCCTTGCGAGCGCTTAGCAGTAAAACCGCACAGCTTCCGCAAATAAGCCTCTCTGACGGTGTGCAAAATGCCATTGGCACAAACACTGTAGATTGTATGCGGGCAGGTGTTATTTTAGGTACAGCAAGCATGATAGACGGTATGCTGGAGCGTTATAAAAAAGTGTTGGGGAACGACATAACGGTAATAGCCTGCGGAGGTCTTACAGACGCTATTGTACCATACTGCGAAAGCAAGATAATAAAGGATCCATACCTTATTTTAAACGGTCTTCTTGAGCTTTACAAAAAAAATACACCTCAAGAAATATAACTTATATTAGATAGCTTTGGGCTAATGCTCATACTATAAATAAATTATTTGCGCTGCATCTTTTATAAGAGCAGCAGCAAGGAGGAAATCATGTCAACATCATCAGCAAAAATCGCACGGCTTACACAGCTTGGTCTGTTGTCTGCCATCATCTTCATTATGGGCTTTACGCCGCTTGGGTCCATTCCATTGGGAGGACCAATAGTAGCAACACTGGCTCAAATACCCGTAGTAATAGGCGGTGTACTGCTTGGCACAGGTGCAGGCGCATTTTTAGGAGGAGTTTTTGGGTTTGTAAGCCTTTTGTGGTTTACAATGTATGCCCCTCCCACAGCCTTTGTTTTTAGCCCATTCTTCAGCGTGGGTCTTGCACAGGGGAACATACCAAAGGCTATACTTTTTGCGCTTGGCAGCCTTATAATCTGCTTTGTACCGCGCATACTTATAGGTGTTGTAGCATCTAAGCTATACCGCGCAGTACTTACAAAAACGCACAGCGTAAGCAAAGCAGCGGCTGTAGCCGGAGTGTGCGGCTCGCTTGTAAACACGATGCTTGTGCTTTTAGGAATACTTGTTTTTTTTGCCGTGCCGTATGCGCAGGTAAACGGCAACATAATTTGGGTACTGCTGGGTACCTCTGTTTTGGTAAACGGAATACCCGAAGCGATAGTTACCCCGCTTGTAACCATAGCAATAGTAAAACCTTTAAGTATTATGAGGAACAAACAAAATACTAAAATATAGCAAAATACAAAGCGCCCGCTCAAAAAAAGAGCAGGCGCTTTATTATTGTGGCTTAAAACTGTTTTATTTGATAATATCGCCAATATTCAAGCGAACTACCGTTGCCAATGGCTCAATGCTTAATTCAATCTGATACCCTATTTTACCCCCGCTAAAGATAATCGTGTCAAAATTTTGCGCTGTTTTATGTACGATTGTGGCAAATAGCTTCTTCATACCAATGGGAGAGCAGCCGCCATGTATGTACCCTGTCAGCAGCAATAAGTCCTTTGATTTAAGCATTTCGATAGATTTTTCTCCGACACATACCGCCGCTTTTTTTAGGTCAAGCTCTGCTGATACAGGTATCATAAACACATAGTGAGCACCTGTTTTACCGGTAGTGACAAGAGTTTTAAAAACCCGCTCCGGGTTCTGCCCTATTGCCGCTGCGGCATCTACACCACTGATAGCACCTGTACCGGCGTAGCTATATTCACCGTAAGTAATGTTTTTGCTTTCTAAAATGCGCATAGCATTTGTTTTATCCTTCATATAATCACCCTCTGACATTAAATTTATATTTTAGAAATGTTATAGTTTTGTTATCGGTTGTGTTACAACTAAAACCAGCTATGCATAAACCTTCACTAAAGCCGCATAAAACGTATAAAAAGAGGGTCAAAATGAACCGCTGTAGGAAAAATAGACAGTAAAAAGAAAGAGCAATCGTAGAATAT
>JAVWJP010000025.1:0-18849 GCA_036638975.1 Hydrogenoanaerobacterium sp.
CCACAGGGAGTATAATAAAAAGATAGAAAGGTGAGATGTTACATGGGACAAAGAATTTACACAGCAGCATACCGCTCAGATGCAGTAAAGCTAGCAAAAGAGCTTGGGGCAAGTGCCTCGCCATCATACTGTGTATCCATAGCGGAGAGAATGCGAAGCAATGTGGTCTTACCGCTTCCCGATGCACCGATAATGTAGTTCATGCCGCCGCTAATGGAAAGCGACACATCGGACAATGCAGTTTCATCGCCAAAGGTTTTGGTGATATTCTTTAATGTAAACAAGGCTTACTCTTTATCTGCGTTTTGGCTGATTTTTTCAATTTCATTGTTCATGGTAACTTTCCAGTGCTTTTTAGGCATGGTGCCTACGTAGGGTTTGCTGACAACATTACCCTCACTGTCTACAAAAAAGCTTTCGGGATAAGCTTGAATGCCTTTTAATCTACCTTCTAACAACACGCTGTCCGGAATGAGATTGGTGTACTCCACACCTGTTGTTTTGATAATTTCCTTGGCTTTTTCAAAGTTTGCATCTTTTCTTTCATCGGTGCTTCCAATGTCCATGCAAATGCTGATAATATTGAAGCTTTTTCCCTCATCCTGCAACTCTTTTCGCAGCTCATTTAACGCAGGCATTTCTTCAATACAGTAGCCACAGGTGGTTGCCCACAGATTTACCATGGTCAAATCGTAATCCGCAAAGATATCCTTGGTTATAGTGTTTCCTTCAAAATCCTGTGCGGAGAAATCACCCAACGGTGTTTTTGCCACGCTTTTGGTGGAATTTTTGCTGCCACAAGCAGCTAAGCTCAGAACCATTGTGAGTGCTAAAAGCAAGGTCATTATTTTTTTCATTACACATTTTCCTTTGTTGTTTTTTTATTCGCTTACAGTTTGATAGCGAAATGGGCAACAGAATTTTTGACGCAGACCGCCATGTCCATCAGAGGTTTTGCCGATGACATCAGCCTTTTTTGGGGGTTTTCACCCTCAAAAGCCACAAAAAAATGAAGTTCGATTTTGAAAAATGTTATTTCACTTGTTAAGGCTTGCCCACTTTCCGTCTTGAATTAATACCACTTTAGAACCATCCTGCAAGGTGGCTGTGACTTTAAGATCTTCGCTTCCGATTACGATGTCGTGATGGTCGGCAGCAATGGCAACGTCGTCGTCAATTTCAGCACCATCCTTGAGGTTCACGTCCACGAGGGCGGACCCGATGGCCAAATGCGCTCCGGAATTTTCATCAATCAAGGTGGAATAATATACTTTGCCGGACTGGAAAATCGGAGAATCTGAGGAAACCATTGCTATTTCGCCCAGATACACGCCTTCTGGCATTTGTTTCATAATTGCTTCAAACGCTTCCGGGTTTTCTTTTACAGAATAATTTACAAGCTTGCCGTCCTTGAATTCTAATTTGATGCCGTCAATGACTTGGCTTCCGTTAAAGACTAATGGTCTTGTGTTCTCTACCGTTCCGTTTGCACCGTATTTTGTTGGCAGACCACAAATCTCCGCCGAGGGTATATTCGAGGCTAAAATGTCGCCGTTTCTTTCAAACGGCATGCTGAAGAACTTATTATTTTTATGCAACGGAACTTCCAGCTCGACGGTTGGGGAGGAGTAATGCAGCGAAACAATATTCATTTCATTAAAAGCATCTCGCCGTGCGGCAATTTCCATAAGATGCTTGGTCAGGGTAGAACCCTGTTCGGTCACATACATAAACCCGAATAGGTCATCTGCCAGCTTATAATAAGCCGCTTCTTCATTGAGCTCAGGATAGATTTTCTTTGCCCAAACCTTAGTGGGAACGGCTATGGTTGTGATGCCACCAATACTATTCTTTGGGTTATTAAGCCCAAATAGTTTGTCGTAAAAATCCGGATCTTTTTCAATGACAGTTTTTCTTGCCTCCAACATTTTATCAGTATAATCGTTTAGCTCTTGCTCGGAAGCATTGGTTTTCTCTTCAAAAAAGTAGTCGTGTAGAATAATTACTTTAGCATTCGGTCTGGTATAACCGACAAAACCGGATAACAGCTCAGGCAAAAACGGATACTCGACATACGCTTCATCTTTTAAGTATTTTGCATTGGCGTTTTCCAAGGTTTTATTTTTACAATTTAAGTACACCATCTTAGCGCCCTTTTCATAAGCACGCAAAGCAATTGAGTTCATGATTTCATAACTCTCAATATTTCCATCTATAAACAGATCATCGCCCTCTTTGAGTGCCACCCCGAGCGTCAGCATCAAATCAATGTATGAATTAAGCTTTGCCTCATAGCTGGCTTTTACTTTGGACAAATCTGCTTCATTAACAGTGGTGGGGGTTGTTGGGACAGGTGCCGGTGTGGTTGTGGGTGTAGTGTTTGCCGGACTAGTGCAAGAGGTTACAGTTAAACAAATTAACAGTACCGCCATTATAATAGATATATATTTTTTCATAAATGCCTCACTTTCTTTTCCTATCAAATTGCTAAATTTCTCATTTACCGTTTTTAATCAGCTCAATTTTGCTGCCATCTTTCAGAGCGGCGGTGACGGTCAAATCTTCGCTACCAATCGTGATATCAATGTGGTAACTTGCAGCATTAACATTGCCGCCACTAAGGTCACTGCCGAGATAACCTTTGTAAGACGCAACTACTTTTTCACATGGTTCCTCCTTTGTTCTTTATATTATTTTAGATATTGTTGTAACTTGCCTTTTTTTCCTTTGTTCATTATATATAACGAAGTGTCGGAAAAGCGTCGGGGATTAAGCAGAAAAGTAGCAAAAATTATTTTTTATTTTTCTAGATTTACTTGAAAAACCCGACGCTTTTACGATGCGTTGTTGTAGATTTACATAGAGAATCAAAAATAATTACATATTAAATACAATAAAAATCCACCGGCGTAGCCGGTGGTATTGCAGATGCGCCTTAAAGGCTCTGTTACTAGCAGCGCCTTAAGGCGCATTTTACGGTCTGCCACTTGCATGGAGATTGTTACTTGCTACCCGTAAACGGGTCTTCGTATTCTTTAAGTGTCATCTGATCCGAAATTTGATCTTCCTTTAACTGGTTTTGAATGTATTCCGCAATCTTTTTGGTGTTCTTCCCTGCTGTATCTACATAATACCCTCTGCACCAAAAAGATCGATTCCCATGCTTGTATTTCAGATTACCATGCCGTTCGTGTATCACATTAGGCTACTCTTTCCTTTGAGAAATCCTACGAAACTCGACACACTCATCTTCGGTGGGATTTCCACAAGCATATGAATGTGGTCGAGGCAGACCCTGTGCTAAACTATTGGTGTCATTCATTGCTTGAATGTCCTCCTTTTGATATTTGGGGTGCAATTGGCAGACCGCACTTCCATTATATCAAAAGGAGTTTTTATTTCATATCCCTCGCTAAAGCTAGACTTACCACCGACACAGCCGGTGGTTTTCTTGCAAAAAAGGACTTTCACTTTTCACAGTGAAAGTCCTCGAAAGGCGCATGGTTACTGGCTTTATGAGCCATAAATCATTATTACCTTTTATTTTTGGTGGAGGCGACGGGAATTGAACCCGTGTCCGAAAATCAGTCCATACGAGCATCTCCGAGTGCAGTTTATCATTTAAAATTTCCTATTCCTGACGCCGACAAACAGGCTTCAGGCTTCGGTAGCCCCTAATACAACTTGCTCTACGAGGCGCTCAAACAAGTCGTTCACCACTAATCGACGCCTTATCCTATGCCGTGGTACTCACAGGTAAGACGACAGCCAAATTAGGCTGCTACTAATTCGTTAGAGTTAGCGTTTATAAAATTTTGCACAGTTTAAAGAGTTTATGCGCCTCTACTCGCTTCTCGTACTTCGTAACCCCCGTCGAAACCTTTACGCCCCCAAATTTTGGGTAAAATTATTCGCGGTTGCGCTCTTTAAGAGTGCGGTCTATGTCCCTTTTTGCGTCACGTCTTGCCATGTCATCGCGCTTATCGTACTGCTTTTTGCCCTTGCATAGCCCCAACTGTATTTTTACAAGAGATCCTTTAAAATACATCGAAAGCGGCACCAAGGTGTATTGCATTTGCTTAATTTGCCCATACAGCTTTGCTATTTCGCGCTTATGCATAAGCAGCTTGCGCTCGCGCAATGGGTCCTTATTAAATATGTTCCCCTGCTCGTAAGGGCTTATGTGCATTCCAATTACAAAAAGCTCGCCATTTTTTACATCGCACCAGCAATCTTTAAGGTTTACACCGCCGCTACGGACGGATTTAACCTCGGTTCCAAAAAGCTCTATGCCTGTTTCGTAGCTTTCCATAACAAAATAATCGTGGTACGCCTTGCGGTTTGCCGCTATTGTTTTTGTGTTCGCCTTTGTCAAATTCGTCACTCCCTTGCAGGTTTCTTTATTATACTGTTAGCATTGGCACTTGTCAAATGCCTTTAATTAAAAACCCAAAGCTTGCTTAAAATAAAATTTATACACGTTGTAAGCACAATTATAGGCAGCTTTAAAATAATCTCATCTGTGGTTGGCAGCCAAACAATAAGCCTGTTCATAGCAGCAAGAGAAATACACAGGGTTATAAGGTTTGTCATCAAAAATTTTAAAAGCTGTGTGCTAAAAAAGCTTTGCTTTGTAGAAAATGTCCAGCTGCGGTTTATAATATAACTGTTAAGCGTGCCGCACGCAAAGCCTATGCCCTGCGCCACATAGACATTTGCGCCTAAAAGCTTTAAAAGCACCGTAAAAACGAGAAAATCTACAAACGTATTTATGCCGCCTGTCACACAAAATTTAGCGAATTTTTTCAACTCATCGGCAGAAGGCTTCTTTATTATAATAACCCCCGTTTAAAAGATATTTATATTTCGCTTCTGCCCTCTAAGGCGCGGTAAAGTGTAACTTCATCTGCATATTCAAGGTTTCCGCCAACAGGTATTCCGTACGCAAGGCGCGTAACCTTAACACCCAGCGGCTTTAAAAGGCGCGAAAGGTACATGGCGGTGGCTTCACCCTCCACAGTGGGGTTTGTCGCCATAATAACCTCTGCCACGCCGCCTTTACCTATGCGTGCCAGCAGCTCTTTTACATAAAGCTGGTCCGGTCCTATGCTGTTCATTGGCGATATCAGCCCATGCAAAACATGATAAACTCCGTTATATTCGCGTGTGCGCTCAAAGGCTAGAACGTCCTGCGGGCTTTCTACTACACATATAGTTGTTTTATCGCGGGTTTCATCGTTGCAGATTGGGCAGTTTTCGGTATCGGTTAGGTTTTGGCAAACACTGCAATGGCTTATTTTATCGCGCGCATCAAGTATGCAATGCGCAAAGTCCTCTGCCTTGGCTCGCGGCATATTCAGGACAAAATAAGCAAGGCGCTGTGCGCTCTTTTTGCCTATGCCAGGCAAGCGTTCAAAGTGTTCTATAAGCCGCGTAAGCGGCAAAACATTATATGCC
This sequence comes from Hydrogenoanaerobacterium sp., assembly GCA_036638975.1. Taxonomy (GTDB): domain Bacteria; phylum Bacillota; class Clostridia; order Oscillospirales; family Ruminococcaceae; genus JAVWJP01. The sequence goes on from JAVWJP010000025.1 coordinate 5,458, forward strand.
ATAGCAGCTAAAACATTCCGGGTACATTAAGCCCGCCCGAAATTTTCTCCATTTCTTTATTAGAAAGCTCCTCCACAGTGCGAATTGCCTCATTTACACCTGAAATTATTAAATCTTGCAGCATTTCTATGTCCTCTGGGTCTACAATCTCGGGCTTTAGGCTTATAGCTTTAATAACTTTTTTGCCGCTTATTACAACCTCTACTGCACCGCCGCCGGCTGTAACAGTGGTTTCTATTTCTTCAAGCTCTGCCGATTTTTTAGCCATTTCCTCCTGCATTTTCTGTGCCTGCTTTATCATCTGCTGCATATTGCCTGCTCCGCCGCCGCCATAGCCCTGTGGTAATCTTGATTTCATATTATGTCCTCCATTATTTTTTAACTATTTTATCTCCGCCTGTGTACCCGCCTCGCTCAAAAGCTTTGTCAAATCGTCCATAGGGTCGTCTTCATCTTTTATGACAGGCTCACTGCGCTTATATGGGCCAAGGCGATATTTTCTGCCTGTTTTCGCAAAGATAGCATCGCGCAAGGTAGTTTTTGAAACCTCACTTTGACGTATAAGAGTAAAAAACAGCTTATCATTACAGTCTATAAGGCAAATATCGCCGTGCAAGTAAGCCGTTGAGCCGCGCAGAGTGCCTGTAAGAGCAGGGTTTGTTTTGTTAAGCAGTGCCAAAACCTCGTCCCAGCCGTCAAATGGCTTTTCTTCGCCGCTTTCCGGCTCATCTTGTGCCTCCGGAATGGGCTTTATGTCAGATGCTTTTTTTACGGCTTTTTTAGCTTCTTTTTGCAAAATGACCTTTTCATCTGCCAACGCCGCAGCGGGTTGGCTTAACGCAACGCCGCCTGACCTCACCGCCGCCTCAAGCTTTTCTATTCGCTCCAAAAGCGACTGCGGAGTGGTATCTAAGCTTGGGTTACAAAGGCGAATGATAGCCATTTCAAGCTCTGTCCTGCGGTTTTGAGAACGGCTCATGCGCCCCAGCGCTTCTTGTAAAACAGTAAGCCCGCAAAGTATAGCCGACATTTTAATAAGCCCTTGCTGCTCCTTTAGCTTTTCCATTTCTTCAGGCAAAGCGACGATAAGCTCCTCGGGCTTTGTTGCCGATTTTAATATCATAAGATTACGAAAATGAGAGATAAGCTCCTCACATAAGCGCTCTAAGTCTATACTTTGAGTATAAAGTTCGTCAATTATTGCTAAACTAGCGCCTGTATCGCCCTGTGCTATTGCAGAAGTAAGGCGAAACAAATGCCCATGCCCCGCAAGCCCTGCCGCCTGCGCAACAATCCCTGCATCAATGTTTTTGCCATGTGAAGCGCAAAGGTCCAAAAGCGAAAGTGCGTCACGCATAGCACCGTCAGAGAGCCTTGCCGTAAGCAGTGCCGCCTCCGGCGTAAGCGTAAGCCCCTCGCGCCCAGCAATGTCTGTAAGCCGCGCGGCTATAACGTCGCCGGCTATACGCCTAAAGTCGAAGCGCTGACAGCGCGAAAGTATAGTAGCGGGTATTTTGTGCACCTCTGTCGTAGCAAGAATAAACAAAACGTGCTCAGGCGGCTCCTCCATTATTTTTAAAAGAGCGTTAAAAGCACCTGTCGAAAGCATATGTGTTTCATCAATAATATAAACACGTTTTTTGCACTGCGCGGGCAAAAAGTATGCCTCCTCGCGCAATTGACGAATATTATCCACACCGTTGTTGCTGGCGGCATCAATTTCGGTTACATCTAAAATAGCTCCGTCATCAACGCCCTTGCAAATTTCACATTCACAGCAAGGGTTGCCGTCCTTTGTGTGCAGGCAGTTTACAGCCTTTGCAAGTATTTTGGCACAGGTGGTTTTGCCCGTCCCCCGCGAGCCTGTAAATAAATATGCGTGAGAGGTTTTTCCGCTTTCAACTTCGTTTTTAAGCGTTGTCGTTATGTTTTCCTGCCCGACAACATCGGTGAATGTAAGCGGACGATATTTGCGATATAATGCTTGATACATTTTACCTAAACCTCCCCGCCGGTATAAAGATAATAAAATAGACACGGCTGTAGCTGCTCTGTCATACGGGTACACAGGTTACCTGCGGCGCACAAAGACTGCCGCTTAATGCTGCTCGGTTCCCCGCCTGACATGGTTCACGGCGCTCCGTCGCACAGGACCCGCATACTCGCATGACAGAACAATTACGAAGCCCTGTCTATTCTATTTAAAAAACTTAGCTTATTTATTATAATGCCAAATGCCGCAATAAGCAAGCGTTATTTGCCCTCGTGCCTGTTTTTGCCCAAAAAGAATATTGCTATTGTGCCGGGGCCGGAATGTGCGCCTATAGAAGGTGCAACGTAGTTAAACATGAAGCTTTTTATATGATATTTCTTTTTAATTTCATCGGCGCAAAATTGTGCTTCGTCAAGACAATCTCCGTGAGATATAAAGACAACTTCATTCGTCATGCCCTCCATTTTGTCACCCATGCGCTCCACCAGGTTTAAAATAGATTGCTTCCTGCCGCGCACCTTGCCCATTGGAACAAGCTTTCCTTCTTCATTGACATACATTACAGGCTTTATGCCAAGCATAGTGCCGACTACTGCGGTGGCCTTAGAAACACGCCCGCCGCGGTAAAGGTGGTTTAAATCTTCTACAGTAAAGTAGTGTATAAAGTTTTGCTTATGCCCATTTAACCATTCGGCTATCTCGTCTATAGTTTTGCCCTCGCCGCGCATTTTAACGGCGTAATAAACCATAAGCCCCTCTCCAAGGGACGCCGAAAGAGAATCTATAACTATAATTTTAGCTTCGGGGTAACGCTCGCGCACTTCCTTTGCGCCCATCTCGGCGCTGTTGTAGCTGCCCGAAAGCCCAGACGAAAAAGCTATATGCAAAACGTCCTTACCGCTCTTTGCTATCGCATCAAAGGAGTCTATACTCTGCTCGGGGTTTACCTGCATTGTTGTAGGCATCTTCCCCGCGCGCATAAGCTCGTAAAACTCGTGTTGGTCTATAGTTCTGTCATCTGTAAAGCGAGTAACACCGTCCATGGTGTAGCCAAGCGGCAAAAGGTTTATTTTGTGCTCGTCAATAAAGCTAAACGGTAAATCACCGTTTGTATCTGTACTTATGACTATTTCTCTTGTATTTTCCATAAAATGCTCCGTTCCGCCGCTTCGCACCGGCACAAATAATACTTCAAAACATTTTATCACGCGAAGTAAGCCAAAAGGCAACAATGTTTTTTGTTATTAACCGACGTATTCTATTATACTTGATTTTCAATATTTTTTCAATGTATATTTTTTATAGAATCGGCTATCTCTTTAAAAACAGGTGCGGCATGAATACTGCCTGAATCGGCACCCTGTGCCAGCACGACCACACTGTACATAGGCTGTTCTGAGGGGAAAAACCCTATAAACCACGCTTCTACAACCTCGTTTGTTTTTTCGGCATCGTAATACCTGCCTGTTTGCGCCGAGCCTGTTTTTCCTCCCGCTCCGCCCTCACTCGGCTTTGCACGCTTTCCGCTGCCTTTTTCTACCACAGTCACCATAAGCTCACGTATTGTTTCTGCCGTTTTAGGGCTTATAACCCTGCTTGAGGCAAACGGCACAAGCTCCTCTGCAAGCGCAGTGCCTGTGTCGTCAGAATACCCGCGCACCAAGGTAGGCGCAACAAGCGTACCGCCGTTTGCAAAAACGCTTACCATACGGGCAAGCTGCACAGGCGTTGCCATAAACGAGCCTTGCCCAAAGCCAAAGTTTGCAAGAGCCGCAGGTCTTTGCAGCTCTGCCGCCGACGGAAGGCTGCCGCCCGCGCTTTGTATACCGTCTGCAAGCTGCACAGGCTTGCCAAAGCCCATGCTTACCGCTTCTTCGCGCAGTGCCCTTGCGCCCACCCGCCTTGCCAAATTTATAAAATACGGGTTGCACGAAACTTGCAGCGCCCGCTCGGCATCTACCCAGCCATGCCCCGCACGGTTATTACAATTAAACAACTGTCCGTCCACATCTATATTGCCCTTGCACTCAAATGCACCCGGTTTAATTCCGTTTTCCAGCGCCGCCGCCATAACAACAAGCTTAAAGCCCGAACCCACATTAAATGGTGCAAATGCCTTATTAACAAAAGGCGTGTCTTTTTGTGTAAGCGCCGCCGCAACATCATTCGGGTTAAACTCGGGCAGGCTTACCACTGCGCGAAGCTCACCTGTATGGCAATCCATAACCACCACAGCTCCCTTGCCGTTAAGATATCTGCGCGCCGCACCCTCGGCTATTTTTTGTATTCTTTCATCTATACACAGCACCAAACCGCGCCGCGCTGTTTTTATGGTGTCTGTCACAGTCGGCTTTTCTCCTTCAAGCCCGCGCCCAGTTGCGTCCACACGGTAACGCACCTGTGCAGCTCCTCCGTTTTTACGTAAAAAGTCATCATATGCCTGCTCAAGCCCGCAAACGCCCGCTCCATCTCTCAAATGCCCTATTACATGGACGGCAACAGGTGTTTTACCATAGCGCCGCGGTATGCTAAAGGCTGTAACTCCGCCGCCGCTTTCCACCGCCTCGTCCGTCTTAATAAGCATAGGCTTTTGGCTCTCCAGCGCAGCTAAAAACTGCTCACTTGGCAAAAGCCTTTGCAGCAATGCGGCGCTTTGAGGGCTTGGCAGCACTGCGGCATAAAAAGCGCTTTCGCGGTTTACAAGCGGCGACATATTGCAGTCGTATATCATAGCGCGTATTTTTGCAACCTCCAGCGTATAAGTGCTTTGGCGCTTCGCCACCTGCGCCATGTTGTCGCCCCCGCTTACCAAAAGCACACGGTAATAAACCACCGTAAAAAGCATAATAAATGTACAAAAAACACATACAACACGTTTAGCCAAAAAAACACCTCTCACAACTAAGCTTTACTACTATTGTGGGAGGCTTTTACAATATTTATACAGTTATTTTTTACAGCTGAGCGCCGCCGCGCCTATGTCCTTACGAAAGTGCTTCTTTGCAAAGTTTATCTTATCCGCGCCCTCATATGCCGCTTTAAGTGCCCCTGTTAAACTTTTGCCAACGGCGGCAACACCCAGAACACGCCCGCCGGCTGTTTTATACACACCGTTTTTGCACACGGTGCCCGCATGATACACAGTCACACCGCCTAATTGTCCGTTTGCATCAAGCCCCGTTATGTCAAAGCCTGTTTCGTATTTTTGCGGGTATCCGCCGCTTGCCAGCACTACGCACGCCGCCGCACCCTCGTGCCATACAGGTTTAACCTCCGCAAGGCGCTCGTCACATACCGCCATAACAAGCTCTAAAAAGTCACTTTTAAGCAAGGGCAAAACCGCTTGGGTTTCGGGGTCGCCAAAGCGGCAGTTGTACTCTATAACCTTAGCGCCCTGCGGAGTAAGCATAAGCCCAAAGAATATACAGCCTTTAAAGCTTCTTCCCTCGGCATTCATTGCGTTTACCGTGGGTAAATATATTTTTTTCATACACTCGTCCGCAACAGCCTTTGTATAATAAGGGTTTGGCGCAATAGCACCCATGCCGCCTGTGTTAAGCCCCTTGTCGTCGTCAAGTGCGCGCTTATGGTCCATTGCCGAAAGCAGTGGGGTTATGACTTTGCCGTCTGTAAGTGCCAGCACCGAAACCTCGGGTCCCGTTAAAAACTCCTCTACCACAATACTGTTGCCGGAGGCCCCAAAAAGCTTTTGCTCCATAATAGAACGCACACCCGCCGCCGCTTCGTCCCGGCTTTCTGCTATTATAACGCCCTTACCCAACGCCAAACCATCGGCTTTTATAACAATAGGGAACTCGTCCTTTTTTTCAATATAAGCTATTGCCTTGTCGGCAGAAGTAAAGCACTCGCAGGAGGCTGTCGGTATATTGTATTTTTGCATAAGCTTTTTAGAAAACACCTTGCTGCCCTCTAAAGCAGCCGCGTTTTTTCGCGGCCCAAACACCTTAATTCCATGCTCCTCCAGTACATCTGTCAGACCTGCCACAAGAGGGTCATCAGGCGCTACAAAAACAAGGTCTATACCGTTCTCTACCGCAAATTCTACAATTTTGTCTATATCTGCGGGCATAATAGGCACACAGCTTACTCTTTGCCTGTACTGCCCCACCGCAGCTATACCGCCGTTGCCGCAGGCACAAAAAATCTCATCTGCAAGCGGGCTTTTGGCAAGGCTGCGTACTATAGCGTGCTCTCGCCCACCCCCGCCTACTACTAATATCTTCATAAGACACCTCATTAAATAAATTTATATGTGCCGATTCGGCAATGAAAAGTTAATGATGAAACAACCTTACGCCCGTAAATGCCATAGCTATTTTGTATTTGTTGCACACCTCTATAACATTATCGTCACGTATAGAGCCGCCCGGCTGTGCTATGTACTGCACACCGCTGCGGTGCGCACGCTCTATATTATCGCCGAACGGGAAGAACGCGTCAGAGCCCAATGACACTCCGCTTGCGGTTTTAAGCCACTCTGCCTTTTCATCGCGGGTAAGAACCATCGGCTTTTCTGTAAAGAACTGCTGCCAAGCACCGTCTGCCAAAACGTCCTCATAATCGTCCGATAAATAAACATCTATGGTATTATCCCTGTCAGGACGGCGGATATCGGCTTTAAAAGGCAAGCTAAGCACCTTTTCGTGCTGCCTCAAGTACCATATATCAGCCTTGTTGCCTGCAAGCCTTGTACAATGTATGCGGCTTTGCTGCCCCGCACCCACACCAATTACAGCCCCGTTTTTGGTGTAGCAAACAGAGTTTGACTGTGTGTATTTTAAGGTGATAAGCGCCAGTATAAGGTCTTGCATTGCGGCTTTGGGTATGCTTTTGTTATCGGTAACAATATTCGCAAAAAGACTGCTGTCTATTTTAAGCTCGTTGCGCCCCTGCTCAAAGCTTATTCCAAAAACGTCCTTGTGCTCTATGGGCATCGGGGTATAATTTTTGTCAATCTTAACTATGCTGTAGCTGCCCTTACGTTTTGCACTGAGTATTTGCAGCGCTTTTTCTGTATACGCGGGGGCTATTATACCGTCCGAAACCTCTCTGCTTATAAGCCTTGCAGTTTGCTCGTCACAAATATCCGAAAGCGCTATCCAGTCGCCGTAGCTCGACATTCTGTCTGCGCCACGTGCCCTTGCGTATGCCCCCGCCATAGGCGAAAGCTCCAAATCGTCCACAAAATAAATTTTCTTTTCAAGCGGAGAAAGCTTTGTGCCAACCGCCGCACCTGCGGGGCTTACGTGCTTAAAAGAAGCGGCGGACGGCAGCCCTGTGGCGGCTTTAAGCTCGCTTACAAGCTGCCAACTGTTAAAGGCGTCTAAAAAGTTAATGTAGCCCGGTTTTCCGCAGAGCACCTCCAGCGGCAATTCGCCCTGTGACATAAAAATACGCGATGGCTTTTGGTTAGGATTACAGCCATATTTAAGCTCCAGTTCTTTTGCCATATTATCTATCCCCATTCTTAAAATAAGTATTACTTTTACTGCTCATTTGCAATACAAAAAAGCGCTGAATCAAGCGCTGAACCATACTGTTATTTAACCACAAAACAGCGCCGACTTCAAGTGGCAAACTCAAAGAGAATAAAAGAGATTTTTACTTTATTTTGTTTTTTGCGCAATATGTGTTATAATACTTGCGATTGACTTTTATTATTATAATTATATAAACTAAAGCAGAGCGGCAACAAGCTGCTCCAACATAAAGGAGTTCCATGAATTTTAAAGATTTAAACCTTATCCCACAGCTTTTACAGGCACTGGACGTGCAGGGCTACACCGAGCCAACACCAATACAAGAGCAGGCAATACCGCCTGTTTTGCAGCACCGCGACGTTTTGGGCTGTGCACAAACAGGCACAGGCAAAACAGCCGCCTTTGCTATACCTATTCTACAGCTTTTAAGTGAATCACCGCTTTACAAGGGCGGTACAAAGCGTATACGTTCGCTTATATTAACCCCTACGCGCGAGCTTGCACTGCAAATATACGAGAGCTTTACTTCATACGGCAAGTTCTTGCCGCTGCGTTGCTGTGTGGTTTTTGGCGGAGTTTCTCAAAAGCCGCAGGAGGAAGCGCTTAAACGCGGTGTAGATATTCTTGTGGCAACCCCTGGCAGGCTTAACGACCTTATCTCGCAAGGGCTTATAAATTTGCGTGATATAGAAATATTTGTACTCGACGAAGCCGACCGTATGCTCGACATGGGCTTTATACATGATGTCCGCCGCGTTATAGCACAAACACCGCCAAAAAAACAGACTCTGCTTTTTTCTGCCACAATGCCTCCGGAAATTACAAATATTGTTCAAAGTGTGCTTGTAGACCCTGTAAAAATTGCTGTAGCGCCTGTTTCGTCAACTGTTGACGCCATAGAGCAAAGCATTTATTTTGTTGACAAATGCAACAAGCGAGAGCTTCTTATATATCTTTTAAAAGACCCCGCCATAAGCTCGGCACTCGTGTTTACACGCACAAAGCACGGCGCAGACAGAGTAGTGCGAGAGCTTTTGCACTCGGGTCAGCGCGCCGCCGCCATACACGGCGACAAATCTCAGGGCGCACGTCAAAAGGCTCTTGCAGACTTTAAAAGCGGCGGTATACGCGTGCTTGTGGCAACAGACATTGCCGCCAGAGGTATAGATATCTACGAGCTTTCTCATGTTATAAACTACGACCTGCCAAATATACCCGAAACCTACGTTCACCGCATAGGGCGCACGGGGCGCGCAGGGCTTTCTGGCATGGCAATTTCTTTTTGCGATATTGAAGAAAAACCATATTTAATGGACATTTTAAAGCTTATTAAGCGCGATATACCCGCTGTGACAGACCACCCGTACCCAATGCAGGTTTTTGAAGTACCGCCAAAAGAGCCGCGTCAGCCACGTCCTCCGCGGGCAGAACGCGCGATGAACGGCTTTAACAAGCAAGGCCCTGCGAAAAAGGGCTATGCGGCACACAGCGGCAAAGCCGCAGGTACTTCTCCGCGCCGCGACGAGCGTAAATGGCAAGACGACAGCAACCCCGCAAAGCAAAGCGCACAGCAAGCGCCACGCCCGCCAAAGCCGCGCAGCCACAAGCCCACCGGCGGTCGCAGGCCGGAGCCACGCCGCGAGGAAGGTTCATCACCTGTTACAAAAAACTCGTACTTCCGCAAGGGGTAGTCACCACAGCTTATTTGTGTGCGGCATTTATATACTAAAGCTTAATACCGCCCAAAATAATAAATTTACAAATAAAACGACATTAGTTAGCAAAGCAATATATTATACTTTAGTAAATAAAAAATGCTTCATCGTTTTTAGGCGGTGAAGCATTTTTATATTTTATTATCTGCTGAACTCCGAGAGCATAAGACCTTTATTCTTGTCAAGCGCCCAGTTAATATTCCAGCTATCGGTAAAAAGAAGCAGGTAGCTGCCCCTAAAGTCTTGTACAATTTTGGTGTCAGAGCTTATATTAAGCTTTTTTATGTCGATTTCTTCGTTTTCTATCCATCTGATATACTGGTACGAAAGCTGTTCCATTATAATGTCAACATTATACTCGTTTTTAAGCCTGTATTCCAGCACATCAAACTGTAAAGTACCGACAACACCCACTATAACCTCTTCCATTCCCTTTGACGGCTCCTGAAAAATTTGTATAGCGCCCTCCTGTGCAATTTGCGTTGTGCCCTTGACAAACTGCTTGCGCTTCATCGTGTCTTTTTGACGAACACGCGCAAAATGCTCCGGCGCAAAGGTTGGTATTCCCGCAAACTCAAAGCTTTTGTTGGGCACTGTTATGGTGTCGCCTATGGCGAATATTCCCGGGTCAAACACACCTATAATATCCCCCGCAAATGCCTCGTCTATAACCTCGCGCTCCTGCGCCATTATCTGCTGAGGCTGAGAAAGCTTTAAAACCTTGCCGCCCTGAACGTGCAAAACCTCCATGTTTTTATCAAAACGACCGGAGCATATGCGCATAAATGCTATTCTGTCGCGGTGCGCCTTGTTCATGTTTGCCTGTATCTTAAACACGAAAGCCGAAAAATCGGGGCAAAAAGGGTCTATTTCGCCAATGCTTGAAGCTCTCGCCAATGGCGGCGGAGTCATACGCAAAAAGTCCTCTAAAAACGGCTCTACGCCAAAGTTTGTAAGAGCCGAGCCAAAAAACACAGGCGAAAGCTTGCCGCTGCGCACAGCGTTCATGTCGAACTCATGGCTTGCGCCGTCCAAAAGCTCAATATCGTCCACAAGCTGTGCGTGCTTTTGCTCGCCTATAATATCGTCTAAAAGCGGGCTGTTTATGTCCATTTCAAGCTTTTCAACCTCGTGCTGTCCGCCGTTTAAAGTAAAGGATATTATCTCTTTTTTGTTTCTGTCGTATACCCCTTTAAACTCTTTGCCGCAGCCAATGGGCCAGTTTATGGGGTAAGTGCCTATGCCAAGCTCATTTTCGATATCCTCCATAAGCTCAAACGGGTCGCGCGCTTCCCTGTCCATTTTGTTTATAAAGGTAAAAATGGGTATGTTGCGCATTACGCACACCTTAAAAAGCTTGCGCGTTTGGTTTTCTACGCCCTTTGACGCATCAATAACCATAACAGCGCTGTCCGCCGCCATAAGCGTACGGTAGGTATCCTCCGAGAAATCCTGATGCCCGGGGGTATCGAGAATATTTATGCAATAGCCCTCGTAATTAAACTGCATAACCGAAGATGTTACCGAAATACCTCTTTGCTTTTCTATCTCCATCCAGTCTGAAACCGCATGGCGCGCCGTTTTTTTGCCTTTTACCGAGCCTGCAAGCGCAATAGCGCCGCCGTAAAGCAAAAACTTTTCGGTAAGCGTGGTTTTGCCGGCGTCCGGGTGCGAGATTATCGCAAAGGTTCGGCGGCGTTCTATCTCATTTTTTAAATCGCTCAACTAAATTCCTCCACCAATATATGCAGTATACCGCTAAAAACGCAGCAATAGTATGATACCATTTAAACAGGCTTTATGCAAGATAAAAGGTGCTGCGACAAAACTAAAATTTTGCCGAAGCACCTTTTTACTTAGTACATATACAATAAGAAAAGCTTATTCGGCTTTTTTAGGTTTAAGCTCGGCACGCACTATTAGGCGCGCTGCGGCAGTTTCGCGCGGGGTACAGGTTACAAGCGTTAAAAGCGACTGTGTATTGCTTTGACGCAGTACAGCGGTTTCGTCTGGCTTTAGAACAAGCTTTTCTATAACAACATAGGTATAGCTTTGGGTTAAATCTGTTATTGTTATTTCGTCACCCCGCTCTAGCTCGTCTAAGCGGTTAAAGTGCCTGCCGTAATCAAAATTATTATGCCCCGCTATTGCAACATTACCCACAAGCCCCACAGTGCCCGTAGGCTCTATAGTGGTTAGCGCAACACCCAGGTTTTGCTTTGTAGTTCCGCGCAAAACAGGGCTTTTAAGACCGATTTTGTCTATCTCAAGCACAGCGACAATGTCCTTACTGCCCAAAGCCGCGACTTCATCAGAGGCCTGCAAAGCCTCTGTGCCAAGCTGTGGCTTCAGCTCATCACCCTCCGACGTGCTCTGCGCAGGCTCTGCCAAAAGAGCCATGCTTTGCTGCCAGCCCTCAAGAAGCTTTTTTTCTTTATAATTTTGGTACATAACCGTGGCACGCGGGTAAATAAGCACTGCCAGCCCTGCTATAATAAGCACTGCCGAAAGCAGCTTTAATAAACGATATTGCCACAGCTTTGGTGAATATTCGCGGACAAGCTTCATATAAAGTACTCATTTCGCATTATTTTTTGCTGCGGCGGCGCAGCCCTAGCCTTATGCCAAGCCCCATTGCCATAAGCAGTGCACCGCAAACATAAAATGGTACGTGCGATGATTCTCCCGTTTCGGGGAAGAAAGGCACAACACTGCTTAGCACCGACATTTTAATGACAAAGGTTTCGCTGTAGCTGTCAGAATATCTTACGGTTACGGCAAACTCATCGTCACCGCTGAAGCCCGGCTTTGGTATGTATTCCCAGTGTCCGTCACCGTCCACGGTAACTGTGCCGTTTTTAGGCTCCTCGCTTACTTCGGGTTTACCCGCCGGTGTCATAGGTACATTTCCGCTGCTGTTGGGTGGTACTGTGTCCGGTGCAGAAGTTCCTCCTTCTACAGGCGGCGGGGTTATTATCTGCGGTGGTGGTGACGGTGTGTTGTCAACTCCGCCGTCGCCGTCGCCACCGTTAGAGGGTGGAGCAGGCTTGTTTTTAAGCGTTTGAGTAAGCATTTGCCTATGTGCTTCTATAATGAAGGCGTGCTTGCTATTGTCTAAAATATAGCCTGACGGTGCAACTGTTTCTATGTAATAATACTCGCCCTGCGGCAAGTTGTCAAACAACAGTTTACCGTCCTCACGGCTTTCTTTCTCGCCTAAAAGCAAATTGCCATCGGTTTTATACAGGGATATTTTTGCGCCTTTAAGCGGTTTACCTGTCGTATCGGTTTTTGTAATTTCAAGGCTGCCCAGTATAAGCGTGTTTTTTACATCGGCAAGTGTTTGCGGCGCGGGCTGCTTTGTAGTGTCTGCATTCGCAGTAACGGTAACCGTTTGCATATAAGCTGTGTTTATGGCATAGCCCTTTGGCGGCTTTGTTTCTGTAAGCGTATATGTGCCAATGGGCAGTGTATACTCTGCCGCACCATTTACGTCTGTCAGCTTTATATATGTTGCCCCTTTATTTGGCTCGTCGGTTTTAACAGCCGTAAATTCTGCGCCCGCAAGCTTTATACTGCCGTCATCATTTGTTTTTGTAAGGCGCACCGTTCCAAAGGCAAGAGCATCGCTAAAAACAAGTGCTTTAGCAGGCTGTGCCGTAGTTAAGCCGTTGTCTGCAATAGTAAACTCTTGCGGCACTGTGTTAAGCACGTAGCCCGCAGGGGCTTTGCTCTCGGTAACCGTGTAGCTACCGACAGACAAGCCTGTAAGCCTTGCAGTGCCGTCTATGCCTGTAGTCATTTTTTTGCTAAAGCTTGTGTCACCCGCTTTTGTAACGCTAAACTCTGCACCCGCAAGCTTTTTGTTTAAGTCGGTGCTGTCTGTTTTTGTCACAACAAGCGTGCCGCTTATTGCGGTATTGTTAAAGCTGTGTGTAATATTCGGCTGCTCTGTAACACCCTCGGCAACTGTAAAGCTTTGCGGCACTGTGTTAAGCAAGTAGCCCGCAGGGGCTTTGCTCTCGGTAACCGTGTAGCTGCCGACAGACAAGCCTGTAAGCATTGCAGTGCCGTCTGCGCCTGTAGTCATTTTTTTGCTAAAGCTTGTGTCACCCGCTTTTGTAACGCTAAACTCTGCACCCGCAAGCTTTTTGTTTAAGTCGGTGCTGTCTGTTTTTGTCAC
>JAVWJP010000026.1:0-18373 GCA_036638975.1 Hydrogenoanaerobacterium sp.
AGCCCTTGCCTGCCGCACCTGCGCGCGCCGCTTCTACGGCTGCGTTAAGTGCTAAGATATTTGTCTGGAAGGCTATATCCTCTATGGTTTTTATAACCTTGCCTATTTCCTGTGAAGATGTGCTTATCTCACCCATTGCAACAATAAGCTCCTGCATTTTTTTGTTGCTGTTTGAAACTTCGTTGCCTGCATTGTTTGTTCTAATGCTTGCATTTTTGGCGTTTTCGGCGTTGCTGCGCACCTGCTGAGAAATCTCGTTAATTGTGGCTGCAAGCTCTTCTACAGATGAAGCCTGCTCGGTTGCACCCTGAGAAAGTGCCTGTGCGCCGCTGGAAACTTGGTCAGAGCCGCTGGAAACTTGGTCAGATGCTTGATTAATTTGCCCTAAGGTATCGTTAAAGGAATCAAGTATGCTTAAAATGGATTTTTGAAGCGCTACAAAGTCGCCCTTATACTCCATAGTGGAGGTAACTGTTAAATCTCCCTCTGCTACCTTACTTAACCCCATGCCTATGTCGTCTATGGCAGCCTTTAAGAAGTCTGTGGTAGATTTAAGCGAGCCTAGCATAATGCCAACCTCGTCTTTTGTGGTAGCTTCCGGCACTTCTGTATGTAAGTCGCCCTCCGAGAGCAAAACAAGGCGTTTTGCACAGGCTTTTACAGGTCTTGAAATTCCGTTTGAAACTGAAAGCGCCAGGAATATTGCAATTGCGGTAGAAATTACCATGATGATAATTATCACAATCATACCAAAACGCGATTGAGCTGTCAGTGATTCTGAAACCTGGTTGCCCATTTTAACATTAAGAGTCATAAGCTCTTGCCCTGCATCTGTACACACCAAAAGATACGGGCGTGCTTCTTGGCGGAATACCGTAAGTGCCTCGTCATTTTTATTTTGCAACCCTAAGCTTACAGCTTTGTCGCGGGCTGCTATATATTTTGGCATAGCCTCATCTATCTTTGCAAAAAGCGTACGCTCATCAGGACTTTGTGCCTTTTCTCTTGCTTTTTCAAGTGATTCAAGTGTTAAGGTCTTTGCAATTTCAAGCTCTGCCTGAGCAGCTTTTATTTCTTCGGCATCTGTTAGTATAATTATGTCGCGCACCATAGCCCCGCCTTTGTTTAGGTAAGCGTTATAATTACCTATATCTCCCTGTACAAAGCCGTTTTTAACAAGTGCGTTGCTGTATTGTGTATCGACCGTATTGAGCAGTACAAGCCCAACCAAACCTGCAATACTTGAAACTATTACGACTGCAACAAATGCAATAATAAGTCTTTTTGCAATTTTCATGTTTTTAAACATATTCATTCTCCCCTAATTTTTAAAATTAAAGCTAACTCACTGCCTCAGCAAACATTTCAAGCTCATCTGCACCCACTATTTTTCGCGTGTCCATAAGCAACACTACTTTTTCTTCAAGCTTGCCTATGCCCGTAATATAACCGTCTGTAACACCCGCCATATGCGGCGGCGGCGCAATAAGGTCATCGTCTATAACTATAACTGCATCGACTTCATCTACAATAAAACCAACAAAGTTTTCGTTGATATTTGTGACGATTATACAGGTGCGTTCGTTATATTCAACCTCTTGCTTGCCAAGACGCAATCGTACGTCTATAAGCGGAATAATGGAGCCGCGCAGGTTTATAATGCCCTTAGCATAATAAGGAAACTCCGGTATAGCCGTTACATTTTGTATGCCGACTATTTGGACAACATGCGCTATTGGGACGCCAAGTAATTGACCATCTGTCCAAAAGGTAAGATATTTGCCGTCCATTTCGCTGGTATCGGTTTTAGCTGACTGCACACTGCTTAAAGAATTTAAATCCGCCATTTTACCCCTCCTATTTTTAAAACTGGAAAATTTGTCTATTATTTAGCGCTATTATATTTGTAATTGCGTAATATCAGTAATAATATGGCAAATTTATATAAAGATTAGACTAATTATAGTTCGTTTTAGTTAATTTGTCTAGTGGTTTATGGTGGTTTAGGCTTACTATTAAATATATATTTTTTTACAGCTGTACTTGCATAATGTTTTACCCTTTTGCTTAATTTCATTATTTTTCTTCCAGCTTTTTTAACAGCTCAAGCTGTGCCGTAAGCTCTGAGTAAGATGCCTCTAAGCTTGAGTAATTGGCAGCCCGTAAATCATCAACAATGCTGTAAACTACAGTACAAAGCGGTGACAGCCCCATATTAGAGGTAATACCCTTTAGCGTATGTGCGCACTCAAAGGCTTTTTTATAGTCTTTTTCGGCAATTGCCTCGCCCAACATAGAGAAAGCCCTGTCGCTTAAAAAAGAACTAAAGCAAGCTTCGTATAAATCAACATCGTCCAAAAAGCGCGCCATTGCCCCGTCCATATCCGCACCATATTCCCTTAGCTTCTCAATTATTTCATACATTTGTTTATTCCCCGTTCTTTGCCATAAGCTGGCAGAGCGTTTTATAAAGTATTTCTGAATCAATTGGTTTTGCAAGATGTGCGTTCATTCCGGCAGATTTAGATTTTAACACGTCCTCATCAAAGGCATTGGCAGACATTGCTATTATAGGCACTGCTTTTGCCCACGCATTATCAAGGCTTCTTATACATTTTGCCGCTTGCAGACCGTCCATCACAGGCATTCTGATATCCATTAAAATGGCATCGTAGCTCTTTGGTGCATGGGTAAACATATTAAGACCTACTTCTCCGTTTTCGGCAATATCTACGCTTGCGTTTTTAAACTCCAGCAGCTTTTTTGCTACTATAATGTTGAGATTATGGTCTTCTACAAGTAAAATATTTTTGCCGCTGAAGTCATATACCTTGCACTGAGTTGATACAGCCTCCGCAGCGGTTGGTTCTTCTTCATCGGTATGAATACCAAGCGGAATAGTTACCGTAAATGTTGTTCCCTCGCCAAGCTTGCTTTCAACAAAAATATCTCCGCCCATAAGCATTGCAAGGTTTTTTGATATAGCAAGCCCTAAGCCGCTGCCGCCGTATTCAGAGCTGGTGCTGCTGTGCTCTTGAGAAAAAGGCTCGAAGATATTCGGCAAGAATTTTTCATTTATGCCTATTCCCGTATCACTTATCTTAAAGCAAATGTTTGCTTTTTCTTCACTTGTGTCAAGCTGAGATATCTCAAGGCTTACAGTGCCGCCGCTTGGGGTAAATTTAATGGCATTAGAAATAATGTTGATTAAAATTTGCTGAAGCCGTGTGCTGTCACCAATATAGCTGCTGTTGCATTCCTTACATTTGTGTACAATATAGGTAACGGATTTTGCTTCAGCCTGTGCACTAATAAGGGTGTCTATAGTACCTAATAGCTGTTGACAGACTATTACCCCGTTTTTGAGGTTGATTTTTCCTCTTTCAATTCTTGACATATCCAGAATATCATTTAGAAGTGTAAGCAGGTATTGCGACGCATACAGCGACTTTTCAATGCTGTTTGCCGCAATAGCTTTGTTGTCTAAGCTTTTTAGTGCAATTTGTGACATTCCTATAATTGCATTCATCGGTGTTCTTATTTCGTGGCTGATGCGCGATAAAAATTCAGATTTTGCGGCATTTGCGCTCTCTGCCATTTTTACTGCCGCAACAAGCTCTTTGTTTCTTCGTTCCTGCTCCTCCACGGCAGCTGTTATATCAACTCGTGTCATTAAAAAGCTTTTTTCTTCGCTGTTGATATAGCAAAAACGCAGTTGCTTTTGCAGTATTACTCCCTGTGCATTGGGTACTGCATAAAAAATATTGTATACTCCATGGGCATCAAGCTGGTGAATAATGTTTTTAAGCGTAAATTCTTTAATAACACGGTTAATATCATTGTGGCATATATAGTTGCGAAGATATTCTTGTGTTTCGTGCTCAAAATGTTCACTTTCATTGGCATAAATGTTGTCAAGCTCCTTTTCGCTGTAGCGAATAGCCGAGTTTCGCAGTGCGTCCACCACCACCAAAAAATCGTAGTCTGTTTTAACAATGGCGTTCATAACATTTTGCATTGTTTTTTCGTTTGTAATATTTTTTGAATATACAAAAGCAACTATGTCGTCGTCTTCAGGTCTTTTCATCATGTGGGCAGTCACAACCGTTGAGTATACGCGCCCCTCAATTTTCCTTGCCAATTCCATTGACAAAGTCGTTTCGCCGTTTGCAAAATGCTGTAATAATGAATCGCGGTTAAAAACCGTAGCGAAGCGGTCGTGCATTTCTTTTGTTGTAAGCTCTGTGTATACTGTGTCAAAATATTCCTGTGCCGTTTTTGCAGCATTCATATTTTCTGTAACCTTTGAAAAATTGCTTTTGCAGTCCAATATAATGTTTTTTGTTAAATTTACATTTATAGATGCCATAGTTGCGCTTTGCATGGCTTTGCGGTAAGATACTTCATCGCTATATCGCTTTTCGGCATCTTTCTCTTTTGTAACGTCGCGCCCTACGCAGTATGCCTTGACAGGCTTTTTGTTTTCGTCAAAAATATTGGTGTATATGACGCGCTCACACCAAAAATCGGTGTCGCGCTGCTCGCGAATCCAAAGGTCTGAGCTAACTTCCTTTACTCCCTCTTTTAACTTTTTAATCATGTCAAAAAACAGAACTGCACTGTCCTCGCGTATGTGCCCCTCTGCAACCACAGAGTGCAGATAATTGGGAATGACGGTATTTTGAGGGCTTACTTTTGGAGAGGTCGAAAAAATCGTCATAGTGTCTGCGCTGTAGTTATACTCCCAAATGTTTATGTTAGAGGCTTTAATTGCGGCAGAATAGCGAAACTGGCTTTCGCGAAGCGCCTGTTCTATTTTAATTTGTTCGTTTACATCGGTGAAAACGGTATATAAAACAGGGGTTCCGTCCTGCCCCGTAACCACTTGCCCCGAAACACGCAGCCAGCGGTAGTCGCCGCTTTTTTGAAGAACACGGTGGGTGTACTCAAACTTGCGCTTTTCGGCATATGCCTCGCTTACGGCATCAAGTAACCCCTGTATGTCATCGGGATGAAATATATCAAGGGTGGATTTGCGGGTTACCTCGCAATATTCTTCTTTAGTCATGCCGCAAAGCTCATACACACGGTTGCTTATAAAAATAGGCGAAAATTCGGCATTTAAGCGGTACATTCCCACACCGCCGGGGATAGAATTTATAAGGTCTTCATATTTTTTTACGCCGGCAACAATAGTTGCTTCCATCTGTTTTTGCTCTGTTATGTCGGTGTAATAGGCAAATATAAGTTCATTTCCATTTTCATCATAGGTGTGCCGCGAATTTTGGCTAACCCAGATTAAGCTGCCGTCTTTTTTTATTATGCGGTAAGCTATGCTAAAAGGCTCAAATTTGCCGCTTCTTGTAGCAGAGGCGCATTTTAGCATTGTTAAATCCTCAGGGCAGACAAAGTTCCATGCAGAGCCGTTATAACTACTTATAAGTTCATTATCATCATCAAAGCCCAGCATATCAGTAAACATTTTATTTGCAAAAAGAATAGGAAGGTCATGGGCTGCGGCGACAATAATTAGACCTATGGGCATAGAAAGTGCCATAAAATCAGATTCGATTTCTACAAGTTTTTTCATTTGATTAATTCTCCTTTTACAAAAAGCTTTTCAGTTGAAACCACATATTCCGCCTGTATGCTAAAATATTAGTCGATAATTTTAAGCGCTTTATATATACGCAATGTTACTGTACAGAATAATATATAAATTTTAAATTATAAGCTTTTTACAATATTGCATTCATACTTAAATTATAAGCAGTTAGCTAAATAATGTCAATAAAATACACAAAAAGTATACTATCGGCAGCTAATTATTTGTCATTATTGCTTGAGTAAAGCTGTATGCACTTTTAATTGTAAGATAATAAAAGCAGTACATAAAAAATAAGCCGACAAAGCATTAAAGCTTGACAGGCTTATTTTTAAATTATTGTGTTTAAAGCTTACATATATAAGGTAAGAAAGCCGGTACTATTGCATGACTAATGTCTGCTTAAAGCGTTCAAAATATGTAATGGCAAGGCTTACCTGCACAGGTAAGCCTTGTATGGAAGAAACATCATCTGTGGCTAATTTTCCCCTTGCACAAAAGAAGGTATAAAGGTATCATAAAATTCCATGGTTTTTTCAAGATGAGTGCGAAGCAAATTTTCCAGTGACAAAACATTGCCCTTTTCTAAATATTCATACATCAGCTTGTGCTCGTGCAGTGCCAAACGGTGGCGCTCCAT
Source organism: Hydrogenoanaerobacterium sp. (assembly GCA_036638975.1). Classification (GTDB taxonomy): domain Bacteria; phylum Bacillota; class Clostridia; order Oscillospirales; family Ruminococcaceae; genus JAVWJP01. The sequence continues at coordinate 6,246 of JAVWJP010000026.1, forward strand.
AGGGTGGTTTGAGCAGGAGTACACATAGAATGCAAACCCAACGCCAAAAAGTATATTGTAGAGGTCTATAAGCTTTTCGTTTTCTGTAAGCTCTATAAACGCGCCATGGTAAATTTGCTCTAGGTGTGTTGCCTCAACATAGTCGTATGTTTGAATGCTTTCCAGCTTTTTAAGTACCTCCAGCATGTTTTTTTGTATATCACGGTGTTTTGAAAAGTTTTCTACAGCTTGCTTTGCAGCAAACACTTCCATCATAATTCTACAGTCCATTATGTCATGTATCTCTTTTAAGGTAAGCCTTTTTACCATGAACCCACGTCTTGGCAAAGCAATCATCAGCCCCTCGGCAACTAAACGGTTTAGCGCCTCTTTGACAGGTGTAGGGCTTATTGACAGGCTTTGAGCAAGCTGTCCGACTATAATTTTCTCGCCGGGCTGCAAACCGCCGGTGAACAAACGATGTTTAATTTCTTCATATGCCCATTCCAGCAATGACACTGGTCTTTCTTCCATTGCAAAAACCTCCTTAATAAATATAGAAGCATAAAAAATAGCTGTTTTTATGGGTATAATAAGTACAGTTTTGTATAAGCAAACGTAAAAAATGTCGCCAAATGCTAGATTGTTTGATTTTTCACAATGATTTTTGTCAATATAGTACAAAAATCTACAGTTTAATTAGAGGAATACACTATTGTTTTATTTTACGCTATTTGCTATAATAAAGCAAGAGATTTTAAATTTTAAATTTAATTTAATCTAAGGGAGAAAACAATATGAATCGAAATCTTGTAGCAATTACAGACTGCGACCACGACGACATAAATGTAGAAGCCGGAGTATTGGCGGCTGCAAACCTTGAAGCGCCATGGCTTAAATGCAAGACGGAAGAAGACCTTATAGAAAATTGCAAGGGCTTCAAATCTGTTATTAACCAGTACGCGCCTTTTACAGAAAAAGTTTTTGAAGCACTGCCTGAGCTTAAAGTTATAGTCCGCTACGGTGTGGGTGTAGATAACATAGACCTTGCTGCCGCCACAAAGCATGGGGTTAAGGTGTGCAATGTGCCCGATTACGGAATGTACGAGGTTGCCGACCACGCAATGGCTCTTGCTTTGGCTTTGTCGCGCAAAATAGTTTTTACAAATGATAAGGTGAAAAGCGGAGTTTGGAATTATCAGCTTTCGATGCCTATTTACCGTCTTTCTGAGCAAACTGTAGGTGTTATAGGTGTAGGACGCATAGGTACGGCATTTGCCGAACGCGCAAAAGCTTTTGGGCTTAAAGTGCTGGTATACGATGAATACGCCCGTAAATGCGGTAAAACTAAAGACTACATGGAGATGGTAAGCCTTGACGAGCTTTTAGAGTGCTCTGATATTATCTCCATACATTGTCCTTTGGACGGTAACAGAAATTTAATTGCTGCTCCACAGCTTAAAAAGATGAAAAAAACTGCGTATATTATAAATGTTTCACGCGGAGGAATTATCGAGGAGCACGATTTATATGATGCTTTGTCCGGCGGGCTTATAGCAGGTGCTGCCTGCGACGTGTTTAGCCCCGAGCCTGTTGCTAAGGACAGCCCGCTGTTAAAGCTTGAAAACTTTCTTGCCACACCTCACATTGCGTGGTACTCTGAGGAATCGGCTTTAGAGCTTGAGCGCAAGGTAGCCGAGGAGGCTGCGCGAGGTGCACTTGGCGAAACACTTTTAAATGTCGTAAATAAATAAGCTTAATCAAGGTAAAGAAAAGAGTGAACAGATAATGAATCCTTTTGATTTAACAGGTAAAAAAGCCATTGTCACAGGTGCCGCCTCAGGGCTTTCGCACGGCATTGCAGAGGGTCTTATGGAAGCGGGGGCAGAGCTTGTAATTGTCGATATTTCGGCACATACCGAGGAGGCCGCCAAAGAGTTTTGCGCCCGTGGGTTTAAAGCACACGCGGTACGTGCAAACTTAGGTAACCGCGACGAGCTTACAAATGCGTTTAACGAAGCTTTGGCAATGCTAGGCGGCAGGGTTGATATTTTAGTTCCCGCAGCGGGAATACAGCGCCGCAACAAAAGCGAAGACTTTACCATGGAGGACTGGGACAGCGTACTAAATGTAAATTTATCGGCTGTATTTATGCTTTGTCAGCTGGCAGGCAGAGAAATGCTAAAACAGGAAAGCGGCAAAATTATAAACATTGCATCTATGCTAAGCTTTTTCGGCGGGTATACTGTACCTGCGTACGCGGCAAGCAAGGGCGGTGTGGCACAGCTTACAAAGGCGCTTTCTAACGAATGGGCGCGCCACGGAATTAATGTAAATGCGGTAGCACCCGGGTATATGGCAACAAGCATGAACACAAAGCTCATAGAAGATGAGGCACGAAATGTAGAAATAACAAACCGTATTCCCGCCCGCCGCTGGGGAACTCCTGACGATTTAAAGGGAGTTACAGTGTTTTTGGCATCAAGCGCTTCCGATTATTTAAGCGGAGCCGTTATACCTGTTGACGGCGGATATTTAGGCTGCTAGTCTGCGGTGAATGTGTTTTTAAACCGAAAGGTGTAAAATAAAAAAACAAAGGAGAAATATTATGAAAAAGATTTTATCAATCGTTTTGGCAACAGTAATGGTTATGTCTATGTCCGCGTGCGGGGGTGCAGCTTCTTCTGCATCAAGCGCTGCACCGTCATCTTCGGGGGCTTCTGCCTCTGCTGCACCTGCCACTGAAGCAAAACCTCTCAAAATAGGTATTTCCGTCCCAAATATGACCAATGTATTCTTCCTGCAAATTAAAGCCGGTATAGAGAATGCACTCACAGGTCCAAACGACGAGGCCATTGTTATGGACGCTAACGGCGACCAAAACAAACAGATGAATGACGTTGCCGATATGATAAGCCAAGGCTGCAATGTAATAGGCTTGTCACCTATCAACTCTGATGGTGTACGTGCTACATTAGAAGCCTGCAAAGAAGCCGGCGTTGCTGTTATTGCCTTTAACGTAGGCGTAAAAAACCCCGAGCTTGTAGCTTCAACTATAGTTTCCGATAATGAGGAATCCGGGCATATGTGTGCAAAAGCACTTGCCGAGGCTATTGGCGGAAAAGGCAAAGTAGTTGAAATTACCTTTAGTACAACAACAACCTGCTATGCTCGTCAAAAGGGTTTTGAAGATGAGATTAAAGCAAACTATCCAAACATCGAAATTATCCAGTCCAAAGATGTAGAAAAAGCAACCTCAGATTATTCTCAGCCTATAATGGTTGACTTCATCAATGCAAACCCGGAGATAAACGGAGTTTTCACCATTAACGACCCAACTGCCCGCGGCGCTATTGCAGCTCTTAAAGAAGCAGGCATGATAGATAAAGTAAAGGTAGTTTCTGTTGACGGCTCTGACGAAGGCAAAGCCTTTATACGTGCAGGCGAAATGGTTGCCTCTGCTGCTCAAGACCCGGACTTAATAGGACGTATGACAACCGAAACAGCTTATAAGCTCCTTAAAGGCGAAGCGGTAGAAGCAAATGTTATTATACCTATGTCTATAATTGATTCTAAAAACGTTGGCAAATAATTTGCCGCAGAACTAAGTAAACAGGGCAGAGCGCTGCTCTGCCCTGTTATTTTTTATCTTATCGTAGCCGCAGGGTAAGCGGTATGGAATAAGGGGAAGTGATTTAATGTCAGCCGAGTATATTTTAGAAATGAACGATATAGTCAAATCCTTTGCACTCAATAATGTTCTGGAGGGTGTGACAATCGCAGTAAAGCCGGGTGAAATACGTGCCTTGATTGGTGAAAATGGTGCCGGCAAATCAACGCTGATGAAAATTCTCGGGGGTATTTATCATGCGGACGAAGGCAACATTAAAATAGACGGTGTACCTGTACAGATTAACTCCGTAGACGATGCGCGTCATTATGGAATCAGCTTTATTCATCAGGAAATAAGCAATGTACCAAGTATGAATATAGCTGAAAACTTCTTTCTGGGACGCGAGGCTAAAACAAAATTCGGTCTTACAGATGTTGCCGCTATACACCGCAATACAAGGGCGGCACTGGACGTGCTGGGCATTGATTTGCCGACAACAAGGTTAATACAAGGTCTTTCTATAGCACAGCAGCAAATGCTTGAAATTGCCCGCGCCATAAATGAAAATGCAAAAATCATTATTATGGACGAGCCTACAGCCTCTTTGGCAAATGCCGAGGTGGACGATTTATTTAACCAGGTAAAGCTGCTTAAAGAAAAAAACGTAGCTATTATTTATATCTCACACCGCATGGAGGAAACTTTTCGTATTTGTGATTCTGTCACCGTTTTACGCGACGGAAAATTTATAGGTACCAAAAACACCTCCGAAACCAATGACAAAGAGCTTATAAGCATGATGGTCGGACGCGAATTTGAAAGTATGTACGGAAACGAGCTTGCAGTTGGCGGCGAAACCATTATGAAGGTAGAAAATCTTAACAGTAAGGTAATAAAAGATGTATCGTTCGAGCTTAAAAAGGGCGAAATACTTGGTTTTTCTGGCCTTGTGGGAGCGGGACGTACAGAAACTGCACTGGCACTGTTTGGTATTGATAAAATTTACAGCGGTACTATTACCATAGATGGTAAAGCGGTGACGATAAATTCGCCTGCCGATGCCATAAAAGCCGGAATTGTACTTGTGCCCGAGGATAGAAAAGGGCAGGGGCTGTTTCTTACACACAGCATAGGGACAAACCTTACCTTTCAGGTTTTGAATGAGTTTATCCATAATTTGAAGGTAGATTATAAAAAAGAAAAAGACATTATTAATGAATATAAAAATAAACTTTCTGTTCGCATGGAGTCTGCCGAGCAGGTTGCAGGAGATTTGTCCGGAGGCAACCAGCAGAAAATTGTTATCTCAAAATGGCTTGCTGCAAAGCCAAAAGTGCTTATCCTTGATGAACCGACACGAGGAATTGACGTCGGTGCCAAGGCTGAAATTTACAAGCTGATGAGCAACCTTGTAAAGGAAGGCGTTTCAATAATTATGATTTCGTCCGAGCTTCCTGAAATCATAAACAATTCAAGTCGCATTGCGGTTATGAATGAGGGCAGGCTTGTTAAAATACTTGACCAAAAAACAGACGAAATTTCTCAAGAAATAATCATGTCCTATGCGGTAAAATAGTGAAGTTTCGTATAAAAAGACAGGAGGCAATTAACAATGGCAATTCTTAAAAATTCTGAAAAAACAAAGAAAAGACAAGACCTTTTAGAAACAAACCCTGTTTTAAACTGGGGCAAGCGTAACCTTGCATCTATTATTGCTTTGGCTTTTTTGTGTGTTGTACTTAGTATAACAACAGATACCTTTATGGCTTCTAAAAACCTTTTAAGTGTAACACGTCAGGTATGCGTCAACGGCTTTATTGCTTTTGGTATCACCTGCGTGCTTATTTCGGGCGGCATAGACCTTTCTGTAGGCTCTGTAGTTGCTGCCGCCGGTGTAATAGCGGTTCGTCTTGCAAATGCCGGTATGCCGCTTATCGTATGTATAGGCTCGGCACTTTTGTTTGGTGCGGTGCTGGGGCTTTTTAATGGATATGTTATTTCGCACACCACGCTTCCTCCATTTATAGTTACGCTTTCTACACAGATAATAGTGCGCGGCATAAGCTATGTGCTTACAGGCGGTCAGCCCACTCAGTGCGAAAACGAATCGTTTAACTTTTTGGGTACGGGGAGCTTCCTCAGAATCCCTATTCCGGTAATTCTGCTTTTGCTTGTAATGCTTATTTTATATTTTGTTATGAATCGCACACCGTTTGGACGCCATGTATATGCCATAGGCGGCAACCGCGAAGCGGCAAGATATGCCGGCGTTAATACAAAATGGGTACAAATGCGTGTATTTATGATAAGCGGTTTAATGGCGGCTACTGCGGGTATAGTGCTGGCAGCTCGCCTTTATTCGGGACAGCCTGCTGTAGGCGAGGGCTTCGAGCGCGATGCCATAGCTGCATCGGTTTTGGGCGGAACAAGCTTTAACGGCGGTATAGGTACACTGGGCGGTACTATAATTGGTGTGCTTATAATAGGCGTGCTCAATAACGGAATGAACCTTCTCAAGGTAAACAGTTATTGGCAGTTTGTTGTAAAGGGAGTTGTTATTTTAGGCGCTGTTTATATAGATTATCTTAAAAAGGCGCGTTCTCTTAAAAAATAAGTATTTGCAAAGGGAGATAACAAATGGATATAATTAGGCTTGCTGAAACGTGTAAGCAGCTGCGCAGAGATGTAATAGAAATGATTTCCGGTGCTGCAAGCGGTCATCCGGGCGGCTCGCTTTCTATGATAGAGCTTATAGCGGCAACATTTTACACTCAAATGCGAATAGACCCCAAAAACCCGCAGCTACCGTGCCGCGACCGCTTTGTGCTTAGCAAGGGACACGCTGCCCCTGCATACTATGCGGTGCTTGGCGAAATGGGCTTTTTTGATAAGGCGGAGTTTAAAAATTTTCGTCAGCTACACAGCATTTTGCAGGGGCACCCGGATGCTAAAAAAGTGCCGGGTATAGATGCCTCTACAGGCTCGCTGGGACAAGGCGTTTCTATAGCTGTCGGTATGGCACTGGGCGCAAAAACCGCTAAAAGCGACATAAAGGTTTACACTGTTTTGGGTGACGGAGAGCTACAGGAGGGGCAGGTGTGGGAGGCTTGTACAGCCGCTGCCCACTACAAGCTGGATAATCTTACAATAATGATAGATAATAACGGCTTGCAGATAGACGGTACAAATGATGAGGTAATGGCACTTGGAGATTTGCACGCGCGCTTTGCGGCATTTGGGCTTAACGTGATAGAAATTGCCAATGGAAACAGCCTAAAAGAAGTTATAGATGCGTTGGAAGCCCCCGCTGTACAGGGAAAACCAAAATGTATTATTGCGCATACCACAAAGGGCAAGGGTGTTTCGTTTATGGAGAATAAAGTCGGCTGGCACGGAAAATCCCCGTCGCCCGACGAGCGTGATGCAGCGCTGAAAGAATTGGAGGGATAAACATGGGTGAAGTAAAAGCAATTCGTGCGGCATACGGCGAAGCACTGGTAAGCCTTGGCGAAAAGAATGATAAGGTAGTGGTTTTAGATGCTGACCTTGCTCATGCCACTATGACGCAGGGCTTTGCCGAGAAATACCCCGAACGCTTTTTTAATGCAGGTATTGCAGAGGCAAATATGGTTTCTATGGCGGCAGGGCTCTCTACAATGGGCTATATACCTTTTTGCAGTACCTTTGCCATATTCGGTGTGGGGCGCGCCTACGAGCAGGTGCGTAACAGTGTTGCATATCCTAACTTTAACGTTAAGCTCTGCATGACTCATGCAGGAATTACACTGGGTGAGGACGGAGGTAGTCATCAGGCTATAGAGGACATAGCTCTTATGCGTGTAATACCCGGAATGACTGTAATTGTGCCCTGCGACGCAAATGAAACTTGCCGTGCGGTAGAGGCGGCGGCACAGATGAACGGACCTGTTTATATGCGTCTTGCCCGCCTCGCAACACCTGTTTTTGATGAGGAAATGCCATTTGAAATAGGTAAGGCAAATGTGCTGCGTGACGGAGCAGATATTGTACTGTTTGCCTGTGGTATTATGGTGGATACTGCGCTTAAATGTGCCGATAAATTAAAAGAAGACGGGGTATGTGCCGCCGTAATAAATATCCATACAATTAAGCCTATTGATGCGGCTTGTGTACTTGAATATGCAAAAAAATGTAAAAAGGTTGTTACCATTGAGGAGCATAGCGTAATAGGCGGTTTAGGCGACGCGGTTGCCGATGTTTTGATGGGAAAAGGCGACTATGCCTTTAAGAAAATAGGGGTGCAGGATAGATTTGGTCAATCCGGTAAACCCGAGGCATTGCTTTGCGAATACGGTCTTGATACCGCTTCTGTACTGAATAGTATTCGTGAACTGCTGTAATAAAAAGGAGATAATAATATGAAAATTGCACTTATAAATGAAAACAGTCAGGCATCTAAAAATGAGCTTATTTGCACTGTGCTTAAAAAAGTAACCGAGCCTATGGGACACACTGTTTATAATTACGGAATGTACACCGCACAGGATAAAGAATGGCTTACCTATGTGCAAAACGGTATTTTGGCAGCAGTGCTTCTTAACAGCGGAGCGGCAGACTATGTAATTACAGGCTGTGGCACGGGCGAGGGTGCAATGCTTGCACTTAACAGCTTCCCGGGTGTTATGTGCGGTCTTGTAACAGACCCAAGTGATGCTTTTATGTTTGCTCAGATTAACGACGGCAACGCTATATCTATGCCCTTTGCAAAGGGCTTTGGCTGGGGCGCGGAATGCAACCTCGAATATGTCTTTGAAAAACTTTTTGGCTGCGAAAGCGGCGGCGGCTACCCAAAAGAAAAGCAGCAGGTAGAACGTCAGAATAAAAAGATTCTTGAGGGTGTGCGCACCAACAATTTTAAAGATTTAATAAGCTGCCTTAAAGGCATTGATGCAGAGCTTTTAAAGGGCGCTTTGGGCGGAGCACAGTTTAAAGAACTGTTTTTTGCAAACTGCAAGGATACAGAGCTTGCGGCATATGTAAAGAGTATTGTTTGCTAAAATGCGGTATAAATTATAAAAGGAAGTGCTTGTATGTCTAAAGGAGTTATGCTGGTAGGCGAACCGATGGGACTGTTTATAGCTAAAACTGAGGGACCACTTGACAGTGTAACGGAGTATTCTCTGGCTGTTGCAGGTGCTGAATTTAACGTTGCTGTGGGGCTTGCGCGGCTCGAGCATCATGTCACATACTTAACTAAGCTGGGCAGCGACCCCTTCGGCAAGCTTATAGTTAATACATTAAGCCAAAATAAAATAAGCAGCGAATTTGTAAGATATTCAGATGAGCGTTCCACTGGTTTTATGTTAAAAGGCAGTGTCAGTAAGGGTGACCCCGAAATTTTCTATTTTCGTAAAAATTCGGCTGCATCTACTCTTTCAAAGGGTGATATTGACGCTGTGGATTTTGGAAGCTATAGCTTTTTGCATCTTACGGGCATTTTGCCTGCGCTTACACCATCTACTAAGGAAGCTGCTTTTTATCTTGTCGAAAAGGCGCATAAAAACGGTCTTACGGTTTCGTTTGACCCAAACCTTCGCCCGCAGCTTTGGGGCAGCAGGGAAGACATGATAAAGGTAGTGAATGAGCTTGCCGCGAAGGCAGATATTGTTTTTCCGGGAGAGGCTGAGGGGGAAATTCTTTGCGGCAGCCGCAACCCCGATATTATCAGCGATTTTTATTTAAAGCTGGGCGCAAAAGCTGTGGTAACAAAGCTTGGCAGCAGCGGCGCATATGCCGCAACAGCTACAGAGCGTTGCATGGTTAATGGCTTTACCGTAAAAAAAGTGATAGATACCGTAGGTGCGGGAGATGGCTTTGCGGCGGGCACCATAAGTGCGTTAATGGAGGGCAAAGCATTGCCGGAGGCTGTTTTGCGCGGTAACGCCATAGGTGCTGTTCAGGTGATGAGCCGCGGAGATAACGATGGTCTTCCAAATAGAAAAGCGTTGGCAGAGTTTATGGGGCTAAAGACCTTATAATGCTTAAAAGGAGAATTTTATGACTGATATAATGAAGAAAATAGGCGAAATCGGTTTTGTGCCGCTTATAGTACTTGATGATGCAAATGATGCAGTTCCATTGGCAAAGGCACTTGTAGCGGGCGGCATACCGGTTGCAGAGCTCACATTTCGTACATCTGCCGCGTTAGAATCCTTGAAGAAAATATCAAAAGAAGTACCCGAAATACTGCTTGGAGCGGGCACTGTGCATACTGTGCAGCAGGCTAAAGAGGCTGTGGCGGCAGGCGGCAAATTTATTGTTACACCCGGTTTTTTACCGGAGCTTACCTCGTGGTGTGTAGACAACGGCATTGATATTATCCCCGGTATTGTTTCGCCTACAGATATCGAACAGGTGATGAAATGCGGCTTAACTGTCTGCAAATTCTTCCCTGCGGAGGCTTACGGAGGTGTTAAAACCTTAAAAGCACTTTTTGGACCATACGCAGGCATAAGCTTTATGCCCACCGGCGGTGTTTCACAAGAAAACATGAACGACTACCTTGCATTGCCCAATGTTACTGCTGTAGGCGGTAGCTTTATGGTGCCGGAATCGCTTGTTAAGGCAAAAAAATGGGACGAAATTACACTGCTGTGCAAAGAAATTGTAAAACAGCAGATGGGCTTTCAACTGCTGCACATAGGTATAAATACAAAGGACGCCGCAGATGCCGACAAAGTTGCACACCGCCTTGGCAGCCTGTTTTTTCAGGAAGTAAAGGAGTTTACAGGTGCATATTTTGCGGGTAGTATGGCAGAGGTAGTAAAGGGAAAGTTTCTTGGTGACATGGGACATATTGCCATTCAAACCAACGATATAGACCGAGCTGTAGCATATTTTGAGCGCAATGGCGTTGAAATAGACCACAGCACGGCAGTGCGCGGCAGTAACGGAGAATTGATTGCCATTTATTTTAAAGAGAATGTAGGCGGCTTTGCGCTGCATCTTCGCCGAAAATAATATTTGAATAATAACCGCCCACAAACCCTTTTGACAGGGAGCTTGTGGGCGGTTATTTATTGTAAGTAAACCACCGGCTGTGCCGGTGATAAGACTAGCTCTAGTGTGGGATATGAAATAGAAACTCCTTTTGATATAATTAAAATAAAAATCCACCGGCTACGTCGGTGGATTTTTATTAAAAAAGCTTAACTAAACTATATGTTCCATTTTCCGTTTTTCAGTATATCCACTTGACTTCCATCTCTTAAAGTGGCAGTAACGGTTAAATCTTCGCTTCCAATGGTAACGTCGATGTGATAATCGGCTACATTTACGTTCTCATCTATTTTTGCCCCCGCTTTTAGGCTATAGTCGCTCAGCGCATTGCCAAGGGCTATATGGGCACCCGAATTTTCGTCAATCAGTATTTCGTAATAAATTTTTTTGCTTTGAAATATGGGGGATTTTGCCGACACTATGGCGGCCTCGCCTAAGTAAATCCCCTCGGGGCTTTCCTTAATCAGCGTTTCAATTACATCTGCACCCTGTTTCACAGAGTAATCCACCATCTTTCCTTTCTCAAAGGTCATGCGAAGCTCCTCCACCAATTGATTGCGAAAGATAAAGGGTCTTGTTGTGGTTACGGTTCCGCTGGCACCGTATTTGCTTGGCATGGTGAAAATCTCTTCGGTTGGAATATTGGGAAAATATTTTTTGCCTGCTTTATTTGTTGCAAGGCCGCCCGTAAAGACCTGGTTCTCATGTAGCGGTACATGTAAATCTGCGGTTTTGGATTTGTAGTGAAGCTCCACTATGTCTAAATCTGTGGCTTTTTTTGCCAGCTGCGTTAATTTTTCGCAATGTTCAAGAAAATTCTCGTCCTGTCCTGTATGGGCAAAGTCTAGGAAATCATCTAACATTTTGTTGAACGCCGCCTCTTTGTCAAGCTCGGGATAAACTTTGGTAGCCCAGCTCTCTTCGGGATAAGGCACCATTGTCCACATCGGGAGATCGGTGGTGGTTGTTTTTGTAGAGTCAAAATTATGCTTCTGCTTAATTTCATTAATCAGCGGATCTAGCGTTTGTCGGAATTTAATAAGATCTGTTTGTGTGGGCTGATTTTCAGAAAAATTGTTTGAAACGATTTTTATAATTTTATGCTCCGGCATTACCGACGGCTCATATTTAAATAGCATATAATTGTAGAAATACCCCTCATACGAAAAGTCCTTGTGGTATTTTGCTTGTAAATTCAGCAGAGGCTCGGTCATTGTACAGAAGCTTAACACCGTCAGCACCTCGCTGATAGCATTTCTCTGCCACCTTGGTGGCAAACTTAGAGGTTGTAGTACTGGTATTGATAAGGATTATATCCCCATCCTCAGCATTTATGCTGTCGGCTACTACTTCTGCATACTCCTCCACCCGTTGTTCACGGACCTCGTTACTCTTAATGCGGGACTGTTCCTTTGCATAAGGATAATAAAGCGATCCCACTATTACAAAAAGCATAGTAACGATGCATATTATCGGTCGTATTTGTTTTTTCATTATT
>JAVWJP010000027.1:0-13912 GCA_036638975.1 Hydrogenoanaerobacterium sp.
GTGCTGAAAATACTCGGCGGGCAGCTGCCCGGGAAGATAAGACGATGCCGACTCAAAATTGGTGCTTATGACGATGAGGATCCACCCGTTCCCATACCGAACACGGAAGTTAAGCTCATCGGTGCTGAAAATACTCGGCGGGCAGCTGCCCGGGAAGATAAGACAGTGCCAATACAGAAGAAGTCGTATTTTACGGCTTCTTTTTTTGCATCTTTGCGGCTTGACATATTACAAATTACTGGTATAATTATAGCAGTAGAATAGTCTGTTTCGGGGCGAGGCGTAAGTCCTCACCGGCGGTAATGCGTCTTTGAACGACAAGTCCGCAAGCATTAGCATGAACCGGTTAGATTCCGGTACCGACGGTATAGTCCGGATGAAAGAAACAGATGCGTCTTTTTTTGGCGCATTTGTCCCTGATGTTTTTAACATTAGGGGCTTATTTTTTTGACAGACCTCCTACAAATTAATTTTGGAGGAAACTTACAATGAACAAAAAACTTAACATTCGCAAAATGACAATGACCGCAATGCTTGCGGCGGTAGCAACAGTGCTTATGTTTTTCAGCTTTAGCGTGCCTTTAATGCCAAGCTTTATAAAGCTTGATTTTTCTGAGCTTCCAGCACTTTTGGCAGCTTTTACTTTTGGCCCTGCTTCAGGTATAATGGTTTGTCTTGTAAAAAACCTTGTAAACCTGCTTTTTACAACTACAGGAGGAGTAGGGGAATTATCTAATTTTATATTAGGAGCACTTTTTGTTTTCCCCGCCGGTTTTATTTATAAAAAAATGCGTACACGCACAGGCGCTATATTGGGCGCTATTGTAGGTTCGGTAGTTATGGCTGTGCTTAGTGTTATTACCAATTTTTACATTGTTTACCCTGTTTATACTGCTTTTTTACCAATGGAGGCAATTTTGGGAATGTACAGGGCGATAAACCCAAACATAAAAGGTCTTTGGGACGCACTTATAATATTTAATATGCCTTTTACATTTTTGAAAGGGCTTTGCAGTGTGGTGGTGAGCTTTTTTATATACAAGCCATTGTCGCCAATATTAAGGGGCACAGAAAGAAACTAGACTGTTTTAGTAATCTTTACGTAAAAGCTGTTGACAATTGTCGAATATATTGATATAATTAAGATAGCAAATATATTACAATTAAATAACCCCTTATCAAGAGCGGCGGAGGGAACAGGCCCTGTGATGCCCGGCAACCTGCATTGTGCAAGGTGCCAATTCCTGCGGTAAAAGCCGAGAGATGAGGAACTATATTAAACCTCGGCTTCTTGCCCCGGTTTTTTTTGTTTTATAACAAAATAACAGTGGCAGAAACAAAAATGAGAGGAGAAAAAATTATGTCAAAACGTCTTTTTACCAGCGAATCAGTTACCGAGGGACACCCTGATAAAATGTGCGACCAAATTTCTGATGCAGTACTCGACAGCATTATTGCTAAAGACCCAACGGCGCGTGTTGCCTGCGAAACAACTGTTACAACAGGTATGGTAATGATTATGGGTGAGATTACAACAAGCTGCTACGTTGATATTCCTGCTATTGCGCGTAGGGTAATTGGTGATATTGGTTATGACAGAGCAAAATATGGCTTTGATTGTGAAACCTGTGCTATAATTACATCTATAAACGAGCAGTCGGGTGATATTGCACTTGGTGTAGACCATTCCTTGGAGAATAAATCCGGAATAGGCAGCACTGCCGATGATGAAACGGGTGCGGGAGACCAGGGCATGATGTTTGGATATGCCTGCGACGAAACTCCGGAGCTTATGCCTATGCCGATTTCGCTGGCACATAAGCTTGCAATGCGCCTTACACAGGTGCGCAAAAACGGTACGCTCTCGTATCTTCGTCCTGACGGTAAAACGCAGGTAACCGTGGAATACGATGACGACAAGCCTGTAAGAATAGACACTATAGTTGTTTCCAGCCAGCATAGCGCCGATGTTTCACTTGAAAAAATCCGCGAGGATATTTTGATTCACGTTATAAAACCAATTGTGCCTGCAGAGCTTTTGGACGAAAAAACTCATTACTTTATTAACCCTACAGGGCGTTTTGTTATCGGAGGTCCTCAAGGCGACAGCGGTCTTACGGGTCGCAAGATTATTGTTGATACATATGGCGGTTATGCTCGTCACGGCGGCGGAGCTTTTTCAGGTAAAGACCCGACAAAGGTTGACAGAAGCGCTGCGTATGCGGCACGTTATGTTGCTAAAAATATAGTTGCGGCGGGGCTTGCAAAGAAGTGTGAAATACAGCTTGCTTATGCAATAGGTGTGGCGGCACCGGTTTCTGTAATGGTAGATACCTTTGGCACTGGTGTTGTGCACGATGATATATTGGCAGATGCGGCAGCTAAGGTGTTTGATTTACGTCCCGCAGCAATAATACGCGAGCTGGATTTGCGCAAGCCAATTTACCGTCAGCTTGCCGCTTACGGACACGTTGGACGAGAAGATTTAGATGTCAAGTGGGAAAAAACCGACAGAATAGATGCGCTAAAAGCTTATGTTTCCAATGTAACTAAATAAGCTCTTTTTTCACCTATTGCCTCCGTTTTTCATAAGATAGTGTATCTTATTTAAGAAAACGGAGGTATTTTTATGAAAACTTTTATTCTTCTTGCCATAGGGCTTATGGCGTCAATTGGCTTTGCTTATATTTTGGTTGTGTGTCAGCGTTATATTTTAAAACCTCGTTACCCTTCTAAAATAGCGGCTGTTTTGCCTATCTATGGCAGGGACGAAAATATAGAGCAGCGGCTTCGCAGTGCATACACAGATATACTGCAAGGTTGTCTTGGCATTGCACCTTTGCTAATTATCGCCGATTTTGGGGCAGATGATGAAACAATTCATATTTGTCAAAATTTTTGTAAAGGCTGTAGTTACGCAAGAGTATGCGATAAGGCGGAGCTTTGCGGCATTATAGGTGGTTTACAAAACAGCTAGGGTGTAATATACTTATATAAGGTATATAAAAATTTGCTTTGCAGGTTGGGGGTAAAACGTGAAAGAACAAGAGCCGGAAAAACTGGAGGGTACTGTGGAGCACGTTACCTTTCACAGCGATGAAACAGGTTTTACTGTACTTAGCCTTGCGACAAAGGACGAAACTGAGCTTGTAACAGTGGTTGGAGAAATGGTAGATATAAATGATGGCGAACAGCTTTCGCTTTTAGGGGAATATATTTCTCACCCAAGCTAT
The DNA here is from genome assembly GCA_036638975.1 of Hydrogenoanaerobacterium sp. Classification (GTDB taxonomy): domain Bacteria; phylum Bacillota; class Clostridia; order Oscillospirales; family Ruminococcaceae; genus JAVWJP01. Next base: position 3,234 of record JAVWJP010000027.1, read on the forward strand.
GGTCAGCAGTTTCGTGCTTCGGTTTGTGAAAAAACCTTGCCTGCCACAGCAAATGCTATTTTAAAATATCTTTCGTCAAAAGCAATAAAGGGTGTAGGCCCTGTTATGGCTAGCCGAATGGTTACAGCTTTTGGCGATAAAACACTTGAAGTAATCGAGTCATCTCCCGAAAAGCTCACCGAGGTTCGTGGTATATCCCCACAAAAGGCGCGGGATATTGCAACAGAATTTAAGCGTATTTACGGTGTCCGTGTGGTAATGCTGTTTCTTTCTAAATACAATCTCCACCCGTCTGTATGTGTGCGAGTATGGAAAAAATGGGGAGTAACGTCCGTTGATGTAATAACTGAAAACCCGTATTTATTATGTATGTCAGATTTGGGCGTCGGCTTTGAACAGGCAGATGAGATTGCTATGCAATTGGGCTTTGCCGATGACCACCCCTACCGCATAAATGCCGCACTTAACTTTGTTCTGCGGCATAACCTTAACAATGGTCACACTTGTTTGCCGCAAGAAAACCTGCTGCGCATAGCCACAGAGCTTTTGGGAATACAGCGCGAGCAAACCGAGCAGTGCCTGTACGAGCAAGTAAAAAAAGAGGAGCTTATAGAGCATGACGCAGGTGGGCGGGTGTTTGTTTATTTGCCGCAATACTACTTTGCAGAACGTTATATTTCCGGCAGGCTGCTTATAGCGAGGGCGGCAGCAGAAACAGACGAAAGCCTGTCCTATGCAGACCAGATAGATATATTGGAAAAAACCCAGAGCATTACTTATGAGGGGCTTCAGCGCAAAGCTATTGCATCGGCACTTAACAGCGGTGTGCTTGTGCTTACAGGTGGTCCGGGTACAGGCAAAACTACAACTATCAATGCAATAATAGAGCTTTTTGAGCAGCTTGGAGAAAAAGTTTTACTGGCAGCCCCAACAGGGCGTGCGGCAAAACGAATGACAGAGCTGACGGGTCGCGAGGCAAAAACCATACATAGGCTTTTAGAGGTAGACTTTAAAGCTGGAGATTCTCTTGCGTTTAAGCGCAACGAGAAAAACCCGTTGGACGCGGGTGTTATTATAATTGACGAAATGTCTATGGTGGATACACTGCTTTTTGAGAGCCTTTTGCGCGCTATGCGTCTTTCGTGCAGGTTGGTGCTTGTGGGAGATGCAGACCAATTGCCAAGCGTTGGTGCAGGTAATCTTTTGCGAGATATTATAGACTCAGACGTTTTGGACACAGTAAATCTTAAAGAGATTTTTCGCCAGGCGGCACAAAGCCTTATAGTAACAAATGCGCACGAGATAGTGCAGGGAGAATACCCTGTGCTTTCGCGGCGCGACAGCGACTTCTTTTTTATGCACGGTAATTCAACCGAGGAAATTACTAAAACTATTATAGATTTAATACAGCGACGTTTGCCAAAGGCGTACAAGCTTTCGCCAAAATGGGATATTCAGGTGCTTGCACCGGGGCGCAAGGGTGAGCTTGGCACAACAGAGCTTAACCGCCGCTTGCAGGAACAACTAAACCCGCCGTCACCGCAAAAGCATGAGTTTAAAATGGCAGGGTATATCTTCCGCGAGGGAGATAAAATTATGCAGATACGCAATAATTATGATATTGTGTGGAGCCGCGAGGGCGCGGAGGACGGGCTGGGCATATTTAACGGAGATATCGGAGAAATACTGCAAATAGACAAAACAACGCGTACACTGCTTTTGCGTTTTGATGATAAGCAGGCAGAGTACAGCTTTGATATGGCGGCAGAGCTGGAGCTGGCTTATGCCGTTACCGTACATAAATCTCAAGGCAGCGAGTTTGAGGCTGTAATTATTCCGCTTTGGCGTCCAACGCGCAATTTATATTACAGGAATTTGCTTTATACCGGTGTTACCCGCGCAAAGCGCCTGCTTATTTTAATAGGTGACAAGGCGGGGGTAAATTACATGGTAGATAACAACAAAAAAACACTGCGCTATACAAATCTTGCACAGTTTTTACAAAACGAGCCTAATCCATTGGCTTAGGCGGGAGAGAGAGCATAAATGAACAAAAAAATAACAGCAAGCGATTACGTCACTTTAAAGCAAAATGCTTTAAATAAGGTATTTGAGAACATGAACCCCGAGCAGTTCAAAGCAGTTTTGCAAACAGATGGTCCCGTGCTTATTTTAGCGGGGGCAGGCAGCGGTAAAACTACGGTGCTTGTAAACCGAGTTGCAAATATTGTCCGCTTTGGCAGAGCTTCTATGTCACAGGAGGTTCCTCAGTGGGTTACAGAGAACGATGCTTTGTGGCTGAAGGCTTTTGCAGATGGGAAAGAAACAAATATCGAGCGCTTGGCAGATATAATAGCCGTAGACCTGCCTAAGCCATGGAATATTTTAGCAATAACCTTTACAAATAAGGCAGCGGGAGAGCTTAAAGAGCGTCTGGGGGCTATGCTGGGCGAGGCTGCGACAGATATAATGGCAGCAACCTTTCACAGCGCCTGTGTGCGGATATTGCGACGCGAAATAGAAGCCTTGGGTTACACCAAAAGCTTTACCATATATGACACAGAGGATAGCTTACGGGTGATAAAAGCAGCTATGAAAACTATGGAAATTGATGATAAAACCTTCCCGCCAAAATCTGTGCTTTCCAGTATAGGTAAGGCAAAGGACGAAATGCAGACACCGGAGGACTATGCAAACGAGAGCAGCGGGGATTATAGGGCAAGCGTTGTCGGCAAGTTATACAAGTCTTACCAGCAAACGCTTAAAAATGCCAACGCTGTAGATTTTGACGACATTATTGTGCTTACAGTGCGCCTTTTTACCGAATTTCCCGAGGTCTTAGAGCACTACCAAAACAGATATAAATATATTATGGTCGATGAATATCAAGACACAAACCACGCGCAGTATAAGCTTGTAAGCTTGCTTTCAAAAAAACATCAAAATCTTTGTGTTGTCGGCGATGATGACCAGAGTATATATAAATTCCGCGGTGCAAATATAGAGAATATTTTAAGCTTTGAAAAACAATTTGATGGCGCTAAGGTAATAAGGCTGGAGCAAAACTACCGCTGTACACAGCATATTTTAGATGCTGCAAACGCAGTTATAGCACATAATACCGAGCGCAAGGGAAAAACCCTGTGGACAGACAATGACACAGGTTCGCAGGTTAAGCTTAACCGTTGTGCCGACGAGCAAAGCGAAGCGCGCTTTGTGGTTGATACCGTTTTACAGAATATAGAGGACGGCGCAAAGTATAAGGACCACGCCATTCTCTACCGCATGAACGCACAATCGAATATGCTTGAGCGTGCGTTTGTAAAAGCGGGCGTGCCGTACAAAATAGTTGGCGGTCTGCGCTTCTTTGAAAGAAAAGAAATACGTGATGTTGTTGCATATTTAAGTATAATAAATAACCCCAGCGACATTGTACGCTTAAAACGTGTCATAAACGAGCCTAAACGCGGTATAGGCGACAGCACAGTTGCCGCGGTTGAAGAAATTGCGGACGGGCTTGGTATAAGTATGTTTGAGGTGCTGCAAAACGCCGATAGCTATGCGCAAATTCAGCGTAAATCGAAGCCGCTTTTAGAGTTTGTAAAAACAATAAACGAGCTTACGGAAATTTCTCAAAACCGTCCCTTGGGCGATCTTTTGGACGAGCTGCTTTTAAAAACGGGCTACACCAATTTTCTTTTAACACAGGGCTTCGAGGGACAGACGCGTCTTGAAAATATAGAGGAGCTTAAATCTACCATTGTAAAGTTTGATGAAGAAAATGAAGGGGGCGACCTCTCGCAGTTTTTAGAGGAAATAGCGCTTTATACCGATATGGACAGAACCGATTTATCTGACGATGTTGTGCTTATGATGACTTTGCATTCGGCAAAAGGATTAGAGTTCCCATATGTTTTTATAACAGGCTTTGAGGACGGAATTTTTCCGGGAAGAATGTCAATGAATTCCTCGGCAGAGATTGAGGAGGAACGCAGGCTTGCTTATGTTGGCATAACGCGTGCAAAAAAGCAGCTTTACATTACAACTGCTGCACAGCGCCTTATATTTGGACAGACAACACGCAACAGGCTTTCGCGCTTTGTGGGCGAGATACCAATGACACTTTTAGATGTTACCGACGAAACTCTGCGTATAGGCCATGCGGCGGCAGTTGGCAGTATAAGTAATGTCAACCCATACAGCATAAGCACAGGCGGGCTTTCGGCATCATCTTCAACAGGCGTAGAGCAAGTGAAGCTAAAGCTTGCACCCGGAGATATTGTTTCGCATAAAACCTTTGGAGAGGGCATGGTGCTTTCGGTAACCCCAATGGCGAACGACCTTTTGGTGGAGGCGGCTTTTGATAAGGGCGGTACAAAAAAAGTTATGGCAAACTTTGCAAGACTTACAAAGCTTTAATATTAATCTTTTATTACCGTGAAGGGATTGTTTTATATGAAATTTTGTCCGTATTGCGGAGAACCCCTGCCGCAGGAAAATGTTAAATTTTGTCCTGAATGCGGGGAGAAGCTTGCGCAGATAAAAGCACCTAACAGCGAGCCTTCACCGCTTTTTAGGCAGGCACAGACGCAAGAGCAAGAGATTTTACAAAAAGCTCTTGCATTGTCTGCTCAAAGCTCTGACACAAATAATGCGGAAAATTACTATAAAAGCTCTGCATCTGATTATTCATCTGAAAGCGATTATGAATATGACGAGGACGAAATTCCGCAGACAAAGGTTAAAAAGCGCGGAATAGGCGTGGGTAAAGTTATAATAATCATGGTTATTACAGCTATTTTACTTGCCCTTTGTGCGGGTTATGTAATAATGAAGCTTACGGCAAAAAAAGCACCTGAAAAGGCTGTAGATGACTTTATATCGGCGGTTTCAGCTGGAGATACGCAGTATGTATTAAGGCATATTAAAAGTACAGACGGCAAAAACATTAATACAGAGAGCGCAAAAAAGCTGTGTACAGATATGACAGAAAACATGAATATGACAGCATTCAGAGGGCATTTGCTTTCAAAAATAGGCTATGGTGATGCAGATGCTGATGCGTTGTACAGTGCATTTAATTTTGTTCAGACAGAGAACAGCTTGCTTTCGCAAAGCTTTACAGTCGAGCTTGCCAATATAAAGGTGCTGGTACATACTGCTGTGCCTGATGCAGAACTTTATGTTGATGATAAGCTTGTAAAAGCTGTGCCGGACGAAAGCGGAAGTATATCGCTTTCACTTTTACCGGGCAGGCATAGCATTTGCGCAGTCTACACCGGCTATGGCGCAGAGTACGAGCTTGGCAAAGCCGATGTGGTTAGTTTTTCTGCCAATGAGCAAGCTGAGGCTTCGGTTTCTGACAAGCTTGCCTCGGCTGAAATAGAGCTTTCAGGGCTCGAAAACAATTTGCAGGTGATTATTAACGGCAACCCTGTAAAGACTGATACCACAGGTGGTTTTATTGTATTGAACCCTGTTTTCAGCGGCATGGAGCTTACCGTAAAATGTGATGAATACAGCGAAAAATTCACTATGGGCGGCGGTGTTTCACAGCAATATAAGGTAAGCTATATTGCAAAACGCGAGGAAGAACAGGACAAGGAAGGCGACACACCTGTTGGTAAAATGACAAATAGGCAGCTTATAGAAACCCTTGCGCCGCAGTTCTATGCCTATTATCGTTCATATCTTGAGGCTATAAATGTTTGGGACGCAACAATTATTCATGGTGTAAGCGACGAGTATCGTGCCGAGGTTATTAAAAAAATGGAGGACTATAACCAAGGTCTGATGTTTAACTTTAATGAAATGACAGTAGACCGTAGAAGCGTTGTGCGTGAAACCAAAGACGGCGAGTTTTATGTTAAATTTAACGTCTATGCAGATTTTAATTATGCTAAAAAAGGCAAGGAAGAAAATTGGCTTGCCGGCGGGAACTACCAAGTTGTAACTATGCATTACAATAAAGATATATTGGGCTGGGAAGTTTCAGGGATATCAGTTAAGGATAATTTGAAGCTTTCTGATGATGTTTTTACTATAAAACCATAAAAAAATTAAAACTGCTAGTTTTTTCTGCACCAATTTTAATAAACCTCATATTATGTTATTGAAGTGTATTCTTTAATAGAAAGTAATAGGAGGATTACTATGGCAGAAATAAAATCAAACAGCAATGCGGGCGGCTGCGCCGCAAACCAGTTTAAAGAAGCCGTCTGCATAAATACCAAGCGCATCTATGACAGTTGCAGCGCAGTACAATGTTCATGTTATAAGATAAAAAATTTAAAGGTCTTTAAGTGTGATAGATAAAAGGAAATCTTGCGGTTTGCTTTTTGGCTTTTTAAAATAAACAGCATCGCTAATTACCGATTTTAGTAGCGTATTTTGCTTTTGCGGGCTTGCGTTGCCATAAGCTTCGAGTACATTTTTTATCTTTTTATAGATTTTTGCTTTGTCAGTTCCTTTTGCCTGTTTTATTGTTTTTTGCTGTTCTGAAATTTGTTTGGTTAAAATTTTGCTTTTTTCATCTAAAAGTTTACTGCGACTTCTGAACATTTCTACATCATATATACCTTGCTCTAAAAAATCGTGCAACTTTGCACGTTGTATTTCTAAGGTGTTAAGTTCTTTTTCGGACGCTCTTAGCATTGCTTTCATTGATGTAACATTTTGCTTTGGTATAATTCCGGATTTTAACTCAACTTCTATTGTTTCTAAGGTATCGTTAAGGTATTTAAGTACTGCAGCTACAACAAACTCAAGCTTAGCTGACGGTACACATTTTTTTGTTTGGCAAAGAAGGTAGTCAACCTTAATATTGCGGTTGGAGGGACCCGCACATATCTGACGCTGCATTAGATGCTGACAGTTTCCGCAGCGCACTATGCCGGCAAGCGGGTTCTCTACAGTTCCTTTGTAATAAGGCGGGTGATAGTGCATTCGCATGATTTCTTGTGCAGATGCAAACAATTCTTTGTCAATAATAGAAGGGTGCAGTCCATCATTTGAGGTCCATTTTTCGGGCGAATTGTAGATTGTTATATGCTTTGCATTTCCCTTTGTGCCGCGTCTTATACACGTTTTTTTATTCCATATAATTTTGCCGATATATACTTGATTTTTAATTATTGCAGCAATAGAGGTACGACCGAATTTATCGGAGCGGTGCGGCTTTGCACCTAGAGAATTAATTGTATCTGCAATAATCTGACAGCCAACACCCTCATTCACGTACATATCAAATATCATTCGTACATAATAAGCCTCACTCTCGTTAATTTCGAGGGTAGGGGTCTTGTTTTTTGTAGTTTTTGTATAGCCGTATGGTGCATTTGCAATATAACCGCCGTCGCATATAGTGCGCTGTATGCCATTGTGCAGACGTCGCTTTATAATTTTAAGCTCCTGACGCGCCATAAAGCTTTCAAACTCTGAATAAGTTTCGTCTATATCATTGTTTAAATCATATATTTTGCGTGGTGTTATAATTTTGGTGTGATGCTGCTTAAAGGTTTCAAGTATAACGCCTTGCTCACTCATAGAGCTGCGCCCCAGCCTATCTATCTCCATACATAGAACAGCGCTGTATCTGTCGGTTTCTACATCGGCAAGAAGCTTAAGCATTTGCGGTCTGGAATAAAGCGTATCGCCGCTTACTACCTCCTCATAAATGCCGGTGACGTTAAGGCTTTGTCGTTTTGCTTCGTCTGTAAGAGCTTTTTTGTGACGCTCCAGCACTTCTTCCTCTGACATAAGCTCTTCCATGCGCGATTTGCGCAAATACATGGCAACTTCTTTTGTGGTGCTTGTCAAAAGCTTCGCCTCCTAAAAATAATGTAATAAAAGGGACGCATTGTTGCGCCCCCTCTGCAAAGTGATTTTTGAGCACAAAATTGCTTTTTTGTATTTTGCGTTGTTTTGTGCGGCTAAGCTACTGCTGGTAAAAGTTTGCAAGAGAGCAAAGCACAGGCAAAAAGTCGTTGCATATCTGGCTTGAAATCTTTTTTGCTGTTGCCTCATCGTAAACGTGTGAGGTCAAATTTCGTGCTGTTAAAATTGCATTCCATTCTATTTCATTGAAAATTATTCCTGCTGCATATGCTTCTTTTAACACGGCCCTTGGAGTGGTTACAGCAAGAACCGTTCCTTGGTCTTCTAAGTATTCTTTTAAAGATTTCCATGCAAGCTCTACAGTAAACTCAAAACGCTGTATAAGTCCGTCTCTGTACAGCTCATCTTCGGGAGAGCTACCATAAATTTTTGCGGCTTGTAAAAGTTGGCTAACTGCATTTGTGAAATTCTCAATCTTTTGCATACAATATAACACCGTCCTTTTTTATGTTCTCAATTAATTTTTTATTCGTTGTATCTGTGACAAAAACGATGTCAAATTTTAATAAAGTGGAAATATCCTCAACATCAGCCCAAAATAAGGGTTGGTTACTGTCGGGCATACCAAAAACAGCAATGTCATAATCACTGTTTGGGCGGTTATTTCCTCTTGCTCTTGACCCGAATAAAATAATTTTATCAGCACTATATTTTATTGCGGTATTTGAAAGCGAATGTAATATTAAATCCTGCATTATGTCTCCTGCTTTCCGCTACGCTAAATTTTAGCTACGAGTACTAACCGGCAGTACTTTAATTCACCCTATTAATTACAAACAGTTCTCTAAAGTATTCGCTTTAGGGAGCTGTTTTTTTATTTGTTAAGATTGCACCATACAATAATGTGAAAGCTGTTATTTGAAGTGTTGGGCAAAAACAATTTTATTTCTTCGAGTCTGCGGATATGCTCAGCTTTCTTTTGATTTGTTCCGCTTCTTCATCAATGTTTTCTATATCTGGAATGTGGGCGTCTATTGGTTCCTCTTGTTCTGTAGTAATATTCAATATTCTATCTACAGCGAGGCGCATAGTTGGAGTTTTTCTGTATGCAGATATAACCATTTTTTCGTGAACATTAAGCATAGTAAAGTTATCCTGCTGAATTTGTGGAGTGTCTTGCCACCCCATTAAATAGGCAGGACTGCATTTTATAGCAGTAGATAATTTTTCAACGGTTATTGTATCAATTTTATTTATTTTACCGCTCTCGTATCTCTGAACTGTAGGCTTTTCAACACCAATGGCATCTGCTATTTCTTGCAAAGTAATTCCCATATCTATACGTCGTTTTTTTAATCTATCCCGATTAAAAGGCATTAAATCACTCCTAACGAGTTTATTATAGCATACTGTTTCGTGCAAAGCAACAAAAAGGTAAATAAATTTTCATTTGTTACTTGACAAGTAACAAAAAACAATGTATTATAAATATAAGAACAAAAGCCAAAAGAAAAAAGGGGGTATAAACCATGATAAACACTAATGAATTAAATGCTTGTCTAGCACGAAAAGGACTTTCAAAAGCAGATGGAGCTAGAATTGTAAAAGTTTCACCTAAAACATTCTATGAATGGATGAATAAAGGTGTTATGCCTACCGATAAAGCAGAAATGCTTATTAATGTTTTGGAAATTAAAAATCCACAGGAAATTTTTTTTAACGGAGTGTTACCTGTGGCGTAACTTTTATCCAACAACCCCTTTGAATACAATAAAACAAGACCGGAATAGGACAAATTAGCAATACCATATAAATGATATGAGGTGATTGGAATGCCTTCAATGTACATGGGAAAGGCTTACGGCATGGTTGAGTGCGATGAAATCTTTGAAACCGACCATGGCAAGGACGGAATAACAAGGGTTGGCATTACACGTCCAAAGGTGCGTGATGAAGAGGCAGCTAAGCGCAACAGGGCAGCAATTATGCGCACTGTACTTCTTATTATGCAAGATAATATGGAAAAAGAAGATAACAGTAACGATTAAGCCGCTTTGCGGCGGCACAAAAATTGTACAGGCTATTTTGTGTATAAGAACCCTTTAATTTGCTTTTAAGACGGCTTAAAACCGTTTTAAATAAAAAGTGCACGCAGCCGGAAGCTACGTGAGTTGGCAGATGCACTACGGTGCAAAACCTCCTCGGCAGAGTGGGCAGTTGCAACGCCCGCCGGAGTATTCCTCCGATAATTTAATAACGAATGATGATTATTGATATTTCTAGGGCGGTAAGATTGTGTGCGATGACTTTGCTTAAAAGCAGACGAGCGCGCCTTATAGTGCACAGCACAACTTAGGAACGTGGCAGGACGGACGTGCCTCCATAGGAACAGGTAATCAGTCAAAAAACTGAATTGGAATGCCCAAACGGTAACGGGCAACTTTTGCCGTTTGGGTTTTTTAAAAAATTAATACTGTAAAACAAAGAGATTATCTATATGGCAATTTTTTTGTTTTGCAATATTACAAATTTACAAAAAACGGAGTGAAACTATATGTACATAAAAAATGGCGATATGCGTATAGGTGATGTCTGCTTGATATGTAAGGACAACCGCCATATTCCTGTAGTAATTACGCATATTAGGCATAAGATTTACACGGTAAGGCGTTTTTGCTTTATCGCGGGCGCTAACCCGCCTGTGTACTCATCTGATATTTTAGGTAAAGCACTTCGCATTAAAAACGATGAAATTTTTAGGCGCATTCCCCGCATATATAGACTGCCAAAATAAAAAGGCACTGTAAAGTAAACATGAAAAATTAGCGCACTCAAGCGTAGAA
>JAVWJP010000028.1:0-1155 GCA_036638975.1 Hydrogenoanaerobacterium sp.
TAGGGCTTTTGCAGTTCGATGTAGTCCATCACCTCCTGCTCGCTGCAAAGCCAAACACCGGAGGCATATCGACCATCGGGCAGAAAGCTGTAACCGCTGTACTTCGGCTCATTTTGCTCCAGCGGCAGGGCGTTTGGCGGTCTGATTTGGGAGAGGTGGAGCTTGGCGCTGTCCGGCAGAAGCGACGGCTCCAGCACACCCACCACATCGCTGCGGAAGAAGCGATGCTGCTCGCCGTCTGAGAGGGAGGTCAGGGACACAGACCGCCCGATGGGATTGGAATTTGCAATCTTGCCACCGGAGCAAAAAAACAGTTGGTTCTGATAATCCTCGGGCAGCGCTTGGCGGCTGAGGACGATAACCTTGCCTTGCAGGGCGCAGTCATAGCCGGTTTCGGTACAGTCGGCGGCAGTATAAAGATTTTTTGCTTTCATCGGTCAGCCCTCCTTACTTTGGAGCAGGCCGGTCAGCTCGGCAATGAGCTGGAGCTTCACATCATCTGGCATGGTCTTGAACGCCGCCCGAACATAGCACTCCACGGCCTCCGGGGACTGGTCGCCCACTTCGATGATATCCACCTTTTGCACACTGACCTTGCCACCGGAGAGGCCAAGGCGCACAATGTCGCCATAATCCATGCTGGTGGCGGTGCGGAGTTCTTTCGGAATCAGCACACGGCCTTTGCCGTCAATGAGCTTGTAGGTTGGCTTTTTACTCATCCTCGTCACCACCCTCCAGCACAGAGCGCACGGTTTCAGTGCTAATGCCGAGGTCGGTGAACAGCTCCAAAAGCTGGGGCGGCAGCTGGCACACCGGATCGTCACTGCCGATTACGATGCAGCCCTCGCCGATGGTGATGTCGAGGTCGCCGTCCAGCGGAATGCCTGCGGCCTCCAACAGTGCATGGGGTATCGACAGCTCTGCGGTGTCCGGCGCTTCCACCGGCTCACCCACATGATTGATGCCGTCCTTGGTGATGAAAAATTCACCGTAGCTGTTGATTTGCTTGACCGGGTGGTGGGACAGGTAGGCCAGATGCACCGTGTCGCCGATGCCCATGCCCATGCTTTCCAGCACACTGGGCGGCAGAAGAATGCTGCCATCCGCAGCGATTCTACCCTTGATTTCTACGATTTTCATATTGTTTTCCTCCTT
>JAVWJP010000028.1:1255-11532 GCA_036638975.1 Hydrogenoanaerobacterium sp.
TTGCGAGCGGAGAGACTTTTTCCCGCCCACCCAGCTGATAAAGCTATTGATAATTGATCACCTCCCTTAGTCGCACATATTTTCTGCGGAAAATATAGGTTCGCTTCGCTCACGGTGCGCCTCACGGGTGGGAACCAGTTCCACCCGTGTTCCCCCCATGCTCTCCGAGGGGGCTTGGATGCGAGTTTTCATTGAAGACTCATCGTGGGTGCTTCATCCTGCTCGTGATATTCGTATTGACCTGTGGCTTCGTTAAATAGATAGCCCTCATCGGCGAGGTCTAAATCATGCACCTCGGCGGCAAGCTCCAACGCTTCCTTGGAGCCGCCATCGGGCTGATTGCAGAAGATTTCCTCTCCATTTTCATATTCCTTGTGACCGACATTGTAGCCGAAGTCCTCGTCTGCCCATTTGACCTCAAAGTGAAGGTCTGGATATTTTTCAGCAAGCCGAGCGATGATGGGTGCGGGATAGCTCCACGCCGTCTGAAATTCCATACGCTCGCCATCAAATTCCTTTGGCGTGGTGACATCATCATAGCCGTAGCTGTTCCACTTGGTTCCCCAATTGGCAATCGACCAGTCGTACCAGTTGGCACTGCCGTATTTTGTACGCTCCGCTTGCCCCAGATTGCCACGGAAGATCGTTTCAGGCATGGGGATGACCTTGTTAAAGTCGATGCTGCCAAGACCGATTTCATCGTTCTTAATGGCTTCGAACATTGCCTGCCGCTGCTGCTCATCTCCGCTGACCACTAAAATATTTGTTACATGATTTGGCATATCTACATTCCTCCCATCGTCATCGTGTTTTTTCTCTGTTGCTCCAACAGTTCTGTTTCGTCCATCGCCTGCAAATCTTGAAGAGAGAGGCTGATTCCCAAGTAATTCATTTTACCTGTTGGATAATATGAGCCATACTCATCCAGCGGAAAAGGAGACTTGCAGAGGATGGTTCCCCAATGGTTAACCATGACGTGCGCCTTGACCTCCGCACAGCTGCCGTCCAAATTGTCGGAGTCACGGATGTCATAGCAGAACAGCCCATCGGGGATAGTCTGCCTGTCGAGCCGCATATTGGTAAACGCCACAGGCTTTCCGTCAAGCTCGCAAAGCTCATAGCCCTCGCTTGCCGCATTAAAAACCGCCATACTATCTACCTCCCATCGTTATGCCAAAGGAATGCTCTGGCGGCATCTCGTCCTCCGGCTTGATAAAGAAGCGGTTGCTGGCATCCCAAAAGCTGACATACAGCTCACCGTCCTCCAACTCAATTTCACGCTGCTCCAGCCCCTCGCCCCAGCCATCGGAAAATTGTCCGGTGAGCCAGTCGGTCAGCTCGGCATATTCTGTTGCGGTAAGCTCGCCGTAAGTTTTGATTTCTGTCACGCACCACAGCTTGCCGCTGGATTCCTCCACATCGGGATAAATGCTGGATACCTTGCGGCTGAGGGCTTCGTCCAGATAAATGGCAAGTCCGTGCTTTTCCTCGCAGGGCAGCTGTGCCTTTTGAATGAGGTCATGGATTTGGGATTTGTATTCCAGCAGTTCCTCGGAGGTCAAATCCTCTGGCTCGTTTTCGAGGCCGCCCCATTCATTTCTCCGGTAAAGAATTGGGAAGAGGGGGCTGAACAATCGCAAGGTTTGCAATTCATTTTTCATAGGGATCAGTCCTTTCATTTTGGTTTAGGGCAATAAAAAAAGCGGCTGTGTTTTTCAGTTACGAAGAACACAGCCGCCTCAAAATCGCCCCGCAGGGGGAGCTTGCTTATTCAGTTGTCTTGGTAGCCTTTCGGCCAGAAAACAGAAACACCCCGCCTTTTTCTCAAAAAGCAGGGTGCATCTATGAAAAACGAGGGTTTTGAATTTACCATTCAAAACCCTCGTCAGGCCGCATAAACACTGGGTTTGTAAGCCCTGCATCTATTTTGACCTATTGTTATGGTGCCGCTGACCGGAATTGAACCGGTACGATGTTGCCATCGAGGGATTTTAAGTCCCTTGCGTCTGCCGATTCCGCCACAGCGGCATACCGTAACATAAACCGACTAGATAATAGTACAATATTTATGCCCTGTTGTCAATGTTTTTAGCCCCAAAAGCGCAAAAAATAGGCGCTGCTTTTTTAACCTTTACGCCGCCGACAGTTAAAAACATCTGTAAAAAAAGCCTGCGGCGAATAAGCAAAGCGCCCGCAAACGGCTTAAACAGCCAAGTGAGGGCGCTCTTTATAGGCTTTTAACAAACTTACTTAAACATATTTTTGATAGAGCCGAATATATCTTCTGCCGAGTCTAAATTTATTTTGGCTTTAACTCCCTCAATAATTCCCTTCACGGCTTCGTCCGGCAAATCTACACCCAAAAGCCCCTCCACGGTCTTAACGGGGTCCTTTTTAAAATCTTCTGCCAGTGTTTTATCGTTTTTAATTTTCTCAATTATTTCTTCAATTTTATCTTTAATTTCCATTTTATTCGCCTTATTCCTCTATGATAATTTCGGCTTCAGGTGCATTTTTCTTTACCGATTCTATACCGTTCATGCAGCTCGCTTTTTCCGAGTATCCCTGAGAGGCAGCAATAACCTGTCCGTTAGTCGCCTTTAGATGAAAACGGAAGTCACCCGCCTTGTCAATGTAAACTTCGTACTTAGGGTGCTTTTGCTTTACAAAATCAGGCTCTGTTTGGTCCTCTGTGTTTGCCGCTAAACAATTATGCTTTACCGATGCTATACCAGATTTTGCATTTTCAATATTCTCGTATACCTCAGATGTGGCTATGGTTTCTCCATTATTTGCCTTTAAATGGAAGGTGTAGCCTGTTTTAACCGCGCCTATAATAAATTTACCCATTGATATTTGCCCCTTTCTTTGAAAAATTTGAGCATTTTCCGCTTAATGGCATTATAACACTATTTGACAAAAAAATACAGTAAATTTTATAAAACAACAAAAAATATGTTATTATTTAAAAAATACTGTAGCTTTCGTTATATTCTATTAGATTAATAGAGCTGTGTAAAGGTTTTGTAGTGGTCACCGGTATAATAAATAAGCCCATCGTTTGAATATATTATGCGCTCGGCTCCGCGGTAGCCGCCCTCGTAATTTATGTCACATTCCCGCCAAACACGCCCGTCTTTTTCGGGCACTGATTTTTCGTAATTGCCGTAATTACTGCCGCCTATGCTTTTACCGGGTGCAACCTCCTGTAAATTACCCGCTTTGTTATCCCAGCCAAGCGTGCTTGCCTCGTATTTATTTATAAAGTTTTGCGGCAAGTGCTTATATATATGCAGATAAAGCGCAACCTCCTCCTTAGAGGTGTAGCTGCCGTCTTTTTCTACGGTAAACTGCTTTTCGCCCGCATCAGCGCTTTTATCATCTGTTGTCGGCGCACCCTCGTCCACAGAGCCCCCCTCTGCGGCTTTCTTCTTTTCTTCTTGCTCAGAAGCCCATTTTTGCGCGCTTGTTTGTGAGCGAAGAGGTATACCTCCGGCAGAGTTGCCTCCGCTTGGTGCAAGAACAAGCTTTGCAGCAAACAAAATAGCCAGTACCATAAATATTGACATAAACTGCTTTAGTTGGCTTTTCATATGCTCCTCCCGTCTGCTTTTACAGTACAAACTCCGCAAGAGTACGCTCCAACGCCTTTTGTTCAAGCTCGGTGTCTGGTTTTATGTAACACTCCCCCGCAATGCGTTGCAATACCTCGTTTAAAATATGCGGGTTTTTGACAAGCACAGGCCCCAGTTGCCATGTACCAAAAAAGCTGCAATAAAGGTTGCCCTCATGCTCGGTTTCGGTTTCGTTGTCACCTGCACCACTGTACAGCTTAAATAAAAAATCTGTGGTGTTTCCGTCAATATGCGCAGTGCGGTTTATAAAGCCATAGCCCTTGGTGCTAAGCGAAAACACAGGGGAGGCTATAACATCACTTATAAACACATTGCCTGTTTCACGTCCCGTATAATTAAAAAGGGCGGTTCCGTTGTAGGTTTCGCCGTCGTAGCCAACAAAGCTTTTACCAAAAAGCAGTCTGGCATTGCCTGTCACAAAAAACAGCAGCCCGCTTTTTACAGCCTCGTTTACATCTGCCGCATAATGCGAAAAGTGCTCACTTGCCCATGCAAGATTTTTTGCCTTGCCCGGGCCTATGTAAACCATATTATACATTGTAAAATCAAGCTTATCCTCTACGCTTTGCCTTGTAATTTTAACTTCAATGCCCATACATCTAAGGCTCTGCTCTATTATGGTAAGGTTGCCGCTGTCGCCGTAGAGGTCCAGCAAATCGTCATACAGCCAAAGTATATTCACATTCATTTGCTTATTACCTCCAAAATTGCGTTGGCGTCGTAAAGCTCTGTTAAAACGCATATAGTACCGCTTGTTTCGTCAACAATAGGCTTTATCCTCGCAACGTCGCATTCGGTTTTTATGTCCTCCGGCGCAAAGCCCGCAAGCTTCAGCCTCACAGCCAAATCGTAGGCGCGAGGTCCTGTGCAAACCATGGTGCTCACGTTATCAACCAGTCGCTCAAAGCTTATGTCGTAAAGCCAAGTGGTGTCGCGGTGCCCTGTGTGGTTAATATTGTTGACATATGCCACCACCGTTTTTTCTCCGGGCATTTCCAGCACATAGCTTATAGATTGGTCAAAGGACACGGGGTTTTGATTTTTAGAAAGTATCATAACAGCCGTGCGCTCCCCGATTTTAAACTCGTCGTAGCGCTGCTTCATAACTTTAAACTGCGAGGCGGAGGCGCAGGCTTTTTCAAGCGGAACACCCACTTCACAGCAAGCCGCAACAGCCGCCGTCATATTAAGGATATTAAAGGGCGGGCGATAATCGGCATAAATTGGCGTACCGTTTATTGTAAAATTTCCGGTTTCAAAATTAACATCTGCGGCAAGATATTTGGAAGCAGGGGTTTTGTAGCCGCATGAGGTACAAAGGAAACTGCCGATATGATTATAATGAAAATAATCGTAATTCATTCTTCCCAAGCACTTTGGGCACACCTTTGCATCATGCGTAAGGTTTTGGCAGACGGCTTCAGACTGCGAGGTTCTTTCCATACCGTAATAAACCCGCGGGTTTTTTGGCGACAGGTTACCGCTTATGGGGTCGTTTGCATTAAGTATAAGCTTTACAGTGGGCTTTATAGCCTCGTGCAGCTTTTCTATAATGACATCTATGTTGCCGTTACGGGTAAGCTGGTCGCGAAAAAGGTTGGTACATACAAGGTAATCGGGCGAAAACAGCTTGAATATAAGGCGCGAAAACCTCTCGTCCACTTCCAGCACAACAAAGTCCTCGTCTATAGCCCCGCTAAAATGTGACGAAGTTAAAAGCGTCGTTGCTATACCGCCGGTAAGGTTGCTGCCCTTTGCGTTATTTGCAACGCTATAGCCCTGCTGTGTCAATATAAACGCCAGCATATTTGCGGTGGTGGTTTTGCCGTTACTGCCTGTAACCGCAATAACCTTGCCCTTAAAGCTGAATTGACCCAAAAATTGAGGACAAAGCTTCATGGCAAAATCCCCCGGCAGGTTTGTTGCCTTACCAACAAACTTGCCGAAGAAGTGTATAAGCTTGCCAAGTGCAAGCGCCAGTTTAAAACGTAATATAATAAACACCTCGATGAAAATTAATAAGCCTTACCCCAATAAACCATTTTTTCGGCAGGCTTGCCGCAGCACACACAAACGCCCTTTTCCCCTTGCCCGTCAAATGGCATACAGCGCGACGAAACCCCTGTTTTTTCTTTAAGCATTTCTTCGCAGGCAGTGTCACCACACCACAGCGCTTTTACAAAGCCTGTGTCCTTTGCAAATATCTCGTTGATATCGTCCATAGTTTTTGCGTTCCATGTGCGGTTTTCTCGGTTTTGCAGTGCCTTTGCATAAAGCCCGTCGTGCACTGCCTTTAAAAGCTCCGGCACTTTTGCTTCAAGCTCGGCAAGCGGCACAAATATTTTTTCGCGGTTGTCGCGCCGCACAATAACACATTGGTCTTTTTCTATGTCCTTTGGCCCTATCTCTAAGCGAAGCGGAACGCCCTTCATTTCGTACTGCGCAAACTTCCAGCCCGGAGAATTATCGCTGTTGTCAACCTTTACCCGCGCTATAGCAGAAAGGCGTTTGCGAAGCTCGTTTGCTTTTTCTAAAACTCCCTCTTTATGCTGCGCCACAGGCACAATTATAAGCTGCACAGGTGCTATTGCAGGCGGAAGAACTAAACCGTTGTCGTCGCCGTGCGTCATAATGATAGCGCCTATTATACGCGTAGACATACCCCACGAGGTTTGATGCGGGTACTGCAAAGTGTTATCGCGCCCCGTAAACTGTATGTCAAACGCACGGGCAAAGCCATCGCCAAAATAGTGCGACGTAGCCGATTGCAGCGCCTTACCGTCGTGCATCATCGCTTCTATAGTATAGGTTGCCTCTGCACCCGCAAATTTTTCTTTGTCGGTCTTTTTACCTTTTATAACCGGTATAGCAAGCGAATTTTCGCAAAATTCCGCATATACGTTAAGCATCTGCTCGGTTTCGGCTATAGCTTCGGCGGCGGTTTCGTGCATGGTGTGCCCCTCTTGCCAAAAGAACTCCATTGTACGCAAAAATGGGCGCGTGGTTTTCTCCCACCTAAGCACCGAGCACCACTGGTTATAAAGCTTTGGCAAGTCGCGGTACGAGTGTATTATATGCGAGTAATGCTCGCAAAAAAGTGTTTCGGACGTTGGGCGTATGCAAAGGCGCTCCTCAAGCTTTTCGCCGCCGCCATAGGTTACCCATGCAACCTCTGGCGCAAAGCCTTCTACATGGTCCTTCTCTTTTTGCAGCAGGCTTTCGGGGATAAGCATAGGCATAGCCACGTTTTCGTGCCCCAGCTCTTTAAAGCGGGTGTCAAGCGTGTGCTGTATGTTTTCCCACATGGCATAGCCATAAGGGCGCAGTATCATGCAGCCCTTTACGCTCGAATAATCGGCAAGCTCTGCCTTTTTTACAACGTCTGTGTACCATTTTGCAAAATCTTCCTCCATAGAGGTTATTTCGTCAACCATTTTTTTGTTATCAGCCATGTTGTTTCTCCTTAAAGCTATTTATACTTGCCGAAAATATATCAAATATGCCTAATGTATTATTCTTTAGAGGGCTTTTGAGCAGTAAGCTTAGTTAAAGCAAGCACCACAAAATATATTATACCTATTACTATAAAAATGCCCAGCATACCCTTGCCCATAAGCTGCAGGGACTGCATCAATAATTCGTTCATAGTTTTTCTCCCTTTATCTTAAAGTTTATTTAATCATCTGCGGCACAAGCCCTAAAATAATTCCACCCGCTATAACAGAGGCTATCTGCCCCGAAACATTAGCGCCTACGGCGTGCATAAGAAGGTGGTTTTGGTCGTCCTCTTTAAGTGCCATTTTTTGTATAACACGCGCAGACATCGGGAAGGCGGATATACCCGCCGCACCCACCATGGGATTAATTTTTTGCCCGCCCGGGATAAGATTAAGAAGCTTTGCAAAAAGCACCCCGCCGATAGAATCGAACACAAATGCCACAAGACCGATAACCATTATAAAAACAGTTTCTTTTTTAACAAAATATTCGGCTCTCATGCTAAACGAAATCGTAATTCCCAAAAGCAAGGTTATAATATTCGCAAATTCTTTTTGAGCCGTCTGCGACAGAGAATCGAGCACGCCGCACTCGCGAATAAGGTTTCCAAACATCAAAAAGCCAACAAGCGCTACCGAAGCAGGCGCAACAAGCCCCGCTATTATCGTAACAATTACGGGGAACAAAAGCCGCGTTGTGCGCGAAACATTTTTGGGGTTGTACGGCATACGAATCATACGCTCTTTTTTTGTGGTGACAAGCTTTATCGCAAACGGCTGCACTATGGGCACAAGCGCCATGTAGCTGTACGCTGCCACCGCTATTGCGCCTACATATGGGGTCTGAAAAATATTTGCCACAAGTATAGAGGTGGGCCCGTCTGCGGCACCTATAATACCTATCGCCGCCGCATCTTGTATGGTCAAATTTATGCCGAATATAGGTGCTGTCAAAACAGCGGCAAATATTGCAAAAAATATGCCAAACTGTGCCGCCGCACCAAAGAGCATCATTTTAGGGTTAGAAAGCAGCGGTCCAAAGTCTATCATTGCGCCTATGCCTATAAAAAGTAAAAGCGGCAGTGCCTCAGAGGCTTCTATTGTGGTTGTGTAGAGCCACTCTATAATCCCCTGCGATTCTCCTATTTTTTCGCCCGCCATATTAAGCATATTTTGCGTTAAAGCGCCCGAAAGCGGCAGGTTTACAAGAATTGCGCCAAAGCCCATTGGCAAGAGCAAAGCAGGCTCAAAGCCCTTTGCTATGGCAAGGTAAATCAGCAGCCCTCCCACAGCCCACATTATCATCATTTTTACGCCCTCTACTGTGGCAAGCGCCATAATTCCGTCAAGTAAAAAATTCATTTTTATTGCCCTTTCTTTTAGGTGTATCTTGTTTTTACATAAAGCTTTGTGCAAAACTGCGGCATTATAACAGTCATTAAGTAATATTGTACCCTATTATGCCATGCTTTTCAAGATTATGAGCGAAAAAAACAAGGCTTCGTTTCTCAAAAAAGCAAAATAAAAAAGAAAGCCCATTGCAAACATGATGCTTGCAATGAGCTATAATAATAAAAATTATCTCTTTGAGAACTGAGGTGCACGACGAGCCGCTTTAAGACCGTACTTTTTACGCTCTTTCATACGAGGGTCGCGCGTTAAGAAGCCTGCTTTTTTAAGCAGTGGACGAACTTCTTCGCTTGTTTGTAAAAGTGCGCGGGCAAGACCGTGACGAATAGCGCCGGCCTGACCTGTAACGCCGCCGCCTGCGACAGTGGTTTCAATATCATACTTGCCAATGATATCAAGCAAAGCAAGAGGCTGACGAACAATTAGCTTTAAGGTATCAAGACCAAAATAATCGTCAATATCTCTGCCGTTAATTGTAATGGCGCCTGTTCCGTTAGGGTAAAGTCTTACACGGGCAACAGAGTTTTTTCTGCGTCCTGTTCCGTAAAAATATGGTTTAGATTCGTACATATCGGTGCCTCCTCCTTATAATGTCCACGCTTCGGGGTTTTGCGCGGCGTGCTCGTGGGTTGTGCCCTTGTATATCTTGCAACGAGTAAGCTGTTTGCGCCCCAGCGTGGTGTCGGGAAGCATACCTTTAACGGCTAACATCATAGCCTTCTCCGGTGTTTCTTCCATCATTTTGGAGTATTTTACTTCTTTAAGCCCGCCAATCCAGCCTGTATGACGGTAATAAACTTTTTTCTCAAGCTTCTTACCTGTAAGAACAGCCTCGGCAGCGTTTAAAATGATGACATTATCACCACAATCGGCATGAGGAGCAAAGGTTACCTTGTGTTTGCCGCGCAGTAAATGTGCAGCGGTTGCGGCGGTGCGTCCAAGCGGTTTGCCTGAAGCATCAAGCACATACCATTTACGACTTGCAGCGTCGGGCTTTGGCATATAAGTTGACATAGTGTTACCTCCCGGAAAAATTCCTTTTTATTAGCGTTCGCCCCGCCAAAATGCGGCACGGGCACAGAACAACAAGGCTTATTATAATATAATGCAGGTGCATTGTCAAGCTTTTTTGCTAAATTTTTAATATACGCTCTGTAATCTCTCTTTTGCTCTTGTTTTTGCCCGTATTCTCTCTCGTACTCGTCCGCCGTTTCACTTTTTACACTTCATAATCATCTTTTAAACACCGGCAAAAGTCATAATAAACGCCGTCTGCGCCAAAACTAATATTATACCTGTTATTACGGCAGTGTTCTTGCCTTACAATAAATAATGTCTTATTTTACCACATTATTTGCAATAAACAGTTGACAATTACACTTACTTTTTGTTATACTAATAAGGCACTCGTTTACATGAGCCAGAGCCCACCCCATCGGGTGCTAGCTCAGTTGGCAAACACTAAGCACACAACCCGCCACGGCAATACATGAGCCAGAGCCCACCCCATCGGGTGCTAGCTCAGTTGGCAAACACTAAGCGCACAACCCGCCACGGCAATACATGAGCCACTAGCTCAGTTGGCAGAGCATTTGACTTTTAATCAAAGGGTCCGGGGTTCGAATCTCCGGTGGCTCACCAAAAAGAGAAGCAGTAAGACACTCGTCTTACTGCTTCTCTTTTTGGTTTGAGGCACGAGATGAGAACAGGCAGCAAGTGCGGCAAAGCCGCACGC
>JAVWJP010000029.1:0-10221 GCA_036638975.1 Hydrogenoanaerobacterium sp.
GTAAACAAACGGCACGCCGCCGCCGCAGGCGGTGGGGGCTAAAGCTAAGGCTTTATCGCTACTACTATTTCAGCACATTATCACCAAAAAAGCAATGTTTTTTTGTCATTTGTGAAATTTATTAAACAAATTTATTAAAAATTCTGTTTGCCTATTGCATTTTATTTAAAAATGTATAGAATAGTAGTTGGCACTCAAAGACAAAGAGTGCTAAGATAAGCTTAAAAAATATTTTATATACAGGAGGAAAAAGCAATGAAAATTAAACCATTGGCAGACAGAGTAGTAGTAAAAATGACAGAAGCAGAAGAAACCACAAAAAGCGGTATAATACTTGCGGGAAGCGCAAAAGAAAAGCCGCAGGTGGCAGAAGTTGTAGCAGTAGGTCCGGGCGGGACAGTTGACGGCAAAGAAGTAAAAATGTACTTAAAAACCGGCGACAAGGTTCTTATGAGCAAATATTCGGGCACCGAGGTAAAGCTTGACGGCACAGAGTACACCATTGTGCGCCAAGATGACATTTTGGCAATAGTAGAATAACACAAAACAAGATTATATTAGGAGGAATTTCATTATGGCAAAACAGATTATTTACGGTGAGGAAGCCCGCAAGGCGCTTCAGCTGGGTATAGATAAGCTTACAGATACCGTCAAGATTACGCTGGGCCCCAAGGGGCGCAATGTTGTGCTTGATAAAAAATTCGGCGCACCGCTTATAACAAACGACGGTGTTACCATTGCAAAAGAGATAGAGCTTGAGGATGCGTTTGAAAACATGGGCGCGCAGCTTGTTAAAGAAGTTGCAACAAAAACAAACGACGCAGCGGGCGACGGCACTACAACAGCTACACTTCTTGCACAGGCGCTGGTGCGCGAGGGCATGAAAAACGTTGCGGCGGGTGCAAACCCAATGGTAATTAAAAAGGGCATGAAGAAGGCTTCTGACGCGGCAGTAGACGCGGTAAAAGCAAGCTCTCGCCTTGTTTCGGGTTCTGAGGATATCGCAAGAGTTGCAACAATATCATGCGGAGATGAAACCATAGGCACTCTTATAAGCGAGGCTATGGATAAGGTTTCGGCAGACGGCGTTATAACAATAGAGGAGTCTAAAACAGCAGAAACCTACAGTGAAGTAGTTGAGGGTATGCAGTTTGACAGAGGCTATATTTCACCGTATATGGTAACTGATACCGACAAGATGGAAGCTGTAATTGACGATGCGCTAATTCTTATCACCGACAAAAAAATCTCGGCAATTCAAGATTTGCTGCCGCTTTTAGAGCAGATTGTTCAGTCGGGCAAAAAGCTTGTTATAATAGCCGAGGATATAGAGGGCGAGGCGCTTACGACACTGCTTGTAAACCGTCTGCGCGGTACATTTGTTTGTGTTGCAGTTAAAGCACCGGGCTTTGGCGACAGACGCAAGGAGATGCTTCAAGATATAGCCGTTCTTACAGGCGGGCAGGTTATAAGCGATGAGCTTGGCTTAGAGCTTAAAGAAACCACTATGGAGCAGCTTGGACACGCACGTCAGGTTAAGGTTCAAAAAGAGAATACCATTATTGTTGACGGTGCAGGAGATTCCAAAGAAATTAAAGCTCGTGTTGCGCAGATTCGTGCCCAGATTGAAGCCACTACCTCAGATTTTGACCGCGAGAAGCTGCAAGAGCGCCTTGCAAAGCTTGCAGGCGGCGTAGCGGTTATAAAGGTAGGCGCAGCTACCGAGATTGAAATGAAAGAAAAGAAGCTCCGCATAGAGGACGCTTTGGCAGCAACAAAGGCGGGGCTTGAAGAAGGCATAGTTTCCGGCGGCGGTGTTGCACTGCTTAACGCTATTGCGGCTGTAGAAAAACTGCTTACTGTAGTTGACGATGATGAAAAAACAGGCGTACGCATTGTTGCAAAAGCACTAGAGGAGCCTATTCGTCAAATTGCAATTAACGCAGGTGTAGACGGCTCTGTTATAGTTGATAAAATAAAACGTTCTCGCAAAATGGGCTACGGCTACGATGCTTACAAAGAGATTTACGTTGACATGATTTCTGCCGGCATAGTAGACCCGACTAAGGTTACACGCTGTGCACTGCAAAATGCTGTTTCTGTAGCGGCTATGGTGCTAACCACCGAGAGCCTTGTTGCAGATATTAAAGAAGAAAACCCCGCTCCGCAAATGCAGGGCGGCGGCATGGGCGGTATGTACTAAATGACAGGTTCGATTGATTTGCTTTTGGCGATAGGCTTTTTAGTACTTGGAATAGCCCTTCGCATGGGTAAGGGTGCCGACCTTGTTTTAGGCAAAGACCCCGAGATTAGAGCAAAATACAACGAAGCCGAAAGCCTAAAATTCTTTTCTACCTTGTTGTTTGCACTTTCGGCTTGCGACTGGCTTTGTGTTTTGGCGGGCAAACTGCAAAATAACACCTTGCTTAGCGTGGGCGTTGGGCTTAACATTGTAGTTATGGTGTTTGGCATTATTTATTTTGTCAAAAGCAAACGCTTTCGCAAATAGTATTTATACTTAATAAAGTGCTCTCCGTTTTTTGAACGGAGGGCACTTTTAAATGGTTATATTAATTTTTATATAAGCTGCGTAAACTTGCTTACGCGCGGGTACAACGTGGTATAAATAATAAAAAAATAGCATAAATATGTAGAAGATTTACAAGAAAAATGTTATAATAAATATGTTTATAATATTTTAAAGGTTATATAGTATGCTAAAATATTTAACGTCAATAATGTATGAAACAGGTGTAAGCGATGTCATTAAGTGTAGGTGTAGATATAGGCTCAACCACGGTAAAGGTTGTTGTTATGGACGAAACACGCATTGTTTTTAAAGCCTACGAACGACATTTTTCTCAGGTGCGGCAAAAAACAGCCGAGCTTCTTTGTCTTGCAAAAGCTGCCATAGGCGACGAGGCATTCCCTGTTGCAGTTTCCGGCTCGGCAGGCTTTGGTGTTGCAAAAGCCGCAGGTCTTGCGTTTATACAAGAGGTTTTTGCTACGGGAGAGGCTATAAGAGCATCTAAAGAGAACATAGATATAGTAATTGAGCTGGGCGGCGAAGATGCAAAGATTCTGTTTTTAACAGGCGGTCTTGAGGAGCGCATGAACGGAAGCTGTGCGGGCGGAACAGGTGCGTTTATAGACCAAATGGCTACACTTTTAAACGTTACAAACGAAGAGCTTGACGAGCTTAGCCTTAAAGCACAGCGGGTTCACCCCATAGCCTCACGCTGCGGCGTTTTTGCAAAGTCAGATATACAGCCGCTTTTAAATCAAGGAGCTTCCAAAGAGGACCTTGCCGCATCAATATTTCAGGCAGTGGTTGACCAAACTATAACGGGCTTGGCACAGGGCAGGCGGATAGAGGGCAAAATAGCTTTTTTGGGCGGTCCGCTGTTCTTTTTTAAGGGGCTGCAAAAGCGCTTTGCCGAAACCCTAAAGCTAACGGCGGAAAACGCCTTGTTCCCTGACCTTGGGCAGTTTTCGGTCGCAATAGGCACGGCACTGTATGCGCGTAAAAATGCAGAGCCTATAAGCTGCGATGAGTTGCTTCGCCGTGTTGAGGACAGCACACACGATATACATAATGCGCGGTATCTGCCACCGCTTTTTGCAAACGAGGACGACTACGAGGCCTTTGCCCGCCGTCATGCCGCCGCGACTACTCCGGAGGTGCCTGCACCCGGCTACAGCGGTGATGCATACCTTGGCATAGACTGCGGCAGTACAACCACAAAGCTTGTGCTTATAACCGAAAACGATGAGCTTTTATATAAATATTACAGCTCTAACCGCGGCAACCCCGTTGATATTGTCTGTGAGCAGCTAAAGCTTGTGCATAAGCTGTGCGAGGGGCATATAAATATTGCTGCCGCTGTTGTTACCGGCTATGGCGAGGAGCTTATAAAAAGTGCATTTAACCTTGATGCGGGCATAGTGGAAACAATGGCGCACTATAAAGCGGCAAAGCATTTTTGCCCGAATGTAGATTTTATTTTGGACATTGGCGGGCAGGATATAAAATGCTTTAAGGTTAAAAACAATTCGGTAGATTCCATTATGCTTAACGAGGCTTGCTCCTCCGGCTGCGGCTCGTTTATAGAAACCTTTGCGCGCAGCATGGGCTATAGCATCGAAGATTTTTCTAAGCTGGGGATATTTTCGCAGTACCCCGTTGACCTTGGCAGCCGCTGTACCGTTTTTATGAATTCGTCGGTAAAACAGGCACAAAAAGAGGGCTCACCTGTTCAGGATATATCTGCGGGGCTTTCTATAAGCGTAGTAAAAAACGCTGTATATAAGGTTATACGCGCGCGCAGTGCCGAGGAGCTGGGCGAGAACATTGTGGTGCAGGGCGGCACTTTTTATAACGATGCCGTGCTTAGAAGCTTTGAGCGCGAGCTTGGCAAAAATGTAATTCGCCCGCAGATAGCGGGTCTTATGGGTGCTTACGGAGCGGCACTATACGGCAAAACATTGGGAAAGACATCTTCGTCCGTAATGCCGCTTGCAGAGCTTAGTGCTTTTACACACAGCTCTAAGACGGTAAAATGCGGGCTGTGCAATAACAATTGCAACCTCACCGTCAACACCTTCCCCGAAGGCAAAAAATGTATTTCGGGCAACAGGTGCGAGCGCCCTCTGGGTGCTAAAAAATCAGACGAGCTGCCAAACCTTTTTGAATATAAATTAAAGCGCTTGCTTGCGCTTAAAAACGAGCAGGGCAGCGGCAGGCGTGGTAGCATAGGTATTCCGCTTGCTCTTGCAATGTATGAGAATTTGCCGTTTTGGCACGCGTTTTTTACGTCACTTGGGTTTAAAGTGGTAATTTCAGATGTTTCATCTGCCGAGCTTTACAGTACAGGGCGCTATACCATACCGTCCGATACCGTGTGCTACCCCGCAAAGCTTATGCACGGGCATATAGAGAACCTTTTGGAGAAAAAGGTAGATGCTATATTTTACCCATGCTTAACCTACAATTTTGACGAGAAAAAAGGTGACAATCACTACAACTGTCCCGTTGTGGCTTATTATTCAGAGCTTATGAAGGCGAACATAACACGTCTTGACGAGGTCAATTTTTTGTACCCATACTTTGGGCTGCACAGACCTAATGATTTTACAAAAAAGGCTTACGAATATTTAAAAAAATATTATCCCGACTTAAAGCGCGGCGAAGTAAAAGATGCATCACAAAAGGCGTATGAGGTTTATTACCGCCGG
The DNA here is from genome assembly GCA_036638975.1 of Hydrogenoanaerobacterium sp. Classification (GTDB taxonomy): domain Bacteria; phylum Bacillota; class Clostridia; order Oscillospirales; family Ruminococcaceae; genus JAVWJP01. The sequence goes on from JAVWJP010000029.1 coordinate 5,236, forward strand.
CAAGATGAGCTTCGCGCAGAGGGTGCTCGTGCCATAGCCATTGCACGAGAAAAGGGGCTGCAAATGGTTGTGCTTGCAGGGCGTCCGTACCACATAGATCCGGAAATTAACCACGCTATAGACAGGCTTATTTCATCGTTTGGCATAGTTATTTTAACCGAGGACGCTGTGGCGGGGCTTGTAGAACCGCAAAAAGTCAATGTGCTTAACCAGTGGACATATCACGCAAGACTTTATAATGCCGCTAAATATTGCACCTTAAACCCCGATACCGAGCTTATACAGCTTGTTTCGTTCGGCTGCGGCATAGATGCCATTACAACTGACGAGGTGCGCGAGATTATGGAGCGGGCGGGCAGACTTTATACCCAGCTTAAAATAGACGAGATAAACAATTTGGGAGCAGTTAAAATTCGCATTCGCAGCCTTTTGGGTGCTGTGGAGGAGCGTAGACTCTCGTCGCAGAGGAGTGAAGATTAGTGGAGCAGAATTACCCTGTTTTTACCGAAGAAATGAAGAAAACTCACACTGTACTGCTGCCTATGATGCTGCCGATTCACTTTACATTTATGCAGCGTATTTTGAACAAGTTTGGCTATAAAACCGAGCTTTTAACAAATGACAGCCGCGACGTTGTAAACGAAGGGCTTAAAAATGTACATAATGACACCTGTTACCCTGCGCTGTTGGTAATAGGGCAGATGCTATCGGCTTTAAAAAGCGGGCGGTATGACACCGACAAGGTTGCGCTTATGATAACCCAGACGGGCGGTGGCTGCCGCGCTTCAAACTATATTTTTCTTTTGCGCAAGGCACTTATAAAAAGCGGCTTCGGCAATGTTCCGGTTATCTCGCTTAATTTTTCGGGGCTTGAAAGCAGCCCGGGCTTTAAGCTTAGCCTGCCCATGATAACCCGTCTTGTCTATGCTGTTGTGCTTGGAGATTTTTTAATGCTGCTGTGTAACCAGTGCAAGCCGTATGAGCGCGAAAAGGGTGCTACCGATGCCCTTGTAAAAAGGTGGCAGGACATAATTTTGCAAAGCTGGGGTGACGCAACGCTTATAAGCTATAAAAAAGTAAAAGCACTTTACCCGCGTATACTGGAAGATTTTGCTGCTATACCAAAAACCGGTGAGAAAAAAGTAAAGGTCGGCATAGTGGGAGAAATTTATATCAAATATTCGCCTATGGGCAACAACCACTTAGAGGATTTTTTATTGTCTGAGGGGGCAGAGGCGGTTGTGCCGGGGCTTATAGATTTTTGCCTTTACTGCATATATAATACAATAGAGGACAAGCGGCTTTACGGCGGCGGAGGGGTAAAATATTATGCTTTTAAAATAGCGTATAAATATTTTTTAAAAAAGCAGCACGATATGCTTAATGCTATACGAGGTCATGGGGCTTTTGCGGCATCTATGCCGTTTGAAGACGTAAACAGGCTTGCGGGGCAATATATAAGCCGCGGAGTAAAAATGGGAGAGGGCTGGCTTTTAACAGTTGAAATGGCAGAGCTTTTAGAGGAGGGAGTACAAAACATAGTTTGTACTCAGCCATTTGGCTGCCTGCCAAACCACATAGTGGGCAAGGGTATGATAAATAAAATTAAGGCAAAGCACCCGGAGGCAAACATTGTGGCTATAGATTACGACCCGGGAGCCAGCGAGATTAACCAGCAAAACCGCATTAAAATGATGCTTGCCAATGCAAAACTTCCGCAGTAGCTAAAAAAACAATGCCCGCGCCGTAAAGCGCAGGCATTGTTTTTTGCACATCTATATGAGGACATAAATGTTTATTTTGGAAGGCGAGGGTAAAGCTTAACTGCTAAAAATGCGGCAAGTGCTATCTTTATTGCATCGCCCGGTAAAAACGGAAGTACGCAAGCTAAAAGCGCTGCGGCAAGCCCCTTGCCGGTAAGTACTATAAACCACGCTGTGCCAAAGGCGTAGCATAAAGCTGTGCCCAGAGCCATGCCCAAAACAAGCTTCCAAAAGCTGCGCCCCCACTTTTGTGCAAGTATGCCAACCGTAAAGGCACACAGCACATAACCTATTATGTAGCCGCCTGTCGGGCCTGCAAGTACGCCAAAGCCACCGCGGAGCTGTGCAAAAACAGGTGCGCCGACAGCACCTAAAAGAATGTAAACTATTTGGCTTAGGGTAGCGCCAAAGACACCTAAAAGCGCACCCGAAAGATGAACGGCTAAAAGTGACAGGCTTATGGGCACCATAGAGGGCAGCGGTATAACAATTTGCGAGCAAACGGCTGTCAGGGCTGTAAACATTGCACACATTGTAAGTGTGCGTGTGCTTATTTTGTTCTTCATATTTTGTCCTTTCGCGGCTATTCGGCACTTGCAAACACATAGAAACCCAGCTTTTTATGCTTGTATCATGCTGTGGCTTTAAATGCTGTAAATTACAAATATAGCTGTAAACTAAAAATTAATTTAGGTTTACGACTATTATAATAAATTTTTGCCACGCTGTCAATATAAATTAATAAAATATAAGGCACTCAAAAAACGGCTGATTAAGCTTTTTTATGAGTGCCTTTTTATTTTAAGCTTTTATTTGATAGAATTTAATACTTTGATGCAGAGCCTACCTCGGCAACATATGAATTATTGGTTTTTGGTGTATTAACTGTTTGAGAGGCTGTGGCGGTTTTTTTAAGCTTAAAGCCGCTCACAAGGTTTTTAAGCATAGATGCCTGCCCCGAAAGCTCCTCGGACGCCGCCGCCGATTCCTCTGCCGTTGCGGAGTTTGTCTGCACAACGCTTGAAATTTGGTCTACGCCCTGTGTAACCTGTGCAATAGAATTTGCCTGCTCGCCCGATGCTATTGCAATTTTATCTACTATTACAGCTACACCGCTGGTACCTTCAACAACCGACATAAGCGATTTTGCCGTGTCGTCCACAAGGTGAGTGCCTTTTTCTACAGCCTTAACAGAGCCCTCTATAAGTGCTGTTGTGCCCTTCGCAGCCTCGGCGCTTTTGCTTGCAAGGTTGCGCACTTCGTCGGCAACTACTGCAAAGCCCTTGCCTGCCGCACCTGCGCGCGCCGCTTCTACAGCTGCGTTAAGCGCTAAAATATTTGTCTGGAAGGCTATATCTTCAATGGTTTTTATAACCTTGCCTATTTCTTGTGATGAACTGCTTATATCCCCCATTGCAACAATAAGCTCTTGCATTTTTTGGTTGCTGCTTGCAACCTCTTTGCCTGCTTCGTTTGTTTTTATGCTTGCTTCGCGCGCATTATCGGCATTGTTTTTAACCTGCTGAGAAATCTCGTTAATCGTGGCGGCAAGCTCCTCTACAGAAGATGCCTGCTCGGTTGCGCCCTGCGAAAGCGCCTGTGCACCGCTTGAAACTTGGTCAGAACCGCTTGAAACCTGCTCTGATGCCTGATTTATCAGCCCTAAGGTATCGCTTAGCTTTGTGTTAATATTGCGCATAGCCGCCAAAACAGGCGTATAGTCTTCTATGTATAATTCTGCTATCTTAGACTTTATGTTGAAGTTTCCGTCTGCCATTTCGCCCAAAACATAACCTATATCTTCTACAATTCCGGATATAGCCTGTGTTATGAAGCGCATTTTTTCTGCCAAAATTCCAATTTCGTCTTTGGATTCATAATCTATCGTGGCATGAAGTGAGCCGCCTGCCATTTCGCTCATCGCATCTTCTATTTTTTTCATCGGACGTGTAATTGAGCGAGTAGAAATCATTGCCATTGCTATTGCCAGCAAAATGCTAACCGCAAGCATTGCAACAAGTACTACAATCGCAACAGTTTCGGTCTTTTTTGCGGTTGCGTCAAACTCTATGGCGCGTTGGTCGGCTATTGCATAAAGCTCGTCCGCCGCCTTGACGGTTACAGCGTAAGCCTCTGCATAGGTGCCGTTTAAAACCTTGACGGCATCGTCATATTTTGCCGCCTTTATTAAAGCTATAACCTCGTTGCGGTGTACTTCAAGCGATTTTTCAGCGTTTTCTACCGCCTCTATATATTTTATATCGCCGGTATAAGCCGCCCTTATTGTAGCAAAACGCTTGTCAAGCTGTGCCTTTGTGGCATCTATTGTTTCCATATATTTGCCAATATCTTTTTCAATTATACTGCTGCGAATGTCCTTACCTATAGTGTTAAGGTCATAACGTATTCCAAGTGACTCTGTTGTAGAAACATACGGCCCTTTGAAAAGCTGGTCGGTAAGGTCGCCAACATTTTTAAGGCACGAAATAGAAACCAGCATCATTACAATAGCTAACAGCGACACAGCAGTAAAGCCCAGAACAAGCTTTACTCCAATTTTTAAATTTTTATACATTTATTAAATCTCCTTTAATTTTATTATTCAACAAGGCTCTTAATCTGTCAAAAAAAGCAAGCTTGTACATACAATATTTTTTTGTGTTAAATATACAAGAAAAATCCACTCCTCAACTCACCAGCCTCTTTTATGGTTAAAAAGTAACCATCTAATATTTTAATTAAAACTATCTGTGATAGCTTTATTATTATAAGTATATTTACAGCCGCTATAATAGACTTTATTGCTGCGCATTCAATAATTTTCTATTCCTTTATATTATAAATTATTGCTCATAATTTGTCTATAGTTTGCATACTAAAAATGACAAAATGTGACAAATTAACTCTTTTTTCTCCAAAAAATAAAAACACCGGAGGTATAATTTAGTTCAATTATACCCCCAGTGCTATTTTTTGTCAATAATTATACAATCTATATAATTTATCGATTTTTAAAGAAACCGCTTCAAGCTCCGCTAATAAAGCTATCAAATTTGTGCGTAGCTTTTCGCACTCTGTGCATCTTTGCGGCTCTGCGGGGTCTGCCGGCTCTGCGGGGTATGTCGGCTCTGCTACTTCTGCAAGCCGTGGCAGCTCTACATCTTGTGTGGTGTACCAGCCGGGGTATTTGCCCCATATGCTTTGGTTTTTGTCCATATACCAC
>JAVWJP010000030.1:0-9782 GCA_036638975.1 Hydrogenoanaerobacterium sp.
TTTTACGATTGGAGGTCTTTTTATTCAATGTCCATTTTTCTTGGTTCTGTTCACAAATATATTGTTGAGTGCTCTTTTTTGATAAAAAAACTATTGCATAATTATAAATACTATGTGCATGGGATTTGGCTGTAATGCGGCTGGTGTTGTTGGTGCGCGCATAATAGATTCGCCGCGAGAAAGACTTATAGCCATTATTACAAACACTTTTGTGCCGTGCAATGGACGTTTCCCGATGATTATAGCGGTCATTACAATTTTTTTTGCGGGTAGCACAGGCAATTTAGGAGCGGCGCTTATACTTACGGCAGTCATAGTTTTTTCTGTGTCAATGACGTTTGCAGTATCAAAAATACTTTCTAAAACAATACTTCGCGGTTTGCCGTCATCTTTTACATTGGAGCTGCCGCCATACAGACTCCCGCAGATAGGCAGAGTTATTGTGCGCTCGTTTTTTGACAGAACTTTTTTTGTGCTGGGAAGAGCGGTTGCTGTGGCTGCACCTGCCGGACTGATAATATGGCTTTGTGCCAATATTAATATAGAGGGTGTTACCTTGCTTGCGCATTGTTCAGCTTTGCTTGAGCCATTGGGACGGCTTATGGGACTTGACGGGGTTATACTTATGGGGTTTATTTTGGGCTTCCCTGCAAACGAAATTGTCTTGCCTGTCATTGTTATGGCATATCTTTCAAACGGAAGCATAGCGGAGCTTAACAGCTTGATTCAGTTGCGCGAGGTTCTTGTAAGCAATGGCTGGACGTGGCTTACTGCTGTGTGCATGGTTGTTTTTTCGCTTATGCACTGGCCTTGCTCTACAACGGTGCTTACAATAAAAAAAGAAACAGGAAGCTTTTGTTGGGCGGCAGTTGCCTTTTTAGTCCCGACGGCGGCGGGTTTTATGTTATGCGCGGCATTTGCCGGAATAGTGCGTCTTTTGGGCTTGATTTAGCCTTTTTGTGTCAATTTGCTATGCTTTAACATAGGATAAACAGGAGCATATTAAATTTTGCAGGAGGAATAGTCTATGGAAAACAACAAATGCGCGGTGGATTTCTTTTTAGGCGCAAACACACCGCAGGGCTTTGTTTCTAAATTTGAAGAAATAGCCGACCCTGCCGCGGGTTGGCAAAAATTTATTATTAAAGGCGGACCCGGCACAGGTAAAAGCGGAATTATTAAAGCCGTGGCAGGCGCAGTAGCGGGCAAATGTGACAGCTTGGAGCTAATTCATTGTTCATCAGATGTAGACTCTTTAGATGCCGTTATAGCAAATGATATTAAAGTGGTAGTAGCCGATGGCACTGCACCCCACGCTATAGAGCCAAAATACCTGGGCGCATACGAAACCACAGTTAATTTATGCGACTGCTGGGACGAAGAAAAGCTGCAAGAAAACCGTATACATATAATGGAGCTTTACACAAAAACTGCTCGCTACCACGAGAGGTGCTGTCGCTTTTTGGCGGCGGCAGGTTCGCTTTTAAATGATAGCTATCGCATTGCTGCCGAATATACAGATGCTGTAAAGGTGGCGGGCTATGCAGAAAGGCTTGCGCAGCGTGAGTTTGGCACTGCAAAAGCGGCGGTGCGCGGTAAGGAATCTGTGCGTTTTTTAAGTGCGGTAACTAATGAGGGTATTACAGCCTTTAAAAAAACCCCGTCCTCACTTTGCGAAAGACTGTACATAATAGATGATGATTGCGGTGCGGTTTCTCGTCTTTTGCTAAGCGACTTGCGCTCATATGCACTGGAGGGCGGCTTTTCTGTAATATCGTGCTATTGTGTTTCGTCACCGTATGAAAAACTGGAGCATTTGCTTATTCCGCAGTTGGGAATCGGTTTTTTGACATCTAACCGATATCATCATTTTGGTATGCCGTATTACCGCAATATACACTCCAAGCGCTTTATGGACACCGAAGGAATACGGCAAAAAAAGCAGCGCCTTTCATTTAACCGCAAGGCTGCAAACGAGCTTTTGGGTGAAGCCTCGCGCCTTTTAGAAGAGGCAAAAACATCTCACGACCAGCTTGAAAGCTGCTATACTCCATATGTGGATTTTGCAAAGGTTGATAAAAAAGCTAAGGCAGTCATAGAAAAAATTTCTTCTTTCGGCAGCAATACTTAGCAGCTTTAAAATATTATTATATAAAAATATAAATGCTTATAAGTGCCTCTTAAATTAATTTTGGGGCGCTTATAAGACATTTAAGTAATAATTTACATATGTGTTATCATAAAATATATAATGGCATTTTATTAAGGCTTTTTAAATTTATGACTTTACTACGATAAATTTTGTTAAAGGCTTGAAAAAGTGCCGCATAGTATGTAGTATATAATGTAATGCTGTATAAAATATAGCTACAGCAAACGTGGCGTGACAATTCTGTGCTTTTTGAGTATAATTGTTAAAGCTGTCGGTAACACATATACTTAAAAACTTCGGAGGTCTTAATGAGCGTATTAAATGTAGAAAATGTAACACATGGTTTTGGCGCGCGCAGAATTTTAGAAAATGCAAGCTTTCGTCTTTTAAAGGGAGAGCACGTCGGGTTGGTAGGTGCAAACGGAGAGGGAAAAACAACTTTTCTTAATATAATAACCGGTAGTCTTGCCCCGGACGAGGGCACTGTAAGCTGGTGCAACCGTATAACTACCGGTTATTTAGACCAAAGTAGTACACTTACGGCGGGCAAAACTATACGAGAGGTGCTGCGAGAGGCTTTTGCAGATATGTACAAGACAGAGTCTGAAATGCTTTTAATGTATGAGCGCATGGCAGACTGTACCGATGACGAAACTGAGGAGCTTTTACAGGAAGTAGGAGAGATGCAAGAAAGCTTAGAGCACGGCGGGTTTTATGTGCTTGATGCTAAAATTGAGGAGTACGCGGGCGGGCTGGGGCTTTTTGACTTAGGGCTGGAGCGCGATGTCGCAGAGCTTTCGGGCGGACAGCGTACAAAGGTACTGCTTGCAAAGCTGCTTTTAGAAAACCCAATGATTTTAATACTGGACGAGCCGACGAACTTTTTAGACGAAAACCATATTGCATGGCTGCGCGGGTTTTTGCAAAATTATGAGAACGCATTTATACTTGTGTCGCACGATATTCCTTTTGTGAATGATGTTGTAAATGTTATATATCATGTGGAGGACGCTGTTTTAACCCGTTACAAGGGTAACTACGACGCGTTTGTAAGTATGTACGAGCTTAAAAAGCGTCAAGTTGAGCAGGCATATGAAAAACAGCAGAAAGAAATATCTCACCTTGAGGATTTTATAGCCCGCAACAAAGCGCGTGTTGCAACCACGAACATGGCAAAGAGCCGACAAAAACGCCTTGACAAGATGGACATTATAGAGCTTGCCAAAGAACGCATAAAGCCAAGCTTTGGCTTTTTAACAGCCCGCGCCACAGGCAGAGTTGTTATAGATGCAAAAGAGCTGGTGCTGGGCTATGACGAGCCGCTTACAAAGCCAATGAATTTGCTTTTGGAAAAAGGGCAGAAGATAGCTGTAAAGGGCGTAAACGGTGTGGGTAAAACAACCTTGTTAAAAACACTTTTGGGCTTGCGGCCACCTATAGCGGGTTCTGTCGAGCTTGACCCTTATATTATAAGCGGGTATTTCGAGCAGGAGCACGCAGGAGGTACACACAGTGCACTTGACGAAATTTGGCGTGAATACCCGCAAATGACAAATTCACAGGTGCGCGGAGCATTGGCACGCTGCGGGCTTACAACAGAGCATATAGAAAGCCAGATGAGGGTGCTTTCGGGCGGAGAAAATGCCAAGGTTCGTCTGTGCAGGCTTATGCTTAAAGAGATAAATCTACTGGTGCTTGACGAGCCTACAAATCACCTCGATGCTTTTGCAAAGGAATCGCTAAAAGCTGCAATAGCTGCATACAAGGGCACTGTATTGCTTGTAAGCCACGAACCGGAGTTTTATGGGGACATTGTTTCTGATATTTGGAATTTGGAGCAGTGGACAACAAAGATAGTTTAAACCATTAACATAATTAGAGGACAGAAGGAGTGAATAAAATGCCCCAAAAAGATGAGGCACCAAAAAATTTGCGCCTGCTGCAAATGTTGGCTCGACAATATCCGACGGTGCAGGCGGCAAGCAGTGAAATCATCAATCTGCAGGCAATTTTAAATCTTCCTAAGGGCACCGAGCATTTTATGTCTGATTTACATGGGGAATACGAAGCGTTTTTGCATATTTTAAATAATGCTTCGGGAGCTGTGCGCGAAAAGGTTGATATTCTTTACGAAAACAGTGTACCGCGCGAGGAACGTGCGCAGCTTGCAACGCTTATTTATTACCCCGCCGAAAAGCTTGAAGAAATTAAAGAAATCAAAACAAATTCAGACGATTTGAACGAGTGGTATAAAATTACACTCAACCGCCTTATTGAAATTTGCCGGCTAGTGTCATCAAAATACACGCGTTCTAAGGTTAGAAAGTCGCTTCCAAAAGACTACGGGTATATTATTGATGAGCTGCTTAATACAAACTACGAGGTGCATAACAAAAAAGATTATTACGAAAACATTATAAGTACAATTATAGATATTGACCGCGCCGATGATTTTGTTATTTCGGTTTGTGCTGTTATAAAGCGTTTGGTGGTAGACCATCTGCACATTGTCGGGGATATTTTTGACAGAGGCCCGCGTGCGGATATAATAATGGATTTGCTTATGAGCCACCATTCGGTAGATATACAATGGGGTAACCATGATGTGCTTTGGATGGGAGCGGCGACAGGCAGCCGCACTTGTATAGCAACTGTGCTTGTAAATTCCATTACATACAATAACCTTGAGGTTATAGAAACAGGCTACGGAATAAGCCTGCGTCCTCTGGCGCTTTTCGCCAACGAAGCTTACGCAAATGCAGACACCTCTTGCTTCCAGACAAAAAACATAGGAGGTACGGCGGCAAGTGTAAAGGACATAGAGCTTGCTGCAAGAATGCACAAGGCCATTGCTATTATTCTTTTAAAGCTAGAGGGGCAGACGATATTGCGCAACCCTGAGTTTGGCATGAACGGGCGTCTTTTGCTTGATAAAATTGATTATGATAAGGGCGAGGTAAGGCTGGGCGACAAAAGCTTTAAGCTTAGAGATTTTGATTTTCCGACTGTTGACAGAGAAAACCCATATTTACTTTCTGAAGATGAAGCAGAGGTAATGGAGCAACTTAAATTTGCTTTTCAGCACAGCGAAAAATTGCAAAAGCATATTAAATTTTTATATTCAAAGGGCGGACTTTATAAATGCTATAATGGAAATTTGCTGTTTCATGGCTGTATTCCAATGAATGATGACGGTAGCTTTATGAAGTTTGAAACAGAGCGCGGCAAGCTTTGCGGCAAGGCGTTTTTTGATTATGCAGACGCAACTGCAAGGCATGGTTATTATGCAAAGCCGGGTACTGCCGAAAAGCAATACGGCAAAGACTTTTTATGGTTTCTTTGGTGCGGGCGTAACTCTCCGCTTTTTGGCAGGGATCATATTACAACATTTGAACGGCATTTGATTGCTGACGAGGACACATGGGTAGAGGGCGATAACCCGTACTATACATACTGCAATGATGCCGAAATTTGTGTTAAAATTTTGCGCGAATTTGGTCTTGAGGGGCGACACTGTCACATTATAAACGGTCATGTTCCTGTTAAAACCAAGGACGGCGAAAACCCTGTTAAAGCAGGTGGACGGCTTATAGTTATAGACGGCGGTTTTTGCCGTGCCTACCAGCCAACGACAGGTATAGCGGGCTACACGCTTGTATATAATTCATGGGGAATAAAAATCTCGGCTCACGAGCCTTTTTGCGGTGTACAAAATGCCATTCGCAACAATAACGACATTTTCTCGACCACTGTGGTTTTTGATTGGATGGAATCGCGCATTACCATTGCGCAAACAGACAGCGGAGCGCTGCTTGCACAGAATATTGCCGATTTAAAGGAGCTGCTTCTGGCATATAAAATGGGCGAGATTAAAGAGGACCACAGCATTTAAAAAATAAATAGACATAAACAAAAAACATCGTGTGTAAAAAGCGTCCGGTGTTTTTTGCATTGTGCTTACATATAAAAGCTATTGTGGCATATAAAAAACAGTGGTACAATTATATATAATAAAATATACATAATAGGACATAGATGCGCAGAAGTCGGGCAATAAAACTTTAAGAAAGAAGCGGTAAAAATATGAAGGTTTTACTTTTAAACGGAAGCCCTAAATTAAACGGCTGTACATATACAGCCCTGTGCGAGGTACAAAAAGAGCTGCTTACGGAGGGGCTGGAAACCGAAATTTTAAATGTCGGTGCAAAGCCTATAGTTGGCTGCACAGGCTGCGGTAGCTGCAAAAAAACAGGAGCTTGTATTTTTGGCGACGACGGAGTAAACGAGTTTATAGAAAAAGCGCGCAGCGCCGACGGCTTTGTTTTTGGTTCTCCTGTGCATTATGCTGCTGCCTCCGGTGCTGTAACTTCGTTTTTGGACAGAGCGTTTTATGCGGGCAAAAGTGCATTTTTGCAAAAGCCCGGTGCGGCAATTGTATGCTGCCGCCGAGGAGGGGCGACCTCTGCCTTAGAACAGCTGAATAAATACTTCACCATAAGTGAAATGCCGCTTGTTTCGTCGCAATACTGGAATATGGTGCATGGCAATACGCCAAACGAACAGGCACAAGATTTAGAGGGCTTGCAGACCATGCGCGTTTTGGGCAGAAACATGGCATGGCTTTTAAAGTGTATAGAGGCGGGGAAAAACAGCGGTGTTCTTATGCCAAGGCGTGAGGATAAGCTTACAACCGGCTTTATAAGGTAGCCATTATATGTGCAACAATATAAAAGACGAAGCACAATGCTTTGTTTATATGCTGCGCTGTGGCGATGACAGCCTTTATACAGGTTGGACAAATGACATAAAAGGCAGGGTAAGGGCGCATAAAAGCGGCAGGGGGGCAAAATATACAAAATCTCATTTGCCCGTAGAGCTTGTATATACAGAGGCATTTTTAACAAAGCAAGAGGCTATGAAGCGCGAAGCTGCAATAAAAAAGCTTAGCAGAGTAGAAAAACTTTTGCTCATAAACAAAATATAAATTGCATTGCTTTGCAAAATGTGTTATTATATCGTACATATGGATAATGCAGAGGAGATGACCTCAAATGGCGGCTGAAAACGTTTTTTCCGGCGATAATGAATATGACAAAACTGTGATACAGCGCGGTGTTGTTCTTCGCGGTGATATTTCTACAACAGGTGATGTCGATTTATGGGGTAACCTTGTCGGCAACATGAAGGCAAATGGCGACGTACGCGTAGGCGGTAAAATTCGCGGCGATATAAATGCGGACAGGATAGGCGTTTATGCGGGTGCAGTACAGGGTGACATTACAGGTGTGCGAGAAATCACCTTAGATGAAGAAGCAATTGTGGTGGGTAACCTTGTCTGTAACGATGATATTACTGTTTATGGTAAAATAAAAGGCAATCTTACTGCAAATGGCAGGGCCACGCTGCAAAGTGCCGCACAGATGATAGGCGATGTTACAGCAAGGCTTATTTCGCTTAATGAGGGTGCAAGAGTGCGCGGCAAGGTAACTATGGCAAGCAATTCGCCGGATATTGACTTTGATATTGATATTAAAATTTAATATTTTACTGCTGCCCATTGTTTTGGGCAGCTTTTTTTATATATTTATCTGCAAGGTTAAAAATGTTACAAATATAAATACTTTTTTACAGCACTATAGCCAAAGTTTGAATTTTTGTCTTGAAAAATATAAATAAACCTTTATACTTAAGAAGCAACAAATGGTTTAACAAAAAAGCATGAGGAGGAAACAGGATGAAAACGCACACTACAGGCAGACGGATACTAAGCCTTATTCTGGCAGTGTCAATGACATTTTCCATGGGGCTTACAAGCGCCTTTGCGGCGAGCGGTAGCCGGGCGACAAACTCGGGTGACTCGGGTGTTATAAGTGTAACATTAAGCACCAATGAGGACAACATTTTTGTAGGCAAATATATTGATATTACTGCAACAGTGCTGCTCGATAGCGGCTCAACAGCTAAAACAGATGTTACATGGAGGTCTGATAAGGAAGCAGTAGCTACAGTAGACAATAACGGTCGCGTAACGGCAGTAGCGCTTGACGATGGCGCCGGCACTGGTTATGCAACTATTACAGCAACTTCAGCGTATGACACAACGAAGAAGGCTTCTGCGAAGATTTATATATCAGAGGTCAAAGGTATAGAGGTAACTCCTAAGGAAGTCAAGCTTATTAACGGCGACTCTAGCCAGCTTAAAGCAGATGTAACCGTGTTCTCAAAATTTCCTGGAGTTAAAGAAGGCACTGTTACGTGGACGTCTGATAATACAGCAGTGGCTACAGTGGACAAGAACGGTCTTGTAAAGGCAGTGGGCGATGGAGATGCAAAGATTTATGCACAATCAGATATTGCCCCAGCTATAAATGGTTTTGCTACTATTAATGTAAAGCCGGCTTCTCTATCAATAGATGCTACACCGGCTTCGATTGATTTTGGCAGAAACTTAGTAAACAAAATGCCTAATGAGAAAACAGTTACAGTTAAAAATACAGGTAATCGAGATGTTACCTTGGTACAGCCTACAAGCAAGGCTTATGAAGTGAGCAAGCTTAGTGTACTAGACCTTGCGGTTGGTAAAACTGCTACATTTACAGTAAAACCCTTAGCTGCAACAATGGCAAAACTGGGCGAATACAACGAGAGTATTAAAATAAGCACAACAAAAACTGCAATTGATACAGTTGATGTAAAAATGCTAGTGATGTCTAATGACACATCCGGTGGTGGTAATAACAATTCTTCTTCAGGTACAACAACACCTTCAGCACCTTCAGCTACCGCACCAAGCGATAACGTTTCGGCAAATGGCGAGGTAAGAGCCGAGAGCGTTAAAGAAGAAACAAAAGTAGCAATACAAAACGCTTTAAAAGCAGCGGCAGCAGCAGGCAAGCCGACAGCAGGCGGTGTAACCGCAACTGTTATGGTTAAAAATGCCGAGTCGATTTCTGTAGCTACGCTTACAGAAATGGCAGCTACAGCTAAAGCGGCAGGCGGCAAGGTAGAGCTTAAGGCTGACACAGTAGATGCAACAGGCGCAGTAACAGCAAGGCTTTATATAGACCCTGCAGCGGCGGCAAAGCTTAAAGGCGAAATAAAGCTTGGCGTTAAAACAGACGAAGCAGCAACACAGGCAACAAAAGAAGCTTTCAAAAACTTCGATAACAAAATGGCAGTTGCAAGCTTTGCACAGCAAGGCAGCTTTGGTATGGCTATAAAAGTAGCTGTAAAAGTAGACTTAACAGGTCTTAATACAAAAACCCTTGTGTTTACTTCCTTTGATAAGAAAACAGGCAAATGTGTTCAGCTTCCAAAAACCGCTTATACAATAGACAAAAACGGTTACATTCATTTTACAACCTCTATGGGCGGCGAAATTCTCATCACAGATAAGCCACTTGTAAAGAAAGCCCCTGCAAAAGCAGCTGCAAAGTAAATATAGTTGCTAAAAAAGCGTCCTAATTCATTGTTATACAAGCGCTCAACAGTGTAAGCTGTTGGGTGCTTGTGCTTTTTAAGTATTGACAGGGCTATATTTGCGGTATATTTACAGTAAATTTGTTTTTATTTGCAAAAAAGCAAAAAAAGGTGAAAAAAAGCGTTGACAACAGAAAGAAGCTATGGTAAT
>JAVWJP010000031.1:0-8768 GCA_036638975.1 Hydrogenoanaerobacterium sp.
GGAAATATGGGATAATTTTTATAAAACAGTTCTTGTTTTATTAATTTTTATCTAAATCGCGTGCTACGCACATGCGCAATTAAAACTATCTGCGATAGTTTTAATAAAAGAATTATATCACAATCTTGCGTATTTGTCAGTAATTAATATATTTATTATTACTAATTGTTTAAAAATGATAAATTAGGACAAAAAATTTTAAAATTAGGAGATATAAAAGCAGCCGCCGTCTTTATTATGGACAGCGGCTGCTTTATTCACTTATAAGCTTTATGAAGTAGAATTATTTTACTTTTTTTCGTCCTTCAGTGCTGCCTGTGCGGCTGCAAGACGAGCAATAGGAACGCGGAAGGGTGAGCACGAAACATAGTTAAGCCCTGCGCGGTGGCAGAACTCGACAGAAGACGGGTCGCCGCCGTGCTCGCCGCATATGCCAAGCTTGATGTCGGGGCGGGTTTTACGACCGAGAGTTGCCGCCATTTCGATAAGCTTGCCAACGCCTTTTTGGTCAAGACGTGCAAACGGGTCTTGCTCGTATATTTTTTTGTCGTAGTACGAGCCTAAGAACGAGCCTGCATCATCGCGGCTAAAGCCGAAGGTCATTTGAGTAAGGTCGTTTGTACCAAACGAGAAGAACTCTGCCTCTGTTGCAATTTCATCTGCTGTAAGTGCCGCACGCGGAATTTCAATCATTGTGCCCACTTTATAGTGCAGCTTTACGCCTGCTTTTTCAATTGCCGCATCGGCTGTTTTTGTAACAATGCCTTTAACATATGCAAGCTCTTTTATTTCGCCCACAAGCGGAATCATAATCTCAGGTGTTATGTTCCAGTCAGGGTGTTTCTTTTGGATATTTATTGCAGCTTCTATAACTGCCTGTGTCTGCATTTCGGCAATCTCCGGGAAAGAAACAGCAAGACGGCAGCCGCGGTGTCCCATCATCGGGTTAAACTCGTGCAGCGATGAGATGGTATTTTTAAGGTCTGATACTTCTATTTTCATGTCCTTTGCCAAAGCTATAATATCAGCCTCGGCTGTTGGAAGGAACTCGTGCAGAGGTGGGTCTAAGAAGCGAATTGTTACAGGTAGACCCTGCATTGCTTCGTAAATACCCTCAAAGTCACTTCTCTGGAATGGTAGAAGCTTTGCAAGAGCGGTTCTTCTTTGTTCCTCTGTTTTAGAAACTATCATTTCACGCATTGCGGGTATGCGCTCTGCGTCAAAGAACATATGCTCGGTTCTTGTAAGACCTATGCCCTGTGCGCCAAACTTTAAAGCCTGTGCTGCATCGGCAGGTGTGTCGGCATTTGTGCGAACCTCTAGCTTACGGTATTTGTCCGCCCATTTCATAAGTCTGTCAAAGTTGCCCGAAATTGCTGCGGGAACAGTTGGCAGAGCCTCGCCGTAGATGTTGCCCGTAGAACCGTCAAGAGAGATATAATCGCCCTCTTTAAAGGTTTTACCAAGTGTAAAGCATTTGTTTGCTTCGTCTATTATAATGTCGCCGCAGCCGGAAACACAGCAGGTGCCCATGCCGCGCGCAACAACAGCCGCATGAGAAGTCATGCCGCCGCGTACTGTAAGAATGCCCTGCGAAACGTGCATTCCCGCAATGTCCTCAGGTGAGGTTTCTAGGCGTACAAGCACAACAGCCTCGCCTTTTTCGTGCCATGCAACGGCGTCTGCCGCATTAAACACAACTCTGCCGCAGGCAGCGCCCGGTGAAGCAGGCAGTGCATTGCCTATTGGTTTTGCCGCTTTTAAAGCTTTAGCGTCAAACTGCGGGTGTAAAAGCGCATCGAGCTGCTTTGGGTCTATCATCATAACAGCATCTTTTTCGCTTATCATTTTTTCGTCAACGAGGTCGCAGGCTATTTGTAAAGCGGCGGCGGCTGTACGCTTGCCGTTACGGGTTTGCAGCATATAAAGCTTTTTGTCTTCAATTGTAAATTCCATATCCTGCATATCGCGGTAGTGCTCTTCAAGCCTGTCGCAGATGGCAACAAACTGGTTGTAGGCTTCGGGAGAAAGCTCTGCAAGCTTTTCTATTGTATTTGGTGTGCGAACACCGGCAACAACGTCCTCGCCCTGCGCGTTCATTAAAAATTCGCCAAACAGCTTCTTTTCACCTGTTGCGGGGTTACGTGTAAAGGCAACGCCTGTGCCCGAGGTATCGCCTGTATTGCCGAATACCATCATTTGTACGTTTACGGCTGTACCCCAAGATGAAGGAATATCGTTCATTCTGCGGTAGTAGTTTGCGCGTGGGTTATCCCAGCTGCGGAAAACTGCCATTATTGCGCCCATAAGCTGCTCTTTTGGGTCCGATGGGAAATCGAAGCCTTTTTTAGACTTGAACTCAGCTTTAAACTGGTTCGCAAGCTCTTTAAGGTCATCTGCAGTAAGCTCGGTGTCTTGTGTGACGCCGCGTTTTTCTTTCATTGCATCAATGAGCTCCTCAAAAAACTTTTTGCCCACTTCCATTACAACGTCAGAATACATTTGAATAAAACGACGGTAAGAATCGTACGCAAAGCGTGGGTTGCCTGTTTTTTTAGCCATTACCTCGACTACCTCGTCGTTAAGACCAAGGTTTAGTATGGTGTCCATCATACCGGGCATAGATGCGCGCGCGCCCGAACGAACAGAAACAAGCAGTGGGTTTTGTGTATCGCCAAACTTTTTGCCCGCGATTTTTTCGAGAGCCGCCATGTTTGTGTAAATCTCTTTTTGAATGTCGGCGTTTATGGCTTCGCCGTCGGTGTAGTACTGTGTGCAGGCCTCCGTGGTAACGGTGAAGCCCTGTGGAACAGGCATACCAAGCTTTGTCATTTCTGCAAGGTTAGCGCCTTTGCCGCCGAGAAGCTCTCTCATAGAGCCGTCGCCCTCGGAAAACAGGTAAACAAATTTTTTGCTCATTGTGTAATCTACCTCCTGAATTTTATTTAACAATAGGATATGAAAAAATTTATTCCCGCTGTAAAGGGTGCAAAATCTTTTATACCATTAAGTATAACAAATTACATTGAGTTTTTCCATACAAAGTTAAAAAAAATTTTGTTTTTAAAGCAAAACGTAACTTTGCGGCTATATATGCGCAAAAAAACAACAGCATATTTTACAGCAAAAAAACTTTTTATGAAATAATGTACTTTTGTGTTATAATAGCTACAAAATGACGGTGCATTTTTTGACTGAGGTGCTTGTTTTTTTAAGCGACCGGTTTTAAATATATAATTTGCGGGGTGGTATATGTGAAAAGGTCTGATAAAAAAATAATTGTTTTGGATTTAACCGACTGTAAGAGTGTACAGGAGCTGCAAGAAAGGATTAAAGAGGACTTTGGATTTCCGGATTTTTATGGAAAGAACTGGGACGCTTTTTGGGATTTATTGTGGAGTGACTGCGATGCCGACAGGGTTGAGATAATAGGTGAGCATACTTTGCCCGATGAGTTTAACGCTTCTTTAAAAAAACTGCACGAAATTTTGCAGTTCAACAGCGATGAGCACGCAAATTACGACTGGGAACCGTTTGATTATGAAATAATTGATTAACGCAGATGAAGCTTTATTTATAAAAATTTGGTTTTATAGTGTTTTATATATATTTTTTTACGTAATTATGTTACTATATGGTGTATGGAATTTGTAATTATTTATGGAGGTGTTTTGATGGAGCAGTTATCTGAAATCATTTTAAATATAAGGGAAAAAAGCCCTGTCATTCATTTTATAACAAATTATGTTTCGGTAAACGACTGTGCCAATATTACTGCGGCGGCAGGTGGGCTGCCTATAATGGCAGATGAGATACACGAGGCAGAGGACATTGTAAAGCGCTGCAGTGCGTTGGCTATAAACATGGGCACCTTAAACGAGCGCACTGTAAAGACTATGCTTTTGGCGGGTAAGATGGCAAACAAATACCACATTCCCATTATGCTGGACCCTGTGGGTGTGGGAGCCTCTACGTTCCGCAATAAGACTATCGCTACCTTACTGCGTGAGGTGAATTTTTCTGTCATAAAAGGCAACATGACAGAAATGAAGTTTTTGGGCGGGCAAATAACCGATATTTGCGGTGTTGATGCAAACCCTGATGACATGGTTACAGAAGAAAACCTTGATGAGGCTGTAAAATTTGCGCTTAGGCTTAGCACAATGGCAGGAGCTATAATTGTAATCACCGGTAAAATAGATGTTATAGCAGGCAGGCACAAGGCATATATAATAAGAAACAGCAATGAGTTAATGTCAAAAGTCAGCGGCACAGGCTGTATGCTTGGCGCTGTTATTGCAAGCTGCATTGCTGTGTCACCAAAAAACATTATTTCGGCAGCGGCAGCGGCAACTCTTGCCATGGCAGTATGCGGCGAGCTTGCATATGAAAAAACAATGGAGCTTGGAATGGGCACAGGTACATTTCGTACCTTGCTTATAGACTATATGAGCAAGCTTGATACCGAAACACTGATGACTCGAGGTAAAATTACTCATATAGGTGATAATCAGTAAAAAGGTGGCGATGGTGTGGATATTGCGAATGAAAATATTAAGCTGGAAGAAAAGCTTAGGCATAGTAGCCAACGCTTTGATTTGCTTGTGCAGCATACCTGTGAGCGCTTTATTGAAATAAATATAAATACCGGAGATTGCATGATAATATCGCCGAGGGAGAATAAAAAAGAAAAGGCAAAGTATAAAAAGCGCATAGAATTAATAGCAGAGGATTTAATAGCGGAGGAAGAAAAAGAGGCTTTTTTAGCCGAGTTTGAGCTTAATAACTTACTAAAAAGCCTGCGCCGCGGCGGTGGAGAGCACATTGTTGTATATACTGAGCTGCGCGAGGACGGTAGGCATTACCTGCGTATTGTAAACCTTTTGGTTAAAGATTCTTTTGACCCTGACGACGAATATATTATATCGTTCTCGCAGGATATTACAGAAATTAAGCGGCATGAGGAAGAAAACAAGCAGCTTATAGACCTAAGCAAATACGAGAGCTTAACCGGGCTTTACACGCGCGCCGCTGCCGAAAAAATGGTAAACGATTATATGCGGCAAAGCGACATTGTTGCTTGCGGCACATTGATTGTCATAGATATAGATTTTTTTAAAAATGTAAATGACAGCTTTGGGCATATTATGGGTGACTATGTGCTTAAATTTTTGGCGCGCACCATGAAAAACGTTTTTCGTTCAGAGGATATTCTCTGTCGTTGGGGCGGAGATGAATTTATGGTGTTTATGAAAAACATAACAGATGAAATGGTGGTTGAAAGCCGTGCGGAGCGTCTGCGCATAAAAATGGAGGACTGTAAAATAAACGGGCAGGTTATACCTGTAACCGTAAGCGCGGGTATAGCTATAGCTGTGGGCAGCTCTACGCTTGACGAAATGTTTAAAAAAGCCGATGAAATGCTTTATAAAGCAAAAACCGGCGGACGCAATCATTGCGTTGTAACGTGGGCAAAATAAAAAAGACCGTTTGTGGCGGTCTTTTTTATTTGCGGGGAAGCAGCAGGTTTTCAAACTCCTTCATAGGCATAGGCTTTGCGTAGTAGTACCCCTGTGCAATGTTGCAGCCCATCTGCGTAAGCATTTTTACTTGCTCGGCTGTTTCTACGCCTTCGGCAACGGTTATAAGGTTAAGGCACTGTGCCATCTCAATTATTTTTTTAATAATCATTTGTCCGGCGTTATTGCTGTCAGAGCTTTCAAGCCCGTCTAAAAACGCTTTATCCAGCTTTAAAATATCCGCAGGCAAATCTTTAAGCAGGTTAAGCGACGAATAGCCGCTTCCAAAATCATCTACCGATATTTTAAAACCTACCGATTTAAGCTTGTGCATTGTGTCTATAAGCTCTACCGTGTTATAAAACACCATGCTTTCTGTAAGCTCAAGCTCTATAAGTGAAGGGTCTATTTCGTATTTCTGAGTTATTTCAAGAAGCTGCTCTGCCAAATCTGCATTGTGGATATGCAGGCGTGAAAGGTTGACAGAAACCGTTATCGGTATATCTCCGAATCCGGCATTTCGCCAGCGGGCAAACATTTGACACGTTTGCTCGAACACATATAAATCTATCTTTTTGATAAAACCGTTTTTTTCAAAAATAGGAACAAACATAATTGGGGGTATAAGCCCCTTTTGTGGGTGATTCCAGCGAATTAATGCCTCTGCTCCGACAATTTTGCCGTCTTTAAACGAATACTTTGGCTGTAAAAAAACAACAAATTCCTCTTTTTTAAGCGCAAGCTCCATCGAGAGCGTAACCTCACGCTTCCACTGCATTTGCTCGTTCATTTCTTCGGTATATTCGGTCATCAGGCTGCCGTGCCCGCCCTTTATGGATTTTCGTGCCATATTTGCCCTGTCAAGCATCAGCGACAAATCAATCTTAGGGTCTGTAATTACGTAGCTGCCGCAGCTAAAGCTTACAGAGTAATGCTCCGGCAGTATAGGGTATATGTGCCCGCCCATTTGTGCAAGCTCGTTAAAGCGCTTTATTAAAATACCGTAAGAGGTTGTTTTGCCTAAAAACGCAAAGTTATCGGCGCTTGTTCTGGCAAGCAGCTCGCCCGTATAAGTGCCTGCTTTAAAATGCTTTGCTATACTTACAAGCGCTTCATCACCAACAGAATAGCCAAAAGAATCGTTGATGAATTTAAAGTTGTCTACATCTATTGTGCTTAAAGTGTATTCGCCTGATTTTGCATTTTTTAAAAGGTTTTTTGCATCAAGCTTAAATTTTGTAAGGGTCGAAAGCCCTGTAAGGCTGTCCTCGTAGGCAAGCTTTTTTAGTGCTTTTTGAGATTTCATATCAAAATATGCCAGCACTGCAAAAAATATGCCGAACATTATAAATATAAGTGATATTATAAAAAGTGCATTTTTATAAATCATATTAAGCATCAAAAGCTTTACCCCCTTGCTTAATATTTTTAAGGCTATCTAAATAAATATCAAGGATAATAACAAGTATATCAGATAAATGGTAAAAAACAAGGTGTAAAAACGCATATATTTGTTAAATATCGTTATTATGACAGCAGTGTAGAAAAAACCTTAACATTTGTGCTATAATATTTATCGTATACAGAAAAGAAAAACAGCTATGAAAGACGGTAAAATAAATGATAAAAAATTATTTACAAAAAGCAAGGGACCCTATAAGCAGCCTTACTCATTTTTATGGGGCGGTAATTTCTGTGTTGGGGCTGTGCCTTTTGCTTTTTAAAAGTATAACTCAGCCGCAGCCATCGCTTATAAAAATAATATCGTCGGCGCTTTTTGGGCTTTCGCTTGTGGCGCTTTACACGGCAAGCTCTGTTTACCACTTTGTCAATGTAAGCGACAAGGCGTTGCTTGTGCTGCGCAAGCTTGACCATTCTATGATTTTTGTACTTATAGCGGGCACTTATACACCTATTATGCTTAATTTTTTGCCGTCACCAAATAATATTTTTTTTACAATATTTATATGGGCGTTTGCTTTTGGCGGAATTATAATGAAGCTGTGCTGGTTTGGTGCACCTCGCTGGCTGCAAACCTGTATGTATTTAATAATGGGCTGGGCGGTGCTGGTAGATGTTTCGGTATTTACGCGCATGAGTGGGCTTGCAATAGTACTTCTCATAATGGGCGGTTTAAGCTACACTGCCGGCGGAATTATATATATGATTAAAAAGCCGAATATAGGTAAGTGTTTTGGTTTTCACGAATTGTTTCATATTTTTGTGCTTTTGGGCAGCGTTTTTCATTTCTTTTTGGTTTATCTTTGCGTGATATAAAAGAAGCGGCTGTTTATAACGGCCGCTTCTTATTTTGTAAACAGTACGCTTAAAGCCAAAAGCACCTGCCCTGTATAATAAATACCGGTTGTTGCTGTTGTAAGCGGACGGGGGCGTTTTTTGCCAAAAAGAAGAATTGCATATGAGATGCTGGCAATAAAAAACAGACCCGCGCCAAGCGCCACAAGTACGTTATATGCCACGTAAATGCGCATTCCGTAAAGCAGCGAAAGCGACTTTACAAACATAAACGAAATTACAACGGCATAGCCCAAAACGTAGCTGTCCATGTTTAAAAAATCAAGTTTAAGCTTGCGCCCGATAAGCGCCAGTAATGCCAAAAATGCGGCGGTCGCAAAAAAATCTACGGGGTATACGCCTGTAAGTACACAGAACAAAGCACAAAAAGCGACGTGTGCCGCAAAAAAGAAGCCGAGGCTGTATATAAAGTAATTGATTCCGTAGTAGTCTGTTTTTGAAATTTCTAAAAAAACGTCGCCAAAGGTGCAAAGTGAAAGCGCCACAAGCATAAATACAAAGTAGCGTTTGTTTGAACCGGACACATAGTGCGAAACTACAGCTATTGCCACAAAAATAAGGCTTGTAAGCGCCTTTGCCATGACGCGTGTGCGCAGGCGGCAGCGGTAGACCGAGTAGACGTAAAAAACGTAAGATACTATTATGGCGGGTATGAGAAGATAAACTGCCATTAGGGCGCACCTCCTTAACAATATTTTCAGCACGGTAAACAAACGGCATTCCACCGCCGCAGGCGGTGGGGGCTAAAGCTAAGGCTTTACCGCTACTACTATTTCAGCACGGTAAGCAAACGGCACGCCGCCGCCGCAGGCGGTGGGAGCTAAAGCTAAGGCTTTACCGCTACTACTATTTCAGCACGGTAAACAAACGGCACGCCGCCGCCGCAGGCGGTGGGGGCTAAAGCTAAGGCTTTACCGCTACTACTATTTCAGC
>JAVWJP010000032.1:0-5916 GCA_036638975.1 Hydrogenoanaerobacterium sp.
AGGTTCTCAACTTTCATTTAACTTTACAATACGAATAAAAACAACAGGAGGAAAAACAGATGAGTAAACCAATTGTTATTTCAGTTGCAAATGAAAAAGGTGGTGTCGGTAAAACCACAACGACCCTAAATATAGGTGCAGGGCTTAACAAGGCGGGCAAAAAGGTGCTGCTTATAGACCTCGACCAGCAGGGCAATTTGTCCGATTATTTGGGCTTTGATTTTAGCACCGGACCAACGATAAGCGAGCTTATATATTCTGAGGTTGCACGGCAGCCGCTTAACCACAGTACATATATTCTTACCGGCGCAGAGGGTCTTGACTATATACCGTCCTCAAAAATGCTTGCAACCACCACAAGTATTTTAAGCAATGACCGCGACAGTGACACTGTGCTGCGGCGCATACTTAGCAGCTCATACTTTGATAAATACGATTTTATACTTATAGACTGCCGCCCGTCTTTAGACCTGCTGGTGGTAAATGCTTTAGTGGCAAGCGATAAAATAATAATACCTGTGCAGGCAGAGAAATTTGCGGTTGATGGTGTAAGCGCGCTGCTTGACACCTACGAGCGAATACGGCACAACCAAAACCCCGCGCTTTCCATCGGCGGAATACTTATAACCATGTGTGATGCACGTACAAACATGGCAAAGGACGTAGAGCTGCTTTTGCGCGAAAGCTTTGGCAGTAAAGTCTACAGCACAGTTATACCGCGCCTTGCAGAAGCAGCCACTTCCACCTCTGCACAAAAAAGCCTTGTCGAAACTAAGAACAGCAGGCTTGGTAAAAAATATATGGAGGTTGTGGAGGAAATAACAAATGAGTAGTTTAAGAACACGTCTGTCTATTCCCACTCCCGCCGAATCGTACGATGCACTGTTTGGCGGCACGCCAAAGGGAGATATACAAAAGCTTAGCATAGCAGATTTGCAGCCCTACCCAAACCAGCCATTTCACCCATATTCGATGCAGCGCTTGCAGGAGCTTAGCGAGGACATTGCGCAAAACGGTGTGCTCTGCCCTATAATTGTTCGCCCAATGCCCGCCGATGACGAGCACCTATACAGCTATTTTCAGATACTTGCGGGGCATAACCGTGTGGCTGCCGCCGAAGCTGCGGGGCTTTTGGAAGTGCCTGCGATAGTAAAAGATGTGGGAGAGGACGAAGCCGCGCTTATAATGGTGACAACAAACTTGAACCAGCGCGACAAGCTGCTGCCCAGTGAGAAAGCCTTTGCGTATAAAATGCAGCTGGAGGCTACAAAAAGGCAAGGTGAACGCACTGATTTGACCTCCCGACCAATGGTCGGGGCTTTGAACTCTACTGACATGACCTCCCGACCAATGGTCGGGGCTTTGAACTCTACTGACATGACCTCCCGACCAATGGTCGGGAGGCTAAGCTCTGCCGAATTAGTAGGTAAGGCTAACGGAGATGGCGAAAGGCAGGTTCAGCGTTATATACGCTTGACAGAGCTTATTCCTTCTCTTTTGCAAATGGTAGATGACGATATACTTCCTTTCCGTGCAGGTGTTAATCTTTCATATCTTTCAGTCGATGAGCAGGAGATAACAGAGGCTTATTTAAAAGAGCACAAAGTTATGCTTTCGGTGGAGCAGTCGGAAAACATCAAAAAATATTCGCAGGAGCTTTCACCGGTTACGTTCATAGTACTTGACCGTATGTTTTACCCGCAAAAGGCAAAAAAGTCTAATGGGCGTAAAATCAAGTTTAGCAACCCTGTTTTAAATAAGGTGCTGTCCTATATCCCTACAGAGCTGGAGGGCAACGAGATTTCGGATTACATTTTACGAGCAGTAAAATTTTATAAGGAAAATAAGTAATAGGAGGCATAGCAAATGGAGAACACAAAGCAGGAGCATGAGGTTAAGTTTTTATGGAATGGAATTAAAGTTGATGGGAAGCTGATTAAGGGTAGCTATCAATCGAATATCACTTCACAGGGGCGCGGCGATATTCAACCATTATATATTTCATTTTATGTTGATAGGTATAGCGACCATTTCCCCATTGGGTTATTTAATGTGAAAAATGATAGCAATGGCATGATAGATTATTTTGAAACTGACTCGATTGAATTTTACTCGAATGAAAAATATTACAGCGAAGCGGCAGAAGGATGTAAGCTTGCGAAGATACATTATTTACAGCGCAACATTAAGAACACACAAAAAAGAATAAATGACCCTAAAACCAGTGAATATTACCGTCGGCAATGTTCTGAAAGACTAGACTTAATAAATAAGGAGCTAAGTGACCTTTTAAAGCCACCGAAAGCAGAAGAGCAAGAGCAATTAAATGAGTTTGCTGCTTTTAAAAGTAATGCAGCTAAGCCCGATATAGTAAATGCAGGCGAAAGCCCTGCACAGCAGCGTCTGTTTGTCGATATGGACGGTACGCTTGCGGTGTTCACACCTGCAAGTAAGCTTGAAACATTGTATGAAAAGGGGTATTTTGCAGACCTAGCACCCATACAAAACGTAGTCGATTCCGTAAAGCTGATTGTCAGTGAGCACCCCGAAATTGAAGTTAATATTTTATCGGCTTATCTTTCGGACAGCCCCTATGCACTGGCAGAGAAAAACGCATGGCTTGATAAATACTTGCCGGAAATAGACAGCGCCCATCGCATCTTCCCTCCATGCGGGCAGAGCAAGAAAGATTATATACCAAACGGCGTAAAGCCTACAGATTTTCTGCTTGATGATTACACGCATAACCTAAGAGAATGGGAACCGCCGGCGCGGGGAATAAAGCTGCTTAATGGCATTAATAATACGCATGGCACTTGGCAGAAGGCAAGCATACACTTTGACAAGCGGCCGCAGGAGCTGGCAGGCTCTATTGTTTCTGTTATGGAAGAAAAAAGCTCTTTTAAATATCAGAGCGCTGACACAAAATTTGGGCAGAAGCTTTTGTCACCACAGCTTAGCAATAACCTAAAGGCTATTGAGCCAATGTCTTATTAAAATGCCTGTGCTTATTTTTATAGCGCTTTTTGCTTCTTATACAGTCGCTACAATAACCGACCTGCGAAGCCGATACATTCCAAATCTTTTGCCGGTTCTGCTGACGTTATCCACCTTTGTGCATTGTATGTATAAGGGAGTACCTTTGTATATTCCGCTATTCAATGGTGCAGCTGCTCTGCTGTTTTTTTTAAGCCTCGGCTTATTTGGAGATTACCTGCTTAAAAGAAAAGGCAAAGATGGCTGTGCTTTGGGCGGCGGTGATATTAAGCTTCTCGCTGCCACTGCTTGTTGCATAGGCTTTCAGTCGGCGCTTGTTATTTTACTTTTTTCTCAGCTGGGGCTTGCGGCGTGGCTGCTGCTGCAAAAAATAAGGGGCAAGCGCACAGCTACTGCCGTTCCGCTTGCTCCATTTATGCTTGTGGGGTTGGGTGCTTTATGCTTAGTAAGCTTAATATAAAAATTAAGACATAACTATGTTAGAATGAAGGTGTGAATTTTGACTGATATAAGTATAGGAATGACCGCTCGAAAAGCGTTTACGAACTCTAAAAGAGTACAGAAATTAAAGGCTTTGCAACGAGAGGGCTTTTTTATAAGAGAAAGAGGCTGCACAAACATGAAGGCACACCTTAACGAAAAAAACTATGACGAGCTGCTACTAAAAAATGCTCTTGCAGAGTACGATAATATTGATGAAATAATTAAAAAACAGCAGGAGGAAAATAACGTAAAGTTTTTTTGTTACAAGGGTTGTTCTGATTGTTGTGATGAATACTTTTATATTTCAGAGAGCGAGTATTTAGCAATTCGCCAATATGTAGCTGCGCACGGTGTATCAAATCACCAAGCAGCCGTAGAGCAGAGGCAAAAGCTTAAAGACAGCTATCCGAATGAGTTTGATAAATTATTATCCCCTGTTGTGCAGGCAGATAGCTTTGATGATAATAAAGTGCCAAAGGGCTTTGCACCATGTATCTTTTTAAAAGACGGTGCTTGTTCAATTTATCCTGTTCGTCCTATTTTATGCAGACTATATGGGGTTTCACGCAGCTATGCACTTTGTAAGTATATCTTTAAAAGATGTCGTGGTTTTTTAAGGAGCAAGGCAGGGTTTCAGAAAAGGCTTGAAAGCCACACAGTAAATGTTCCATACGGCAAAAAGTGGATAGAAGGCATTGACTTTATAGTGGATAATGGCAACACTGTTTTGATGAGGCAGTTACCGCTGTTTTGGTGGTTCTCAAGTGAGAAATGAAATAGCAAAAATATGATTAAAAAAGGAGCTTATAAAATAGGGTAACATTGACACATTTCGTTAAGTTATGCTAAAATGACAATGCAAGAGGTATTTTGCAAAGCAGTACCCGATGGGGCAGACACTGTGGTTGCCGTCACTTTCCGAAAGGGGGTGATTGGTACGGTTACTTATGAGGCACTTATGTTTTCTTTGGGACTGGCAATGCTAGTTGTTCAAATTATTACATATTGCTCCAAAAAGTAATTACCACTCTGCACAGCCGCAGAGTGGTAATTAGGAGCAATTCTAGTTTTCCATTTCTCGCGGCAACCGCACATTAGGCGGTGCGATTACCTCTTGCTTTTATTATAGCCATATATGTCTATTTTGTCAAACATAGTTATTAGATTTCCCCTCAATTCCGCTTGCTCCCTTTATGCTTAGTAAGCTTGTTTATGTAAATCGAAAAATAACTGCTTCAGAAAGTGCTAGAAAAACTTGTCGAAAATTTCGCTTATGCGGCTTGTGGCATTAAAACCATTCTGATATACTGGAGGTGAAAAGATGTACGTTTTAGAAGCTGTTGTACTAATAATTGTGGCGGTGATGGTTATGGGTATTATAGATTTATTTTTAAAAAGCAGGAAAGAAAAGGTTAGCCTTGCGGAGCTTAACAATCAAGTGAAGCTTTTTGGCGAGGAGAGCGCTAAACTTTATGAAAAGCAAGTAACGCAGTTAGAATGTTTAACCGATGATTACAAGGCGCAAAAGGATAAAAGCATAGCTTTTTTTAAAGAGACAGAAAAGCTGCTGGAGGATATGGAGGCAGTTTCCTCTAAAATTCTTAATGCCAATCATCTAATGATGAACCGCTTGCAAGTAGTGGAGAATATTTTGAGCGAAAATAAAATCAGCCTATCAAACTCTGATATTATGTGGCTGATGAAATCATTCAGCAGTGAAATTCAAGAAAATAGCATACTGCTCAAAAAAAATCAAGCTAATATTACCTTAAAATTCGGTACTTTCTTTAATGATTATACACACGAAGAAATACCTGTTATAAATGAGGATATCCCAGAAGAAGCGAACAGAAAAATTTGGTAGCGTTATAAAGCTGAAACATGAAATCGTGGAAATATTGACACATTTCGTTAAGTTATGCTAAAATGACAATGCAAGAGGTATTTTGCAAAGCAGTGTGGTTGCCAGTTCCCTCCGAGAGGAGGTGATGGCTCTGACTACTTATGAAGCACTTATGTTGAGTATGGAACTAGCTATGCTAGTAGTATACATAATCATGATTTGCCAAAAAAAGTAGTAGCCACCCTGCCTACCCGCAGGATGACTACTAGGAGTCTATCTCCAAAATAGCTTCTTCTTAGCGGCAACCGCACTTTACGCGGTGCGATTACCTCTTGCTTTTATTATAGCCATATACGGCTATTTTGTCAAACACAGTTATTAGATTTCCCCTCAATTCCGCTTGCTTGCTTTATGCTTAGTAAGCTTGTTTATGTAAATCGAAAAAAACTGTTATAAATGCGGATATCCCAGAAGAAGCGAACAGAAAAATTTGGTAGCGTTATAAAGCTGAAATGTGAAATCGTGGAAATATTGACACATTTCGTTAAGTTATGCTAAAATGACAATGCAAGAGGTATTTTGCAAAGCAGTAC
>JAVWJP010000033.1:0-4999 GCA_036638975.1 Hydrogenoanaerobacterium sp.
CAAAAAACATTTGACGAAATATGGCTGAGGGTATATAATGTAAAAGAACGTATGTTTATAGTCAGCGAACGGAGTGGTTAAATGGATAAGTTTGAGCTTGTTTCGCATTATAAACCGACAGGTGACCAACCTGAAGCAATAAAAAATCTTGTCAAAGGGCTTAATGACGGTTTGCACGAGCAGTCGCTTCTTGGCGTAACCGGAAGCGGAAAAACTTTTACTATGGCTAATATTATAACGCAGGTTAACAGACCTACGCTTGTTTTGGCGCATAATAAAACACTTGCCGCACAGCTTTGCTCTGAGTTCCGCGAGTTTTTCCCAAATGCCGCTGTTGAATACTTTGTCAGCTATTACGACTACTACCAGCCGGAGGCATATATAGCAAATACAGACACCTACATTGAAAAAGACAGCGCAATTAATGACGAAATAGAGCGGCTGCGCCATTCGGCAACTGCGGCTCTTGGTGAACGGCGAGATGTAATAGTTGTTTCAAGCGTTTCGTGTATTTATAGCTTGGGTGACCCAATTGACTATAAAAATATGGTTATATCCTTGCGTCTGTGGCAAAAGCGCGAGCGTGACGAGCTTATAAAAAAACTTGTCGAAATACAATACGAACGCAATGATATAAACTTTGTAAGAAATAAATTTCGTGTACGCGGCGATGTTGTAGAGGTTTTTCCGACATATTCGGGGGAAACTGCAATAAGAATTGAATTTTTTGGTGACGAAATAGAACGGCTAAGCGAGATTAACACTGTTACAGGAGAAGTAAAAACAGATGTTAAAAGCGCCGTAATTTATCCTGCCAGCCATTATATTGTGCCTAAAGACCGCTTAGAGGAATCTATCGTAGAATTACAGCAGGAGTGCGATGAGCGAGTAAAGTTTTTTAGCGAAAACGGTAAGCTTATAGAGGCACAGCGCATTGCCGAACGTACAAGCTACGACTTAGAAATGATGCACGAAATAGGCTTTTGCAGTGGCATAGAAAACTATTCGCGGGTGCTTTCCGGTCGCGCGCCGGGCAGTATGCCAACTACGCTTATAGATTATTTTCCCAAAGATTTTTTGCTTTTTGTAGATGAATCTCATGTTACACTGCCACAGGTAAGAGGTATGTTCGGCGGTGACCACGCACGTAAAAAGAACCTTATAGACTACGGCTTTAGGCTGCCGTCTGCATATGACAACAGACCTTTAAATTTTGACGAATTTTACGGTAAAATAAATCAATCAATATATGTAAGTGCAACAATAGGTCCATTTGAAAAAGAACACAGCAGCCAAATTGTAGAACAAATTATTCGTCCTACAGGGCTAGTAGACCCCGAGATTATAGTCAAGCCGGTAGAAGGGCAGATAGACGATTTGCTCTCTGAAATAAATATGCGGTCGGCAAAAAAAGAACGCGTGCTTGTCACCACTCTTACAAAAAAGATGGCTGAAGATTTGACAACTTATTTTGAAGGAATGGGTGTAAAAATACGCTATATGCACCACGATATAGACACCATAGAACGTATGGAAATTATAAGGGATTTGCGTCTTGGCGAGTTTGATGTATTAGTTGGTATTAACCTGCTGCGCGAAGGTCTGGATATTCCTGAGGTTTCTCTTGTCGCAATACTTGATGCCGATAAAGAGGGCTTTTTACGCTCTGAAACATCACTTATACAAACAATAGGACGCGCTGCAAGAAACTCTGAGGGAAAGGTTATAATGTATGCCGACCACGTAACATGTTCTATGGAGCGTGCAATATACGAAACTGAAAGGCGTCGAGCCCTGCAAACCGCTTATAACACTGCGAATGGTATTACACCGCAAACTATTATAAAAGATGTACGTGACGTTTTAGAAATTTCATCAAAAAACACTACCGAAGAAAAATCTCGCGGCAAAAAGCTTAATTCTCGTGAACGCGAAGCACTTATAGCACAATTCACGCTTGAAATGAAAAATGCCGCTAAAATGCTTGAGTTTGAACATGCCGCATATTTGCGCGATAAAATAAAAAAGCTTAAAGAACAAAACGAATTTGCGTCGGCGCGTATACCAAAATAACACTGCCGGTGCTTGTGGCACGGAGGAGATATATTGTCAACAAATAATAAAATTATAATTAAAGGCGCAAGAGAACACAATCTAAAAAATATCAATCTTGAAATCCCACGTGATAAGCTTGTGGTTTTTACAGGTCTTTCTGGCTCAGGCAAAAGCTCTCTTGCCTTTGATACTATATATGCAGACGGACAAAGACGTTATGTTGAAAGCCTTTCGAGCTACGCAAGGCAGTTTTTAGGGCAAATGGAAAAACCCGATGTCGACTCTATAGAGGGGCTTTCACCTGCAATTTCTATAGACCAAAAAACGACATCTAAAAACCCTCGCTCTACAGTTGGCACAGTTACCGAAATATACGACTATTTACGCTTGCTTTATGCACGCATAGGTATTCCACATTGTCCTGTTTGTGGCAGACCCATACAGCAACAAACAATAGACCAAATGGTAGACCAAATTTTACTTTTGCCACAAGGCACAAAAATACAAGTATTGGCACCTATTATACGCGGGCGAAAGGGCGAGCATTTAAAAGAATTTGAAACAGCAAAGCGTTCGGGTTACGCACGTGTGCGCGCCGACGGTAATATTTATGATTTAACCGAAGAAATAAAGCTTGATAAAAACAAAAAACATAACATAGAAATTGTTGTAGATAGATTAGTGGTTAAAGATAACATAAAATCGCGTCTTTCAGATTCACTTGAAACAGCAGTAACTCTCTCTGGCGGGCTGATTATGATAGATGTTTTAAACGGAAAAGAAATGCTTTTTTCTCAAAACTACGCTTGTCCTGAGCATAATATAAGCATGGAGGAGCTTACCCCAAGAATGTTTTCGTTCAACAGCCCGCAGGGAGCCTGCGAAAAATGCACAGGGCTTGGGACATTTATGAAGGTAGACCCCGAACTTATTGTACCAAACAAAAACCTTTCTATAAGGCAGGGTGCAATAAAAGCCAGCGGTTGGTATTTTGCAGAGGGCGGAATGGCACAGAGCTATTATGAAGGCTTAGCAAAAAAATACAACTTTTCACTAGATACACCTTATAAAGACCTGCCTCAAGGCTGTAAAGATGTTTTACTTTACGGAACAAACGGCGATAAATTTTCAATTTACCGAGATGCCGGATCTATGCAGGGGAAGTATCAAACCGATTTTGAAGGTGTTGTAAATAACTTAGAGCGCCGCTTTAGAGTTACTAACAGCGAATGGATGAAGTCCGAGCTTACCATTTATATGAGCTCTGAGCGCTGTCCCGATTGTAACGGCGACAGGCTTAAAAATATATATCTTTCTGTACTTGTGGGCGGAATAAATATAAGCGATTTTTGTAAGATGTCGGTAGTTAAAGCACTCGCTTTTTTAGAGAACTTAAAACTTACAGAACGCGAACTTATGATTGCCGAGCAAATTTTAAAGGAGATAAAAGAACGCCTTGGCTTTTTGCAAAGTGTAGGGCTTGAATATTTAACGCTCGCTCGCGCCGCAGGTACGCTTTCCGGCGGAGAAAACCAGCGTATACGGCTGGCAACACAAATAGGCTCGTCACTTATGGGGGTTTTATATATACTTGACGAACCAAGCATTGGCTTGCACCAAAAGGACAATGACAAGCTTATTGCTACTTTAAAACGTCTTAGAGATTTAGGAAATACTTTGATAGTAGTGGAACACGACGAGGACACAATGCGAAATGCCGACTATATAGTTGACATTGGTCCGGGTGCCGGTGTGCATGGCGGAAACGTGGTTTGCGCCGGCACGGTAAAGCAAATAGAAGCCTGTAGGGCATCTATAACAGGGCAGTATTTAAGCGGTAAAATGAAGATACCCGTGCCTAAAGTGCGTCGAGCAGGGAATGGCAATTGGCTTGAAGTAAAGGGTGCGGCAGAGAATAATTTAAAAAATATTGACGTTAAAATACCTCTTGGCACTTTTACAGTTGTAACCGGTGTTTCAGGCAGCGGCAAAAGCTCTTTGGTAAACGAAATATTATATAAAAAGCTTGCTGCTTCTCTCAATGGCTCTCGCATTAGGGCGGGTAAGCATAAGGATATTTTAGGGCTTGAGTACTTGGACAAGGTTATAAATATAGATCAATCTCCCATAGGGCGAACACCACGCAGTAACCCCGCCACTTACACAGGAGTTTTTACTGATATACGAGAACTTTTTGCCTCTACCAATGCTGCAAAAACACGCGGATATACCTCCGGTCGTTTTTCTTTTAACGTAAAAGGCGGGCGCTGTGAAGCTTGTGAGGGCGACGGAATATTGCAAATAGAAATGCACTTTTTACCAGACGTTTTTGTGCCATGCGAGGTTTGTAAGGGCAAGCGGTACAACCGCGAAACACTTGAAGTAAAATATAAAGATAAATCCATACATGATGTTTTAGAGATGACCGTAGAGGAAGCACTTGCTTTTTTTGATAATCTTCCTAAAATAAAGCGCAAGCTGCAAACACTTTATGATGTAGGGCTTGGTTATGTTAAAGTAGGGCAGCCCGCAACTACACTTTCCGGTGGAGAAGCGCAGCGCGTTAAACTTGCTACAGAGCTTTCTAAACGTCCCACAGGGAAAACCATTTATATTTTAGATGAGCCGACAACAGGTCTTCATACAGCCGATGTGCATAAGCTTATAGAGGTGCTGCAAAAACTGGTTGATGCGGGAAATTCAATTGTATTAATTGAACATAATTTGGATATGATAAAGACAGCAGATTATCTTATAGATTTAGGACCTGACGGCGGCGATAAGGGCGGGGAAGTTCTGTTTGCCGGAGTACCCGAAGAAATTGTAAAATGTAAAAAATCATATACCGGCGAGTACCTTAAAAAATGTCTTTAGCGCATAATTTTTCTTTACAAAAGTATACAAGCGTAGTATAATAGAAACAGTTATCAAACATATATAAAAA